>DYLW01000068.1 GCA_020721865.1 Leptospira biflexa | reverse complement strand
CAATTTTGGTTGTTCTGCCGCACGCCCCACAACAAAGTCCACGAATAATTGGGCAATGCCCAAATTTTTCTTGACTTTCAGAGATGATTACCGCATAAAGAAGATTCGGATTGCCCAAGGAGGATACCAATGCCGGAGAATATATTTTTTTCCATCTTCACTGTGGAGTCGTTTATTCCATCGGTTTTTTTGCTGCTCACCGCTCTTTTTTTATTCACCATTCCGGGCAGATCCAAAGCCACGTTTCATATTGCCATGAGCCTTGTGGTTTTTTCCACCATACCCGTATGCTATCTTTTTGCCTCCAGTATTTACCACCCTGCGGTGGGGTATAACCGCTGGATTGCGGCTTATACCAGTCTGCCCAGTGCATTGCATGTGGTAATGGTCTTCCTCCATTTTCCTCACACAATCAACGAACGCCGGGCAAAGATGGTCCTCATCGGCGGATGGTTCCTGGTCATCCTGGGATGGATTTTCTTTGTGGTTTCTACCCTGAACGCCGGAACCCGTTTTCTTTTCAGTGGACACAACTATGACATGGACGCAGAAAAGCAGCAGGGGATTGTGGCGGCAGCCATTCTTTTATCCGTGGCCACTTTCACCGCCGTGGGATTATGGAGGGCATTCCGGGAGAAAGGAAAAAACCGCTATTTGGTCCTCGCAATCCTTGTCTCATACATGATCACCACAGTGGCCCCCGGCATCAGCAATCTATGGTCCCGCCAGGGGATCATCACAAGAGGAACATTTATGTACACCTATGACCTGATGGTGGTGGTGGGGCTGTTTGTTTTGATCATTGTTTATATTAATAACGTAAAAGAAAAATCTTCCTTCATGATAAAAATCATCGGGGTGACCCTGGTGACCTCTCTTCTGGTGCTCCAGTTTGTG
Source organism: Leptospira biflexa (assembly GCA_020721865.1). Lineage (GTDB taxonomy): Bacteria > Spirochaetota > Leptospiria > Turneriellales > DYLW01 > DYLW01. Next base: position 6,320 of record DYLW01000068.1, on the reverse strand, counting down.
GCAAACTTTCTGATGGAAGAGAAAGAGGCCGATTTTGACCAACAGAAATATCTGAATGCCCGGCTGGCAGTGCAAACCGGAGAGCGGCCGGAGGATCTGAAATATCTCATCACCCACAACCTGGAGGACAAATCTTTCTCTTCCCTTGTCACCACATCGGAAAAAGCTCCCGGCATGGATTTCAAAGCATTTTCCGGAGAATATACAAACGCGTTTTTCATGAATTCTCTGGAATCCTGCACCCAGGCGGAATGCGTGGTTTCCCTTCTGGATAATCCCATCCTGGCCACAAATCCGTTTTTTGCGGCTTATGCGGACACATACCGGGATTTTCTCCGGGATCTTCCCGCCGGTGATGGGAAAAAAACGGTGAACCACTTCAAAGAAAGAATTCTGGAATTTCAGAACACTCTGAGACGATACCGGATTCTGGCAGAAAGTATTCCGGTGGAGGGATATGCCCAAACTCTGGATAAAAAGCTACTGGCAAAAGAAAAAAAGGAAATTGTCCACTTCCAAAAAAGGATCCAGGATCACTTAAAGAAGAATTCCGGTGAGAACCCGGCCATACTAAAAAACAATGTCCTCCAGTTTTTCTCCCTTGTCCAGGAACCCCATCGGCGGTTTTACCGGGAAGATCCGGGAACCGGTGCCCACTATATTTCCTATCTGGTGGTGAACAAAGAAAAACGAACAGTCACAGAAGCAGGATTTGACTATCTGAGCTACCGCAAATTTTTTCATCCTCCCGCGAAAATCATATTAATTATGCTGGTGGTGGTTATCCTTTTTATCCTGATTGGCTTCCGGCTGTTTTTTTACGGGGCACTGGTAAAACCTTTGAATGGTCTTCTGAGTGGGCTGAAAAAGGTGGAGGACGGGGATCTGGACACAAACCTCAAAGTCCAGTTTGAAGACGAGATTGGTTTTATCACCCGTTCCTTTAACTCCATGGTAAGGGCCATTAAGGCCGGCGAGCTGAAGCTCCAGCATTATGCCAAAGGACTGGAGAGCAAAGTAAAAAAGCGTACAGCGGAGCTATCGGAAACCCTGGAAGCGGTACAGCGATTAAAGGCCCAGCAGGATGGGGATTATTTTCTTACCTCCCTCATATTAAAACCTTTGGGGCCCAACCGGGCAAAAAGCAATAATGTGAAAACGGATTTTCTGGTGAACCAAAAAAAGAAATTTGTCTTCCGGAAATGGGAAAGCGATATTGGCGGGGATATCTGCATCACAGATAATGTGGAGCTGAGCGGAAAGAATTTTATTGTCTTTGTCAATGGGGACGCCATGGGAAAATCCCTGCAGGGAGCCGGTGGAGCTATGGTTCTGGGAGCGGCGTTTCAGTCCATTCTGGAACGGAGCCGTTTTTCCCCGGATGTCAAAAAACAGTCTCCGGAACGGTGGCTCAAAAACGCTTTTTCCGAAATGCACACCATTTTTGAAAGTTTTGACGGCTCCATGCTGATGAGTGCAGTCATCGGTCTGCTGGATGAGTCCACCGGCCTGGTATATTTTATCAATGCGGAACATCCCTGGGTGGCCCTCTACCGGGATGGCCGGGCGGCGTTCATTGAGAATGATTCCATTTTCCGAAAACTGGGGAGTGCCATCCTTGCGGGACATATCTTTGTCCAGACATTCCAGATGAAAGACGGGGATGTCCTCTTCTGTGGCAGTGACGGGCGGGATGATCTGCTGGTGGGAACATCAGAAGACGGGGACAGAATCATCAACGAGGATGAAACATTGTTCCTGCGTGCCATAGAAAGGGCGGAAGGTCTTCTGGAAAAAACATCCCAGGAATTACAGAAAGTGGGAGAGCTCACGGATGATCTATCCATTCTCCGGATTGAATACCACCGCCCGGAGAGCATCCAGGAACCGGATGCGATCCTTAAAGATTATCTGGAAAAGGCCAGAATCGCTAAAAAAGATAAAAAAATTGATGATGCCATTGCGATTCTGGAAAAAGCCCGCAGCGAGCAAAGAAAACACCCCAAGCTGGCACGGGAGCTGTTTAAAACCTATCTGGCCACCAAAACTTATGATAAAGCCGTGCGGTGTGGAACCATCTATACCCAGGACAACCCATCAGATACGCAGTCTCTTTTTGCCCTGTCCTATGCACAACGCATGACAAAAGACTATAAAAAAGCCATTGACATGGGAGAAAGGGTACGCCTGCGGGAACCGGAGATGATCAATAATCTGGTGAACCTTGCAGAGTGCTACTATATGGATGGGGAATACCAGCGGGCAGCAAAGATTGCGGAGGAAATTTTGTCCGTCGATAAAAAAAATAACCGGGCCTTGACCATTCTGAACAAAGCCCAGACAAAATCCTCAAATCCCAAAGCGGAAAAGTAAAAGCCGGAGCAGTCCGGGCTGGGAACCGGGCTTTTTTACGATCATGGGTTCAAAAGCTTATTCAATAAATGAATAATTTTGAATAATTATTCCTTGACCGTTGAATTCCATTTTTTATCCTCAATCAAAAAAATAAGGAATTCCCATGCGTAAAATTCTTTCCCGCATAACCAGAGCCGGCCTGGGTACAAAAATGATCATCATGACCATGTTCATTTTGTTTGTTTATATGGCAGTCAATACAGCTAAAGAAGTATACTCCACATATAACCACGGAATGCAGAATATTGCTGTTTTTGAAACCAATATGATTAACAGGGAAAAACAGCGGCTGTATAACTTGACAGAAATGTTGACCGGTTATATCCAATCTTATCCCGCCATGAAAGGAAACCGGAACCTGCTGCTATCCCGGATAAAAAGTCACATTAAAGAGATGAGATTTGATAAAGATAAAAGCGGATACTTTTTTGTGATTGATAATACCCGCCCATACCCGTTGAATTTGGTGCATGTCAACCCTAAAATAGAAGGAAAGATTATGGACCAGCCATTGTTCAATAACCGGGTAACGGATAATCTGGGTGGTAAAGAAAGAAATCTGATGAAGGCTTTCTTTGAAGTATGCGATCAATCCAAAGAGAAGGAAGGCTTTGTCCGTTATCTGTGGCCCAAACCCGGAGAAGAAAAGGACCAGCCCAAACTCTCGTTTGTCCGCTATATCCCGGAATATGATTTTTATATTGGTACCGGTTTTTATATTGATGATATTTATAAATCCATTGACTCCATGAAAACGGCAATGAATGAAAAAATAACCAACGCAATCCTCTATAATCTGCTTTTGGGATTCCTGATATTTCTTATATCTGGCGTTATTATCTATTTTGGGACAAAGAAAATTCTGAATCATCCTCTGGACAATCTTCTTTATGGGCTGAAAAAAGTACAGGATGGAGATAAAGATATTTCCATTAATATAATCTATGACGATGAGTTGGGATATGTATCCCGGTCATTCAATGACATGGTAGCCACCATCCGGGATTCGGAAAAAAAGCTGCAAGAATACGCAGAAAGCCTGGAAGGCAAAGTTCAGGAAAGAACGGCGGATTTAAGCAAATCCCTGGAGAATATCCAGAAGCTGAAAACCCAGCAGGATGGGGATTATTTTCTCACATCCCTGATTCTGAAACCATTGGGGCCCAACCGTGCTGTCAGTGATTTCATCAAAACCAGCTTTGTGGTGGACCAGAAAAAGAAATTTGTCTTCCGTAAATGGGAAAGAGACATCGGCGGGGATATCTGCATCACAGATAATGTCATTCTGGATGGGAAAAAATATGTGGTTTTTGTCAACGGGGACGCCATGGGAAAATCCCTGCAGGGAGCCGGCGGTGCTCTGGTTCTGGGAGCGGCATTCCAGTCCGTGCTGGAAAGAAGTCGGCTTGCCGCAGATGTAAAAAAACAGTCTCCGGAACGATGGCTCAAAAACGCCTTCTCTGAGATGCACGCCATTTTTGAAAGCTTTGACGGCTCCATGCTGATGAGTGGAGTCATCGGTCTGGTGGAAGAGGACTCCGGTCTGATGTATTACATCAATGCGGAACATCCCTGGATGGTGCTGTTCCGGGACGGCAAAGCGGAATTTCTGGAAAGCGATTCCCTGTTCCGGAAGCTGGGAAGTGCCATTCTGGCCGGTGGAATTTTTGTTAAAACATTCCAGATGAAGAACCATGATGTGGTTTTCTGCGGCAGTGATGGCCGGGATGACCTCCTTATTGGTACATCAGCAACCGGAGAGAGAATCATTAACGAAGATGAAACTCTCTTCCTGCGATCCGTGGAAAAGGGAAAAGGAGATCTGGATGCCGTTGTCCGGGAAATCCACGGAACCGGTGAGATCACGGATGATTTGTCTCTTCTCCGCATTGAATACAATCGGGCGGAGAAAGCCAGTCTGCCGGAAAGTCTGATCCGGGATTATCTGGAAAAGGTAAAGACAGCCAAAAAGAGCAACAAAATCACAGAAGCCATTTCCATTTTGGAGGAAGCCTGCAAAGGGGACAAAAAACATCCCCGCCTGATGAAGGAGCTTTTCAAATCCTATATAACAGCAAAAAACTATGACAAAGCCGTCCGCTGTGGCATTTCCTATTGCAGCGATAATCCGGCGGATACGGCATCCCTGTTCGCTCTTTCCTATGCCATGCGGATGAATAAGTCCTATGCAAAAGCCATCGACGTGGGAGAAAGAGTCCGCCTGCGGGAGCCGGCCATGACCAATAATCTGATCAACCTGTCCGAATGCTATTTTGCGGTGGGGGAATACTCCCGCTCCGAAAAAATAGCGAAGGATGTCTTGAAGAATGATCCGGGAAACCAGAGAATGAGAAACATTCTGGATAGGGTTCAGAATAAGGTGGATGTGGGATAATTGTTAATTCCCGCCATTGCTCGGTGGTGGCGTTGCTTATGATCCCCAACCGTTTGCCGGCCACCGCCACCCTGCGTTATCCCTTTTGTTTTTCCCGCTGGTTCCATTTTCCTGTGACAGAAGCGGGTGGTTTCAAAGCCATTACATTCTCCCTAAAAAGCGCCCTGCCATAACAAGTAGAAAGCCAAGCAGCAGATTCCCGGCCAGGTACAAAAACAAATCGCGGTAGCGCCCCGTTTGCAGCAGGACTAAATTCTCGTAAGCAAACGTCGAAAAGGTGGTTAAGCCTCCCAGAAATCCCGTGATAAAAAACTCACGCCAGGGGGATATAATAATATTTTTATCGAAAGCCCAGACAGCCAGGATTCCAATGAAAAAAGAACCAAGCAGATTGACGGCAAGAGTTCCAACGGGAAAGCCAGGCCAGACGAAGCTTAATCCGCGAGACAAGGAAAACCGGGCCACGCTACCAACAGCACCGCCCAGAGCCACGCTCAGGTACACCGTTACATTCATTTTATACCTTCTATAAAATAAGCCGTTACCTTTTCACGGGTAATTACGCCACCGCCAGAAGAAGCGAGCAGTTCGCTCACCGAACCCAACGCTGATTCCACCACGGGGGTTTGTTCAATGACTTCAATGACAACGGGCAGAGTATCGCTGATAGAGAGGATATGCGAAGAATGGCGTCGCCCGCTCTTCCCAAATCCGGCTATGCCATGCAGTACGGTCGCCCCGCGAATACCGTGTTCTGCCAGGGACGAAAGAATCAATTCAAGAAGTGGCGTACCACCTTTTTTATCGTGGTCTGTCAGAATAATACGAAGTAATTCATGCATGTCCATTTATGGAGACATAACTCCACCCGTCCAGATAATTCCGGCACTCTCCGGATCTATTTTCGGTACTGCGGAGCTCCGCTTTTTACGGAGAAAACGGCCGATGTGCAGTGGATCAAGAGCATTTGGGGAAGAGATCAGGCCAAGGTGGATGTGGGAGATTTTTTACGCTGAGACGCCCCTAATCTCCGCATAGAATTCATGGATAAGAAAACCGGCCGATGGCTCCCGCTGAAAAATGCGGCTCCACAAATATCTGTATGAAAAAAACCATTAAGATCAAATATGCTCATTTTGCAAAATTTCTTGACAATGATGCAACACAATGAGTTATGATAATGGTGAAAGCGAATGCCAAAGAATAAATCCACAACTATACTAATAGAGCAATACGAACACCGTGACAAAGAACGGGCAAACATACCCCCCGTCGGCCTGGTTACGCCCAAAACCGACCCAGACAAAGGGGAAAAGAAAAAATATGAATACGACCCTCACCTTGACCCGCAGCTACAATGGGCTGGAAAAGCGGAGCATACCAGCTTTGAAGTGCCAACGGTAAGCCTTCATGTCCATGAGCGAATAGACCCTAAAACAATTATTGATACAGTCAGCAAAGAACACGATGACGGTGGGCAGCCGAGTCTTTTTGCTGAGAAAAAACCCCT
>DYLW01000089.1 GCA_020721865.1 Leptospira biflexa | reverse complement strand
AATACTCATGGTAATAGCAGAAGGATACGGGCGTATCGAAGCCGGGCGTCTCTACATGGCCCGGCGTCTCAACAATGCTCTCCACGCAGCTATAACAATACCAGCCAACACCAGATAAACCGGGAACGTTCCCCACAGAAGAAACAACCCCGGCAGACGGGCGGCGGGAATGGTTGCCGTTATAATCCCCCGTTCTCCGGGGTGCAGGACGCGGGAGACATTTTTACCGGTGGGATCCACCACAACGCTCACTCCGCTCAGAGCCGGACGTACCAGATGCAACCCGTTTTCCACCGCACGGAACCGGGCAGAATTCAGATGCTGGTAATTTTCCACGCCGTTGCCAAACCATGCGTCGTTCACCGGATTGAGGATAAATTCCACCGGCTTTCCCTCCGCCGCCCTCGCTGTCATGCTGCGGACATATTCCGGAAACATGGCCTCATAGCAGAGCGTGGCAATAAAATAATGGCGTTCCATCCAGGCCGGAGGGGACATGTGGGCTTTCAATTCATCCGGCTTTTGCAGATATTCCATGGGGATGGATTGGGGATTGGTGATCCGCCCCTCTCTGGATGGCAGGACGTCATAATGGCCGATGGGAGGATGGGCGGGAGAGGTGAAATTCCCCGCCTCCGGCAGCATTCGGCGGAAAAAGAGATATTTCTCCAGCACAGAAGGAATATATTCCCCAAACGGAAGCAGATGTTTTTTCTGATAAACAGAAAGCCGCTCCAGGGCTGGATTCATAAGCGTCAGGGAGTTTCTGGAATCCACCCATTTTGTGATGGTACCATCTGGATTTTTTTTTATAGTATGGACAAAATCGGTTTCATTGTAGAGGACACTGGTTTTTCCAATATAGGCAACCATGCTCATAATCCCATGGAATGTGCGGGAATACAAATACTCCGGCTGGGTAAAATCCGGATTGGTGGTGTGGAAGGGAATGGAGGATTCCGGGAAAACCAGTAGATCCACGGGATTGGGAGACGTGATCAGGATTTTCACGGCGTAATTGAAAGCCAGCTCCATGGAATTTTGGATATAATCCCGGTTGTCTTTTTCCCGTTCCCGTCCAATGGGTATGGAGGTCTGCACCAATCCCAGGGTGACATTTTTTGCGGCGGATGCGATGGCCTTCCAGC
>DYLW01000003.1:3318-112862 GCA_020721865.1 Leptospira biflexa | reverse complement strand
AGATGCAAAAGGGAATCCAAAAAGGTGGTCTAAGTGCCCGCATAGAAACGGCCCGCAATCTGTTGTCCATGGGTTTATCCATAGATGTGATTACCCGTGCGACCGGGTTGACGGAAAGCCAACTGCGGGAGAGCAAAATTATAGATTGATCCCAAAAATGGGAGAGTCCTTTCCCCCCCATCGGCCAAATTAGCTCCACCAACCGCTTTTCCTCAAAAATTGTAATTTTTTTCAAAAAATATTAATTTTATCAATATTTGTAGCGTTTTCAGAAAAAAATCGGGATTTTTTTTTCATAGATATCCAGAACAAATTCTGGAGGAAACTATGAGAACAAGAAGAAAATGGCTCCTGTCCCTGGTTGTGGATATTCTGCTGAATCTGCCGGCCTGCGGGCACTGGGGCAAAGATCCCGGTTATGCACAGAATGATGCCGGCCTGATTCTGCAAAAAACCGGAGTGGTGTACACCATGCCCGGAGCCCGGAGAGGAATGGGCACAGACCGGGGGATTGAAGCACGTATTACGGAAATAATCCGCTCTGCCCGCAAAAGCATTGATATGGCGTTTTACCAGATCACCCTGAATTCTGTCATCAACGCCCTGGCGGAGGCAAAGGCCAGAAATGTGAAAATCCGGCTGGTGGGGGATGCCGGGGAAGACCAGAGCGAAGGCTATTACCGCCTCCGCCGTGCCGGTCTTTCCCTTGTAGCTGGAAATACGGTGGGAATCCAGCATAACAAGTTCATCATTGTGGATGGGAAAAAAGTCTTCACCGGAACCGGAAATTTCACGGAATCCGGGATTTACCACAACAACAATGCCTTTTTGTGGATAGAAGATGAGGGCCTTGCCGCCGTGTACACCCAGGAATTCGAAAATATGGCTTCCGGGTTGTTTGGCAATCGGAAGCCCGCCCTGACCCATCCACGGGAATTTTCCATCAATGGATACCGGGCACGGGTGTTTTTTTCCCCCGCAAACGGAGAGGAAGCCATTCAATCCATTGCCGATCTGGTATTGCAGGCAGAAAAATCCATCCATTATATGATCTTCGCATTCACCCAGGATGAGCTTGCCTCGGCCATCATCCATGTCGCCACCCGGAAGCATATTCCGGTTTATGGAATCCATGATGCGAATTTTATCCGGGGTGCTGGTGCAGAAGCTCCCCGGATTTTTTCCTCTGCTTTTCTGGAAAACGGAACCCGGAGGGAATCCGGTCCCCACATCCGGGTGGACGGAAATGAAAACTATACCACTCCGGGGGATGATTCCCATGGCGGTAAAATGCACTGCAAGATTCTGATTACGGATGCCGGCACCCATCGGGCAAAAGTGGCCATTGGGTCCTTCAACTGGTCCGATGCCGCCGTTCAGGATAACGATGAGAATCTGCTGATTCTGGAAGACCCCGCCATCGCCAACTATATATACACCCAATTCCAAAATGAATGGGACATCGCGAAGGATTTATCCACGCTGGGAATCTCTCCGTCCGGAAATTCCGGGGAAAATTCCGGTGTGGTAATTTCTGAAATTGGCTGGGCGGGAATTCTCCAGGACGGGGAAAATGGAGAACCCGGGGAGAGGAACTCCACCGATATTTATGTGGAACTATTCCATTCCGGGGATGTACCGGTGGATCTTTCCCACTGGTCTCTGGCCTGGGGACGGGGTGGATTTTCTTCCATGGATTTTTCCCGGATATACCCCATCCCGGATCAAAATAACGCTTATGCAGAGAGTAAAACCTCCTGCCCTGGAATTCCGGGCTTTGAAGAACCCCAATGGAATATACTCTGTCCCGGAGAGCATAAAATAATCTTTATTGAGTCCTCTCCGGAATTTATGGTATGGGAAAACGGATACTCTTCGCTAAGGACATCTCCCCATCTAAAAATCTCCGGCAGCAAAAATTTCCGGATGGAGGATTCCCGGCTTTCTCTGGTGCTTCTGAACAAAGCCATGGTGCCGGTGGATTTTGCCGGAAACGGAGTGGATTTTCTGGCGGAGGAAACCGCAGGGTTTGTGCGTGCTTTATACAGATCCAGCTACCGCTCCCATCCGTCCGATGGGCGTTCTCCTTCTTCCTGGGAACCCGCCACCGATAATCTGAGGATTCCCATATTCAGTGAAAATGGGATTGTGGGATTTCTTCCTCCGTCTCCGGATAGCGGAAATAATGGGTTTCTGGATTTCACCTTTGGCTCTCCGGGGTATGAAAACGCCCAAGGAGCTGTCCAGTGAAATTTTACACTATCATTTTATCTCTGGCCATGGGCTCTCTGTTGTGGGCTAACCCATCGGCGGAAAAGAAAAGGGAAATCCCCCTGCCGCAGAAAATGGTGGAAACCTCTCTGGATTTTTACACGGAAGGGGCATCATTCTCCAACGGGGATCTGCGTACTCTGCGGGAAACCTCCCCGGATGCCATTGAGGCCGGGGATGACGCGATTCATCTGGCATTCTCCCGGATCAATTTGGGATTATGGTTTGCTTCCACAGAAGGGGTGGATTTTCGGGCGGAGTTTACCCATTACATGCGGTGGGGGACAAATCCTCTGGAACGCAGGCAGAATACCGTTCCAGAAACCGGAGAAGAAAAAATGGCCGATGAATTTTTCCTGAGCAGTGCGTATCTTACCGGAAATCTCTGGGAGAATGCGGATTTTTCCCTGGGGCTTTTTCTGGGCCGGATTCCCTTTTCTCCGGATGGTGACCACCTGCCCCCCACCAGAGAGGCAAAAACCGCGACCCGGGAGTCATTTCTTTCCCCATTTCTTTCCAAAGAAATCCATCGGATGGACGGAGGGATACTTTCGTTTTCCACCGGTTGGGCGGGGACATTTTCCGCCGTGGCAGAAATTCTCCATGGAGGTAGTCGTCCGGAGCCGGATTCCATTTACGGAACGTATCTTCCTGGGGATCCGGAAGAGACGCAGAATTTCCGGGGAGATACCAATTCCATCCGCACCGGAGGGGTTTACCATACGCCGGCTATATCGTTGGGCACAAATCCGGGTGAAGGATTCCATGGCACCGTCTATGCGTATTATACCCGCTATGGAGCCTCCGCATATTCCGGGGCTGACCGCTCGCTGGACGGCACCGCCGGAAATTTTGCCGACGGAGACTGGGTGGCCACCGGCGGAACCCGTTGGATGGCAGATTCCTCCCTGGGGAAAGAGAAACTCCTTTATACAAAAATCACCCTCTCCGGTGGCGTATCCTCCGGAATGGATTATCGGCTTCCGGCGGCAAACGGTGAATCCGGAGATATCCCGGCCAATGGCTTTATGGCTCTGGCCCGGGGGGATCTGAAAATCCGGAAAACCCGGTATTATGATTCTCTGTCCTTCACAGGGGAATTTTCCTGGCACTCCGGAGCAGAATATGATAAAGACGGGAAAATCCGCAATTACGGATTTGTGGGGTTGGGACCTTCCGGAGACATGGGATTCTTAATGAGCCGCTACTGGGGACTCAACCCATCGGCGTATATGTCCCATTCCGGAATCTATTCCCGGGATACGGCCCTGGGTTTTGCCTCCGGAATCCAAACCATCCACGCCGGGATTTCCTGGGGATTTTCCCCGAATCTCCTCTGGCGGGCACAATGGTGGTCATTGAGAGACAATTCCATACGTCCGGGGAAAACCGGCAAAAAGGAGCTGGGAATGGAATTCAATTTTTCTCTGGAGTGGAAAATCCGGAAAAGCTGGACTCTCTTTGCCGCTTATGGGATCTTCCTGCCCGGAGATTATTTCACTCGCACACCGGATTCCATGTCAGAAATATCCGGGCAGGATGACTTTACAGGATTCCTCATCGGCAGCAAGTTTTCTTTTTAACCGTCACGGAGAAACCCTTTCTCCGTAAAAATTTTTCCGCGAACGCAAAGGCATCTTCTCTGGAGATGCCTTTGCAAAGTACGAATACTATTTTCTTTGGCTTGACAAAGCAAAGGGAATTTTTTACGGTTAAAGCAAATGAATGCCATCAAACTACAATTGGTTATTGAATCGGAAACGTTGAAAATTCCGGAATTAAAATATTTTATAGGGAAAAAAGTGGAATTAACATTAACGGAAAAAAATGACCCCAAAAGCAATGATACGGAAAAATATAAAAAACTAAAAAGTTTGCGGGGCAGAATTTCCTTTGATAAAAAAGTATTGCAAGATCTAAGAGAGAACAGCATTCTATGATTATGGTGGATACCAATATTATCATTGATTATTTACACGGAGACGGAATTTTTCTGGATACAATCATGGAAAGCGATGAAATAGCCACTTGCGGTATTGTATATGCTGAACTCCTTCATGGAATTAAATCCAAAGAAGAAAGACGTCAAATTACAGATGCCGTAAATGAATTTCACTGGATCAAAACGAATGAGGATATTTGGGAGAAAGTTGGGGATAATCTGAACATTCTACGAAAGAATGGAGTCAACATCCCTTTTCAAGATGGTGTACTGGCTACACTTTGCATACAAAGCGAAATCCCTATTGCTTCCCAGGACAAACATTTTTTGCAGATAAAGAAATTTTTACCTGCTTTGGAATTGTATGAAGAAAAGCATTATGCAGGAAAAGATAAATTCCCTCTAAAATAAGGCATTTTATTATATCTTTTTAACCGTCACGGAGAAACCCTTTCTCCGTAAAAATTTTTCAGCGAATGCAAAGGCATCTTCCCGCGAGATGCCTTTCTCTTTTTCCATTTTTCGGATGGAAACAATTATCTTACCCAAAGCTCCGTTCAAATGGGGATCATTCCGGGACAAACCAAAGCGATGGAAAATCTGTCCTGCCGTGATGGTTTTTCGCTTTTTTTCTTCCGATTTTTCCAGATAGAGTTTTTCCTCTCCCTCCGGATAACGGCTAAACTCCAGAGTTTTCTGTGGCTCATCCCAATGGTGCAGAGTTACGGAATAATCATCATACAGAATCCCAAAAAAGCCATCCCGTGCGGCCGGCAGACCATAAACCCGGGACGCCCCAATCTGCACAGTATAGGAGAAGTGCATGTGTCCGCAGATCACAATCCGGGGCTGGAAATCCCGGATCACCTTGGAAAAAAACGGATGACCAAAGTGACATTTATTTTCGCATTTGATCAGATACGGGGCTTCATGGAAAATAAAAATATCGGCTTTTTCTTTTGCGGTTTTCTGGGCATATAAAAATGCATCTATTTCCTGCCGGGATAAAAATTTATCTCCAGTGGGGATTTTTCCCGGCGGATAGTGGGGATGGAGCTTACCCAATCCGGCCATCCTCCACAGGTTTCTTGTGCCGGCATGGGTGTACAGATATCCCGGCTCCATGGTGTAAAAACGCCGGGGGAAGCGGTTTTCCCGAGTGAGTCTGTCATACAAATAAAAATCCTCATGATTGCCGGGGATGTGATACATCGGCAGGGGCAGTTCCTTTTCTCCGGACAGAAATGGCAGAAATTCTTCCGTGGGGTTCCCATGCTTTTCCAACAGAAGCTTCTCCCGTTGCGGTAAATGCCCCAAATCCCGCACATCCAGAATCCCCACATCGCCGGCATGGAGAATGAATTCCAGCCCGGAGAATTCCTCCATGGCCGTCCGAATAATCTTGTCCATAAGGACAAAATATCCATGGGTATCCGCAAGCAACAGAGCGACGGGTCTATTCATGACTTCCCATGGTCATGCCACCGAACAACCGGAGGAAACACTTCATCTTTAAATATCACGGTTGGAGATGTAGCCATTGCTTGCGGTGTCAACGGATAAATCATCCCGTGCTCCCATCTTCATAAAAGTTTTTCCGGAATTGCTTGACAGTCAGTCTTCCATCAAGGAATAAATTCCAATAGAGGAAAATATGCCAAAATTATCAACAAAGTACGCAGGACTTGAATTAAAAAGCCCCATAATAGCCGGATCCAGTGGCCTCACAGGTTCCATAGAAAAATTGAAAGAGATGGAAAAAGCAGGAGCCTCTGCCGTCATTCTCAAATCCATTTTTGAGGAAGAAATTGATCTGGAATACCATAAAATGATGAAAACCATGGCTCCTAATGATGTCTATATGGAGTATCTGGATTATTTTGACTTACGGATAAAGCAGAATAATATTGAGAAATACATCGAGCTGATTAAAGCGACAAAAAAGGAATTAACCATACCGGTTTTTGGGAGCATCAACTGTAGCTATTCCCATGAATGGCTCTATTTTGCGGAAAAAATCGAAAAAGCCGGAGTGGACGGAATTGAGCTGAATATGTTTTTCATGCCCACTGATTTTCGTCGGGATTCCAATGAAAAGGAAAAAATGTACTTTGAGATTGTGAATTCTGTTGTAAAAACCGTAAAAGTGCCCGTCACCCTGAAAATCAGTCACTACTTCAGCAATCTGGGCCCCATGATCCAGAAATTATCAGAAACCGGGGTCAAGGGAATAGTACTGTTCAACCGGTTTTTTGATATTGATATTGATCTGGACAAAAAAGAGGTAACCCAGGCCAATTATATTTCCAATCCGGCGGAAATCAGTATGCCTCTGCGGTGGATTTCCATCATGGCCAACCGGGTTTCCACAGATCTTTGTGCTTCCACCGGTATTCATACCCCAGAAGGCGTCATAAAGATGATTCTTTCCGGGGCATCCGCCGTGCAAGTGGTTTCCGCGATTTATAAGAATGGCCCCCACTATATCAAGGATTTGGAAAGCGGGGTTCTGGCTTGGATGCAAAAAAATGGATACCAGAGCATTTCTGATTTCAAGGGGTTGCTTTCCCAATCCAAGTCCGATGACCCTTCTCTTTATGAAAGGGTCCAGTTTATGCGTTATTTCTCCGACCGGGAACTCTGACGCATAATTGTAGCGAACTTCTATTGCCGGGTAACAGAAAAATACTCGACAATAGAAATTTTATTTCAAACCTAACCCTACAAAGACATCCCAAAGGATTTAAGAGAGGTTTTATGCGATCTAATGTATTCCATTCTATTTATTCTTCTATCAAAAAACAGCCGTGGAAATTGCTATTTTGGGCAATACCCATCGTCCTTTTGTCCCACTGTTCCGGAAGACAGGTGAAGGAAGATGCCCGTTTCAGTTACCAGAATGTATACAAAGACAAATATGAAAAGGACGCCACGGGCGGTATCATCCCTCTGACCATTGAAAAAGGGGAATCCTATGCCGGTAACATTACCCCGGACGGGAAGTATCTTTTTTTCACCAGTAACCGATGGGATAATTATGACATATTTTTCCGCCCTCTGGACGATGTGACCCTCATCCCGGTGGTAACCACAGCCACCAACCAGAAAGAACCCGCCATATCCCCCAACGGCAAGTACCTGGTGTATGTGGATGATGAGCTGGACCCGGATGGCGATCTGGTATACCAGAAAATTGACACAGGGGATTTGATAAAAAAATTCCAAAAAGGGGAAGACCCCAACAAAACCGGATTTTTATCTTCCAAAAAAATAATCACTAATGATGAGAAAAAGCGTGTCCGCTCCCGGGAATCCAATCCCGTTTGGTCCCATGATGGGGAACGTATCGCCTTTTCTTCCGATATGACTTCCATCGAAGGAAATCCCTTTGGCCCTGGACTGGGAGCTGTTCAGAATATCTGGATCATGGATCCGGATTCCAAAGGTTCTGCCCGGAAGCTCACAGAAAATGGCGGGGTGATGCCCTCCTTTTCTCCTGATGACCAGTGGATAGTATTCGTCGGTTACCGGGAAAGGGAATCCAAAGGGAATATTTATCTGGTGCACATTCCATCCGGCAAAGAAATGCAACTCACTTCCGGGCGGGATATGTATCTCAACCCGGCATTCACGTTAGATGGAAAATCCATTGTGGCCACAAAGATTTCCCAGGATACCAATTCGGACGGATATGTGGACAGGAAAGACAACGGCCAGGTGGTTTCTCTCCGGTTCACTAAGGAATGGAGAGATGATTCCGCAAAGGCGGTCGCAGCCTCTCAGGGAAATGCAAGTGATACACCCAAAAAATCAGAAAAAAACCCCGTAGCAAGCGGTGAAACAAAATACTATGATGAAATCGCCCTCACATTGGGGAATGACAATATTTTTGATACGAAAGTATCCGGTTTCATTGGCGGTGCCATTGTTTTTGCCCAAGGCATTGGAGAAAACATCAATGTGACCATGATTCCTGTATCCGGAATCATTCCCAAAAAACAATCTATAGTCTCCCAGTATGAATTCACCCGCAGGTATCTGGATGAATACCGGAAGGATAAAAAAGATCTGACCAATCTGCAGACACAAAAAGTAAAAGGGAAAACCCCCAAAGCCTCTGCCCCTACCAATGATGTGAATGATGAGGAAAATAAAGAGGTGGAAGCAATGCAGGAGAAAGTCTCCCGTTCCGCCATGGCCTATCTCCTTTCCCTGCAAAAGGTGGAAGATTTTTTTCATAATGACCCGCTGTATCCCATTTATGGATCCAAAAAGGATGTGGATGCGTATATCTTTTTGAAAGAAGAAGGCCTGTTCCCGGAAAAAACCGTCGAATTGGGAAACCAAATCCGTAAAAACCTCCCATCGGCATCATTACACAGCGTTTTTCTGAAACAGGAGGCCTCCGCCCATCCATTTTTGGGAGCAGATTTTGCCTTTGCCGGTTCTTCCCTGCCTTATCCGGAGTATCTGGATCAATACATCCGGGATCATTCCAAAAGCATTGTATCCACATATTCCCTGCAAAGCCAGATAAAATCCAAAAAATTAATCCCCGGTTTTCTGGAATCCCATTCCGTGGCCGTGAATAATCCCGCTCCCAAAGATGAAGCGGAGTTGATGGCGGCAATGGAGGATGCGGATAAAGAAAAATTTTCCTTGTATAAAAAATCCGTGGAATTATCCGGAAAGAATATCCTGCATTACTGCAAGGAACTCCGGGGGGATATTTTTCTCCAGAAAGGAGATTCCCTGCAAGCCGCAGCGGCATACAACCAGATATTGTTTGATTTTCCGGGGTATTACAGAAAGTTTGAGCTCATTCAAAAAATCGGAAGCGGGGAATCGGATTTTTCCATTCCCATTGGATACCTGCACGTGCTGTATCCTTCCCGTCATCCACTGAAAGCAGCAAAAAATGCAACATTGGACAGTGGCATTTCTTTCACCGACCCCATGCGGGATAATATTCGTTTCCGGATATACGGGATTTTTCTGGGAAACCTGAAAGAATCCAGAGGGAAAACCAATGATTCCATCGTCGCTCGTTATCCCCGGGAGTCCTATCCGGAAATCCATTACATATCCGGTATCGCTTCTGCGGAATTTTATCTGGCCCAGAATGATATCATTCGCACACAGAAAGAGTTGCAGGCTGTCCGGGAAATCATTCCCCCGGATACATTCTGGGAGTATAAAAGTTATGTGATCCAGGGTGGCATCGAGGAATATCAGAAAAACTTGGATACAGCATTCTCCCATTATAATAAAGCGGTGGCCATCTATAAAAATTCTTATGCGGACGCTGCGTTCATACCTCTGGTAAAAAAATTTCTGGCCTATTATGAAAATATGGCAGAGGTATACCGCAACCGGGGGCAGTATAAAAAGGCGTGGAATTATTACCGCTTTCTGGGGAATATTTATCTCCAGTTGGGAGCCAAGGAAATCCTTCCGGAGTTGGTAAAAGAAAAATCCATGCAGACCTTCATCAACATCAATTCCATGACCATCCAGGCTATGGATTCCAAAGAACCGGTGATGGATGATGTGATAAAGTATTATGATGATAATATTGATTTTGCACGCAGATACCTGCTGAACTTTTTCATCTTTGCCCGTGCCCACCTGAACACCCAGACGGGGATTGTTCTGCATACAAAATATGAAAAAAAGAATTTAAAGGAAAAGCTTAAAGAAGAAGTGCTGAAAAAATTTAAAACCGCAGAAAATGACTTTCAGTGGTCGTTCTTTGCCGATCAGTATTTTGCGGAAAGTTATGTTCTTCTGGGCTGGATGTACCAGTATATTGATGAAAAGCGGGAAGTGGTTGTGGACCAGAAAAACAACAAGAAGGACAAGGAAAAATTCGCAGAGCTATATAAAAAATATTTTCCCGGCTACCTTTTTGAAGAAAACATCCGGCTGTACCAGAAAAGTATTTCGTACTTTGGGCTTCAGTCCAATAAGGGAATTCTGGCGTCTTTTTATCTGAACATTGGAAATAACTACTTTCTTTTGAATAATTATTACAAGGCAAAAGAGTATTATTCCATGCTGGGGGATATGGAGAACTACACTTTTGAGTCAGAAATACAGCGGGCTAATTATTATTTCCATGCAGGAAAGACGTACTATTTTACAGATGAGTATAAAAAATCCATTGAGTATCTGGAAAAAGCCTACCAGCTCTACCAGAATATTGCCCCTTTATCCGGCAGTCCGGAAACAGTCCGTGAAAATTTGCAGAAACGTACCACCATCATGAAATATCTGGCCATCTCCAACGAGCTGGACGGAAAAAATGAAGAGTCTATCCGATGGTACAATCTGGTAATCCAAGAGCAGAATTTTGCAGGCATAAGGGAAGAGCGTTCCATGATTGCCCTGGAAAAAGCCCGTTTGTATAAAGACATGGAAAACTATGGATTGGCACTTTCCGAATTAGAAAACGCACGGGGTGCCCTTGGGGAAGAAAAAGAAAATCTGGCTCCCCGATATCCCATCCGCATTAAATGGTTTGGAGTATACCAGCCCTGGACCTGGCTGGTCTCCAAAGTGTACACCTTTGACTATGATTTTGTGTATGTGGGAGACAACCATCTGGCTTTTAATCTGCCCACCATAAACCGTTACCAGATGTACCATTCCATGAAAGCTGATATTCTCTTCAAAAAAGGTCTCTATGGAATTGCCATCGGAGAGCTACAACAACTGATTGAATTTGCAAAAAAAGATGAAAGTGCCCATGGGAAAGAAGCTCTGGCTTCTGCGTATCTGCGGATGGGGGAAGCCCAGTTCCGGATGAACCTGCTGGACGCATCCCAAGCCAGCTATAAGGAAGCCCTGGAACTGGCCCAGAAAAATAATTATATGGGTATCCAGCGACTGGCCAGAAAAAATCTGCTGACGCTGTATGCGTACTCCATTGAAAATTCTGCAAAATCCGATGCTGACAAACTGGATACCATTAAAGATTACATGGAAGAAAATGATAAGTTCATTGACAAATATATCCAGACCAAAATAAAGCTGGCCAGCGACGCCCAGAAAGAAAAAAATTCTGATCTGGAATTAACAGAAGAAGAAAAAGCAAAAATAACGGAAATTTCCGTAAAAGAGATTTATCAGATCATTCTGTACAAAGGGATTTTTGAGACTTTCTATGGACTTTACAGCCAGAAAAAAGACCAGGAACAGAAGGAAATCTTTACGGATTACAATGGATTCATCCAGAACAAATCCAAAACCTATGGATATTATTCCCAGGCTTTGAAAATATTTACCGGGGAATACCGCAATCCTGAATACATGAGCCAGAAGGTTGTTTTCTGGGATAAGAAAAAAGACCGGAGTCTGGTCATGGTTTCCGGATTAAACCGCAGTCTGATTCTGGAAAATCTGTCCATGAGCCAGAAAGCCCAGGAAAACTACACCGCATTACATGAGGAATCGGATGAATTTCAATCCTTTTATCCTCTGGCCATTACTTCGTATAAACTTTACCAGAACGCAACGGAAGACCGGCAAAGAATGGATTATTTATCCCGTGCGTATACCATTTTTACGGGCAATGAACAGCTCATTGAATACAACCCCAATCTGTTCCGGAATATCACATCGGATTTATCCCGGGAATATTTTACCGCCGGCCAGTATGGGAAGGCCTTGGAAATCCAGAATGAATCCCGGCATATTCTGTCCTCCATGGTAATCCTACCCTCCCTGTCTGCAGTCCCACTTTACAATGAGGATTTCCAGAAATTTCTGGAAACCGAAAACTATCTCAAGAAGCAGAGACTGATCATAGTCAATCACATTGAGAAAAAAAGACTCCTCCGGGAAGACTCCGCAGAGCTGGAAAAGGATCTGGAAAGTTTGGAGAAAGAAAGAAAGGAAAATTTTGCCAGCCTTGCCAAAAACCCATCCACGAAAGTATTTTACAATTCCTTTTATGATCACAAAGCCAGTCTCCCCTCTGGATTGGGCAATGTAATGTACACCTTCAATGATGGAGAAACCGTTTATTTCATATCCTCTGCGAATGGAAAGATGGAAGGAAAAAGGTTTCCTTTGGCAGATTTTGCTGCAACGGACTGGAAAAGTATTAAAGATAAAATCACCAATAAAGACAAAGAAGCATCCAGGGAAGGGTCAAAAGAAGCATCGCCTGCCAATGCCTTGGCTAAAGACAAGGGAGGAACAACCCCCTCCGCCGCACCGGCTAAAAAAGAAGAAGATCCAGGCACCCTGCGACGTATGGAACTGACCAAATGGATTCTCTCCCAAAATACAGATACCCTCTTTGTGGATGAAAATGTCATCCAGAGTTCCTCCTTTGGGTATCTCCTGAAAGAGAAATCCGGAAAGGAGCCCACCCGTTATTACCTTATCCAGGAAGCTTTGCTCTTAAATGATGCTTATGCTTTCTCCGGAAAAAACTGGCTCCAGGTTAAGACCCAGTCCGGACTGATGGGTTTCTTTGGGGGAGCATCCAAATATAATCTGCCCATAGTTTTTCTGGAAGCTGATAGTGATGCAAAACTCCAGGAAAAAAGGATATGGGGAGAAGTTCTGGATTATGAGCTGCAACTGGATAAATCCATCATTCCGGTCAACCGTAACGAAATTTCCTATGCAAACGTTCTGGGTTATGAACACCAGTTTCAGTCTGCCGTTATAACGTACTCCGATATAAACCCCATCCCCATGGGTGAGAAATTAAGCTATTCCGGCGGAGTCAACCTGCTCTTGGGTGCGTCTGGATTTAAAAATATTTATCATTTTTATGGCAAAAGAGAAGCCGCAAAACCCCAGATAGAAAACCTCATGAACGGGAATGCCGGAACAACAGGTTCCACTTTCTTTCCCGGAACCCGGTCTCTGGAACAGTATTCCGGAATTCTGGCCAGAAAAAACACGGAAAAAGACGGCAAAGTAAAAGCCAGGGAATTTTCTCTGAAACACGCCGATGCGTTTAACGCACAGTTTTCGGCCTTCAACCAATTGGCCAGATCTCTACAAAAGGAAAAGGAATACCCATTGGCACTGGATGCGGTGAAAAGAAGTGAAAATGTGAAAGCTGCATGGGAAAGCATCAACCCGCCGGAATCTCTCCGGGGAGAAAATGATTATTATTCCATTTTTCTGGAGCTCTCCTTCATCGCCGGAAATAAGGCGGAAAAGGATTTGTTCCTGCAGAAAAGACTGGAAACCCTGAAAAAGGACAAAGAAAGCAGGAGATTCCTGTCTCTGGCAAATCTGGCCATGGAATATTACTATAATCCGGAAGCCGATCATTCCGCCCTGCTGGGACAATTGTCATCCGCATATTCCTTAACGGAGAAAGATTACCGTTACCTTCTGGAATCTTATGTTCTGGGAAAAATGAAAAGCGGACAGGTATCTTTAACAGAAAAAAACCCGTCTCTGGCAAATCTGCGGAAAAAAGCCGGCATCCCGGAAAAGGAAACTCCGGAGGAGATGGAAAAAAGCATCGCAGCGGCATCCACTAATCCCGGACGATGGGCGGATGTATACGCAGCCAATACCAGTCTGGATCGGCTCACTAATTTTGCCGATAAAGCAGATTCCACCTCTATGGTTGGATCCAGAAATAATCTTTTCCGCCAGTTGCTTCTGGTGAAGACCGGAAGGATAGCCAAAGCCTCAAACCATAAATCCACGTCCGTACCGGAATTCTATACCGGATTTATAGCATCCCCCAACGCAGATGGGTTGTCTAAGCTGGAAAATTCCCGGATCAATCCTCTGGAAAAAGAATATGCGTTCTTTGTCTATTACCTTTCCACCGGTAATATGCTGAACACATTCTCTGCGTTGGATAACATGCAACGATTAATGAGTGAGCCGGAGAATAAAAAACTGGATCAGGTTATCATTGACCAGCTTTTAGCCTATGATCTGCTGTATTCGTTGCAAACCGGAAAATACATGCCGGCGGAAAGAAATCTGATTTATGCAAAATTGGGAGAAACCGGGAAAAATAAACTGAAGAGCGAAGGATTGAATTACCAGCAGATTATTTTTTACTCCTTCCTTTCTAATTTTTCCGACCGGGAAGATAACGTAAGTAATGTCCCTGACATCATCCGGACAAAAAACATCGGGCAGATATCCTCCTCCAACCAGAGTATTTTCAACCATTATCTGTACCATACCATGATTGATTTTCCGGAAAAAGTGACAAATGCCGCCTATATGGAAACATCCGGTTCCCGTTATGACAGGGAGATTATTCAGAAAATACAGTATTTCAGTAAATATCTGAAGAATCCAGAAAAGATGTCCATTGATGAGAAGTGGCAGAATGACATTCTTTTTACGTACTACCACAATACAAAGAATTTCAACCAGGGTTTGAAAAAATACTATGCGTATGATACTGGAAAGAAAATCAAAGCATTCCGGTCCTTCCCGTATCCGGTGACCGGTTTTGTGGAAACCTATCCGGGCATGGTGTACCGCTGGCAGCTTTCCGGGGAAGCATCCATGGAACGTCTTTCTGTTAAGGATACACAGCCGATGGAAGAGCAGATACAGGCGGAATTTGATGATCCATCCAAAGCCATTTTGTATTTTCCCGCAAAGGAATCTTTTCTGGAAGAGAATAAAATCGGCTTGGACACCACCCTGTACGTTTCCCGTCTGGAACGTGAGGAACAAACTGTTGGTGATCAAACATCGGCTATTGCGTCCGGAATCCAGACCATGGCAACCGGGAAAAAATATTCCTGGATGACAGATGTATCCGCAAAAAATCCTGGTTATTCCCTATTCCGGATACACCTGAACAATCCTGCAAAAGCAAGTCCTGCAAAAAAAGATACATTGGTTTTCACCCAGGATACAAACTTTTTGAAAAACGGGAGCCTGGTTGTCTGGGATGCTCCAGTGGATAAAAACCGGATCCGGGAAACCATTTCCTCCTCCGGAGATAAAAACTTCCTTTTTATGTATAAAACCGATAAAAAGAATGTGTTCTATGTATTTATGGATTATTACCTCCGGGAGCTGAAACAGAGAAAAGATCCAGTGGCTGCATACACGGAAGCGAAGAAAATGCTGTCCGAACAGTATCCATCCCGTAACGATTATAATACTGTAATTATGCTGTTAAACTGAAAAAAACTTGTCTTGCCTGTTTTCAATTAAAACCTGACGCATGTCAGGACATTCAAAATGGGCAAACATAAAGCATAAGAAATCAGCCCTTGATGCGAAACGCGGTAAGGTATTCACCAAGCTCACCAAGGAAATTATGTTGGCGGCCAAATTAGGCGGCGGGGACGATAGTTGCAATCCCCGCTTGCGGACGGCCATCGCCAAGGCCAGGGAAGCCAATGTTCCCAAGGATAACATTGACCGGGCCATTAAAAAAGGCAGCGGTGAATTGGAAGGGGTGAACTACGAGGAAATAGTATTTGAGGGCTATGGCCCTGGCGGGATGGCCGTTATGATTGAAACCATGACGGACAAGCGTAGCCGTACCATCCCGGAGATAAAAAACCTTCTGAGTAAAAATGGCGGTTCCATGGCGGACACCGGTGCGGTTTCCTATCTCTTTGAGCATAAAGGAATTATTATTCTGGATGCGGCGAATGCTGAGGAAGAAGATCTTTTTTCCAAAGCCATTGAATCCGGAGCGGACGATTTTGAATCCGATGAAGGTATATTCATCATCAAAACGGAAAGGGAAAAATTTCATGAGGTGTTCAGCAATCTGGAACCCTATCTTCTGGAAAAGAAAATATCTGTGATTGAGTCTGGCTTACAGTATGTGCCGTTAAACCCGCTGGATTTACCCCCGGATAAAGAAAGTGCCGTGGAGAGATTTCTGGACGTCATTGAAAGCCATGAAGATGTTCAGAATGTGTATACAAATCTGAATGATTAGCATTCTGGGGGTGGATCCGGGATATGGACGAACAGGAATTGCCCATTTCCGGTATGAAAAAAACCACCTCCCCCAGCCGGAGAATATTTTCACCATTGAAACGGATCCGGAAATCCCCAGAGAAAAACGCTATCTGCAACTCCATAAAGAGCTGGAAGATTTCTTAAAGAAAAATAAAGTATGTTTTGCCGGAATAGAGGAAATATATTTAAAAACCAGTATGCAACGGATGAACTATAACATTGAGGCCAGGGGAATCATCATCCTCTCTCTGGCGTTACGGAATATTCCCATAGATTATTTTCAACCCAATTCGGTCAAAAAAGCGGTTACCGGATCAGGTCGTGCGGGGAAAACTTCGGTAAAACTGATGGTCCAGAAGCTTCTGAATATCGATCATATACCCGGCCCGGATGATGCCAGCGATGCGGCTGCTATTGCCATGGCGTTATGGCTGCGAAGGAAAAACAATGATTGTCCGGATAACAGGTAAGATAATTTCTCTGGAGCCTCTCTCCATGATTCTGGATGTTCAGGGTATTTCCTATTCCCTGCAAACCACCATTCAGGTTTATGAGGCTTATCATAACCGGCGGGAAGAAGTCGTCACCATTTTCACTCGGTTGCTCTATTCCAATGACAACCAGCCCACCCTGTATGGATTCCATGACGAGGAAGAGGCCCGCATGTTTGATTTCCTGAAGTCATTATCCGGGGTGGGAGGCCAAACCGCTGTCAATCTGATTTCCTATCTGGGGGTTCCGGGGCTGGATCTGGCCCTTCAAAACAATGATCTGGAAAAGCTGAAAAAAGCTCCCCGCATTGGCAAAGCAAAGGCGGAAAAAATAATTTTTGAAGCATCCAGAAAAAGGCATAGTAACCGAAGTGCGGGAAGCCCCTCATCCGAAAAAAGTGCGGAACCGGTTTCTTTATTTATGGCAGCTATTGAGGAAGTTCTTTCCGGTTTGGGATTCCAGAAAAAAGAGATGGATTCTGCTACCAGAAAGCTGGAATATTCCACGGAACCCTTACCGGAGAAAAAACAGGAGAATCTGGACAAATGGATAAAGCTGTATTTAAAAAATCTCTGAATCATTTTCTCTTCCCGCAATTTTGTATAAGCTGCAAAAAAGAGATGAGCATTCCGGGAATCCCATTCTGTGCAGGCTGCGAAAAAAAAATAGACCAGGAATACATTCCACAGGAACATGGGGATTTTTTCTCCGGTTTACGGGACAGTGAATCCGGTCATGAAGTATTTTACCATAATTTAATCTCATTTTATCTTTACCGAAACACATCCAGGGAATTGTTTAAGGAGGCAAAATTCCATAATCATTCCGGATGCCGTAATTATCTTTTGCAGAAAACAAAGCAACGCTGGGCAAATCTCTGCCCCGGCTCGATTCTCATTACCCTGGAATCCTCTCATCCTTTTCTGAGAAAATATGCCCGGAGTATTTCCCAAATTTATGACTGCGAATGGGTATCCCCTTTTTATAAAAAAAACCGGCGGATCAAAGCAAAGACAAAGAATGCGGCCTCCCGCTACGGCATTGTACAGGATAACCTTTTCCTGAAAAAAAATTTCCGGGTTCCACCAGATCGCAGCATTATTCTTCTGGACGATGTGACCACCACCGGGGCAACGTTGAATTACGCTGCACGGCTTCTCACCGAAAACGGGGCTTCACAGAAAAAAATTACCGCCGTCACGCTGTTTATCCGGGAAAACCGGATTCAGCGGATTCCCCGCCAGTAATCTCCCCTTTTTGGTTTAAACTTTTCCGCCAGTGACAAAAGCGTGGATTTATAGGAGCGGTATCTGTCTGTAAATATTCTTCCCTTCTCCAGGGCTTCCCGAACGGCACAACCCTCCTCTTCTGTATGGGTACAATTCTGGAAGCGACATATATAATTATTAAATTCCGGGTATCCCAAAAGTATTTTTTCCGGCGTCAGATGGTTTAACGAAAATTCCCGCAATCCGGGGGCATCTATAATTTCCATATTTTCCTGTGCAAGAATCATCCGGGCATTTACCGTGGTGTGTTTTCCTTTTTCTCCTTTCTCCACGCTCTTTGTTTTCTGAATATTTTCCCCGGCAACCCGGTTGATGAACGTACTTTTTCCGGCACCGGACTGCCCAATGAGAAATGTTCTTTTCCCCCGGAGTATATCCAGAATGGTTTCCTCCACATCGGCCTGCAGGGATGTAAAAAAAATGGGAAACCCCAGACTGGCATAATACGTAAAACGGTTGAGGGATTCTCTGTATTTTTCATAGCCGTTTTCATCCTGTAAAATATCCATTTTATTCAATATTAAATATACATCAATATTTTTGGACATGGCTTCCGTGATCACCCTGTCCGTAAACCCAGGGTTGAAAAGAGGAGCATCCAAAGAGGAAATAATAAAAATCTGATCCAGATTTGCCGCCATTACCTGCATTCTGTTCTGGCTGGACCTTTGGAAATAATTTCTTCTGGGATGGAGTCCGGTAATGGCGTACTCCTCGCCTTTATTTTTTTTGTCTGTTTTTTTTATATCCACCATATCCCCAATGGTGAAAATATTTTTTTCTTCTTTAATTTCTGTATATGTGTTCTGCTTTTTCAGGAGCCGCAGTTTTCCGGATGGTTTGGCCAGATACGGTTTATGATCCGAAGTCAGAATTTCATAGTACGCACCGTAAACACCGGCAACCCATCCAACGGTATATTCCGCCATCAGAATTTATTAAAAATAAAATCAAAAAAATATTTACCGTAACCCATTTTACCGGCAGGATGATCATCCGATTCCAGGATGGCTCTCTCCGGATGGGGCATTAACCCTATAATATTTTTTTCTTTGTTGATGATCCCGGCTATGTCGTTCATGGACCCATTAGGATTTTCCCGGTAACGGAACACCACCTGGGAGTTATCCTCTAACTCGCGGATGGTTTCATCCGGTGCGATGTAATTCCCTTCGGAATGGCTTACCGGAAGATAGTATTCTGCCGGCAGATTTGCGGAGAACATATTTTCCGGTTTGAGAGATACCCATTTACATATATGCCGCAGGTCTTTATTCCGGATGAGGGCTCCCGGCAGAAGATGAGATTCCGTCAGAATCTGGAATCCATTGCAAATACCTATGATTTTTCGCCCGGATTTTGCGGCTTCCCGCAAAGACTTAACCGCCGGAGTCCGGGCGGCCATGGCACCGCTCCGGAGATAATCCCCATAGGAAAAACCGCCGGGAACAAAATAAAAATCATGCCGTATTTCAAAGGATTCCGTATAACGAAGAACCTCCGTGCGGATGCCATAGACGGAACCCAGAACATAATGCAGGTCTGCATCGCAGTTACTTCCGGGGAAAATCAGGATACCGGCGGTCATGCCTTTTCTTCCGTAAGGATAATTTCCGCAGTCTCCATTACGGGATTATAAAGCACTTCTTCCGTTATCTTCTTCAAGTATTCCATCGCGGCTTCTTTATTCGCAGCTTCCAGCGTTATTTCCACAATCTTACCCACCCGTATAGATTCGATACCCTCAAAATGGTTGTCTTTAAGTGACAAATGAATGGCTTTCCCCTGCGGTTCCAGCACGGATTTTTTAAAACGCACCAGAACATTAGCGGAGTACTGCAACAATATCTCCAATTTTCGCATAGCGTCTGCGG
Source organism: Leptospira biflexa (assembly GCA_020721865.1). GTDB lineage: Bacteria > Spirochaetota > Leptospiria > Turneriellales > DYLW01 > DYLW01. The sequence continues at coordinate 93,054 of DYLW01000003.1, read as the reverse complement.
GTTTCCTCGATGATATCCTTTGGCAATGGTGGTGGCGGAGGATTTTTATCCCATCCGGTGGATTCCAGATAATCCCGGACCACCTGTTTATCCATACTTGATGGCAGCTCCCCCTTCTCACGGGCACTTTCGTAATTTTCCAATTCAAAAAAACGGGAGGAATCCGGTGTGAGCACTTCGTCGATGAGAGTGAGTTCATCCCCAATGAGTCCGAATTCAAATTTTGTATCTGCCAGAATTATACCGTTTTTATATAATTTTTCATAGGCATATTGATATATTTTAATAGCTGAATCCCTAAGCCGGGAAGCCAGTCCTTCTCCAATCTGGTTTTTTACATGGTTATAATCCACATTTTCATCATGACCGGATGCAGCTTTTATGGCCGGGGTAAAAATGGGTTCCGGCAGTCGGTCTCCTTGTTTTAATCCTGCGGGAATGGGAATACCGGCAATGGATCCGATTTTCTGGTATTCTTTATAACCGGACCCCATCAGATAACCGCGCACCACACATTCAAAGTCAATCCTCTTGGCCTTTTTCACCCAGACAGATCTTCCCTCCAATTTTGCCTTTTCCGTGCGGAATTCCTGCGGAAATTTTTCCACATCGGTTTCCAGAATGTGGTTGGGAATAAAGTCCATTAAGGAAAACCATTTATTGGAAATCTGTGTCAGTATCTTTCCCTTGTCAGGAATGGGTTCCTTAAAAATAACATCGAACGCGGAAAGCCGGTCGCTGGCTACAATGACAAGGGTATCTCCCAGATCATATATATCCCGCACTTTTCCCCGGTAATCCGGTTTATCCAGTTGGACGGATTTATTTGTCTGCATAATGGATAAAAATGGACTCGCAGATTGGGGGACAAGAAAAATCCGCTTATCCGGAGATTTTTTCCCGGTTATTGGATTCCAGAATCTTCAGAAATTCTCGCCGGGGAATGTCAGAAAACCCCATTTGGTGGATAAAATTGCCCGGAGACTGGCCATCAATGATCCGGATACCTTTTTCCTGTGCCATGGAAACCAGACCGTAGAGGGCAATTTTGGCCCCATCCGTAACAGAATGGAACATACTTTCTCCGGTGAACACGCCCCCCACCTGGATCCCATACAGACCTCCCGCAAGCCGGTTATCCACATAGTATTCCACGGAATGGGCAATGCCCTTCCGGTGTGCCCGGCAATAGGCTATTTTATAGCGAAAGTCAATCCAGCTTTCTTCCCTTGTTTTTTCGCAGGCCTGCATCACCTCGCAGAAATTCTGATCCCAGCGGATATCCGGATGGTTCCGGACAATTTTCCGGATGGAGCGGGGAATTTTAAAATCCTGCGGGAACAATACCGGACGTTCCGGGGGGTGAAACCAGTGTACAAAGCCATATTTAATATACCAAGGAAAGAAACCATGCCAATACGCTTCCGCCAAAAGCGGAAAATTCATATTCGTACTCAGAAATGAAAGGCCGTATTCATCGGATAATTCCGGGTCCGGCAGCCTGGTATACGGAGTTTGGGAAAAAAGTATCATACAGAAACCATACCAATATACCGAAAATTAAAGGGTATATGGACTTTCAAGTAAAATACTATGGCACCCGTGGATCCATTCCTGTCCCCGGAAGGGATTTTGAGATATTTGGCGGAAACACTACTTCCGTTCTGGTGATGGACAAAGACACAGTGATCATCATCGATGCGGGCACGGGAATCCGCAATATTGGGACGGATCTGATCAAGTGGGGCTTGGCCGGAAAAAAAGATTTCACTATTCATATTTTATTCACGCACAGCCACTGGGATCATATACAGGGCTTTCCTTTTTTTGTGCCCGCGTATTTTCCCAATATCCATTTCCATATTTACGGAGCCACCAAACTGATTCCCAGAAAACAGGGTATGGAACAACCGGGGGAAACAGTGAAAACTGACCGCTGGGATATCAAAAAAACTCTGAGTTTCCAGCAGTGTTTCCAGTACTTTCCGGTTCGCATTGACCAGATGTCCGCTCATTTCACCTATCATGAAATAACCCCCAGAAACCCGCTGATCATTGATCATATAAAAGTGGATACACTGCCTCTGAACCATCCCAATGAATCCATTGGGTACCGATTTTTTCTCACCAATGGATCCTTCACCTTCTGTACGGATACCGAACCGAGCCCGGAATCCAATGAAAAAATTATACAATTTGCGGACAAATCCAATATCTTTGCCTATGACTCCCAGTATCTTCCGGAGGAATATGAAAACGGAAAAAAAGGATGGGGACACTCCATATACACAGTGGGAGCTGAAATCTCACGCCGGGCATCCGTCAAAGAATACCATTTAATCCACCACGACCCTGCCCATAATGACAAATTCCTGATTGATCTGCAGGAAAAAGCCGCTCTGGAATTTCCCAACTCCACAGTAATCCGGGAAGGCATGGAATTTACTTTTTGAGATAATCCAGGACTCTTTCTATCCGGGTCGATCGAGAACCTTTCAACAGCAGGACATCGTCCGGGGTCAACTCCGGCAATAAAGATGTCACACCCTTGCGAATATCCTCATCCTCGTTGGAAATGGTATCACATCCCGATGGATTTTCCCAGCCCTCCCGGAAAGCATTCCGGTATTCCGGATTATTGCTGGAGAAAATTACTTTTTGAAATCCGTATTTCCGGGCGGTCTGCCCCAGTTCAAAATGTCGCTCTTTGGCAATATCCCCCAGTTCGGACATCTGTCCAAAGATTCCATATAGCCGGTTTTTTTTTCGTCCGGAGACAAAATCCATCGCCCGCCGGAAAGAGTCCGGATTTGCGTTATAGGTATCATCCCAGATTTCACAGGGTCCGGATGTGACTTTCTGCAACCGGTGTTGGGGAAGCGGGATTTCCTTCATGCGGGAAAAAATCTCCGGAAGGATATTCGGATTTTTCTGAATCATTTCCATGGATAAGAGGGCACAGAGAGCCAAAATAAAATTCTCTTTCTGTGTGGCAGAATGGATCCCCAGGGCGTATTCCTCCCTTCCATACATCATTGCATACTCTCCACTTCTTTCCCTAATGGATAGGTCATGATCCAACATACACTTTCCCGGGTTCACCCATTGGCCGGATGCTCTTTTAATTTCTTCCGGAAACCGCCGGTGGATATCTTCATGGTGAATAATCTTCTTTTCTCCCCGGCATCCGCTGAGAATGGATATTTTTTCCCTGGCAATTTCATCCCCATTCTGGAAAAATTCTGCATGCCCTTCCGATATGGATGTGATGATTGCGACATCCGGAGCCGAGTGACGGGAAAGGAGGGATATCTCTCCCGGATGGTTCATGCCCATTTCCAGAACCAGAAAGCGTGTGGTTTCCGGCATGGATAAAATCGTATAAGGAACACCAAAATGATTATTGTAATTTTTCTGCGTGGAATGAACATACCCTTCCCCAAAGCCGCTACGGAGGAGGTGAGCCATAATATCCTTGGTGGTTGTTTTTCCATTGGAGCCGGTAATCCCAATCACATAAGGATTGATCCGCAATCTATACGCTAACGCCAGCTCCAAAAGAAATTGATTAGTATCCTTCACATGGATGGAAGGGAGATTCGCCGGTGCATTTCCTCTGGAAAAAATAATGCCGGCAGCTTTTTTCTCTCTATCAATCTCCGGAATAAAATCATGAGCATCTATTTTTTCCCCTTTGAGCGGAAGAAACCATTCTTTCCCGCTCAGCTCCCGGCTGTCGAAGGATATACTTTCCAAAGTATGGATACCCGAAGGGGGGGGCGTCAGGAAAAGATTCTTTATTTCTGCCATGGGCATATTTATCGTGTTCATAATTCTTCCTGGATAAATTCTTTCACAACATCCGGATCGCTGAAATATCTTTTTTCTGATCCAATGATCTGGTAGTTTTCATGACCTTTTCCGGCGATGTATAGAATACCGTTTTCCGGGAGAATAGAGAGACCCTTGCGTATGGCCACTTTTCTGTCCTCTATCATTTCATAGCGGGCAGAATCCGTAAAACCGGAGCGAACATCTTCCATAATGGCCAATGGATTTTCCGTACGCGGATTGTCACTTGTTATAATTGCAGAATCAGAAAGCTCTTCCACAGCCTGTCCCATGAGCGGACGTTTTTTTCTGTCTCTGTCCCCCCCTGCCCCGAAAATACAAATCAGGCGGGATGGTCTCAGCTCCCGCAATGTTTGGAGACCTTTGCGCAGAGCGTCCGGAGTGTGGGCATAATCCACAACAGCAAGGCGGTTTTTCCCAACGGGGATTTTTTCCATTCTCCCCGGAGCCGGACGAATATTCCGTACTTTTTCTATCAGCGTTTCCATCTTTTCTCCGGAATGAAATCCTGCGACCATGACAGGCAGAATATTATAAATATTAAATTCTCCAACGAGTGGCAAATGGACAGGAAATACTCCGTCTTTTTCTCCCGAAATTTTCAGATCAAAGGAATATCCGTCCATAGCAACCTGGATATTCATGATCTGAAAATGAGAATTTTCATTCTTCCCATAGGAGAGAATTTTCACGCCGGAATTCCGGAAAAGATCCAACATTCTCTGTCCGTATTCATCATCGGCATTGATAATAAATACAGGTTTTTTCCCTTTCTGTGTTAATGCGTTGGAAAATAGTTTTAATTTTGCCTGAAAATATTGTTCCATATCCAAATGATAATCCAGATGATCCTGCGTTAAATTTGTGAAAACCAGATAATCCCATTCCAACCCCCACAACCGATCTTGGTCCAGAGCATGGGAGCTCACCTCCATGGATACACTCCGGGCTCCTTCCCCGGCAGATTTTTCCAGAAACTGCATAACCCTTAGAAAATCCGGCGTGGTCATCCCGGAATCATCCACCGTATTATTCCGGAACATACCAATGGTTCCAATATAAACCGATTTTTTCTGCATCTGGTAATCATACCACGCCAGGCTGGTTTTCCCATTGGTGCCAGTCACTGCCAACATCCGCATTTTCAAAAAAGGATAATCCATCAAATGAAGGATTAATTGGTGGGATGCTTTCCGAAAATCCGATTTAAAGAAAAATGCGATTTTAGTTTGGGAATATTTCCTACGGATGGAATCTGTATGGGATTTGTCCAGAAAAACCGCTGCCGGACGTTTTTCCAGAACCAAGTCCAGGTAATCCAGAACAGAGCGGGACAACCCATCATACCCAAAAAAAAGATCCCCCGGATTCATTGTGCGGCTGTCGCTGGAAAAGGATTCATAATTTATTTCTTCTGGTATATCTCCATAAGATTCCCATCCGTTTAGAAGAGAAGTTTGCAGAACTGGCATAAAAGAAACTTTTTTTTCAGGAGAGCACGTCAATTGGATTTTTATATAGGGCTCCTTTTCAAATAATTCTTTACGCCCTATCGACAGATTTTGCCATTCTTCAATATGGCAATTATGTCTGTCGCAGTGAGCCGGTCCAAAACCTGTTTTTTAACAACCTTAGATAAACTGAAGCAGACAGAGCACAGTTTTGTCATGGCACTGGCATTTCTAACCGGCCTATTTGCCGGGTTCGCGGCCATCGGCATCCGATGGCTCATCCACATCATATCGGGGTGGGCATTTCCAGGTGGCGGGGATGTTCTGACCAACATAATGAACTCTCCCTGGTATGTGATCCTGTTTCTTCCGGCATTAGGGGGAGCCATCGTGGGTCCCATCATTCATTTTTTATCGCCTGAATCCAAAGGCCATGGAGTGCCGGAAGTGATGGAGGCTGTTATCTCAAAGGGTGCGAAAATCCGCCCACGGGTGGCCATCATCAAAGCCATCACCGCCGCCATCACCATTGGGACAGGTGGTTCTGTGGGGAGGGAAGGACCCATCGTCCAGATTGGTGCCAGCCTTGCGTCCACGGTGGGACAAATGTTCCAGATCACCCACAAGCAACTGAAAACCCTTGTGGGAGCTGGTGCCGCGGCTGGAATTGCTGCAGCGTTCAATGCCCCCATCGCCGGGGCTCTTTTTGCAGTGGAAGTGATTCTGATGGATTTTCAGGTGAGCCAGTTTTCCCCCATCGTGATTGCTTCTGTTATTGCCACCTTTGTGAGCCACCATTACGAGGGAAATTTTTCTGAATTTCATGTCCCCCACTATAATTATGTGAGTTCTCTGGAAACCTTTACGTATCTTGGGTTGGGTATATTTACCGGAATCATTTCTTTTGTCTTCATTAAAATTTTGTATGCAGTGGAAGACTTTTCCGAGGAACGTCTCAATTTTATCCCTTCCTATATAATGCCCGCAGTTGGTGGAATTGCCGTTGGCGGTATTGGGCTGGCATTCCCCTATGTTATGGGGATGGGTTATGGCAGCATTGATTCCGCCCTGAATGGAAACATGTTCTGGGTACTGGCATTTGTTCTGGTGTTCGCTAAAATAATTGCCACTTCCATCACTCTGGGATCCGGTGGCTCCGGCGGAGTTTTTGCCCCCGCCCTATTCATTGGAGCCACATCAGGAGCGTTTTTTGGATCGTTTATTCACTGGGCATTCCCGGGCTGGACGGGCACCCCGGGTGCGTATGCCCTGGTGGCCATGGGGGGACTGGTGGCGGGAACCATGCGGGCACCCATTACAGCTATTATTATTGTCATGGAATTAACCGGAAATTATGAAATTATACTCCCTCTGATGATAACCTGTATTATATCCACCATTATGGCCACCAAACTTTCCAGGGAATCCATATACACTCTGAAACTCATCAAACGTAAAATCAAGTTGCATGCCGGTTTTGAATATGATCTAATGAAGGATATTTATGTCTCCGACATTTACCAGAAACATGTAGATACCATATTGATTTCTGCCAGATACAATGAGGTCATTGAAAAACTTTTGTCTATCCGTAGTCCATATCTGAATGTTGTAACCCCTGAGAATGTGCTTTACGGGACAATCTCCATCCATGACATCAAAGACTATATTTTTGAAAAAGATCTCTTGAAAAATTTACTGATTGCACGCGACATATCAGTCACTAATTGCCCCAGGATTTTCTTAGAAGATAACGCAAAAACCGCTCTAAGCATCATGCGTACCTGCAATAAGGACCAGCTTCCGGTAACCAACTCCAAGAAGGAATTAATTGGGACTATATTGAGAAAGGATATTTTAAATGAATACCACGCGGTAATTGAAAAAATGGATGTGGGCTCCAGTTTCGCCACCCGATTGATGAATTCCAACTCCATGCCAGAAGAGCATTTTCTGGAAGGGTACTCCATCTGTGAGCTGAAAACCCCCGGAGATTTTGTGGGAAGATCCATCAAAGAACTGGAAATCCGCAACCGCTTCAAGGTGGATGTTTTGTCCATCCGGAATACAGAGAAAAGAAAAAATAATGTCAATTTAATTCCAAGCCCGGATTATATCCTGACCGAACATGACCATCTGGTCATTGCGGGGGCAAAAAACCATGTGGATTTATTCAAGACAATTAAATAGTGTTCACTCTTTTTATGGAAACCCCAATTCCGGACAGACGTTCGTCAATGCTCTCATAACCCCGGTCCACCTGGAGGATATTCTGTATGGTGGAGACTCCCTCGGCTGCCATAGCGGCAATCACCAGTGACATCCCCGCACGGATATCCGGAGAGGACATTTTGGATGCATACAATTTTGATGGACCGATGACGATGGCCCGGTGAGGATCGCACAGGACAATTTTCGCACCCATGGTAATTAATCTATCCACAAAAAACAATCGGCTTTCAAACAACTTTTCATGAAAAAGAACAGTGCCTTCGCATTGCGTTGCAGTCACCAGAGCAATGGATAAAAGATCCGCAGGAAACATGGGCCAGGGAGCGTCATCAATTTTATAAATTTCCCCATGCACATCGGTGCGAATTTTCAAGTCCTGTTCTGGCGGAATATAGAGATCAGTGAAAGACTCCCGCTCCACAAATTCCGTGCGGATCCCCAGATTCGCAAAAACCATCCGGATCATGCGCAGGTCGTTTTTCTGGACATTTTGAATGGTCAGTTCCCCCCGGGTAATGGCAGCCATGGAAAGAAAACTGCCAATTTCCAGATAGTCTGGAGATATGGTATGGGATGCCCCACCCAGATTTTCATAGCCATCCAGTCCATAAATGGTCAGCACATTACTGCCCACTCCGTCAATGCGAACGCCCATTTTTTGTAAAAATTTGCAGAGACCGGAAACATGGGGTTCGGAAGCGGCGTTCCGAATCGTGGTCACTCCGCTGGCCACCGTAGCGGCCATAATAGCATTTTCCGTGCCGGTTACGGATGCTTCATCCAGAAGAATATCCGTTCCGATTAATTTTTTCGCTGCGATAAGGTACCCATGATTGAATACCTGGACATCCGCACCCAGCTCTTCCAGAGCCTGCAGGTGGGTATCAATCCTTCTCCGCCCGATTTTATCCCCCCCCGGACGGGGCAGGAAAACCTTCCCCTTCCGGGCGAGGATGGGTGCCAGCAGGGTGACAGACCCCCGCAGGGGAGCAGCCAGTTCTCCGGGAATTTCGTCATTGGAAATGGCGGGAGTTTCCATCCGGATATTATGCCAGTCCCCGTCTATGGGGGAAATCCGGGCACCGGCAAATTCCAGAATTTTATAGAGATTTTTAATGTCTTCAATAACCGGTACATTATACAAAGTCACCGGTTCCGTGCTCATCAGGGCTGCACACAACACGGGAAGGGCTTCATTTTTATTTCCCTGCACGCTCACTGTTCCGCTCACGCGGTGGCCTCCCTCTATGATGAATTCCTGCATAGAATTAATGTAAGCCCAGAGCGTCCATCATACTGTACAACCCCGGAGTCTTTCCGTGGAGAAACTCTGCGGCCACCAAAGCACCACCGGCAAAAATGCCACGGGAAGTGGCGGAATGCTTCAATTCAATGCGTTCCCCTTCCCCAAAAAAATATACCGTATGCTCGCCCACCACATCGCCGCCTCTCAGAGCCATGGAGCCCATCTGGTTGTCCGGCCTCTCCCCGATGATGCCGGAACGTCCATGGATAATATTCTCATTCCCAAACTGAAAAACCCCGTCGATGATGGATTCCAGAGTACGGGATGTTCCGGACGGAGCGTCCTTTTTGTGGCGATGGTGTATTTCCATTATTTCTGCATCAAATCCCTTGCCCTTTAATCTCTCAGAGGCGTACCGGGTGAGCCCAAAAAGCAAGTTCACGCCAATGGACATATTGGAAGATAACAGGATGGGGATTTTTTGGGATATTTCTTCTATTTTTTCTTTCTGTGCTTCCGTGAAACCTGTGGTACCAATCACCAGCGGTTTTTTATGTTCGGATGCTTTTTGTGCCAGAGCCAGAGTGGATTCCGGAACACTGAAATCTATCCAAACATCCATATTCTGAAACGGGAAATTTTCCAGATTGTGCAGCACCAAAGAAGGATTCCCCGGATATGGGGTACCTGCGGAAGGATGTCCGTTTCTTTCCACCGCCCCGGCCAGAACCATCCCGGCTGTACTTTTATTTTTTTGAATTTCCCCGGCTATGGCCAGTCCCATCCTGCCCATGGCTCCGTTGATGGCCAGACGGATCATAGGGAGCCACGAAACTGTTTCAGAATAGCGTTAAATTTCTCATGGTGTTTTTTGGAAAAGGGCACCAGAGGAAGGCGTACCACATCTTCGCACAACCCCATTTGGGAGGCACCGTATTTCACCGGGATGGGATTTGTTTCCATGAATACCGCACCGCATACGGGAAAAATCCGCATAAAACTATCCCGTGCAGAATCATAATTTTTATTCAGATAATTAGATGTGATGCTGGTCATCTCCGCCGGAAATAAATTGGATACCACGCTGATCACACCTTTCCCGCCAATGGATAGTATGGGCAGAAGCAGATTATCATCTCCACTCAGCAAGCTGAAATCCTCCGGAGTGGACAGTATGATCTGTGTCATAAAATTTATATCTCCGGTGGCTTCTTTTATGGCCACTATGTTCGGATGAGCGGATAACTCCACAATGGTATCCAGTTCCAGCTTCACGCAGGTCCGTCCAGGAATATTGTATAGCACCATGGGAAGGCCACCTTCTTCTGCAATCTGGAGAAAATGAGCTTTTAATCCGGCTTGGGTGGGCTTATTATAGTACGGATTCACAACAAGTGCATAATCAGCACCGGCGGATTTTGCGGCCCTGGTCATGGCAATCGCTTCCCGGGTGGAATTGGAGCCGGTTCCGGCGATGATGATAATATCTTTGCGAAGAGCTTTTGCCCAAGAGGTAACTTTCTGGATCACTTCTATATGTTCTTCATGGGAAAGAGTGGGACTTTCTCCCGTTGTACCCATCGGGACAATTCCATCGATTCCGGATTTTACCTGAAATTCAACAATATTCTTCAGACTATCCCAATCAACAGAGAAATCTTTTTTAAATGGTGTAATTAACGCAGTGTATGTACCTTTTATAGCCATGGGTAAAACTATATCCTTTAAACATCCTGTCCAGCCATTGTTGGGCAGGGTTCCACTTTTTTGTGGTCAATTATCCGGAATGTCATTATAATACATTCACCGGGAGAGGATGAATTGAAAGATAAAAATATTATTATAATTAACGATCTGCACGCGGAGTTTGTTGATCCCCGCAATCCGGAAAACCGCATACCCATTCTGAAGGGGGTGAATCTGGAAGTGGAGAAAGGGAAAATCCACGCAATCATGGGTCCCAATGGCTCCGGGAAGAGTACCCTTTCTGCTGTCATAATGGGGCATCCGCACTACCACATCCAGTCCGGAGAAATTTTATTCTGGGATAAAGATCGGGGGCAGCACACCCCCATTCAGGAGATGGAAGTGCATGAGCGTGCCCGGCTGGGGATTTTCCTCACGTTTCAGCAACCGGTTGCAGTGCCCGGGCTGGCCATAATACCGTTTTTGCGGAAAGCAATCCATGCCCGGCAGGGGGCGGATATGCCCATCAAAGAATTTAAAATGGCCATGAACAAAGCCATGGAGGAAATCCGGATGAAGCCGGAATTTGCCAAAAGATATCTGAACGATGGTTTTTCCGGCGGAGAGAAAAAACGAATGGAAATCCTCCAGATGAAACTCCTGAAACCAGATTTTGCCATCTTGGATGAAATTGACAGCGGTTTGGATATTGACGCCCTCAAGGATGTGGCTGGCGGAATCAATGATCTGGCCGATGGAAAAAGATCCTTTTTGGTCATCACCCACTACAAGAGGCTTCTGGAATATGTGAAACCGGATAAAATTCATATTCTGTTCGAAGGCCGGATTATTGAGGAAGGCGGTATGGAACTGGCCGAACGTCTGGAAAACGAAGGGTATGACGGGCTAATTACGGCCAATGGGGGCAGTCAATGGAAAGCATAGACATCCAGGAGAAAAGTTCCAAAGAAATTGCCCGGGAAATCAAAAACGAATACCAGTATGGCTTTCACGACCCGGAGAATCTTGTTTTCAAGTCCGAAAAAGGTCTGAATGAAAAAATTGTGTCCTCCATATCGGCCATAAAAAATGAACCGGAATGGATGCGGGATTTCCGGCTCCGGTCTTACCATATTTATAAATCCAAACCCATGCCACGTTGGGGAAATCTGGAAGCATTGGAAGAAATCCGGTTTGATGATATTCACTATTATCTGCGATCGTCAGACAGGACAGAAACTTCCTGGGAGGATGTTCCGGAAAACATCAAGAACACCTTTGAAAAACTGGGCATTCCGGAAGCCGAACAGAAATGGCTGGGTGGGGTGACCGCACAGTATGATTCCGAAGCGGTGTACCATAACATTGAAAAACAACTGGAAGACAAAGGAATCCTTTTCATGGATATGGACAGTGCCCTGAAAAAACATCCGGATATTGTGAAAAAATACATCGGCACGGTTATCCCTCCGGAAGACAATAAATTTTCTGCACTGAACAGTTCGGTGTGGTCTGGTGGCTCCTTCATTTATGTCCCCCCAGGGATCGATGTGGGCATACCGTTGCAGGCATATTTCCGTATAAACGCACGGGATATGGGACAGTTTGAGCGAACCCTGATTATTGCAGATAAAAACGCCTCTGTACATTATATTGAGGGATGTACTGCCCCCAACTATTCCACGGATTCCCTCCACTCCGCTGTTGTGGAGCTGATCGCGATGGAAGGGGCAAAAATCCGGTATTCCACCATACAGAACTGGTCCAATAATGTCTATAATCTGGTGACGAAACGTGGCATCGCATACAAGTCTGCAACCATCGAATGGGTGGATGGCAACATTGGGAGCAAGCTGACCATGAAATATCCCGCCATTTATCTTGCCGGGGAACACGCCCATGGTGAAGTGTTATCCATCGCCTATGCGGGAAAAGGACAGCACCAGGACGCGGGAGCCAAAATCATCCACGCCGCTCCCAACACCACCAGCCAGATAAATTCCAAATCCATATCCAAAGACGGTGGAAGAAGCAGTTACCGTGGCCTGATCAAAGTGGAAACGGGGGCGTTCGGGACAAAAGCGTCTGTTAAATGTGATGCATTGATTCTGGACGGAAAATCGCGTTCGGATACCTATCCCTATATTGAAACCCATGAATCCAATTCCGTGAAGGTACAGCATGAGGCCACCGTTTCCAAAATTGATGAGGACATGCTGTTTTATCTCATGAGCCGGGGGATTCAAGAAGAGGAAGCCACGGGTATGATTGTCAATGGATTTATTGAACCCTTTGTGAAAGAATTACCCATGGAGTATGCCGTGGAGCTGAACCGCCTGATCCAGTTGGAAATGGAAGGAGCGATCGGATAGTATGGCCACCATATCCATCCGCAAGCCCATCCAGAATGAATCGGAATCGGCATTTGCGAAGCATTTATCCACACCGTTTTTAAAAAAAACCATTCCGAATACAAGCCATGAAAAATGGAAAAAAATCCATCCGGAGGTTTTTTGGAAAAAGCTGGATGCGGGAATAGCTCTGGGTAATCATTTCTCCCACTGGAACCTGCAAAACCCATCGCCGGATGCGGTATGGAAAAGCTGGCTGGAATGGGAAAACGAAGATAAAACATTTGCGGATAAAATACTGAAAAGCCAGGAGAGTCTCCATTACCAGTTTGGGGCCAATGAAAGAGAAAATGATTTTCTGGGGGATTATGCCGCATCCCGCACAGAAAAGGAGCATATTTTTGTCCTGCGTATCCCGGCCAATGTTAAAATTACCGAGCCCCTCATTCTGGAAAGCTTCTCGGAAGATGCTCCAGCCGGACTGCATTTTTTCCGGACAATTCTTTTTCTGGAGGAAGGATCGCAGGCGGATATTGTCATGGGAAAACAATCTTTACCACTGGAAATGGGATTTCGCCAGATTTATCTGGAAGACAACACTTCCCTTCATCTTTATTCTTGGATAAATAATATAGTGACAAATAATCCCGGAGGAGATTCCACCGTATTATTATCAGATAAAATTTATGTGGGAAATAATTCCCGGATGACCATCCTCCAGATGAATAATAAAAACAAATTGGCTTCCCATTTTTCTGATATCTGGCTGGAGAAAAGGGCCACCCTGGACTATTTTTCCGCAAACTACACATCGGAAGGACTGCAGAACACAGAAATCAATGTATTCCACCACCAGAGTTATTCAGAATCATCCATTGTCCAGAACAGCATCGCTGCCGATAATGGTCATTCTGTCTTCCGGGGCAACATCATCATTCCTTCCGGAACCATCAAATGCACCGGAGAGCAGCAGAATAAAAATTTAATCATTGGAAAAAATGCCCTTGCGGAAGCTATTCCACAATTAGAAATATCCACGGATGACGTGGAAGCTAACCATGGAAGTGCCACCGGTGAACTGGACGAGGAACAATTGTTTTACCTGTTATCCCGTGGAATCCCGGAAGAAGATGCCCGTGCCCTCTTAACCGTCAGCTTTCTGGAAAGTGTTTTGGAACGATCAGTGGCCACATTGAGCTCTCCCAGGAATAAAGAAAGCATCTACCAAAGAATATGGGAAGCGGTGAGCGACAGTTTGCATATAACCCGGGAGGTTCTGGATGAAGAGTGATTGGATAAAAATTGCATCTCTGGAGGAATTGAATCCTTATTTTCAGGAAACCCCCACTCTGGTTCTGGACATTGAACAGGATGGCTCCACGTTTTCTGTGCTTCTAATAAAAGCCGATGGAGAATTCCATGCACTGGAAAACCGGTGTTCCCATGACAATGCGGAAATGGAGAAGGCTAAAGTTCTGGATGGCCGGTTTCTGCAGTGCCCCCGCCACGGAGCAAAATTTGACATCCACTCCGGAATCGCGGTAACCATGCCTGCCAAAGCACCCATAAAAAAATATCCCCTGAAAGAAGAAGATGCTTTACTTTTTATCCAGTTAAATTAGTCGTATCCACTATGAAAAATCGTGGAAATTCCATAAAATTCATCCTTTATTCACTGGCCATTGCCGGTGTGATAATAACACAGTTCTCCTGTGCCAGTCTGGCAAAGAAAGCATTTAAAACCCCCGTTGTTAAGGTGGAAAAAGTCATCCTCAGAGATGTATCCTTTGCTGGAACAGATCTGGATGTGGTGATCAGCGTGGACAATCCCAATGTGGTGGGAATCACCCTGAACCGCTTGGAATATGAGTTGTATATTGAAGGGGAAAAAGTAATCACCGGAATCAAAACGGACAAACTCCAGATTGCCGCAAAGAGAAAAAGTGAATTCACAATCCCCGTGGAGGTTTTTTACAAGGGGCTGAAGAGTGGTATCATGGGTGTCCTCAATAAGGATAAAATATCCTATGAATTTAAAAGCCTCCTGACCATCAATACCCCCATCATGGATCTGACCTTCCGGCCCAAAGCCTCCGGAGATATTCCAATTCCCAAACGACCGCACTTCAATGTGGAAAAAATCGAAACCGATTTTTCTTTCTCTGAAGTGAACATAGTTTTTTTTATCAGTTTATCCAATAACGACGAAGTCAAGCTGGACATCCGCAAAATGAATTATTCCATCAAAATTAATGGCGAGAATATCGCCAACTCTTTTATGAGTATCCAGAAAAACCTGGGTGGCAAAAATGAAAAACTTACTTATAAAATACCGGTTACTCTCAAGCTGCTGCAAATGAAAAAATCCCTGATATCGGCCATAAAAAGCGGTAAATTCCGTTACCAGTTTAACATGAACATGGAGCTGAATTCCAAATTCGGCCCGTACCAGTTGCCGTATAACGTGGAAAAAGATTACGAATTGTACTGAGATTGTTTATCTTTTGACAGCACAATTTTCTCAATAAACGGTTCAATGTCCTGGCCAGTCAGTGTCTGGATATTGGACTTCAGGGCAATGTTTCTGGATGAGGCAGTGTAATCTCCGGTGGTGATGAAAACGCCACCGGTAAAACCGCCGGCCTGTACCATTTTAATCAGTCGCTTTACCAGTTCATCATTGATCAGGTCGATGGTTCGTCGCACAAAGGCAATGTAACGCCCTCCGCCTCTGGTCAGCTCCAGATTGACATTACCATCGTCCATGCTTTCAATCCGCACAATTTTATATCCAATCATATTGATGATCTCTTCTGTGATGGACTGAAACTCTTCAATCTTTGCGGTGATGTAATCCTTTATATATTCCAGCTTATTTTCCCCTGCCTTGTCCAGAATTACTTTCACGTCCTTATAATTGGGCTGGTATTTATAAATATGAGTGTAAATCTCCAGAGCTTTTTTCTGATTCTGCATATTTTCCAATATTTTTGCCATCAGATACAGCACATCCCACTGCAAAGTCTCCGATTCCTGGATGGAAGGGGACGCTTCATCCGCCTTTCTGGCCCATTCCATGGCGTTGATCCAGTCTTCTTTCTGGAAATACAGCTTGGCCATGGTAAAGCGTGCACTCTTTTTGAAATTATCGCTCAAGGAGCCTTTGGTTAGATTTTCTATGGCATCGTCATATTTTTTATCCACATACTGGACTTCTCCCAGAATATATTTGGAATCAATGTGATTGGGATTTGCCGCCAGCACCATCTGTGCATAATTTTCCGCTTTTTTGTAATCATTTCTTTTCAGATTCAGCAGGGCCAGAAGGGATAATATTTCCGCATTATTCTGGTCAATGCTCTGGGCAATCCGGAGATAATTCTCTGTCCGCTCCGAATATTCTTTATTTTTGATCAGGGTTTTAGCCAGAAGCATGGGATATTCTGCATTCTCCGGATCCAACTGCATCAGGATCTGGTTTTCCTGAAACTCCGGATTTTCCTGCCTGGTTCTCTGGTAAAGATCCCGCAGATAGAGGTGGACTCCCGTTTCCGTAAATTCCCCCAATTGTGGTATGGACAGGTTTTTCACGTCATAACGGTTGATCTGGATAACTTTCTTGATCTCAGAAATACCCCGATTGGCCTGTCCCAATTGGATACTGGCCCTGCCCGCATACCAGTACGCCAGGGAGTTCCGGGGTTCATTCAGAATGATTCTTTCCAGAATATTTCTGGCTTTGGTATAATTACCTTCCGCATAAGAAATCGCTGCGTCCGCCACCTTCCATTTGCGAAAAAATTGCCGCTGTGCGATGATAATAACAACCGCTAACCCAAAAATTCCACCCAGAAAAATAAAAATATTGGATAAGTCCATAAGATACGCCCAATAACCATGCGAATTGGTAAAGCTTAAATTAAAATTTTTCTACTTCTTCCAGAACCCTTTTTTCTATATCTTCTTCGCGAATTTTCCCAAGACTTTTTCCTTTCACATATAATACCGCATAGTTACTGCCACAGGAAATTCCAATATCCGCGTCTTTGGATTCACCTGGGCCATTGACCAGGCATCCCATTAAAGCCACCTTCACAGGTTTTTTTACCTTTTCCAGGGCTTTTTCCACTTTCCTGACAATGGGAATTAAATCCACTTCCAGACGTCCACAGGTGGGGCAGGATATTATATTGGGGCCATAAGTGCCCAGATTCAGAGATTTTAGAATCCCAAATCCGGCTTTTATTTCTTCCTCTCCGGAATCTGTCAGAGAAACCCGGATGGTATCCCCAATTCCCTCCGCCAGCAGAGTGCCAATCCCAATGGCGGATTTTAAAATTCCGCTGGAATGGGGACCGGCTTCTGTTACTCCCAGATGAAGAGGAAAATTCGTCATCCGGGCAATCATCCGGTTTGCTTCAATCATCATCATTACATCAGAGGATTTGAGAGCCAGGATCAGATTCTGAAAATTATATTTGTCGCATATTTCCACCTGACGCATGGCACTATCCACCATGCCTTGGGCGGTGGGATAATGGTATTTCCTTAGAACATCCTTTTCCAGTGATCCCGCATTGATCCCAATCCGGATGGGAATCCCGGAATCATTAGCTTTATTCAGCACATCCCGTATTTTTTCTTCTTTGCTGATGTTCCCCGGATTCAGACGGATTTTATCCACCCCCGCATCGATGGCAGCCAGAGCCAGTTTATGATCAAAATGAATATCCGCCACCAGGGGAATATGAATTTCATTTTTTATTTTTTTCAGGGCATCTGCAGCTTCCGGGGTATTAGAAGTCACCCGGACAATCTGGCAACCGGCCTCTTCATAGGAATGGATTTGGGCCACCACATCCTTCCAGTTCGATGTGGGTACTTTGGTCATGGACTGTACAGAAACCGGGGATCCGCCACCCACTGCAACGGAACCCACGAAAACCATCTTGCTGTTTCGTTTTGGATACATAGGGCAGAAATTAATCTTTTTTTTGGTGGACAAACCATTTTTACCATGTAGTCTGCTTTATGTTCCGGATATTAACGCTTTTAACGTTACTTACCATGATCTCCTGTAGCGGGAGAGAAACCAAACCGTTCCAGAAAGAAAATCTACCGGAAATCCTGCAGGAATTCTCTGAATTACGCCTGCACTACAACATACAGGGAAAGGCTACCGAAAGAAATTCCACCGTTATGGAGGAGATATTAAAAGAAAAAAATATCAATCCCGCATCTTTCTATTCATATCTGGAAAAAAATGAAAAAGATATGTCCATAAAATTATTTGGCAGAAAATAGTCCACTTTTTATTTTTAAAGAAAATTCATCGCCGGTGGGGATAATCCTCACATATTTTTTGGAAACATTTTTTCCGTCCTCGGACATATTAAGGCCCAGATCCGCAATGGAAAAGTATTCATCCTTGCTCCCTTTGAGAACGGCTAAATGATCCGGGTTTTCCACTGCAATATAGATTCGCATTCCATAAGGATTGTCAATACCAGACACGTTGATTGTATTGCGAGAAATTTTTATTTCCAGGACACCCAGCATGGAATGCACATTTTCCAATGTCATATTTTTTTTCAGCCAGGATTCCGGAAGACCGGCAAAAAAGATCACCTTATCCCGAACTTCCAAAAGAAAGATATTCCGCAAAAACAAAAAACTTTCCGCAAAAGCCCAACCATGGAAACCATCCCCCATACACCCTCCGTTTGTGGAAGGATGCAGGGCTTCCGGAAAGGTATCCCCCACAGAGAGCCGCCGCATCAGACTGTCAAAGATTTCCAGGGATTTTTCATAATAACCCAGATGCAGGAATGTCTGGGCGGCTTCCAGAGTAAGGTATGGATTGATTCCAGAGTGGATGTTTTCCTGATAAAAACCTTTTTCATAAAAATATTCTTTTTCAATAATGGAAATGGTATTATTCATTTTTTCATTAAAATATCCTTCCAATTTCAGAGGATACACCGCTATGATGCTGCCAATCATCCCCGCATCCTTTTTTCTTCCCAAAGCGGCAGGATAGTATTTATAGGATTTCAGATAACTGGAGAGTGAATCATTCATTTTATTATAAATCTCCTGGATATCCACCTCTGGAAATTCTCTGGCAAAATGGGTTTTGAAAATGTCCAGACCTCCCAGAGCCCAGAAATTATCCCATAGGTACCAGTCAGAAACCCCCAGATGTTCTGCGGAGAATCCAGGCGGGAGTACTCCGGAATATTTCCGAGTGGTTTCCTCAATCCACTGGATCATTTTAATGATAGTTTTTCTGTGTTTCTGAATATAGGATTTATCTTTGGCAAAAACAGAATACTGACCAATGATCCACAGAGCCTGTCCGTTGCTGTCCCATTCTCCTTCCTGTGACTGGAACAATCCCCTGCGGTTCACATAGGGAGGTAGGGATTCCAAGACATAACGCACGGCCGGTGCCCCGCCAAAGGTAAGCAAAGAATAAAGCATCATTACCGCATCCCGAATCCAGAAGTGGTGGTATGTGAAACTCCCAGGTTTAATATCCTTCTTATCCCAAAGGGTGACCAGATGGAATACCATGTTTTTCAGAATCCGGTTATACGGCTCCGGAATATCCGCCCGAAACATTCGGGGAAACCATTCCCGGATCACTTTCTCCGCCGCATCGTTATCTCCCGGCTCACATGTCCTTATCCAGGATGTCAGTTTTCCTCTTTTTTTGGGCAAAACTTTCCATTGAATATTTTCCGCCTCTTCATAAAAGAAGGCTGCCGTGATCACTCCGCTGGGATCTTTAATGGAGGTGCTTCCGGTATTCCATTTTTTCTTTTTTAACTGGAAGTGCTCAGTATTGATGAAAAGATTTTTTTTCACCTTGATCATTTTCCCTATTTTTTTGAGTGCGTCCCCCTCGGCCAGATTACTCAGATGGAATGCGAACGGAGCATTTTTCATACAGATTTCCCGTCTTCCATATAAACGCAGCTCCGCAATATCAAATGTTAGCTTATTGATAAAACAGAGATTTTCCATATTAAAAGGACGGATGCTGAAAATCAGATTTCCCTTTCCGGAACCGGTAATCAACGTCCCATCCTCCTGATCTTCAATGAGGATTTTCCGATTTTTCCAGTTCACTTCCATGGAATAGGAGGAATGGATGATCACATTCAACTGGGTGGGATCATCGTGCGGACGTTCAATGCCGTTTTCCGTCAGAATGGCCATTTCAATGGTAAACGCATCGTTTCCGGGCATGATGGCTCCCGCCGCGTCCATGGATATTTCCTCTTCTTTTCCGGGAAAGGAAATAGACACCCAGTTACGGTTGGTCTGGTTAATGGACAGAAGATTATGGGAACGCGGTATAAAGGAGGTATCCAGAGGGTTATACTGGCGGTGTGCCCAGAAAGGGAAATAAAACTCCTTGTGAAACTGATAAAATCCATAATTCCACAGCCCCCCGGCCAGAATTTTGGAAACCATGGCATTTGTCTCCATGGGAAAATTGCTGGAAGTGGGATTGGTCAGCTCCATACCCTTGCGGGCCAGAAGCAGGGATTTGGGATGGAAATTAAACAACCCCAGGATTTTTTCCAGAAAGAACCAGATTAATAAATCCAGTCCCCGGAAAAGCCACATCTTTCTGGCACCAGTTCTTTTTTCCAGCTTTCCTCTTTTCTTGTCCGGAGGGTGATGGTCCATTTTTACTCCATCACGAACAACCGGTGGTGGCACCGCAGGTGTCACATTTTAAACAGGAACCGTTGCGGATCATAGTCCAGGCCCCGCATTCCGGACAGGCTTCTCCTTCATATCCCTTCATTTTTGCCATCTCCACCTGCTTTTTGACCGATGGTTTAACCGCCACCAACGTATTCCCTGCCGATGGTTTTCCATCCCGTTCGCGTTGCGGAATGTCTTCCCCGGTCATTGTCTGGATGGTCTGGCTCTCCCGGTACCCAGCCCGTGGTTTTTCATCCATCAGGTCCTCTGGCTTCACATGGGCCAGATCATGGCGGTCCAAATAGGTTATGGCTAATTCCCGGAAAACGTAATCCATCACGGATGTCACCATTTTAATCCGGTCATGCCCGGTTACCACTCCATTGGGCTCAAATTTGGTAAAAACAAACGCGTCCACAAATTCCTCCAGAGGAACCCCATACTGGAGGCCCAGGGATATTGCTATCGCAAAACCATTCATCATACTGCGGAATGCGGCTCCTTCTTTGTACATATCCAGAAAGATTTCCCCTAACCGGCCGTCTTCATATTCTCCGGTACGGATATACACTTTATGACCGGCCACGTATGCTTTCTGGGTATATCCTTTCCGTCTCTGGGGCAGTTTCCGTCTTTCCCCAATATAGCGGTAGACAATTTTTTCTGCCATAGCTTTGGACTGGGCAGCCATGGGGGCTTCCAGAAGATCCCGCACCTCATCCAGAGACTCAAACAATGTCCCGCCAAAAGTGGAAAGTGGCTGGGAAAGTTTGGAACCGTCCCGGTATACCGTGTTTGCCTTGATCATCATTTTCCAGGAAGAAAGATACACACTCTTCACTTCTTCTATGGTGGCGTTGTGCGGCATATTGATGGTTTTGGATATGGCACCGGATACAAACGGCTGTGCGGCGGCCATAATCTGGATATGGGATTTGTAAGGAATATACCGCTGGCCTTTCCGCCCGTTTTTATTCGCACAGTCAAACACCGGCAGATGTTCCTCTTTGATATGCGGAGCTCCCTCAATGGTCATGGTTCCGCAGATAAACTCATTGGCGGCGTCAATCTCCGTTTTTGTGAAACCAATTCTGGCCAGAAGATTAAATTCCGGAGTATTCAGCTCCTCTTCCGGTATTTTCAGCTCTTTTTTGATAAACGCCTCGCCAATGCTGTATCGGCTAAAAACAAAATTCAAATCAAAAGCGGAGGCCAACTGGTCTTCCATGCGTTCGATGATTTCATCCGTAAAACCTTTTGCTTTTAGGGATTCTGCATTTATATAAGGGGAATTCCGGAACGAAGGAACACCCAGAACATAATCCTGGATTTCCGCGATCTGTTTATCCGAATAGCCCAATTTTTTCAGTGCGGGAGGAACAGAACGATTGATGATCTTAAAATACCCCCCTCCGGCCAGTTTTTTAAATTTTACTATAGCAAAATCCGGCTCAATTCCGGTGGTATCGCAGTCCATCAAAAGCCCGATGGTCCCGGTGGGTGCAATGGCCGTGGCCTGGGCATTACGGAATCCGTATTTTTCCCCCATTTCCACCACATTGTCCCAGATCTGTTTCAGTGCTGCGGAAAGCTCCGGATCACAGAATTTTTCCGGAATTTCCATGGGAGTAATGGTGAGGTTTTCATATTCTTCTGCATCGGCGTGGTACGCAACCCGTCGATGGTTTCTCATCACCCGCAGCATATCCTCCCGGTTTTTTGCATATCCGGGAAATGTCCCCAGCTCTTTTGCCATTTCTGCGGAGGTTTCATACACCACTCCGGTCATGATTCCATTTAAAAGACGGGTCAGAGCATTTGCTTTGTTGGACGCATAGGGAATTCCATTGATCATCAACAAGGCACCTAAGTTCGCATAGCCCAATCCCAGAGTACGGTATTTGAAGGACATTTCCGCCATTTTTTTATACGGGAACTGGGCCATGGTCACGGAAATATCCAGCACCACGCTCCACAGACGAATGGCATGGCGGTAATCTTCCAGTTTAAATTTTCCCGTTTTTTCCTCATAGAATTTGATGAGATTCAGGGAAGCCAGATTACAGGCGGTATCATCCAGAAACATGTATTCACTGCAGGGGTTGGAGGCGTTGATGGGCCCGTCACTCAGACAGGTGTGCCACTCGTTTATGGTTGTGTCGTACTGGAGGCCAGGATCGGCCACTGACCACGCGGCATAGGAGATTTTATCCATAAGCTCCCGTGCGGAGACGGATCTTTTTATTTTTTTATTGGACCGGTATACCAGATCCCATGTCCCGTTTTCTTCCACGGCCTTCAGAAAAGCGTTCGTCATCCGCACTGTATTGTTGGAATTCTGGCCGGTGACCGTGGAATACGCTTCGCTGTTGAAATCCGTGTTATAGGCCTCAAACTCCACCTCCCGGACACCCTGCCGGGCCAGCTCCACTATGCGGTTGAGATAGGTTTCCGGAATAGCCAAATCTCTGGCTTTCTGCAGGACCCGTGCATAAGCAGCGTTCTGTTTCACATCCAGAAGGGAGGGGTTTTCATCCACCCCGGCCACCGCTTCAAACAGTTCCTTCAGAACAGAACGGATCATATTGGAGCCAGTCACCAGAGCCGCCACTTTATTCTCTTCTTTGAGTTTCCAGTCGATGAATTCCTCAATATCCGGATGGTCAACGTTCAGAATCACCATTTTTGCGGCACGCCGGGTGGTTCCTCCGGATTTAATGGCCCCGGCGGCGGAATCCCCAATCTTCAGAAAACTCATCAGGCCACTGCTTTTCCCTCCTCCGGAAAGACTTTCCTCGGCTCCCCGGATTGCGGAAAAATTGCTGCCGGTACCGGAGCCATATTTAAAAAGGCGGGCTTCCCGGAGCCATAAATCCATAATTCCGCCGGGATTCACCAGATCATCTTCCACAGACTGGATAAAACATGCGTGCGGCTGGGGGTGCTCATAGGCCGATTTGGAAAGCGTCAGTTTTTCCGTCTCCGGATCCACATAATAATGGCCCTGGGAGGGTCCGTCAATGCCATAGGCCCAGAAAAGTCCGGTATTGAACCATTGGGGAGAATTGGGTGCGGCCATCTGGTGGAGCAACATAAAAGAAAGTTCCCGGTAAAAGACTATAGCATCCTCTTCCGTGGTAAAATAATGGTATTTATAGCCCCAGTATGTCCAGGTCCCGGCCAAACGGTGTACCACCGCTTTTACGCTGTGTTCCCGGCCGTAACGTTCTTCCGGGGGGAGTTTGGAGAGTTTTTCTTCATGGGGAACGCTTCTCTGGAGCCAGTCCGGAATGCCCTCTTCCGGAATTTTCTTTAAATATTTGGGAACCATTGCCTTCCGGAAGTATTTCTGTGCCAGAATATCCGTGGCCACCTGCGACCAGGAAGACGGCACCTCCACGTCATTCACTTCAAATCCCACGGAACCGTCCATATTGGTGATCCGGGATGTCCGTTTCTCAAAAACGATATCTTTATATAAATCTGGGTTGTCCTGCGTAAAATATGGTTGAATTTTCATATATTTTCCTGTTTTTTTATTCCGCCCGGCCCAAAGGATTGGTTCGTTATCATGGATTTATGTCACATAAGCCAAACGGATGGATAGATCAACCTTTCCAGACTTTGCGTCAATATATAATTGCCAGATGGATTCAATCTAACCGTTTTTTTTCCGGATAAACCCGAAAAGCCAGGAAGAAAAGGGGATTTTTGGATGGAATATACCAATCCGTTGGCCTGCTATGACGGAACCGGATTTTCCATTCCCGCCGATGGGTTTTTATTCGCAAACGGGATTCATTACAGAAAAGCAACCAGACAACTTCCCAGATTATTCGGCTGGAGGAGACAGAGACCGGGGATATTTCTGCGAAGAACATCTACATGAATACGGGGAAGGAAATTTCCGGCTCCAGCGTGGGTGTCCAGTATAAAGACTGCCTGCTCATTGGAGCGGTCTTTGAACACCATTTTATGGATTGCAC
Source organism: Leptospira biflexa (assembly GCA_020721865.1). Lineage (GTDB taxonomy): Bacteria > Spirochaetota > Leptospiria > Turneriellales > DYLW01 > DYLW01. Next base: position 68,528 of record DYLW01000003.1, on the reverse strand, counting down.
AAAAATGTTAAAAACTACCCATAAATAGAGAAATATCTTTACGGAGATGGCCACGTTTTTTTTCTGGCCTATTATGGCTTCCATTGAAAAAATACTTAAGTTTGGGGGCACCTCCGTGGGCACCCCTGAAAGACTTGGAAAAGTTTCCCAGATCATCCTCGATTCGGCTGCGAATGCCAATATTGGGGTAGCGGTATCCGCAATGAGCGGAACCACCAAAGCAGAAGGGACAACCTCCCGGCTGATCCAGATACTGGACGCGGCCCGGGAATCAGATATTAAGACCATTGAAGATACCATCGCAGATATCTCCCGGTTCCATCTCAATATGATTGAGCATACGGTAGATGTCCATACCATTAAAGAAGAACTGGTCCACTTTGTGAACGAGGAATTGAAATCCTTGGAATCATTTACCAAAGCCCTTGCGGAAATTCAGGAAATTTCTCCGCGTTCCCGGGACCGGGTCATTGCCTTGGGGGAAATCCTTTCCGCACGGATTCTGACCGGAGTTATCAACGCAAAATCCGGAAAGACCATCGCCCGGTTTCTGAATCTGAAAAATCTCCAGCCCAAAGACCATGTGGATGAGCTGGACTCCGCTTTCTTCCGGGATATGGAAAACCGGCTGGGAGACCTCATCCAGAAAGAATCCGGGATGGCAAAAATCCTCATTATGACCGGATACATAGGAAAAATTCCCGGCGGCATTGTGGAAAGCATTGGCCGGGGGTACACGGACTATACTGCCGCTCTGGCAGCCGCCGGCTCCGGGGCAAAATCCTTGGAAATCTGGAAAGAAGTGGATGGGATTTTTTCCTCTGATCCCCGCAAGATTCCGGAAGCCCATGTTCTGGAGCAGATTTCCTATGCGGAAGCAGCGGAACTCACCTTTTTTGGAACAGAGGCTATCCATCCCCGTACAATGGAACCCTGTATTCGCAAAGAAATACCCATCCGGGTAAAAAATGTCCTGAATCCACCAGGAGCGGGAACTCTGGTCAGTAAAGAACAGAAACCCTCCACTGTGGGTGTGGGAAAGGCTCTTACACGCAAAAATAACATCACGGTAGTTTCCATTGAATCGAACCGGATGCTGGAAGCCCCGGGATTTTTCTATAAAGTGGCACAGGTTTTTTACAACCATAAAATCAGCATTGATTTAATGGCCACGTCCGAGGTTTCCATTTCATTTACCATCTCTGATCTGAATGACGAAAAACTCTCCGCTCTGGAAAAAGATCTTTCCGTTTTTGGAAATGTGAGTACTCTAAAGAATCTTTCTTCCATTTCCATCATCGGTCATGGGATGCAGCATAAGATTGGTATTGCCGGGGAAATTTTCTCTCTGATGGGAAAAAATAACATTAACATTGTCCTCATCAGCCAGGGAGCCAGTGAGCTTTCCATCAGTTTTGTTGTGACTTTTGACCAGTCTGATGAAGCAATGAAAATCCTGCACAGAGATATTCTCCAGCGAAAATAAAACAATGGATTCCCAAACCCGTAAAGCCTATAAAAAACTTTTGCATAAGGCAGGCCGGGCCATTGAAGATTTTTCCCTGATTGGAAACGGCGATAATATCCTTGTCGCCGTTTCCGGGGGGAAAGATTCCATGACCATGCTCCGGGTTTTATCCGATCTAAAAAAAAAAGCCCCGTCTCTTTTTCTCTAACCGCAGTCAATCTGGATTTTGGGATTCCGTCGTTTAATCCGGAGCCTTTGCGGCTTTATTTTGAATCTCTGGGAGTGCCCTATCTTTTTTTACGGGAAAATTTAATTTCTGTGATTCAGGAAAAAATTCCGGAAGGAAAACCCGGATGTTCCCTCTGTTCCCGTCTGCGGCGGGGTTATCTTTACAAAACAGCAAAAGAGAAGCATTTTAATAAAATCGCCTTGGGGCATCATGCCAATGACGCCCTGGAAACTTTATTTCTGAATCTATTTTATACCGGAAGATTGGCGGCCATGGCACCCCGTATGCTTGCAGAGGATGGGAACACGGTGATTCGACCTCTCATATACGCAGATGAGGAGGAGGTAGCTTTCATCTCAACCCGATTGGCCATTCCGGTTATGGGCTGTTCCCTCTGTCCGGTGGAAAGAAACAGGGAAAGAGAACGTATAAAAATCTGGATGCGGGAAGAAGGGAAACGCAATCCGTATTTCCTCGCATCGGCCAGGAGAGCATTGAGCAGACTGGAACCCCGGCATCTCTGGGATGTTCGTTTTTACGAGCCGGAGGATAATCCTCTGCCATAAAAAAACTTGCCGGTCTCCAACAAATCCAGAATTTTACCCATGATCAGAAAAGGCTATACCAATCCGGTGAAAAAACTGCACAAAGAAGATATTGCCCAGCTCATTGTATGTGCATTAAAAGAAGATGAAGCCGATGAAGATATAACCACCTTTTCTGTTTTTGATCAACCAGAGGAAGCCGACGCCCGGGTTATCATGAAATCAGAAACCGGCGTATTATCCGGGACAGATATGGTTCGCTGGACTTATGAAGCAGTGGATCCACAGATCCGTATTACAGAAATAAAGAAAGATGGGGATGCCCTCACAAAAGCGGACACCGTCATGGAAATCCACGGTAATATCCAATCCATTTTGAGGGGGGAAAGGATTGCCCTGAATTTTCTGGGAGCTATGAGCGGAATTGCCACCCAGACCAGAAGGATTGTGGAAAAACTGGAGAGATGGGATATCCTTCCCATTGATACTCGTAAAACTCTTCCCGGGTTCCGGCGACTTTCCAAATATTCCGTCATACAGGGTGGTGGACACAATCACAGGATATCCCTGGGAGATATGGGACTCATCAAGGAAAATCACATCCTGCACGCCGGCGGTGTAAAAAACGCCATTCGGAAATTTAAAGCAAAATACCCGGATAAAATTCTGGAAGTGGAAGTGGAATCCATGGAAGAGTTGAAGCAGGCCCTTCCGGAAAAGCCGGATTTTATCCTCCTGGATAATATGATCACGCCTATGATTTCGGAATGCGTGTCCGTCATCCGGGAATTCAACAAAGCCAATGCCTGCCGTATTTATTCTGAAGCCTCCGGTGGTTTTAATTATGATAATGTCAATAGACTGGAAGGTACCGGAGTGGATTTTGTCAGCATCGGAGCCATGACCTCCAATATTATTCCCGTGGATTTTTCCCTTCTGGTCTATTAAGTAACCTCTGAAAAAGTCCCTCCGTGGACTTTTTCAGATCGCAAAACCCTGGCAAAGCCAGCTGTTTTGCTCCATTTTGCTGCGAAAACATACGTTTTCTCCGCAAAATGCCGGTACATCCATGTACCGGAAGTAAGCTCTGAAAACTTTTTCAGAGCTTACTTAATTTTCCTTTACGTCGGCAACGGTGGCTTGAGCATAATCCATGGACAATCTATCCCAAAAAACCATTATTATCACCGGTGCCAGTGCTGGCATCGGCTGGGCCACTGCCGTTTCTCTGGCAACCCGAGGTGCACGTCTGGTACTCTTTGCCCGCCGGGCGGAAAAACTGCGGGAGCTGGCAAGGCACATCGACCCCAATGGAGAGCATACTCTGGTCATCCCCGGAGATGCGGGGAAAGAAGAGGACATTGACCGCATGCTGGATACCACTCTGGCGTGGGATAAATCCGGAGGAATCATTGACGCCGTTTTAGTTAATGCCGGTCGCGGGCTTGCCGGCAGTCTCCTCACATCGGATGCGAAGAAGTGGAAAGAGCTGTATATGGTAAATGTTTTGGGGGCTTCTTATCTTATGCGGCGTGCCGGAGAAATCATGAGCGTCCGTGGCCGTGGCGATATCATTGTGATTGGATCCGTGGCCGGGCATAACATATCCCCCTTCAGCGGATTTTATGGCTCCAGTAAATTTGCCATTGGGGCTGCGGCGGAGGCATTGCGGCGGGAGCTCTGCTCACACGGAGTGAAAGTGACCTTGGTCAAGCCCGGAGTGGTGATCAGCGAATTCCAGGAAGTGGCCGGGTATACGCAGGAAAATTTTGGAAAAGGGGTGGCGGCTTATGGAAAACTTCTGGAGCCGGAAGATGTGGCCTCTTCCATTGAATGGATTCTCTCCCAGCCGGAGCATGTGAACATTTCTGAAATCATTGTCCGGCCCACCGGCCAGAATTATCCATAGAGTTCTTTTTTCTTTTTTGGTTTTCGCTCTGTCCCCGCAAAAAAAATCAATCTCCATGGAAAAAACGGACAGGCTGCATTCAGAAATCGCCCGCAGGAGAACCTTTGCTATCATATCCCACCCGGACGCAGGGAAAACCACGCTCACAGAGAAACTGCTTTTATATGGGGGAGCCATTGAACTGGCCGGTTCTGTGACGGCAAAGAAAAAACAGAAAGAAACGTCTTCCGATTGGATGGAGCTGGAAAAGAAAAGAGGAATTTCCATCTCCTCTACCGTTCTGCAGTTTGAATACCTGGGTTTTAAGCTGAACCTTCTGGACACCCCCGGCCATAAGGATTTTTCTGAAGATACTTACCGCGTACTGATGGCCGTGGACGCCGTGATCATGGTGATTGACGGCGGCAAGGGTATTGAAAGCCAGACATTAAAACTATTTGAAATTTGCAGCAAACGAGGAATTCCCATTTTTACTTTCATCAATAAGCTGGACCGCCCTGCCCTGCCGCCCCTGGAACTTCTGGACCAGATTGAAAAGATGCTCCAATTGCGTGCTTACCCCATTAACTGGCCATTGGATAGCGGAGCGTCTTTCCGGGGATTATACGACATTTACCAGAAGTCTGTCCACAGTTTTGAAAAAGTCCCCGGAGGAGCATACCGGGCTCCGGTTTCCGTTCACGGAATGGATGACCCATCGGTCAGGGAAAATTTGACGGACAACGCCTGGGCACAGATAAGAGAGGAACTGGAGCTCATCGAGATTGCCCACTCCGGATTTTCCATGGAAGACCTCCGGACGGGGAAAGCCACTCCGGTTTTTTTTGGGAGTGCGGCTAATAACTTTGGCATTGAAATGTTTCTGAACTGGTTTCTGGATCATTCCACCGGACCCACCCCCCGCAAGGTGGCGGAAAGGGAAATTCCGCTGGATCATCCTAAATTTTCCGGTTTTGTCTTTAAAATCCAGACCAATATGAACCCCCAACACAGAGACAGGATGGTCTTTGTGCGGATCTGCTCCGGAAAATTTACACGGGATATGCCGGTATATAACCAACGCAGTGAACGGGAAGTCCGTATATCCAATTCCCATAACGTATTTGGCCGGGAACGGGAAACCATGGATGAAGGATATGCCGGGGATATCATTGGATTCATTACAAACGCAGATTTCCGGATTGGTGATACCCTAACGGAAGACAAAGAAATCCTGTACAATGAAATACCCCGTTTCGCCCCGGAAGTATTCGCATACCTTCTGGGTAATTCCGTTTCCGGACAGAAGGCATACCGCAAAGGTCTTTCCCACCTGCTGGCAGAAGACATTGTCCAGGGCTTTTATCCCAAAGATGATATGCGCAATGTCCCTCTTCTGGGTGCGGTGGGACCTCTCCAGTTTGAGGTGCTCCAGTACCGTCTCAAAGATGAATATGGAGTGGAGACCACCCTGGAGCAGAAACAATGGACCATATTGCGATGGCTGGAAAAAATGCCGGATGAGGAAATGGAAAAATTATATCTGCCCCACGGAGTCCATCCCGGAAAGGATGACCAGGACAGACCGGTCTTGTTTTTTCTGAATAAATCCTCCCTGTATTATTTCCAGGAAAAAAATGAAGGTGTGGTTCTTCTGGATTCTCCATAATCTTTCCCCGTCCGATGAATTATTTCTGAAATCTATGAATCCCGGTGGATGAGATATGCAAGGACATCAATCGCCGTAATCCCTCTGGATTTTATCCGCACATCGGCCAAGACACCAGAAATCTCCGCTTTTGCATCCAGAAGCATGGCCAAAATTGTATTATTCCCACTGGGAATATATCCCAATTTAAGGGTTTTATAATACAAGGCCACGGCTTTTTTATCATAGGAATTCTTGGGCTCCCGGAGAAAACTCACTGTTTCTTTTCCGGTGATTTCGCGGATGGTTTTTTTCGCGTCATAATACTGGGTTCCAACAACATGAAATCTTCCCAGAAATAGCCTTTTCTGTGGGTGAATGCGGGCGGATTCCCGAAAGATATTTGTAGCGGTTTTCACGCTGAGATGTTTGTTATCAAAGCCGAGCATTTCATCGAGCACCCATTCGGCTTCCTCCACATCCAGAACATACAAAACCGATGCGTAGCTTTTGGGTTTTTTATACCAGTGATAAAAATAGCATCGCCCATCCAAAATATCGGGGGCATAGCCGGCCACACAATTTTGCATGTACTGTCCTTCCCGATGCAGACTGCGTCCGTCCCAGATGGGAGAGAGGAGGTTAGAGGATCCCAGAGGCGGATCGGGGAAATGTATGTCCAGACTGATTTTCTGTGTCCACCGGTGGATCTGCCTTTCCAAATGAGACAGGCTTTTTATTTTTTGAAATGAATGAAAAATGGAATTGCGGTATTGAGGATTATCCAGTTCTTTGGGAATATTCATTAAGGATGGAGGAATAATTGTCTTCAAGTCCAGTTGTTTCTCCTGTGCTTCCAGAAGAGCCTCCACCACCGCCGGCGTGGCCATCCAATCCGGCAAAGCGGAAAGAATCTCCAGAAAATGGATGCTCAGGTTTTTCTGGTGCCGCAGTATTTTACCCCGGAGAGGATCATCCAGTAAGGTGAGCAACCGGATTGCATCATTCCTGTACACAGGTGGCATTATCCTCCCAAAAACGTTTAAAAACCCAGGGGCAATCCGGATGCCCAAGAATTCCTCCATGAGAAGAGCTCTCTTCCTGTGCATGATTTTTTTGTGCAAAGAAATCCTCTGTTCTGTATCACGAAGATGAATCCCGGCCATTTTCCATAGAAAAATCAGGTAATTCTGTTTATTGTTTTGCAGATCCAAGCGGAGAAATTCTTCCATTTCCGGAATCAGTTTTACCGCATCCAGAACCACCCATTGGGCAGAGGGAAAACCTGCCACCAGTTTCCTGAGGGACAGGGGTATTTTCTCCAGAGATACTCTCTGCTCTATGGTGGGATATATATTTTTGTCTCCCATGACATACTCTGGCTCATAAACAGTCACCTTTTTATCATCGGTATTAATAACAAAACGTGCGGTGCTGAAATCCACCGGAGGATGGACACGTATAATCCCCCAATTCATGGGCAACGGATAAAAGTCCCCATTCTTTTGAAAAATCTCCCATTCTGGAAGAAAGCGATACACGTTGAATGACTTTTTCTCGATGAAAACAGCGGAAAAACCCCACTGGCTTTGCAAGTAAGTGTCTGCATCCCAGGGCAAAAATCCCAGATATATATTTTCATATTCTTCCCAAAAATAATGGTTGGAATCTGGTATCACATTCGTGTATTCTTCCGGAAGCACAAATTTTTATGCAAAACCCATCGGCCATGTCAATAAAATTCCCCATTTTGAATGGAGTACGGGAATTCCGTTTGAACTATGAAAGTAAGGGAAAATAAAATATTTTTATTGTCTGAAAGAACCTTTTTCGCTGAATTATTTTTTCCAAACCCCATCCCCAGAGGATTATTTTATTTACATGTTAAAAACCATTGAAAGGATGGCGATGAGCTTAGGTGGCGGAATTGGTAGACGCGCATGATTCAGGTTCATGTGAGGGCAACCTTGTGGGGGTTCAAGTCCCCCTCTGAGCACAATTCCCGGGCAATTCTCCGGAAAAACCCTCAACCTGTCGACTTCGAGGAGCAACGCAGTGCTTTTCCATGGGAGAAAAATAGAGAATTAAAGAAAAATTAGTTGTCACATAGACCACAGATAATAAAATATGAACCAAGGAGCAAACTACTATGATTACTATGGACCAATTAGAACAATTAGAAGGTAAAATTGTCAAAGCACTGGAATTAATATCAGATTTACGCGTGGAAAACGCCCAACTGGAATCCCAGGCGGACAAACTCAAGGCAGATAATGATCAACTGAAATTAACCGCTGAAGAAAAAGAAAGATTAGCCCAGAAACTTCAGGATCAGCTACAGGAAGCAACACAGGAGCTGGAAAAACTCAAGTCAAAAGAAGGGGAACTGGAAACCAGAATTCTTTCCATCATTGCCAAACTGGATCACCTCAAGGATGGGGGATCTTCAACACCCAAGGAAGTAGAACCAATCCCTTCTGAAAAAAAAACAGAAGATAAGAAAGAAACCAGTCCAGCACCGGCAATAGCTGCTGCAGGAGCAGGTGTGGTAGCTGGAGCAGCAATAGCTTCCAGCAAAGATAAACCAAAACTGGTGGAAGAAGAAACCCCGGAAGCCGCCACAGAGGAAGAGGATGATGAAGAGATTGTCCTTCTGGAAGATGACGAAGATGAAATAATCATTGAAGATGAGGATGAAAAAGCCAGCAAAGCATCCGCCGAACCACCATCCCAGGAAGAAGATGAAATTATTATTGATGACGATGACGATGTTCTGGGTGTATTCGATGAAGATGAAGAGGATGATTTCTTGATTGTTGAAGAGGAAATGAAAGAAGAAAAAAAATAATTCCTTATCATGGAAAATAAGAACGAAGTTGTTTCCCGAACCAAAGTAGAGCTCGCGGGCAGGAAATACACACTGAAAGGCGATCTGAATCCAGAATACATGCACAATCTGGCAAAGTATGTGGATCATCGCCTGGAAGAGATTAAAGAGTTTGCTCCCTCCTCTGATCTTGCCCAGAGAGCCCTTCTGGTTGCGTTAAACCTGGCCGATGAAGTTTTCCAGTTAAAGAAAAAGTCGGAAAATTCCATTGACCGGGAAGTATTTGAAAAGCTGGAAGAAAAAACCCGCTATATGATCACCATGTTAGAAAAAGGAATCATTGGGGAGTAATGTTTCAGAATAGAATTTTCGCATAAATGGAAATCATAAAAGAAAATATTTCCTGCGAAGATTCATTGTTATTGGCATTCCGGAAAACATCATAAACCAGCTTCAAATCCGTACCACCGGTCACATTGGCGTGGAGGTTCATATCCACATTCTGATATAAAATGTACTGATCTTTTGCTTTCTGGGTTAACAGCTCCGTAAGGTCATATTCATAGCGATTAAACGCCGCACTCAACCGAATGGTATATTTGGGATTGGAACGCAGAACCAGTCCGGTGAGATTCTGCATCCCATTCTTCAGAAAAATCCACTCGGTTTTATAGGCAATAGCGGCCTCATGGGAAATATCGCTCTGGTCAATGTTATCGGAACCGGTGATCTGATTCAGAATGGCCAAATCCTCAGCCGGATCTTCCGGAGAGATATAATACTCCCGGGTATAATACCGCAGGAGATATCCATAGGTGAGGGAAATACTGGAATATTTGGAGGAGGAAAACCACCCAAAGGTCAGCGTTGCCAGCGGATTATGGCGGTCTTCCCGGATATTTTCCGTAACCCTCATACTCCGGTCAAAATTATAATTAATATCCAGAGATGAGGTATGGTGGGTTTTATTTTTAAAATACCAGAAATCGAACATTTTCATCAAATTGTATCCCTGTAAAACAGAAGTCCCCCAGTTCGCCGTCTGGATGGGCAAAGCATCAATGTTCGGTCTTTGCACATTCTGTCCCAGCCGGCCATTCAGACGGAGCAGCAGGGGTTCATAAAAATTCCAGGTGGTATTCAACGCCATGTTTTCCCGGAGGTTGATATTATTGGCATAATTCAGATATGCGTCTTCATAACCGATTTCCCTTAACAACGGCATCTGCTCCGCCCGAACGTAATCCCTGGCTTTGGAGAAGTTATTCCGCTTCACCCCACTCCCCGATTGGAAGTGATACCAGAATGGAAATCCACCCAGATTATAAGCCCTGCCCATTAAAGGTGGCAGTGTCCGGCTCAATCCATAGGGATCATCGTAAACCCCGGTTTTTTCCGTGAACGGCACGGAAGATTCATTCAATGTGATTTCACGGGAAAAGTTATACTGGACAGACTTCAGGATATCATTTTTAACAATTTTCTGAATCAGAAATGGGGTGGAAAAAGAAGAGGATGCCGTGGTGGATGGACTTTTCAATCTCTGGAATTTATCTTTATTATATGTCAGCAGATTGTCCTGAAAGGAGTTTTCCTGATACCGGGCGGAAAATTTCAAAGCGGGGGAAAACCACAAAAGATCTGTATAGCTGGTATCCAGATCATAGCCGGTCACTCTCTGACGGTACCGGAAATCGGAGGGTTTTTCAATCCAGGGAAAATAGAAATCCCCGGCAATTGCCTTTTGGTTCACTGTATCCGTATAATTTTTTTCCAGAAGAATTGTCTTGTTGTGCATATAGGCGGGAACCAGTTCAAAACCCCCAATGGAATACCGGAGGGACGCCTCCGCATTATCTTTTTGTTCTTTTTCTTTTTTTATTTCATTGGTGGTGAGAAGCTCATTTTTATAAATAGAATTCACTTCCCTTTTCTGGTAAAAGCTGGACGAAGTCTTGACACTATAGGAAACTTTGCTCCGCCCGATGGGTGGCAGGTTCTCTGTCACCGCCAGAGTGGGAGACTGGGTTTTTTCCTGGAGGGAAAAACTTTTTTTCTCTTCGTCGCCAAAGGAATTCTCTGACATTTCCTCTCTTTCGTTCAGAAAATCCCGGTGGGTATAAGTAGCAGTGAACACCGGTGCGTATGGATTCTTGAACTGAACCCGGTGCGATGTGGAATGCTGGACAGTGGAGGAATTTCCTTTCTGGGATAACAACGCCACTTCCTGCTCCGGATCAGAATTCACATTTTCCAACAGCAAGCGGTAATCCCCATGCCAGCCGGGAAGAATATCGGACTGGATCATCCATTCCTTACGGTCTTCCTCCATGTAATTTTCTGTCTGGCCGATGGTAGCAAACCGCTGGCCTTTATTCCGGTGGCGATAGGTGGATTCCAAACCGGAGAGAATGGGAATACCGCTTTTGGTTTTAAACGCAGGACGGATCATTTTTACCATCGCTTCATATTTATACGCATCGTCAGAAATTATCTGGGGTTCGGAAACGTAGAGATCATTGATCCAGACTGTCCCGGTTTCCGGACGCGGAGTATCCGTAGCAATGCCCAGGGACATCACAGAAATCTGTTTGAGGTTTACCTTTCCGGAAGAAGAATGGGGTTTTTTGATTTCCCATGTAAGTTTCTGCCACCCGGAAGAATCCACGCCACTGCGGTATTCATAATAATCTTCTTCACTGGATCCCAGACGGAAAACCAGATACTGCCCCATTCCGGTTAAATTGCGGTAGTTCACCCACATATTCATATTTTTATAATAGGACAAATCCATTTTACGCAGGAATACCCGACGGGCAATGGCCATGTCATAGGTTGTTCCGCCATAGTCCAGGGTGTACTCCATTTTGAGTGCGGCCTCCCGGATACGGGCATATTCCGTGTTGGTTTTTTTACCATGTAACAGCTCATAGGTAGTACGTTCTTTAGAAAGATAGGATTCCGGGCCGTATTCATCCTTGGAGACAAAATTATCTATCATGGCAATCCGGAATATCCGGGGATTCTCATTTTCTGTAAATCCGGGAGCGGCGGTCTGTCTGGTCTTTGTGGAACGCCATTTGGAGCCGGAAAACCGGATGGAATCAAACATGATTTTTCCAGCACCGTTTTCCGATCCCACCTCCGGCACAAGATAAATCCGGATACTGCGGACAGAGCGGAGTGCCGTTTTCTGGGCTTCTGACATTCCGGATGGAGAAAAATAGACCCGCACATGATGCCATCCCGCCGATGTGATCAGATTGCTTCCTTTGTCATAGTAAAGATAGGGGGTGCCGTCATTCCCAATGGTCACCACAGATTCCAGCGTATTCATTTTTCCATCTCTGTCCAAATCTTCCGTATCCAAAACCCCGTTTCCCTTGGTGGCATAGGAACCGCCCACATCCGGACCCGCCCCCACCACACTGTTCATCCCGGAACAACCCGTGGGGGTAAAAGCATATCCCCGGTCTTCGGAAAAACCAGTGGAGCGGATAATATCAATGCTATAGTTTTTTTCCCCCTCATCACAGAGAGATTCCGCCACCCCATCCCCATCCTTGTCACAGAGCTGCCCGTCAAAACCGGTGTCTTCGCTGTCAAAAATCCCGTCTTCGTCAGAATCCTCATTCACGGTCCCCATCTCAAAATAAATCCGGACGCCCCCTCCCAGAGAAACAGGATCCCGCAGCATCACATCATACTCCAGGTATTGCACGGCGGAAAAATCCATACCGGCAGAAGCAAAATTCCGGGTTACAATGGACGCATACTTTGTCCCCCCAGAAGCGTTTTTGGAAAAATCAAAATCCATCACCAGGGAAACCTGTTTTTCCGCGTTGGAGGAATTCACCTGGCTGGAATCCAGATGCCCCTCCGCCACGTTGTACGGACCGGATAGGGTTTCATAGTCCGGGGACGCAAAAGCACCGGAATCAAATCCCAGAAGACCACGGGTGAAATCCCCCGGATCCCGGTAATACCGATAATAGAGCGGGACACGAGAGCAGACAGTGGCACCGCCCAGAGTTCCCGGCCTGGCCCCCAGAATCCAGTCCTTATCTGAAATTTCCACATCAATGTATTCCTCCGAAGATTCCATATCATCAATGAGGGCGTATCCAAAAGTATTGGGATTATAAAAACTTGTTGCGTATTCCCCGTATCCTTCAAACCGAAACGGCAACATCTCTGTTTCCACTCCGGGAATATTATTCACCATCCGGGTGAGTTTCTCCGGGGAAAACTTCATGGTCATATCCCCTTCCAGAATCATCCGGGATGCGGGTTCACTGCCAATGAACGGAGCGGAGGATTCCTCAAATTGGCCGTTATATAAAATGGTGCTCCCAAACTGAATATTCCGGTTTGCCTCATAATCACTCCGGACGCCCAGAATATACCCCCGGTTGGACGTACCAAAAGGGGAGTACTCATAGGAAATTTCAATGGATGTTCCCGGCCCAATAATGGGATTGTTAGGATCCTGGAACGAAAAATAACCCGTATTAAAATCCACAAAATAAAGCGAAGGCGGCACCTCCTGACCATCCACTTTTACAATGACAGAATTTTTTAATATATTTCCATGGGAAAGTTTCAAATCCCGCACATTCTGCGTATAATCAAAACGCATCTGAACCCCGGAGTTTTCCGCCACATAACCTGGTTGCCGTTCCGTATAGATAGAGTCAATGGCCGTACTGGAGAGATAAAAATCGGCTCCGTTTTTGAGCTGTTTATAGGGTTCTCTCAGGGAAAATGCGATGGTTCCGGACTGATAATCAATATAATAATTCCCCAAATCCGTGAGGGAGGAAACCGTCTCTCCGTTAATATTCATCAGAGAGAAACGGAAACCCCCTTCTTCAATTTCCTGAGAGCCAATGGAATAAACCCCCCTCACCTCATACACATCCAGATTCAGTTTTCCGTCATCTATGATCACCACATCGCCGGTGCCATCTTCATTCTGGTCTTCCTGCAAGGCGGTATCCCATTTAATAAAAACCCGGTAACCGCCACCGTAGGGAATGGTTGCCGGATCGCAGCTTCCCAATGCCCGTTCATAATACACAAAAATCCGGTAGCTGTCCTGGATATAACGGGTAAAAACAATCCGTCCCGATGTGGGGTTGAAAAAGTAGTCCATCCCTTCTCGCAGGAGATGGTAATTTCCCAGATCTTTTCCATTGGGAGAATACGGAACGGCTCCGTACATGGAATCATTCTGCGGATTTCTGTCATCCAGCCAGATTTGGAGACTGCCGGAAGTTATGCCCACAGAGGAAGGAACAAAACCGGAGGGGTTATCCACTTTGGAAGTGAAAACCGCCAGGGAATTTATGTTGGAACGGTCATAGGAAGCAGCGTTGATGGCGGGGGAACAACCATCGTTATAAAAAAGATATGGCTCCAACTGGTAATATTTCCGGTTCTGAAACTGGTATTCCCCAACCCGGGACGAACTCTGGCGGGTGCTACCAGAAAACCGGTCGATGGCGGTCTGTCCCTGCGTGAGCGTGGCGATGGTGTGGAACTGGAGTTTTCCCCGCTGCATTTTGGATTCCAGCCCCAGAGTTTTTTTGGATTTCTGTTCAAAAACGGCAAATTCGGAACGCGGAAACTGGAGGTCAATATTCCCCACCGTGACTTCCTGCACAAATTCTTTTTTCCGCAGGGCTTTGTATTGAACCTGAAATGTGTTTTCCGTGGTGTTGTCATGTTTATCATAATCCACGTCAATGGTGATTTTCTTGCCGATTTTTCCTTTTATGGATAATTTCATGTCCATGTTCAGATCAAACCCCTGGGAGACAGCATCAGAAGTGGCATCCGTGGTATCACTCTGGCGGTCTTTATCGGACACATACCAAGAATCCCCGTAACTGGCTTTGATATTGGCATTTCCGTACACCCGCAGCTTTACCGTGCCATAGTCCACACCAAAACCCCGGTCTTCCGGTATTCCTTCCACTTCCCGGAGATCTTCCATCCTCTGGTAGCGATTAAATTTTTTCTCAGAAAAAGAGAAATCCCCTTCCTCCGTTCCAAAAATATCCATATCATCTTCAGAAAATGGATTATAGGAAAATATTCTTTTTTTATCTTTTTCTGACAGAGCAATGGCATCCGGATTCTGGTTTTTTTCTATGCGGATGACCTGCCGTTTTTCCGGATATGTTTTTTCTCTCTCCTTGCGGAAAAAGAAACTGCCTTCATTTGCGAAGGATTCACCTTCTTGGTATTTCAAAACAATGGGAAAAAAGAGATATCCGCCCGCTACCAAAAAAAAGCTGATTCTGGCGATGTGGATCCCATGCCGCATTTTACGATGAGCTACGCATGGGGATAATTTTTTTTATAATCATCCTCGGACAGGATGGAAAAATAATTCATCAATCCAGCTACTTTAAATATCTTTTCAATCATGGGCTTTAACCCGGTCAGATAAAAGGCCACTTTATTCTCTTTGAGCTGGTTGACTATTTTTATAAGTGTTCCAATACCGCTGGAGTCCACATAGCTGATTTCATTCAAATCCAGAATCATTGTCTCGCTCTGAACAAAGTTCAAGCCGTCCACTTTGTTTTTTAATTCCAGAGCGGTATACATATCCAGACTGCCTTTTAGCAGTATTGCTTTGTAACCCTTCCCCTCATAAACCGAAATGTTCATTGGTACCTCTTCACGCGATATTAAGACACCATGAATCCTTATCCTGCAATGGCAAGGAAAAAACATATTTTCTCTGATTTTTATCTTGCATAAAGCTTCCGTTCCGTATCTTCAATAACCTCTTCCAGACTCTTTTGCTTTTTCACGGGAATACACCCATAGTCCGGCTGGTAGCTACTCTTGTCCCGCAGGTATTCTCCCCATTTGGAATAATCCCAGTTTCCATCCTCTGCTATAAAATCCCCGGATACATAGTGAAAACCCCCAATCACCCGCCCCGAACGCTGGTCACATTCATCCACGTTCGTGGTTTCATGGCACTGGATCATTCCCAGAATTGCGACAGTGATGAGTAATGCTTTTTGCATATTTTCCTTTTAAATGAAGATATAAAAAAATACGGGATCGGCAACTATTTGCGTATGGCCAGAAGCCGGGGGAAAATCCCCCGGAATCTGGATTTATCATCGGTGGAGTATACGGTCAAACTTAAATTATCAAAACCTCTTGGGCATACTCCTCACCATTTTTTACCTCAACAAAAGATATTCCATTGGCCGATATTATTACAAGGATCATAGAATGAACAAAAGATTTTATCTGTTTAAAAATTTATGGGATACCGTTATTCTTCTGCTCACTGTTTACACGGTGATTGAAGCCCCCCTTCTGGTGGTTTTTTCCATCCCCTCCACAGGTTTTTTTGCCATGACAGATTATATAGCCAGTTTTTTCTACATTCTGGATGTACTCATGATAATCTATACTGTCCGCAAGGAAAAACTTCTCCCCAAATATGATGAAAAAGCGGAAAATCCGGATTATCTGGAAAAATGGATATGGAGCGATGTGATTGCATCCATACCCTTTGATACCATTCTGGAAATAGTTTTTGCCAACCACTACCGGGTTTTCCGGGCGATACGTTTGTTAAAATTGATCCGTATCAATTCCATCATTGCCAGAATCCGTCGCTCCAATGTGATCAATCCCAGTATTATGCGGTTGCTGGCTTTGATTTTCTGGGTGGTTCTGGCGTCCCATTTTATCTCCAGTGGATGGGTTTTTCTGAATGAGTTCGACAAAGAAATGACTTTATTGGACAGTTATGTCCGTTCTTTTTACTGGACTGTCACCACCATCACCACCATTGGATATGGAGACATTACGCCCAAAACCAATATCCAGATTATTTACGCCATATTTATCGAGATCATTGGTGCGGGTATGTATGGTTTTATCATTGCGAATATCGCCAACCTGATTGCCAATATCGACATTGCCAAATCCCAGTTTCAGGAAAAAATGGAAAAGATCGGGACATTTATGAAGTACCGTGACATTCCGCCGGATATGCAGAACCGCATCAACAGCTATTATAAATATCTTTGGGCCAGCCGCCGTGGATATGACGAATCCTCTGTTCTGGAAGATCTGCCCCATCCTCTGAAAGTGCAGGTCTCCCTGTTTCTGAACCAGGAGATCATACAAAAAGTGCCTCTGTTCAAAGGTGCCTCCGAGGATCTTATCAAGGAAATTATTTTGAATCTGGAACCTGTTGTGTTTACCCCCGGTGACTATATTTTTACCAAAGGAGAACATGGGGACGATATGTATTTTATCAGCAGCGGTTCCGTGCAAGTGGTCTCCGATGATGGAAAAACTGTCTATGCTCACCTGACAACAGGACAGTTTTTTGGGGAAATTGCCCTGCTTCTGAGCCAGCCTCGTACAGCCAGCATCCGGGCTGCAGAATACTGTGACCTTTACCGGCTGGAGAAAGGAACTTTTGACAGGGTTCTGGATAAATTCCCGGATTTTAAAGTGACCATCCAAAAATTGGCAGAGGAAAGAAAAGCCCAGTTGTCCTGATAATATGTTTGACATCCAGTGAAAGAAAATAACGATTCGTTGTGGGCGGTATTTTCAGCTATTACACTTTAAAAAGAATTCTCTGGATGATTCCAACATTCATCGGAATCGTGACTGTCACCTTTCTGCTGACCAAAATGCGGCCGGACCCCATCCAGACCCAGATGCTGGGAGCGGAAGGGATGAAAGCCGGCTCTGCCGCCCGTCAATATGTTGAGCAGTTGCGAAAATACTATGGCTATGACAAACCCATCTATGTCCAGTATGGGTACATGTGGAAAAATATCCTCACCTTTGATTTTAATATCAGCCGCATTGACCAGAGACCGGTTTCGGATAAAATAAAAGAAGCCCTCCCTTATACACTCATCCTGAATTTTGTGACCATTTTCCTTGTTTATGTCATCTCCATTCCGCTGGGGATATATTCTGGCATAAGGGATGGAACCCGCATGGACAGGGTGGTTACGTTCATTCTGTATTTACTGTATTCCCTGCCCGTATTCTGGGTTGCCCTCATCCTCATACGGTATCTGGCGGGGGGGGATTTTCTGGATTATTTTCCCCTGGGCGGCTGGAGCAGTGATGCCTATGAAGAGTTTAACCCCTTGGAAAAACTGATGGATATTGCCTGGCATCTTTTTCTGCCCGTGGTGGTCTCCGTTTATGGTTCCTTTGCCTTTCTATCCAAATTCATGAAAAGCTCCTTTCTGGAAGCATACAAATCCGAATATATTAAATTTGCCCGGGCGAAAGGTCTCTCCAGTAAAAATATCATCTTTGTGCACACCATGAAAAACAGCCTGATACCCATTGTCACATTAATGGCTGGGCTCCTCCCGTCTTTGTTTGGGGGTAGTGTGATCATTGAAAAAATTTTTTCCATACCAGGGATGGGGAAGCTGGCCTATGAGAGTATTTACACCAATGATGAAACCGTCATCATCGCAGTGGTGGCCATATCCGGAGTTCTCACCATGATCGGGATCCTGATAACGGATATTGTGTACACCCTCATAGATCCGCGTATCAGCTTCGATAAAAAAGACACTTTATGAAAACAAGATTCTTCAGGGTTTTACTGGCAGATAAAATTTCCATTTTTTCCTTTGGGGTGATTGTCTTTTTTCTGCTCCTTGCCTTGTTTTCCCCTTTTATTGCCAGCGGATATCCATTGCTGATTTGGGAAAATAAAACCCAAAACACCCTGCCGGTTTCCCCTTTATGGAATTCCTTCTGGAATGAAGATACATCCATCCATGAAAAGCATTATAAAGAATGGGCAGCCGCCGGAAAAATATCCGCTCTTTTCCCCGTGATCCCCCATTCTCCCTATGAAAAAGATCTGAGCATCATCCTGACCCCGCCGTCCTGGGGAAAATTCGGGAATATTATGGGCACGGATGAGCTGGGACGGGATGTGGCTTCCCGCATGGTTCACGGAGCAAAAAATTCCATGTTGATTGGTCTGGTGGCGGTGGGTATTTCCCTTGCGTTCGGGATCATCATCGGTTCTGTGGCTGGATATTTTGGCGGATGGGTGGATACCTTTTTGAGCCGGATCATTGAGATCGTCATTGTGTTTCCCACCCTCATCCTCATCATGGCTGTTCTGGCCATCACAAAACCGTCTTTATTCAATATCATGGTGGTCATTGGACTCACCGGCTGGACTTCCACCGCACGGGTCATCCGGGGGGAATTTCTGAAGCGGAAAAACTATGATTTTGTGCACGCATCCCGGTCCGCCGGTGCATCCCATCTGCGGCTGATTGTGGTGCATATCCTGCCTAATTCCCTGGCTCCGGTGACAGTCATGGCGGCCTTTGGGATTGCTTCTGCTGTTCTTTTTGAGAGCTCGCTCAGCTTTCTGGGGATTGGTGTGCAGCCGCCGGAACCTTCCTGGGGACAAATTCTGAACGCATCCCAGCCCTATATGGATTTTGCGTGGTGGATGACCTTTTTCCCCGGATTTTTTATTTTTCTGGTGGTGTTATCCTATAACATTCTGGGAGATAATATCCGTAAATTCACCTCGTCCGATTATTAATTTTCCGTAAATCTGTATTTATCCCGCAGAAAATTTCTTTTCTATTATTTTCCCCAGTGCGAAGAGAGAATTTTCTGAAAAAAACGTCCCCTGAATCTGCACACCAATGGGCAGTCTTTCTGCCGGTCCGGGAACGGATAAAGCGGGAATTCCCGCCAGGGACGCTCCGGTGGTGAGCACATCGGCCAGATACATGGAAACCGGATCATGGATTTTCTCTCCCAGTTTAAACGGGACATCCGGTGCTACGGGCATCAGAACGGCATCATATTTCCGGAATATTTCCATATATTCCCGGTGGATCATGGCACGCACTTTCTGTGCTTTTCCGTAATAAGCGTCATAATATCCAGAGGACAGAGCATAGGTCCCCAGAAGGATTCTGCGTTTCACCTCTTTTCCAAAACCCTTTGTCCGGGAGTTTTCATATACGGAGATCAGGGAATCCCCCGCTTCTCTTTTACCATATCGGATTCCGTCAAAGCGTGCCAGATTTGCAGAGGCCTCGCTGGTGGCGGTGATATAATATACCGGGGTGGAAAGCTCACTGGCTTCCATTCGGATTCTGTCAATTTTATTTTCCAGAATTTCCCTTTCCAGAAAGTCCACCACCTGGAAAAAAGATTTTTTCACTTCCCCAGAAACATTCTCTAACAAATTTTCTGGAATAGCTATTTTCATTTTTTCCGGAGGATATTTCCTTAGTTCATCTTCCATTTTTTCTTTAAGTTCTGGCTGAACGCTGGTGGTGTCTCTGGGATCATATCCGGAAATAATATCATAGATGATTTGGGCGTCCTCCACGGTTTTCGCAAAAGGGCCAATCTGGTCCAGACTGCTCGCAAACGCCACCAGACCGTAGCGGGAAACAGACCCGTATGTGGGTTTCAACCCCACCACTCCGTTAAAGGATGCAGGCTGGCGGATGGAACCACCGGTATCCGAACCCAAGGCCACCGGCAACATACCCGTAGCCACGGCCACCGCAGAACCACCGGAGGAGCCACCGGGAGCATACTCTTTGTCCACGCCATTGTGGGTGATGCCCAGAGCGGAATTTTCCGTGGAGGAACCCATAGCAAATTCATCCATATTGGTGCGGCCCACAGGAATCATGCCGGCTCTCTCCAGTTTTTCAATGACGGTGGCACTGTAGGGAGAGCGGAATCCCGCCAGAATCCGGGAAGCACATTCCGCCACTTCACCTTTGCGAAGAATATTGTCTTTGATGCCGATGGGAATTCCATCCAGATCAGAAAGTGCCTTTCCGGCCTCTCTTCTTTTCTGGGATTCCTGTGCCTTCTGCATCATGAGATCCTCATCCACATGGATAAATGCATAGTATTCGGGATTTTTCTCCCGGATGGTTGATAGGGTTTTTTCCATGATGCGTACGGGATCCGTTTCTTTTTGTGATAGATGGTACGATAAGTCATTCAGAAATGCCATGTGGCAAAATCCAAACTCTGTACCATCCATCGAGTATTTTTTCCTTTTTGCATGGTTATTTTATTTATTCTCCATGGCTGCACCCATCCGGCTTCCGCCATCGACTGGAAAGACTATGATTCTCTGGAAACCTTTGTCCAGATGAAAAATCTGGGAGACAAATATAAATTCATAGAATATGCACGGAAAAATCCCGGTAAGCTGACCTATCTGGAAGCGTTTACGGCGGGATTGCTTCTCCAGCAAAAAGAAAATTACCGGGAATCCGTTTTTTTCTTCTATTTTGCGGCATTCCATAAAAAAGGGGATTCCCTTCTGGAGCAGATGTATTCCCTGAACCGCTCTAACCAGTTGAAGATCATCCCTTTATCCCTGAAAAAGATGTCCGGTGAAAAACTCACCCTCACTCCGCTTTTTCCGGAAGCCATGTATGAACTCGCATATTCCGCTTGGAAAATCCAGAAAGATGAGGATGCCCTGACCATTCTGGATAGTTCCGGAAAATTAGCACCGCCGGAGGATCCCCTCCGGGAAAAACGGGAATATCTGCGTGCCCGGATATACCAGAAGACAAATCCAATAAAATCGGAAATACTTTTTCGTGCTCTGTACCAGAAATGGAATAAAACCATCTATCTGTATTATCTAACGCAGTATCTGGAAAAATCTTCTCCGGAAAAAGCAAAAGATAATTACCGGAAAATAATAATCAATTATCCATACCAATGGATTCGGGCAGAAGCAGCATGGAGGCTGAAAAATATGGGCGGCCTTCATGCGGAAGATACTCTGCTTTTATTCCCGTATTCTGGAAAAAAGCCGGAGCAATTCTTTGGCTCCCTGACCATTCCCTTTTCCGATCTTTCCGCAAAAGGACAATATTTCTATCTAAAATACTATCTTCCCGCCTTTTCCGCCCGCAATACCCTGGAGCGGGACAAGTGGCTGGATTTGTTAAACTCTTCCCGGCTGAACCCTGCGGAAAAAGCGGCGATTTTTCAGCTATTGGCGGAAAAACTGTATTCCGCTTCCGCTTATGGGGATATTATCTCCCTGCAGAAAAAAAATGGATACACCACGGACAGGATTTCCTATCTCTGCGTTTTATCCTGTTCCCACTCCAGTTGTGCACCGGAAGATCTCCTGAGGTATTCCTACGATTTTCTGCGGAACAATCCGGGAAACCTGAATGTATCCAAAATTTATTCGGATCAATGCGTCCATTACCACCGTACCGGGGATTATTCCAGAAGCAGGAGCTGTTTCCAGGCGGTTCCTGCAGAAAATTCCTATTATTCCGCTCGGGCAGACTGGTACCGGATTTTAGCGGAAGAAAATACACAAAAAAAAGATACCCGGGAACAGGCCAGAAAGTACCGGAATTTCTTTTGGAACCACCCGAATGAATACTATGGGATCCTGGCACTGGAAAAAGCTGAGAAGCTGGGGGCGGAAAAAATTCCCCACTCCGTGGATTCCTTCTGGACGCAAATGGAAAAGGATGTCTCCACCGTGGAAAATTCTTTGAGCGGGAAACACAAAACCGGCCTTTTTTTTCTGTTAATTGGAGAATACTCCCGTGGCATGGATTACATGAAAGAGCTATCCCCTGCCCAAAGACACCTTGCTTTGATTTCCCTTGCCCGGAAAGTGAAATACCCATATCTGGCATACCAATCGGCCAAGGAATACCTGATATTGAAGAAATATTCCATCAATCCCTATTCCATGAACACATTCGCACGGGAAATCCTTTTTCCGCGTCCATATCTGAGCCGGGTCTCTTTTTATGCGGAAAAATATACTATGGATCCATACATGCTTTACGCAATCATGAGGCAGGAATCCGGATTTTGGGAGAGGGCCCGTTCCTCCTCCAATGCACAGGGACTTCTGCAACTCATTCCATCCACCGCCAAATTAATCAACAAAAAAGAGAAAATCCCCAATATGGATTTATTTAACCCTGAGCATAACGTCCGGATAGGGAGCCGTTTTTTTGCCGATATGCTCCATTGGTTTAGCGGTGATTTCCGGAAAGCGGCAGCAGCGTATAATGGAGGACCCAATTTTGTCTCCCACCTGGAAAAGAAAACCACCGCATTGGATAAAAACGACTTCTTTGAACAAATTCCTCGATTGGAAACCTATTTTTATGTCCAATACACCGGATATAACTACCCGGTGTACCGGATTTTATACGAAGATTAATAACCCCGGATTTTTTTCATCATCTCCCGGTTTCTCTCTTTCTGATCCTTTAACATTTTGTAGTTTTCTTCTTTCATGACATCGAGTTTTTTAAAGATTTCCATTTTTTTGTCAATGAACTTCTGGAGAATCTCCTTTTTAAAACCATTAGTGGTTACCAGAACCTGTTCTTTGGGGTTTAATACTGTTTCCTTTTTTTGCTCATCGGTCAGGTTTTCTCCTTCCGCCCGTACAATCACCTTGCCCTCATTCACAAAAACACCGGCGGGGACATCGGAATCTTCATGCTTTTTTTCGTTTTTCGCCGGCTGGCTGAACAAAAATTCCGTACCGCGAACCCCTGCCGTGTGGGTATTAGTATAAATACGATAGGTGCTCCCCTTCTGCAGCTTCTGAACAATCTTGGAATAAATCCGTCCACTGTTCACCAGAATTTCAATATTTTGGCGGTCGCCGCTTTCAAATAACTCCGCCAGGTTGATGGAACTGTACGGTGATAACTGGATGATGGCGTTGGGACCCACCTGGATGTTCACCCGTCCCTGGTTGGAGATCACCGTATCGTTTTTATAGAAATTAGTTCCCACATTCACATTTTTGGTGTCTTTTCCCCTTTTATACTTGACCTCACCGGTCACAAAAGTGGCTATCGCCAGAGCTTCCGTTCCGGATTCGTTCCCTTTTGTCCGGGCAGATACATCCTGAGCCATGGACTCCAGTCCCGGCAGGGATACCATTGCCATTGCCAGAATCATTAAAAAGTAGTTTTTTCTCATAAAATTTCCTCCATTTTTGGGATCAGGGATATAGAAGAATAATGAATTGTTTTTACAACAATTTTTTCGCCTTTTCCCATTCCATCTCCCATTCTTCCGTGCTGGGGTATTCCCCCTTCCGAATTTTTTCCCGTAAACTGTCTTCACAGATATGAAACCGTTGCACAAATTTTTTATTGGCTTTTTGGAGTACTTCTTCCGGATTCAATGAATACTTCCGGGCAAGCTGGGCAAGGGTAAAAAGCACATCCCCCAGCTCCTCTTCCATAGCCGATTGATTATCCGGATTTGGCGGATCCAGTTCCCGGTGTAATTCTTCCATCTCTTCCTTGACTTTTTCAAAGACTTCTTGTGCAGAATTCCAGTCAAAGTGGAAACGGGAGGCTTTCTGTCCCAGCCGATGTGCCTTGAATAGTGCCGGCAGAGACTCCGGGATCTGTCCCAACAACCCGCTACCCTTCTCATCCTTCCCGGTTTTCTGCTCCTGTTTTTGCCTTTCCCTTGCTTTAATTTTTTCCCAATTCATGAGAACATCCTCCGACTGGGAAAGGGATATCTCGTTGGTAAAAACATGGGGATGGCGGAGGATCAGTTTCTGGGTGATGCCCAGCAAAACGTCGTCTAAGGTGAACAATCCCTTTTCTGTGGCCATCTGGGACTGAAAAACCACTTGGAACAATAAATCCCCCAGCTCCTCTTTAAAGTGCTCCACGGTCTCCGGCTTATTTTCCTCCAAATGATCAATGGCGTCTGTCAATTCATAGGCTTCTTCTATGATATCTGGAGCCACACTCTGGAAATTCTGCTTTAAATCCCAGGGGCATCCTCCGTCCGGATTCCGCAGTTTTTCCGCCAATTCCCGGATGGCCTGATAGGGGTTGGATAAATCAGGCGGGTGCATTGCTTTTTCTTTTCACAAAGGGTTCCACCCGCTCAAAAATCCGGGTTACTTCCACAAGAAAACTGCGGGGATCAAAAACATAGTCCCATTTCTCCGGAGAAATCTTTTGGAGGCGGGGATCCCCTTCCAAACGTGTGCGCAGGTTTCCGCCGGATGGGTTTTCCCAGATATCCATCGCATGTCCCTGTACAATGGCATAGGCATCCTCCCGAGGGATTTCCATTTCTTCCGTGATCACCAGAAGTGCACGGGAGGAATACAACAATCCTCCGGTTTCATTGATCACTTTTTCTGAATTCAATGGATAAATATGCATTTTATCCACAATAAATTTCATTTTAATCAGCATATATTCCAGGAGGCTGGTGGCATCCGGAAGAATAATTCTCTCTGCGGAGGAATGGGAGATGTCCCTTTCATGCCACAACCCGATGTTCATGGACGCAGTCTGGGAATACCCCTGGATCACCCGTGCCAGACCGCAGATTCTTTCACTCAGAATGGGATTCCGCTTATGCGGCATGGCACTGGATCCCTTCTGGCCTTTCTGGAAAGGTTCCTCCACTTCCCGGCTTTCCGTTTTCTGTAAAAGACGAATTTCCTGGGCTAACCGGGACAGCCCCTGGGCGATGAGGGAAAGCACAGAAAGAAAAAACGCGTGGCGATCCCGAGGGATCACCTGGGTGGAAACGGGCTCCACCTTCAGCCCCAGTTGATCCAGAACAAATTTCTCCAGCTCTGGCGGAAGCTGGGAATACGTGCCCACTGCCCCCGATATTTTTCCGTAGGAAATATCTTCAATGGCCAGAAGCAGCCTTTCATAATTCCTCAGCGTTTCAGTATAATATCCCAAAAGCTTCAGTCCCAGGGTGGTGGGCTCAGCGTGGATCCCATGGGTCCGCCCCACAACAATATTATCTCTGGTTTCCTGAGCCCGGGCGTAGAGGGATTCCAGCAAATCTTCCATACGGTCTTTGATGAGCAGTGCTGCTTCCCGGATTATGTAAGCCAGGGCAGTATCCCCCACATCGGACGAGGTAAAACCAAAATGCACATGCCGGGACGCCGGCCCAATGTTTTCCGCCATATTGGTTAAAAAGGCAATGACATCGTGGTGGACTTCATTTTCAATCTGATTAATTCTTTCCACGGTAAAAGAGGCTTTGTTCCGTATCTGCTGGAAATCCTCTTCCGGTACCCTTCCCTGGTTTTTCCAGTATGCAACCCCGGCGATCTCAATTTCTCGCCATACTTCAAACTTGTGGTTCAAACCCCATAATTCCCGCATCTGCGGAGTGGAATAACGTTCTATCATAAGGCAGATTTATTTTGTTAAATATTCTGACAATATTTTTGAGTTTACAAATCAGAGTGCCGATAAGATTTGTAGTGAAATACTGGTTTAAATTCAAAAAGAGAAGGTGGGTTATATGTTAAACAAACGAATCATTATGGTTATCCTCATGGCGGCCGGGGTTTTCAATGCCGGGTTAATGGCCCAGGATGATGAACTATCAAAGAATGAAAAGCAACAGGCAGAAGAGCTCAAAAAGACCGGGGAATATCTGGATAAAAGGATAAAAGAGCTGAATGAGGATCTGAAATATTACATAAAGCTTAAAGATTATGAAATTAAGCTCACTCCGGGGAATACGGTTTTCACCGATTCCAAAAAAACAGAAAAGTTTAAAGATGAAACCTTTCTGGAACTGGAGAGCTATACGTTTATCCCTGCGTCCTATGTATCCAACGCCAGTGTGGGGACCAGAACCAAATCCATGCGGTTATATTATTCCGGCGATTCTTTAAGCAAGATTGAAACAACAGTGATTGAAGATAACTTCATGACAAAGTTCACCACTATCAGTGTAATAGTGGATCCTTCCCCCGCCACAGATGAAAGTGGCGATATTGTGATCCGATCCCTGACATTGAAGAACAATACCCCCAGTACAGAAAAAATGGAAGAGTACCTGAAAAAGCTGCGGGATACTGGAACCAAACCAACATTTGATCTGGGAGAGTTTTATGAAGGAAAAGTGGCCGATATGCAGAATACTATTTCCAATCCGCTCCAGGTAAATTTTAAAAGAGGATTCTATGTGGAAAACCTGCGGTACTTTGAAAAGAACTACCGTTTCACAGAGGATTTTTACAGACGCTACGGTAAGGATTCCGACGCCATCACCATTCAGACTCTGAAAAAATCCCTGCAGTACTAAGGGAAACCAGAAAAAAAGCCCCCCATGGGGGCTTTTTTTATTTAATGGTCATTTCTTTGGCATATAAAAAATTCAAGAACACAAAATTATTCACAAAATTAAAGGAATTAAAAAGTATCTTCAATGAATTGAATGTTGCTGTTTTCCTGGTGGATGAAAATTACCGTATTTATGATCACAATGAAAAAACCCTGGGGTTACCGGGCTTATCCCTGAAAGATAAAATCAATGGAAAGATTTGTTATGAGCTCCTATTCAATCTCAATTCCCCCTGCGAACATTGCATACTGAAAAACGACACATCTCTGGAAGAAATATACAGAAAGAAAATCCGGGTTTCTCTGATCATTGAAAAAGAAATCCCGGGCAATCCCATTCCGGAAACAACATATTTCCAGAAAAAGCAGTATGCCATCCGCAGTTTTTCCGGAGAATACCTGATTGTCTCTGTCATGGACGATGTGAGCTGGATGAAAAAAAAAGAGAATGAACAGAAGCAAAATGAGAAGCTCATTTCCCTGGGAACTGTGGTGCACACGGTGGCCCATGACATGCAGAACCCCCTTCTGGGGCTGAGACTGACTCTCCAGACCATGAGAAGCCGGGAACCATCCAGCTTCCCTCCGGGGGATTTCAATGAAAAAATCTCTCTGCTGGAAAAAGATGTTAACAAGCTTTCCAAAATTGTGGATGAGATTAAAGATGTTGCCGTCAGTAAAAAATTCCGTCTTCTCCCTGTCAAAATCAAGCCAGTTATCGAATCCGCTCTGGAAAGAATAATAAGATTGACTGATTCCCGGATAAATGTAGTCTGGGAATGGCTGGTGCCGGAAGATATATTTGTGATGGGAAATACAACCAATTTGGAATCGATTTTTATGAATTTATTCAAAAACAGCGTGGAGGCATTTGAGGATGCCGGAAAGGTATTGTTTCTGAATATCTGGGTAGAGGCTCGGATAAAAAAACTGACCCTGGCGGAAAAAAACCGTTTCCACAACCGTAACTGGCTGGAGCTGATTATCATTGACAATGCCGGAGGAATTCCTCCTGCCATCATCCATCGTGTTTTTGATCCCTTTTTCACCACCAAACGGGCAAAATCCGGAACCGGTATTGGGCTTTTTCATATCCATAAAATCATAGAAGACCATGAAGGTTCCATTGACGTGGAATCCAAGGGAGACTATACCCGTTTTACCATCAACTTTCCGCTTATGGAGAATACCGGTGAAACGCTATAAAATTCTGATTGTGGAGGATGCAGAATCCATTCTGCTTGCCATCCAGGATTATCTCCGGAGCTGGTTTGATGTGTATACCGCCGTATCCTATGCCCGGGCAATGGAGATCATCACCACAAAAAGAAAAGAAGGGATTATTCTGGATTTGATCATCTCTGACATCAACCTTCCTGACAAAAATGGGTTTGAATTGATTAAGAAGGCCAAATCCCTGCTTCCGGAAATCAAAACAGCCCTGATCACATCCTATGACATTAACGAATATATAGAATACATTCAGAAGGAAGAAATTGACCAGGTTATTTCCAAGCACAGCCAGCTCAATCTGCTGGATATCAAGATAATGGCATTGAAACTGCTAACCAATGATATTTTTGGTATCCAGAAATATTTTGAATCCATCAAAGTTTATTACCCCACAGAAACCAAACCACAGGAAAATCCGGGGAATGGGGAAATTTTCAGTATCACCATAAAAAGCGGAGCGGACAGGATATTCTGGATGAACCATATTGCCAATTTTATGATACAACAAAAACATGTTTCTGAGGCTATGATACGTCTGGTTTTGGATGAAGTCACCAGCAACGCCTTGGTGAGATCTGCTAAATATCCAGATGGAACGTATAAATACCAGAGGAGGATTGAAGAAAGGGATATTCTCATTCCCGATGCGGAAGTAATATTACAGGAAGAAGATTATTTTATACTCCAGTATGGTTTTTTCGGTGACTGGATCATCATCGCCACCATTGACCCACAGGGCACATTGAGGAAAAAAGAAATTCTATACAGACTGAAAAGACACATCGAAATCAACAACCATACAGGGGTACCCTTTGGTTTCACAGATACGCATGGAAGGGGAATCTTTCTGCTACGGGAACACTTGAGCAATCTGGTTTTTAATATCTTTACAAACCATAAGACAGAAGTTTTATGTATGTACAACACAAGAAAAGAGATACCTTACAAAAATATTTCCATATTTGAGATAGATGATGAGTACGATTATTGAATTGAAAGAAATCAGTTTTTCCTACGGAAACCGAAAAATTCTGGATAAGGTGAACATGGCCGTTAACTCCGGAGAATTCATTTCCATTGCCGGAGAATCCGGCTCCGGAAAAAGCACCCTGCTCTATATCCTGGCCCGGTTCATCAAGCCGGATTCGGGGACTTATCTTTTTGAAAATTCCCGCCCTGCCTGGGCACCCTTTTTCCGGAGAAAAAATATTGGTTTTTTATTCCAGGATTTCCGGTTACTCCCCTTTCTCACGGTGGAAAAAAACATTGCGTTTCCGCAGTATTTTTCCGGGCGGCATATCCAACAAAACACCATCCGGGAGATGATGAGTAAATTGAATATTGAAACCCGCAGGAAGGCCAAACCGGATTCCATTTCCGGAGGTGAAGCCCAGAGAACAGCCCTGGCCAGAGCCCTTTTGATGAACCCCAAAGTCCTGCTTCTGGATGAACCCAGCGGAAACCTGGACGCGGAAACGGAAAAAAAACTGATTCAGATTTTTCTGGATTTAAAAAATGAGGGCAAAACTCTGATCTGCGTTACCCATTCGGCTGAAATCATGAAAGCATCTGACCGCATTCTGGATTTAAAAAAATCAGTTTTTGTGGAACGCACCGGAAAAAAAACCGGAGGAAAAAAGGCTGGCATAAAATGAATAATTTTAAAGAAGTTCTTCTTTCCGGAATCATTTTTACATGGCATAAGCTGTATCTATTTATTTATCTTGCCAGAAAACATTTTGCCAGAAACGCTTTTTCTTCCATTGGGCTTTTTCTCACCCTGGTGATAGTGTTCATATCCACCGGCCTTTTTCAACCCATGAAAAAGTATTACAGGGAAAAAATGATTGGTTCCCTGCCTTCCACCATGATCCGAGTGATGGCACCCCAGAGTGATACCAGGGAAGTCTCCGGATTTCTGAATTTCAGAAAGGACGCGTTTCTGGGCATCTCTCTGAAGCAGGCAAAAGCAATGGCGAGCCAGAAAGGTGTAACCGGTATTTATTATACCCAGATGCTTCAGACCCCTGCCAGTGCCCAGGTGGACTCCATGATTTTTACTCAATTTGGTTTCCGGTTTGATATTATGGCCCAAGGGATTTCTGCGGAGCTTGTACGCCCGTATTTACGGTGCATGAAAAATTTTCAGCCATCGGTGCATACCACAGCAGAAGGTAGTTTTCCTCTTATTCCCATAATTATACCGCAGGCATACGCGGATATTATTTACGCATATTCCATGGTAAACGGTCTCCCGTCATTAAAGACAAATTTCCTGACCGGCCTGCGACTGAAAATTGAATTGGGGAAAAGCATCATGGGCTTTGAGGATGACTTCACGGAAACCATATATGGGCAGATCTGCGGTTTTGTCCCCGATGGTTATGTCCGGGTCGCTGGGGTTCCCATTTCTTGGGTGGAAAATTTTCATCGTCAGAAAAAGAAATACAAAAGTCTGAATTCCTATGACTCCATTTTCCTGAAGGTGCAAAATGTTACCCTCCTTGAGGATATTAAGGAAAAAGTACGGGGGATGGGTCTGATGATACCGGAGAAAACAGGTTCCTATTCTTCCCTTCTGCAGTGGATGAATTATCTGGATTATATTTTTTGGGGTGTGGGGATTTTGCTGGCCATTCTATCCTCGGTTGCCATGATCAACGCATTTAGCCTGCTTTCCATTGAAAAAAAATATGAATTTGGTTTGTATCTGGTTTTTGGATCATCCCCCATATTCATCTGGACTCTCATGTTTTTTGAGGGAGCACTCTGGGGGATCATTCATTCCGTCGCAGCATTTTACCTTTCTGACGGGATGGTTGCCCTTCTCCAGAATCGAATGGATGCCCCCATAGTAGCGGGTGCATATTTTGCGGAAAATTGGGGGAATATATCTCTCCAGATTGATGACTCTTTTAAAGCAGGAGTAACCCTTGCCGCAGCTCTGCTGTCCGGATTTACTTCATTTTTACCAGCATTTATCATGATGCGGAAAAATGTACTGTCACTGATAAAAAAAGATTAATTTATGAAATCCATCAGAGCCTGGATCAGTTTTTCCTTTGCTGGTAGATAGGGTTCATCCATAGCCAGACCAGCGGCATTTTTATGACCACCTCCGTTAAAACGTGCCGCAAATTCTGCCACATTGATTTCTTTGGTTGAGCGGAGACTGGCTTTCAGTGTTCCCTCATCGGTTTCCCGTATGAGCACAGCCAATTCAATATCACGGTATGCCAGGAACTGGCTCACCATACCTTCGCTTTCACCAGGCTCCAGAGAATACTTTTTTTTCAAATCCTGTGTTAATTCCGCGATAATATATTTCCTGTCTGTGTTGATTCGGGAATTTGTTACCATTTCAGAAAGTACCTGCAACCTTTTTATTGGAGAATTTTCATAGAAATTCCGGAATATTTCATTGGGATTGATCCCATACATCAGGAGCTCACCGGCTGCGATATGCGTCCGGAGGGATGTTTTGGGATAGCGAAAATTTCCAGTATCCGCCACCATCCCGGCATACAGGGCACGGGCAGCTTCCGGTTGAATGGGAATTTCCAGAAACCGGTACACATCCCAGATAATTTCACAGGTGGAAGCGTATCCGGAATCCACCAGAATATGCCTGGCTGGTGTAAGATCATGATGGTCAATGGACAACCATGGGATTTTATTCTGCTTTGCGTATTCTCCCAAATACCCCAAACGGTTCACCTCAGAATTATCCAGAATCAGCAAGCTTGCCTTTTTTAAGTATTCATCAAAAAAATCAAAATCCCTTTCCCGGCTGTTTTCATCGGCATATTGATAAACGTCCAGAAATTTCGGGGGAATCATAAATTCCAGTCTCTGATTAATTTTTTCATGATTATAAACTTTAATCTCTTTTCCTATATTTTTGATCAGATAAAAGAAACCCACCTGAGCACCCAGACCATCTGCATCTGAATCAATATGAGTGGTGATTAAAAAATAATTATTTTTCTTGATGAACTGTGCAATGAATGGAATGATAGCACTGAAAGGCAGGGTTTTATTCTCTGGGGAAAAGTTAGATTTTTCAGCCATTATAGGTACAGGATAAAACCGTATGTTAAGGAACAACTATTTTTTATTAGACGGGGAGGATTTATGAGAAAAATAATCTGGATTTTTTACATGGCAGGCTTGGCCTTATTTATTTCCTGCACAAAGGACACTACCGATGTGGTAAAACCGGATACGGGGGATACAAAAGCCGTTTCTGATACCGAACCGGGTAATTTCATTGACAAAGGTAATGGAACCATTCTGGACAAGGGAACGGGCAGGCTTTGGACAAAATGCAGCATTGGACAGGAAATGGATGATGCCAAATGCAAAGGATATCCAAAAGAAATGTCATTTGATGAAGCGGTCATTTCCTGTGAAAATCTTTCGATGGGCGGGCATGATGACTGGCGTTTACCCACAAAAAACGAGCTGAAGGTATTGGTAAAATGTACAAACCGTTCCAACGCTAACCTTCAGGATTTCACCACCTGTGGCACCATTACAGAAGGGATAGAGTATGTCCTCATTACCATTGACACAAAATTTTTTCCCAACACATCGGCCAAAGAATACTGGACTTCCGAAGAGGTGAACAAGGGTGGCAGAAAAGCCTGGACCATCTATTTTAAAACCGGTTACACGCACTACCAGAATGTGAATCAGGCATCCCATGTGCGATGCATCCGGTAGATAATTCCCTTCTGGATTATCTGACAAAGGCGGAAGCCTTTCTGCGGAAAAAAAACGTAGAAAGGCCCCGCTTGGACGCCCAGTTAATTTTCTCCCATATTCTGGGAATTGAGAGAGTGCGTCTTTTCATGGAATATGACCGCCCGCTGTCCACGGAGGAAATTGATGCCATGAGAAATCTGACCGTGGAAAGAGCTGCAGGAAAACCCATTGCCCATATTTTAGGATTCAAAGAATTTTATTCCCGCAAATTTATGGTCAATTCCCATGTGCTCATTCCCCGTCCGGAAACAGAAGAACTAGTGGATATCGCCAAAGATATCCTCTCCCGCTCCGGCCAGGATAAAAAAAACCTTCTGGATATGGGCACTGGCTCCGGGGTGATTGGGATTACCCTGCTGCTGGAAAAACCAGAGTCCATACAAAAAATCATTTTTGCGGACATTTCCCCTCAAGCACTGGATGTATGCCGGGAAAATTTCCACAAGCTTTGCCCGGAAGTACCAGAAAACACTGTGGTTTTTTTACAGACAGACCTGTTTGAGTCATTGGATGATTCCTTGCACGGACAATTGGACCTGATTCTGTCCAATCCACCATACGTCCTGCCGGATGAATACGAAACCCTGGAAACGGACGTAAAAGATTATGAACCCCGGATTGCCCTCACCCATCCCGATATGGAAAATTTTTACCGAAGTTTTTTTTCATCGGCCAGACTTTTCTTATCTCCGGGCTCCCCCTTGCTTCTGGAAAGCTCACCAACTCTGATTCCCCTTCTTCTGCCTCTTGCTGAGGAAAACAGGTTCCGCGAACCAAAGGTATACAAGGATCTCTCCGGAAAAGAGCGCTTCATTTCTTGGCAAAAAATCGTATAAATTTCTCATACAGATTCCGGGATATCCATTGCTATATTCCCGGATTCACAAAATCTAAATAATCCCCGGAAGTAATGACTTGAAAACTCTGCGGGGAATATGCTGTTTGGAACGCTTTGGGTGGTCTGGCCTTTTTTCTGGTATTCCACTTGAATTCATACGCATTCATCTGCCCATTCTCTTCTTCAATATAATCCACTTCCGCACCCGCATGGTTCCTCCAGAAATAAATCCCAGGATTGCGTCCTCTTGCGACATTGAATTTCTTTCTTTCCGCCATAAGAAAGTTTTCCCAGAGGGCT
This sequence comes from Leptospira biflexa, assembly GCA_020721865.1. Lineage (GTDB taxonomy): Bacteria > Spirochaetota > Leptospiria > Turneriellales > DYLW01 > DYLW01. Next base: position 34,585 of record DYLW01000003.1, on the reverse strand, counting down.
CCGGCATCTCCCCGCATTTTCCATGATTGGAATTGACGAATGACCGCATTTCGGATTCCGTTATCATAAAAATATATTTTGGGAAACCGTTTTATCTCATTACGCATATTTCTGGAGAAAGAATAAAGCCGGAAAATAATAAAGGCTTTTTCCAATATGTCAATATAGGTGGCTACGGTGGATTTTTCCAGATCCACTAATTGGCCCAGTTCCGTATACGATACCTCCCTACCAATCTGGAAAGCAAGAGCCTGCAGGAGTTTATCTATTTTTTCCGGCTTGCGAACACTTCCCAAAGTGAGGACGTCCCGATACAGATAACTTTGGGATAATTCCCGCAATCTTTCCTCCTCATCGCCAGGATGAGTGACGATTTCCGGATAATATCCATAAATGAGCCTGCGTTCTAAGGAACGTTCCTCCTCTCGCTCCCCAAAAAATAATCCCGCTTCGCGAAAGGAAATGGGATATAAAAGAAATTCCCATTTTCTTCCGGTGAGAGGTTCCTGCGTTTTTTGGGCTAAGTCAAAGGATGAGGAACCGGAGGCGATCACCTTTTTATCTGGCAAGGTATCGTGAAGGAGTTTAAGGGAAAGACCAATGTTCGGAATCTTCTGGGCCTCATCCACGATAACCAGAGAATTATCTCCAATCAGATTTCTCCACCCTGTGGATGTGATGGATTCCAATTGTGAGCGTATATCAGGTTCATCCCCGTTTAACCATAATGTGGTTTTTCTCCTTAAACTCCATCTCATCGCAATTTCTTTTAGCAGGGTTGTTTTTCCGGTTTGCCGGGCACCGTTCAGAATGATGATCTTTTTATCTTTCATTCGGTTTTCCATGCGGGAAATGATATCACGGTGAATGACTTCCATTCTCCTATTTTAACCATATTCCGGGGATATTTCCACTATTTTTATATTAATTCGGTGAATATGATCACTATTTTTATATTAATTTAGTGAATATATTCATGTATTTAAGATTAATTTAGGGAATATGATTCCAAAACTCCCATATTCTGGAGAGGCCGGCTGCAATCCCACCCAAAAAACAATTGAAGGCCGGTGATTGAATCCGAAAATGGGCAATGATTTTTTTCCGTGGATGGATTTCTTTGCCCGTGTTCACTCTCCTTGTCCTTTTTCTCTTTTCAGGGAGTTTCTCCGGTTGTAAAAGCACATCGGATAAAGTGGATACCAAACAAGAACCCTCCCCCGGATGGGTAAATGAACATTCTTATCTGGTGGAGTCCAAGGGAATCCCGGACAACGGCACCACTGGTTTTGTCAGAAGAAGGGGTAGTGCCAAACGAAGTGCCCTGAGGATAGCACAGGAAAATGCATCTAGGGAGCTGTTTGGAAAACCCTACGCGGAACTGGCCAATAAAAATTATCAGGAACTCATCGATTCCGGAAAAATAATAAAAACGTTGTACACACCGGAAGATGACTGCACACTGCAGCTGATTATTGTTTCCGATCATCTTCAGGAGAAAATTCGGTACTTACAGGACAGAAACAATCCAGGGAATGCTTCCCCGGGAACTGTTCCCGATAAAAAGAACAACACAGGTAACACAGATAATAAACCATCCATTCGGGATTTAAACATTCCAGATGACCGGAAATTAGAGCCGGATGAAAAATAACCACTAAAGAAAAAACAATGAAATATATATTTGAACCTATCCGCATCAGAAATATGGAACTTAAAAACCGCATTGCCATGCCAGCCATGCACCTGCATTATACGGAGGATGGGACAGTCACTGATCAATTTCTGGAATTTTATCGGGAAAGAGCCAAAGGCCAGACCGCCCTCATTACGATTGGCGGATGTAGCATCCATGAAATGGGAGGTGAAAAGCTGGTGGGCCTGCACGATGATTCCTTCATCCCCGGATTGCGTAAACTGACGGACGCCCTGCATGCGGAAGGGGCAAAAGCCTGTGCCCAGCTTTACCACGCCGGAAAGTATGCTTTTTCCAAAAAGGATACAGGACGTAAAGCCATGAGTGCCTCCGCCATCCGTTCCAAACTCACCGGGGAAATGCCCAAGGAAATGGACCAGAACGATATCCAGGAAATAATTTCAGCTTTTGCTCTGGGAGCCCGTAGAGCAAAGGAAGCAGGCTTTGACTGTGTGGAAATTTTGGGATCTGCGGGGTATCTCATCTGCCAGTTTTTATCCACTACCAGCAATAAGCGGACAGACCAGTATGGGGGAAGCCTTGAAAACCGAGCACGCTTTGGCATTGAGGTGATCCACGCCATCCGGCAGGAGGTGGGAGAGGATTTTCCTCTGATTATGAGAATTGCAGGAAATGATTTTATCCCCGGCGGGAACAATAATGAAGATTGGCAGAAAATCGCCGTTATTTTTGAAAACGAAGGAATTGACGCTTTTAATGTCACCGGTGGCTGGCATGAGACAAAAGTTCCGCAACTGACCGGAGGGGTGCCCCACGGAGCATACCGTTATCTGGCCGCCGGTATCAAAAAAGCGGTTAAGGTTCCGGTTTTCGCATCCAACCGGATTAATGATATTACCATGGCCGATGAAATTATCCGTACAGGCATTGCGGACATCGTCAATATGGCCCGTCCTGTGATTGCTGACCCTTATCTCCCTCTCAAGGCAATGGAAGGACGGGATAATGAAATAATGCACTGCATAGCCTGTAACCAGGGATGCTTTGACGCTGTTTTTGCTGACCAGGCGGTTTCCTGTCTGGTAAATCCCCGGGTGGGTCATGAGCATGAAGTGGTTTCCCGCAAAACCCGGCATCCTAAAAAGGTGGTCATTATTGGCGGGGGCCCGGCAGGAATGCAGGCTGCGGTCACAGCCCACGATGCGGGTCATTCTGTTATTCTGTATGAAAAGAAAAAACTGGGTGGGCAGCTGGACCTGGCCGGGACATCTCCGGGGAAAAGGGATTTTCTTCTGCTTTCCGCCGATTTGAGTGTTCAGGTACAAATCCGGAATATTATTCTGAAAAAAGAAGAGGCCACTCTGGAAAAAATCCAGGCGGAAAATCCGGACAAGGTGATTCTGGCATCCGGGGCCCGGGAAATCTTTCCATCGCGAATTCCCGGCATGGATCTACCGCACGTGGTTTCTGCCTGGAGCGTCCTGCGGGATGAACCCAGAATCGGGCAGAATATTGTCATTATTGGCGGGGGAGCCGTGGGAACGGAACTGGCCCTCCATCTGGCCGATATTGGTACCCTGGACGGAGAAACAACCCGTTTTCTTATAGAAAATGAAGCTGAAGATCTCCAAACCATCGCCCATCTGGTAATCACCGGAACAAAAAACATCACCATTATAGAAATGCTCCCCAAAATCGGGAAGGATATTGGGATGACCACCCGCTGGACGGTCATGCAGGAATTAAAACGGCGGGGAGTGAATATGCTCACGGACGCCAAGGTTACCGCCATCCACCCGGATCATGTTGCCTATGAAAAAAATGGAGAAGAAAAAAGTGTTCCGGCAGATATGGTGATATATGCCGTGGGAACCATGGCGGAAAATTCCCTCACCGCTGCCCTGCAAAAGGCGTTTCCGGATGTCCTCATCATTGGAGATGCACTCCGGCCCCGTAAGGCCATGGATGCTATCGCAGAAGGATATTTTATTTTGGATAAACTGGAGGCATAATCCGCCGGCATTTTGTATTTTTTTCCGGAAAATACAATTTTTTTTTAAATTTTATCTAAATATATAGGATTAATAACAAAAAAACGCGGTTTCTTTTTCATAGATATGTATGGAAAAGATGGAAAAGAAAACTGCCCCCGGCCGATGGATGGTTCTATGGATTGTCGCTACCCTGCTTTTTGGGTATGGATGCGTCCAGAATACACCGGAGGAAAATGCTTCTTACATAGAAGTAAAATCGGACGGAAGTATCCGAATCTTTCTCGCGGAGAACACGTTCCGGGATGAGCCACAAATACATCCACAGTCCGTCATTACCTCCCTTCTCTTCCGGCGAACAGGAAACGATAGCATCCATTTCTATGAGAGTGATTGTCTTTCTGCGGGGATGGATTTTGATTCCTGTCTGGACGGTAAAATCCTGACCCATACCGGGTTGGCAGAGGCGATTGGTTTTTCCAATGAGCCGGGGTTTTATGGAAAGGAAACCGGAGAGGATGGATTTTTTTACTCTCCGGAGCTGATTGCGGATTACCCGGAAAATGATGGGGAGGATTATTACTGCAGCTCGTTTCCCACGAATCCGGTGACTACGGATGCAAATCCCAACTACCAGTGTGTTCTCCTGGGCTTTGCGAAATGCTCCGATGGCCTTCCCCGGTATTCTTGCGGAATCAATCCCCATCCGGTTTCCTATCTGGACGTATCCTCACCGATAATTTTTTCCCTGTATGCGGCGGATACCCGGGGAGAGCCCCGGAAATTCCGGTATTCGTACATCCCCTTTGACCGATCATCGGTTTCCTTTTCAGAGGGGGATGTTGTTTACCTGTATCTGCTGGTTCATTATCATGGGGTGAATGCTTCCGAAAATCCATTTTTCCGGTTCAAGGCAGATTCTTCCGTTTTTTCCAAAAATCCCGATATTGTTTCTCCGCGAATAGAAATCCGTATTCCGGAGGAACATACGGGGACACAGACTTATCTCATTCCGGATTTTTCATTATGGCGGAAATGGGAAAATAAAATTTAAAAAAAAGGAGCTTTTATGAAAAAACGAGTTGTTGTATTTTGGATTGCTATGAGCATTTTGCTGAATGGATGTTCCGGAAGTGGAAAAAACGCCCCGGGCAGATCCGGAGAAATTTATCTGGCAAAAAATGTATCATTATGGTTTGCCCATCCCGGAGATAGCGGTGCGTCCGGAATTCCGGATATTCTCCCGGAAAGCATACGGGCAGCCGAACAAAGCCTGGACTGTGCGTTTTCCCGTCTGGATGACACCTCCACGGCGGATACAATCCACGAAGTAATTACGTCCGGAATTCCCGTGCGGGTCGCCACCGGTAAGCAGTTTATCTGCCGGGATGCCGGATTTCTGTCTCTCCAGTATCCGGGAATTTCTCCGGAGGAATACCCAAAGGCTTCCGCCCACTGCGAAAATCCCGCGTCTCATCCGGAATTAGATTCACTAAGGGAAAAAGGAATTCCCATAAATCCCGTGGATGGCAAATCCGGGCTTTTCTCCAACGGGAAGGATCATCCGTTTTATCAGAATTTCTGCATAGTGAACAACAAGACGGTGCTGATTCTCACATCCGGAATGGATAAAAATCTATGGAAAAACCGCCACCAGGCCATCCTGAAAATTGATAATCCTGAAGTGGCGATTTTTTTAACCGGGGAAATGGATATGTATTCCCGGGGACTTTTTGGCGGGGATAAACCGGTGCCGGTTCGAGAGGGAAATTTTTCCGTTAATGGAATTTCCCTGCGGATCATCCTGGGACCCAAAGAAAAACCCATGGAAGTGCTTTCGGAAAAAATCAAAGACATCCGCTCCCAGGTGAATTTTTTTGCGGGGAGTTTTGAGGCCACCACTTCTGTATTCAGCGATCCCTCCAATCTGATTCCCGCTCTGGAATTGGCCGCATCCAAAGGAGGAACCATTTCCCCTGTTTTTGACCGAGGGATAATCTCCAGTCCGGATAATATGATTTCCCATTTGCAGGAAAATCCCGCACTGGTATACCCTTCCTGGGAAAAAATTGAAAACGGATTTTCTAACTATATTCCTGTTTCTTCTCTTCCAAACCAGACCGACTGGAGTTTTTTTCTGCTGGATCCCAAGGGGGAAAATCCGGAAGTTTTTCTTTTTACCGGAAAAATCCACGTATCGGCAAATTCCACAGAAGACTCAATGGCGGTTTCCATCCGGGATAAAAAAACTGTGGAAAGCTTTTCCGGTCTCCAGCGGGAAATGACGGATGATTCTGAAGATTTCCGCTCACTGGGAAATCCAAGTGGCGGACAATCCGGGAAACTGGTGATCACAGAGATTATGGCAAACCCCAAAACTGTCGCAGATGCCGATGGAGAATATCTGGAAATCTATAATTCCACGGATGCACCATTGGATCTGACCGGCCTGGTGGTTGCGGACACATCGGGAAACGCGACGGTGAATTCCGGAAGCATTCCCGCCCATGGATTTGCCCTGCTCTGTGCTAATCCAAATCCAGAGGAAAACGGCGGACTCACAAACTGTGTGGAAATATCCTCGCTTCCCGGATTGAACAATTCCGGAGAAGAGATACGTCTCATCAACCGCTTTGGCATTACGGAGGATACCGTGAATTATCCATCGGTGAAGGAAGGCTCTTCCTATGAACTGGCTGTCTCCGCAAAAGATGCCACTATCAACGATGATTTTTCTTATTGGGGCAGTGCAGTCTCTTCTTATCATCCGGATAATCTGGGGACTCCGGGCACAGAGAATACCTTCGCTCTGGTTTTCCGGATTCTATCCCTCTCCGCCACCGGAACGGAAAAAGTCGCCATGGATTTTTCCATGGAGCCGGAGGAAGCATCCGCACTGGAAATAAATAATTACTGCATCTCTGCATCCCCCTCTCCGGATTTTTTAGCCTGCATGGAATCCGGACAAAAGCTGGAGGTTTTATCTGCTTACCGGGAGGGTACAAAATTTTATCTTAACACATCGGAACAGGAACCCCACCGGAGATACTATCTTTTTACCCGGAACATAGTTTCATCTGGAGGTGGAATACCTCTCTCCCCGCCGATGGAGGAATTCTCCGGTTACGAAATTCCGGTAGATCTCTCCGGATACCGGCTCTCCCTGACCTATAACGGAACCCCGCAATCCTGGGAACTGGATCTTTCTGAACTGGACATTTACGGAATGGGGCCGGGAAAATTCCGCAAAAATACATTTATCCTCATTGCCCGCAGTACGGATACTTTTTCTGACTGGAATACTACCATGCAGAAAGACTTTTCTGGTTATGGACAAAATGTATATTATGTGGATTCCGGAATCGCGTTCAATGGAGACGGGGATCATCTATCCATTTTATCCGGAGAAAACATTGTGGATGAAACTCCATCGGACGCAAGTGGAGTCCTGCTACAAAGAAATCCACAGGGAGGATTTTTTTCCATAACGAACGTGGACACTGACCCGCAATACCGTTCTCTTCTGGAGAATCCGCAAACCCCAGCCGGTTATGAGCATCCCCTTTTTATCTGGGCTTATGGAGAAGATGATGTGGCTGGCCTGTTTACGGATTACCGGTCCAATTTTTATTTGATTTATATTCCCTGAGAGAGGTCACAGTTTTTTATAAACCTCTTCCAGAGAGTAACGCGGAGGAATCAAGGTATTGATTTTAGCATCCAAGTCCGGATATCCAAAGGATATTCCAGTGATCATCCGGACTCCTTCCTCCAGTCCCAAAACTTCCCGCAGAATGGCAGGATAATCCACCAAAGAAGCCTGAAAAATTGTCCCCAAGCCATAGCTTTCCATCATGGCCAGTAAAACGCCGGCAAAAATGCCCAGATCAAATATTTCATTTTCCCGGATACCCTTCAGGGAATAAAGGAAAAAAGCCTCCGGTGCGTTCCAGAACCGGTAATTCTGGTAAACCACTTCCAGCTTCTTTTCTTTATCTTCCCGCCCAATTCCCAGGAGACCATAGAACATTTTCCCCAGTTCCACGGCATTTTTGCGGAAACTCCCTTCGTACGGGGCAATTTCCATGTCATGGTTTGGCTGCAATCCGGATTGAAAGGCTTCTATGTAACGCTGGGTGATTTTTTCCATTGTATCCTTCCGCACATGTACAATTCGCCAAGGCTGGGTATTCTTCGCGGAAGGTGCCCGCAATGACGCCTCCAAAATTTTATGGATAATTTCCTCCTCCACATTCTTTGGCAAAAATGCCCGGATGGAGTGGCGTTTGATCATATTTTTATACAGAAAATCATTTTCCATATCCGTATTTTTTATATTCCCTGATTCCATCAATATCTTTTTAAATGCTTTGGTTTACGGGTAGTGCGGATTTTACACAAAGCCCCATGAAGTATCTCTTTGGTCCCATTGTCAGCCGCAGACTGGGGGTTTCTCTTGGAGTGGATATCCTGCCACCCAAAACCTGTAACCTGAACTGTATCTACTGCGAAGTGGGGTCAACCACGTCCCTGACAAATACCATCGCCGAATACTCCCCCACCGAAGAAATTATCCGGGAGCTGGATGAGTATCTGGCAAGCAGACCGGCCATTGATTCTATTACCTTTTCTGGCTCCGGAGAACCCACCATCCACTCCGGTATAGGGAAGATTATCCGTCATCTTGTAAAAAACTATCCGGCGTATAAAGTGAGCGTCCTGACCAATGGAACCCTTCTCTGGAAAAAGGAAATCCGCGAGGCATTATCCCCCGCCCATCTGGTTCTTCCTTCTCTGGATGCGGCATCGGAAAAGGCTTTCCGTAAAATCAATGCACCGGAGAAATCCCTGGATATCAATAAAATCATTGACGGTTTGGAAATTTTCTGCAGAGAATTTTCTGGGGAAGTCTGGCTGGAGATATTTATCAGCCCCGGAATCAATGACACAGATGAAGAAATCCAGCTTTTGATCTCTGCGGTTAAAAAGATTAAACCACATAAAGTCCAGCTTAATTCCTTGGATCGTCCCGGCACCATCAAGGGGCTGATAAAGGAACCCCTGGAAAAAATGGAATACATCCGGAAAACCATGACCCAAGCAGGAATTGAACATGTGGAGATCACCGGACACTATGACAAAACCTCGGCAGAGCACGCTATTCCTTTTACGGCGGAAAATCTGAAAGATATTATAGAGAGAAGGCCCCAGACTCTGGAGGACATTCTGGCTGCATTCGATATAAATCGGAATGATCTGGAAAAGCAGCTTCAATTATTTATTGACAGGGGAATAATCCATACCGAAGATCAGGACAGAGGACGATTTTACGTTCTCAATAAAAAATAAATTTAAAGGATTTCTATGCACATCAGCAGTATTTTTCAGGACGCACAGAAAAAAGGTTCCCCCACCCTGAGTCTGGAATTTTTTCCGCCCAAAAGTCAGGAAGCCTCTGCCCGGCTGTATGCTTCCATTGAAGAACTGGTCCCTTTGTCTCCATCCTTTGTGAGTGTCACCTATGGTGCGGGCGGCTCCACGCGGGAATTAACCCATGACCTTGTGCTGCGTCTGCACCGGGAGACAAATATCATGATCATCCCCCATCTTACTATGGTAAATTCCACAGAAGAAGAAATCCTGAATATCGTCCGGACATACGCTAAAGAAGGGGTGAAAAATATCATGGCCCTGCGCGGGGATCCACCCAGAGACCAGCCTTTCCAGGAATACCGTGAAAACTTCCGTTTTGCAAAGGATCTGGTGAAATTGATACGGACAGAATGTACAGAGGCAGGGATTGGGGTGGCTGGTTTTCCGGAAGGCCATCCAGGGATACAGAATCGACTGAAAGAAATGGAATACTTCAAAGAAAAAACAGAAGCCGGAGCCGATTATATTGTCACCCAACTTTTTTTTGATAACAATATGTTTTACCGGTATTTGGATATTCTATCATTTTATAAAATTAACATACCCGTTGTGGCGGGCATCATGCCCATTTCTTCTAAGTCCGGTCTGGAGAGGATGGCGGAATTATCCGGGAACACCTTTTTTCCACCCGGGTTACTGGGTCCAATCTGGGATGCTAAGGATGACTCCGAAGTCCAGAAAATTGGCATTGAATGGGCAAAAAAACAGGTGGATGACCTCATAAAACAGAAAGTGGACGGCATTCATTTTTATACCCTGAACCAGTCCAAACCCACGATGGAAATATATCGTGACTTAAATCTAAATTAAATTTTACTACGGACAGAGTAATCCATAGGCAGGGTGATAAACGGATTCAGCACATTGTAAGGATCAAATATTCTTTTTATCTCTTCTTCTAATGAGATGATCCTTCCAGAATGCTGTTTTGTCCGCAGATGGCGTTTTAATCGGCCCAATGCGTGCTCTCCGGATATGCTACCATTCAGGGATATTACATAATTGGCCAGGTTCTCCATTGCCACCCCCAGGCGGGAAAAGGCTTCCGGTTCATTGAACAGAAAATTCACATGTAAATTTCCATCTCCAATATGTCCCCAGAGAACAGTGTAAAGACCATGTTGCTCCCCAATATTATAAATTTTCCCAACCGCCTCCGGTAAACGGGGAACAGGAAGAGATATATCTTCCCCAATCTTATGCTTGAATTTTTTCCGGAATGCCACCGGTACTTCCCGCCGGGCTTCCCATATATTCCGTGTACTGCGTTCATCTCTTGCCGCAAAGATTTTTTCCATGGGGATTATATCATTCACTTTTTCCAACTGTGCATAAAGACAGTCCGGATCCCCTTCCATTTCCAGCAGGACACCAGCACGTCGCCCCCGGATTTCTCCCGGCCATTTTTCTTCCGTCACAGCAATGGAATTATGGTCAATGAATTCCATTGCGGAAATGTCCAGATTCATGGCCGTCAGACCCAGAACCGCTGTGACAGCTTCGTCCACGGAATCAAAGCCGGCCATCATTAAAAGACTTCCTGCCGGTTTGGGCACCAGTTTCAACCATGCCTCCGTAATAATCCCCAGGCGTCCTTCTGAGCCGATGAGGAGATTTTTCAAATCAAAACCCACCGCACTCTTCCGGGTAAATGCCCCCAGAATATCCTCCTCTCCGTTTGCCCAAACCACCTTCAGAGCGGCAATATGCTCCCGGGTGGCCCCGTAACGGAAACTGCGGGGACCGGCAGCATTGGCAGCAATATTCCCGCCAATGGAGGATATGTCAAAGGAAGAAGGATCCGGGGCATACATGAATCCATGTGGTGCCATAAATTTTTCAATCTGATCCGGAGTCACCCCCGCTTCCACCCGGAGCAGACGGGAACCCAAATCCAATTCCAGAATGCGATTCATCTTTTCCAGACTAAGGACAATCCCTCCCTCCGGCACTGCCCCAGCAGAAAGACCACTGCCCAGACCCCGGATTGTCACCGGGCAGCAATGGGCAGCACCATTTTTTTCCGCAAATAAATGGAGTAAGGACATAATGCTCATAATTTCACCGTGATTCCGGGGGAAAAGAACCCCGCCTGCCCGGCCATCCAGATAGGTTTCATCATGATAGTAATCCCCGGATTCAGGAATTATGAAAACTTCTGGCGACAATTTTTCCCGGAGTGCAGAAAAGGCTTTTTCCATGATCCCGGCAATGCAATATAAATCTAACCCGTAAAGAAGAAATTATCGTGAGGAAAATTCAATAGAAGACATCACAAAATAGAAGTGCATTGTTTTGGGAACAAATATCTCTATTTTTCCTTAAAGGCATAGAGAACATAGGAGGAAGTCAAAGGTTTACCTTTCCAGTGAATTTTGGAAATATAATGGTATTTTATGATAGATAACCATTTCAGATAATCCCTGGGCCGGCTAAATTCACCCCGGGATTTCAACAGTTTGGGAAGTACTCCAAAATCCACTGGAAAAAATTCTCTGAAATGAAAAAACCCGGTTTCCCGGAGAAGATTTTTTAACGCCCCGGCACGGTAATACACAAGATGGCCGGGCAGAAAATAATGGTAGTCCAACCCACTCCGGCTTGCCTGGAGTCCTTCAAAATTGGCTGTCTGTATGACAAAAAGCCCCCCCGGTTTGAGAAGCTCATACGCCGCCCGGAAATGCTCCCGGGGAGAATCCAGATGTTCAGCCACCTCAATCATGGTGATAACCGAATATGTCCCTTTTTCAAATATTTCCAATTGGGGAATATCCACCAGAGAACCGGTAAACAGACGGGGGGAGGATTCTAGCCAGGATGTATTTCCGGATTGGACAGCGTAATCAGAAATATCCAGCCCATAGGATTCATACCATTTGCTGGCCGATTTTACCAGACCGCCAAAGCTACATCCCACATCCAGAAATCTCCCCGATGGTGGGGCATATTTCCGGATAGTATTCAGACGTGCTTTCCAGACATATTCAAAATAGGGAATTTTATCTCTCTCATCCAGATAGGAATATTCCGCCCGACCTTCATAATAATCCGCACCATAAAACGAATCCGATGGAATTCCATCCATATCCCGTGCCAGACATCCACATTTCCCACAGCGGTAAATTTCCAGGGCAGGATGAAATCTCTCCACCCTGCCATAATGGTCCATGGGGTAATGGCCACATACGGGACATTTCATAATTCAATATCCAGAATATGGTGGGCAATTTTTCTTTCTGTTTCCTCTCCGGGAAGATAGGGAGGTATTCTTTCTATGTAACCATAGCGAACTGTCCGGAAATCCGTAAACATTTCCAGTGCGGCTTCCCGGGAGTACGTCCAGACCTCTGCCCCCGCCAGATCCCCCTTCTTAACGGTTTGGGCTATATGGGTATCTTCATCGGAACGCAGGGTCAGGAAAAGCCTTCCCGGATTGTTCAATATCCGCCGGAGCTCCCGGACGCTTTCCTGGGCTTTCTCCGGAGGCAGATAATGGAGAACTCCCCAGGCAAGAACATAATCAAAGGATTTGTCTGCCACCGGAATCTGGGAAATGTCACCCAGAAATGTGTTGCGATCCTGCTTACCTTTAATGGAATTCCGGGTGAAATCCATTCCATAAACATTTTTTGTGTAACCCCAAAAAAAATCCAGATGCCTTCCTTTACCACAACCGGCATCCAGAATCCGTGCATCTGGATTTTCCTGAATAAATCGGACAAAGGATCGCACCACGTTTTCATCAGGTATAATTAACTCTGACTTTTCTTTCCGATAATGATTTTCCCAGATTTCCCGGTTCATTTCAAAAGTTCATATAATGGATGGGGTTGACTTTTTCACCATAGATATGCACCTCATAGTGAAGATGGGGTCCGGTGGAGTGCCCGGTGGTTCCCACTGCACCAATCACCTGTCCCTTAGTTACCATCTGGCCAGGCCTCACGTAGATAGAATTCATGTGTGCATACAAGGTGGCAAAGCCGTAACCATGGGCAATCTGGACATGGTTGCCATATCCGGAATTGGAATAGACAGCCATTTCCACAACTCCCTCCGCAGCAGAATAGATGGGTGTCCCAATGGGGTTTGCCAGATCCACACCGTAGTGAAAATCTGTTTTATATCCAAAGGGTGAAAGACGGGGACCATAGAATGAGGTAAAATGACCGCCCACCGTGGGCCAGAAATACGGAAGTTTTCTCTGAACATTATCCCGTTCATAAAGAAACTTTTTAATGGAGGAAATTACCTCTGTGATTTGCTGCACTTCCAGAGATACCATGCGGTAATCCATGACTTCCGGATAAAATTTAAAATCCTTTCCAACGTTTTTATCTTTGGAGGGAAGCAATGCGGTAATATCCATTCCAGAATAGGCAATTTCTTCTTTTTTCTCATCATAACTGATCAGAAACTTTCTTTCCGCCTCAATCTCATCCTCTGCTCTGGAATGTAACAATGTGGATTCTTGCAGAAAAACAAGATTATTGGGGTCCATTTCAATTTCAGAGAGGATGTCATATAACTCTCTTTTGAGATATTCATGCCGTTCGTTTATGGCTTCCAGTTTGGACAGATACAGATTTCTCTCCCTGTCCAGACTGTCATGACGGTCATACAACGTCTCCACTGTGGGCTCAATTCTGTTTTGGAGTTGCCAAGACATAATAGACGAGAAAAGTACCAAAGTGATGATACCGATGGTGAACCAGATTACGAAACGGCTCAACTGGAGGGATATAATATGAGCCTCATTGTGCGGAACAATCATAAAAGACATCCGCTCATTTCCTTTTTTCTGGATTTCTCTCCAGCGGTTTTCCCATTTCTTCTTGTTGAACATAATTGGTCATAGTAACCACCGTTCTATGTGTGAGAAAGTCAAGTACTTTTCTATTTTAAAAAAACCGCAATCTACATTTTTAACTTGACGATAAAAAAACCTCCGCATGAAAAGTCATATATGAGATATGGTTTGGTTCTTTCCGGCGGAGGGGCATTGGGCTCCTACCAGACAGGAGTGATAAAAGCGGCATCAGAATCCGGGTTATCCTTTGATCTTATTTCCGGCACCTCCATTGGTGGTTTGAATGGATACATGACGGCCATGGGTCTCATTGCCGAACTGGAGGAAGAATGGAAAAGGGTTGACCGGTTTGATCTTCTGAATATATCCCCATTGAAAAATTTTTTCTTTGCATCCAATATTTCTCTGCTTAAAAATGATTTCCAGAAAAAATTTTTATCCCGGCATCTGGATTACCGTGGTCTTAAAAAAGCCCGGACGGAGCTGATTCTGACTGCCGCCTGTCTCCAGACCGGTAAGCTGGAATATTTCTCTTCCCGAAGATTCAGCTCCAACGATATTTTATTGCGGGCTTTGCTGGCCACTTCCGCCATTCCCGGGGTATTCCCGCCGGTGGACATCGGGAAGAAGCAGTACGTGGATGGGGGAATTCTGATGAATACTCCGCTACTGCCCCTCCTCCACCGGAATCTGGATCACATTTTTATTATCCACATGACATCGACGGCCAATACCCCCCAAAAATATTCCCAGTTTTCAGAGGTGCTTGTTCGGGCTGTGAATATTTTCTTTAAGAAGGAACTGGATGAAGTCCTCTATTTATCCAGAGAATCCCTGAAAGAAGAAGAAAAGTACTATATTGCCCAGAACCAGATGAACAAACTGATTGTACGGGGTTCGGATTCCCGGATGGTTGAATTTGCATACCGTACATCCCGCAAGCTGATTGATTTTTTCAAGCCCTCCCGCCTGGATAAAAAACTGCCCCGTATTCATGTAATCCACCCCAAAGACCATCTTCCGATACAGAGCTATGATTTCAAAAAAGAAAAAATAATCGCTTCCATAGAAATTGGATACCAGGATGGAATAAAATTTTTCCGGGATTTTTCAGAGAAGCAGAAAAAACAGATTGGAAGCGGAGTGAACAAGAATGGGGAAAAATAATCCCCCGCTCTGCCAGCGAATGGATGCAAGGATAATCCCTGCAAGAAAATATACCAGAAATTCCCAAAGATGAAAACCGCTCAGATGGACCAGGGAAAATAAAACCGATGGGATTACAATGGATAGGAAAGAACTTCTGGCCAATAAAAATGCACGGTAGAGAATATCCCGGAATAGCAGCTCCTCAAAGATGGGACCAAATATAAATGCCAGGATAAAAAACTGTGGCCTCATCCCCCCGGTATGCACATCCAAATCCAATGATCCCACCAGATAAATCAGGAAAAGAAAACTGGCGGACGCATGAACCACACCGGGGAAATAAAACACTGGAATACGGAACATCCACTTCCAGTATGCGATGGATTTCTGCCAGATAAAAAACGATCCGAACAGTGCATAAAAAACATATATAAAAGCAGTGATTTGCGATGAAAAATTCAAATTTCGAACGTTGGATATATCCGCCGGCAGGAAAATGATGAAAAGAAGAATATGAAGCCAAAAATACCCCCACGCAAACAGAGATGGCTTTCCGGATGGACGAAGTACCTTCAGTTCTTTGGCCGCGATGGTGTAAAGAGATGCCAACTTCCCGGTGTCCATTTTACCAGAATTTTCATAGGAATGTATAATCTTCCGTAAGTGGGAAACCTCCAGATATCTCCGGATTTCCTCCCGCTGCTCCAGTGTCAGGGAAAAAAATACAAGGGATGCCTTATAATGCCCGTCAGGAAATGCCATGATCCAGTAAAATATGCCCGGCCAACCATAAAAAAATGAAAAACCCCAGAATATCCGTACTGGCAGATACCAAAATGGAAGAGCCAAAAGCCGGATCCTGTTTGAAAAAGCGTAGTGCCAGCGGAATCCCTGCCCCCACTATGGTGGCAAAAACCATATTCAGAAGAAGAGCCAGAGCAACCACAAGCCCCAGACTTATCCCCTTCTGGAAAAAAAGCGTCCCCATTGCCACCAGCAGCCCAATGACCAAAGCCCCGGCTGCCACGGCAATAATCTCCCGGAAGAGGATCCATCGAACTTGGCGGAAGTGGAGCTCCCCAATGGCCAGTCCTCTCACAATCATGGTAACCATCTGGTTTCCGGTGGCCCCTCCCAATGCAGCAACCATCGGCATAAAGACAGCCAGTAATACATACTGCTCCAGAACCCCCTGGAATAATCCCACCACAATAGCACCAAGCGAGGTGGTGAGCAAATTGATCATCATCCAGGGAAACCGGTGCCGGAAGGAAGTAATGATACTATTGGATATTCTCTCCTGTTTGTTCAAACCCACCAGACGGTATGCGTCCTCCGAAGCTTCTCTTTCTATAACGTCCACCACATCATCAATGGTAATCTTCCCCACAAGAATGCCGTCATCGTCCACTACCGGAAGAGCCAGAAGATTATAGTCCCGGAATATGCGGGCCACCTCTTCCTGGTCCATCCGGTGGTGGACGGCAATATCCACTTCCTTCATGATATCCTTTGCCTTTTTTTTGGGGGATTCCAGGATCAGTTTGCGAATGGGAATATACCCCATGAGCTGATTTTTTTTATCCACCACATAAACAAAATGGTAATCCTCCAGATCATCTTCTTTTGCCACTTTTTGAAACGATTTGATTATACTATCCACAGTTGCGGACGCATAGGCGGTGATAAAATCAGAACTCATTAAAGCACCAGCGGTTTCCTCCGGATACTGCATCAGCTCTTTGATTTTCTGTGAATACTCCAGATCAAAATGTTTTAATACATGTTGGGCATCATCATCCTGCAAATCCTTTAAAATATCCACAGCATCATCAGGATCCAGCTCCTCCACCCGTTCTGCGAGCCATTTATAATTTTTCTGCTCTAATATCTCAATCCGTTCATGTTTTTCCAGCTCAGAAAGAAGGTCCGCACTGTTTTCCACATCCAGCATGGAAATAATGATGTCTTTTTCAATATCATCAAAGAACTCCCAGATATCCGCTAAGGATGCTGCGTGGATATGCTCCAAAATCAGCCTGAGCCACCGTGCCCGTTTTCTTTTGATGAGGTACTGGAATATCCGGACTACCCTATCCTTATTTTCCCGTGTGATATATATATAATTGTAATTAACAGAATCCGGCATGGGGCAATGTTCAATTTTTCCGTAAATTGACCATCCATTATTTCCGGAGAATCAAATATTTTTCAAAAAGGTTTTTCTATGGTAAGGAAGGAGTCCTTTCTCCCGGATGGCGTTTAAATGCCCCTTTGTTCCATATCCAGCATTTTTTTCCAAGCCATAACCGGGAAACCGCACTGCCATTTTTCTGATGAGTGCATCCCGTTTCACTTTGGCAACAATGGAAGCCAGAGCCACAGAGAGGCACTTCTGGTCCCCCTTCACCACACTCAGGATGGCAGGCATGGGACGCAGCAGCTCTTCTTCATAGGAAAAGCGGTAATTTCCATCCAGGACAATTGCCTCTACAGCGTTGGGATATTTTCTTTCCAGATAACGAAAATTCCGGTATACTCCCATCCGGATGGCTTCATTGATATTATTTTGGTCGATGCGGGATGCCGAAACAAAGCTCACATGAGTTTTAAATGTGTTCAGGATTCTGGGGTATAAAAATTCCCGTTTTTGTATAGACAACTTTTTGGAATCATCCACCATGGAAAGCCAGGAATTCTTCTCCCGCCAGAGAGGATCCATAATATTTTTCTGATCCTCCGGAAGAATGAGCACACTCCCCACTGCCACCGGACCAAAGACACTTCCCCTTCCCACTTCATCCATGGAAAGAAAACTGTGGAAAATCTCCGGATTTTTATCCCGGAAACTTTCCAGTAGATTTTCGCATTGGAAATGGACGTTCAGAAAAGTAAGAAATTACGGTTGTGCAGGAGTGGCTTCCACCGGCTCCGGTTTCACCTTTTCCGCTTTTTCTTTCTGGTATGCTACTGCACGCTCATACACCATATCTTTTTTGGGTGTTTTCTTCATTTCTTTCAAGCGTGCATGTTTGCCAATTTTATCTCTCAGAAAATACAGTTTGGCTCTTCTCACTTTGTTGCTGCGGACTTTTTCAACTTTGTCAATCATGGGAGTATAAAGAGGAAACACCCTCTCCACCCCAACATCAAAACTGATTCTTCTCACAGTGAAGGACTTTCCGGCACCGGCATTATTTATGGCAATTACGGTGCCTTCATATACCTGTATACGCTCTTTGTCCCCTTCTTTGATTTTATAATGAACTTTGACAACATCGCCGATGCTGAAATTAACAGGTCGGGATATGGATTCAAAATGTACTTTTTCTAAATCTGGCTGCAACATAGGTTTCTCCGTTATTATTATTACTTAATTACCTGCCGGGCTGGCATGGTCTCTCTGCTTTGTAGATACACTTTAACACCTTCCCACACAGTGGCAAAACTCACATAGTAAAAGCCCAGGGCATAAATAATTAGGAAAGGCAACACCAGGAATTTACCCACTTCAATGGAAACATAAATGGTAAAGGTTACATAAACAGCCATCAAAAACTCCAGAATAGCGGTTTTGTCTATTTTTAGTTCATTGTACTTGTTACGCTCGTCCACCTTGTCCTTGCTGGTTTCCAGCCGGAGTTTGGGAGTACGCACAAAGCTGCTTTTCTTGCCGATGATGGCTTCTATAAAAGCCTTTGTATTGCTGACCGCTATTCCGGTTCCAATCATCATCAGAATGGGAAGCATGAAAAAAGTTTTCCACCAGCCTTTCTGGTTCAGGTGGTACTGGCTGGCTCCATACAAAGCCATGGGTCCAAATGTCCCCACAGAAAAGAAAACAGCTATACCAAAGAGCATGGCGGTGGACATCTGGAGGAACAATTCGTGGAAAGCAAGAAGCGGTAAAGTTACCAGAATATTCACAACCATCAAAGGATGAACGGAATAGTTGGTCAGGTGGGTAATGGCTTCCGCTTTGATCTTCCAGCTCCGATTGGCCCGGAAAATGGTGGGGATCAGTTTAACGGCTGTTTGGATGGAACCTTTACACCACCGGAACTGCTGGGTTTTATAGGCACTGATGGTGGCCGGCAATTCCGCAGGATTCACCACATCGGCCAGATATTTGAATTTCCAGCCTTTATCAGAAAGTTCCGCCCGGTAGGAAAGGTCAAAATCTTCTGTCAAGGTGTCTCCTGACCAGTTCCCTGCATCATAGATGGTTTCTTTTCTCCAGACTCCGGCAGTACCGTTGAAATTCATCCAGAGATCAGAGCCATTCCGGCCCACCTGTTCAATAATAAAGTGAGCGTCAATTCCCAGTTTCTGGGCTTTGGTAAGCATGGAATAATCTCCGTTAATGTGCCCCCATCGGGTTTGCACCATCCCGATCTTGGGATCTTCCATAAAGAAGGGAATGGATTTTTTCAGAAAATCTTCTGCCGGAATAAAATCCGCATCAAAGATGGCCAGATAATCGCCCTTCGCTACGTCCATGGCTTCCCGGAGAGCACCGGCTTTATGGTCTTTGCGGTTTTCCCGGTGTATGTATTTTATATCATAACCTTTCTTTTTTAATTCTGCTACTTTCTTCATACCCAACTGGGCACTTTCATCCGTGGAATCATCCAGAAGCTGGATTTCCATTTTATTTTTGGGGTAATCCATCCTGATGATGGAATCCAGAAGCCTCTCCAGAACATAATACTCATTGAAGACGGGAAGTTGTACCGTAACCACCGGCCATTCCCGTTTGGGCTTTTGGGACAGATCAATGGAGCATGAGCCGGAATGGCAGGATGATCCGTTTTTTTTGAATAAATACACCATGATATAGCAATGGAGCCCAAAATAAAAGAGCGCCATGATATCCACCAGGTACACAAGTACCAAAAATCCGAGTATTATCTCCATAGTTGCCTCCAGTCATTACCATATTTTCAGATACGACGTCAAGGATTATCCGTAAAGCAAGCGGTTATCCTAAAAAATTATGTCACATTATTAGGCCATTAAAAAATAAACTCATTGACATCAGGAATCAGAATACCCCACAATCTTCATTCACCGGAGGTTTTCATGAAAAAATATCTGGGCATATTTGTTTTTCTTTCCGCCATTACCATCTTTGTTTTCCAGATTCTGCCTGCCCGTGCCAGCCGTGAGCACCTGGACTGGAAAATCGCACTCATTTTAAAAGCCATCAACCTGTATTCTCCCGCCTATCATGAACTGGAACCCCAGGAAGTACGCAGAAGGATCAATAAAGGCATTATTAAATCCCAGATCAGAAAACCCAAAGTGTATCATATTGATAATATTATGGCAGACCAAAACCAGACCCGAATTCCCCTGCGAATCTACTACCCGCGTCCGGTTCCCCCCCTGGGTCATCTGGATTCCCTGCCACCGGTGATAGTTTTTTACCATGGCGGAGGCTTCCTGCAGGGCAATCTGGATACCCATGATAACGTGTGCCGGAGACTGGTGCGGGAATCCAGGGCGATTGTGGTTTCCGTGGATTATCGTCTGGCTCCGGAAAATCCCTTTCCCGCTGCGGTGGAGGACGCCTATAATTCCTTTTTATGGGTTTCCGAGCATATCCACCAGATTGGGGGAGATCCGGATCGTCTGATTGTGGCCGGGGACAGTGCGGGTGGAAATCTGGCCGCAGTGGTCACTCACTTAGCCAGAGATAAAAAAGGCCCCCAAATTTCCCTTCAGATTCTAATCTATCCCGCTGTGGATCTCACCGGCAGCCAGATGAGCCCCTCGTATGCCCGGTATGGAGAAGGATATTTTCTGACTCTGGATAAACTAATGTGGCTACGCTCCCTGTATGTCCCCCATAAAGAAGACCAGATTTCCCCTCTGGCCAGTCCCATCCTCTCAAAAAATTTTACCAATCTGCCACCCGCCATTATCATCGGGGCGGGATTTGATCCATTAAGAGACCAGGGTGTGGCCTATGCAAATAAACTCCGGGATGCCGGAGTGAGAGTGCAGTATTATCTTTATCCGGATGTGATCCATGGTTTTGTCAATATGGGATTTTTAAAGCAAAGCAGAGACGCCATCCGGAAAATATCCGCATCCGTAAACACGGATATGTCCGGCCTTTCTCAGGTACAGCCCCGCTAAAATATCAATGATAATCCGTTCCTTGTGCATTTTGGGAGAACAGCTCATTGGGGCCGGCATATCTTTCCCCATTAAACTCGTTGACCGCATGTCTGCGTTATAGAAAATACCGGAAAGTCCCTGTAGCTCAGTGGATAGAGCACTGGCCTCCGGAGCCAGGTGCGCAGGTTCGATTCCTGCCAGGGACGAATATCCACTTCAGTTTTTTGCTTTGAGGATGAATTTCACCGGAAAGTGGTCAGAAACACCGGAGTAGTCCGGATAGGAATATCTATTCGGTGTGATTTGTCCTTTTTTGTTTTTCACTTTCTGGAGTTTGCAGGCAGTGGCCACGGCAAAGGATTTCCCATCCGGAATATAGGAAGCATCTCCGGAGGAGTCCATCCATCGGCGGTGGAAAAAGAAGAGATCCAGCATGGACCATTCTCCATGATAGTTATGGGTACCGCCCACTTTTTTTTCCATGCGGATTTTATAGTCAGCGGAAACCACCCAGTGGTCTTTTGTAATCTCCCGTGTCCGGGGAAGTTCCTTTGTGATGACATTACTATCCCCACCAGCAATAATGAGACTCCGGGGGTTTTTCTCCAGGATTTCCTCCGCTATCCGGTTCATGGCTTCCAGACCTTTTACCCGGTCTTTCCAGGGATTCATCTGGGAAGGGAAATGGAAATTCAGAACAGATATTTTTTCTCCGGAGGGGAGAAGAAAATCCGCCTGCAGAATGCCACGTGTGAGATTATTATCCAGCCGCAGTTTATGCAGTATGGGATTTTGCGAGTCGTTATTGTCCTCCCGGTACAGCGGCAGTTTGGAAAGAATGCCGGTGTCTATGCCTCTTTCATCCTCTCCTTCCACCAGAATTGCGTGGAGATATTTATGCTGGATTTCCTGGGCGTTCAGATTCTGCATCAGCATCTTAAGCACTCTCTGGTTTTCCACTTCCTGCACCAGCAGGATGTCCGGGCCTTCTCCCTGGGAATTTTTCAGAATACTGCGGGTCAAACGGTCAATTTTATCTGTGAGTCTTTTCTCTGACCAGTCCATTTCCAGACAGGATTTTCTCCAGGACGGCTTCTGGGGACATTTTTCTTCCAGAATTTGTGCGTTTTTCTTTTTAAATTCCAGCGGCAGATACGTATAATCATTTTTTCCCTCATCGTGGATCGCGTCAAACAGGTTTTCCAGATTATAGGTCATGACCAGAATATCCCGATTTTTCTTTGCAGCAAAGAGAAACGCTACGGACATAAGAGAAATTCCCAGAGCAAACACCCATGGAATGACGTTGTATTTATTGATTTTCATTTTCTCTCCTCAATAGCTCGTCCATTAATAATTCCGGACAATTTCCACAATAAAGGGAAAGTGGTCAGCCACTCCGTTGTAATCCGGATGACGGAACGCTTTGGGAATTCGTTCTCCGTTTTTCCCCACGGTGTACTGCCCACTCCAGGCATTGGCCACCCGTGCCGATTTTTCATCCACAATCCAGCGGGATTTCTTCTCCGGAGCGGTTACTGGGGACATTTCTCCAGGGAACACCAACACATCCAGATACGACCATTCGCCCTTGTAATTATGGGTTCCTCTAGCCCCGGATCTTTTTTCATCGTCCGATTGGATCAGATTTCTGGATATGATATAGCCATTAAAATATTCTTTCCAGAGAGATTCCTCTTTGCTCACAATATTGGAGTCTCCGCCGGCCACCATGAGAACATTCTCCTCCCGGCTCTGAATGTCTCTTTTTTTGTCTTCCATCACAGACCGGAGGTGTTCCATGGAAACCGCACGGAATTTTGTATCCAGCATCTGGGCGGGAAAGTGATACACAAAAACGGTGAGTTTGTCTCTGCCGTTTCCAGGCAACCGGAACGTGGCCTCCAGGACGCCCCGGGAATCTCTGGGCTTGCCGTAGCGTTCCCAGTTCATCTCATGGGTGAGCGGTGCGGACGTAAGGGGCAGCTTGGATAATATGGCATTGTCAATTCCCCGTCGGTCAGAGCCTTCCACCAGAACGGCTTCCAGATAATGACCACTTTTTGCGGAGGAGCGGGCGTTGATATAATCCTTGAGCCGGTTCAGAATTTTAACGTTTTCCACTTCCTGAAACAGGATGATATCCGGACTCCCATTGGCCAGAATAGCACTGGTCATATTGTTCAGTTTTTTCTGCAGAAGAGTTTCATTCCAGTCATTCGCCAGACAGGATTTCTTCCCCTTGCCCATTTTTCCACACTCCCTCTGGATTTGGGGACTCTGGTCTTTGACACTTTTGGGCATGTATGTGAAATCCAGCTTTCCCGGATCGTGTTCGGTATCAAACAGGTTTTCTGCGTTCATGGTCATCACAATAATCCGGGTTTTGGTGGCCATCCCTTCCGGCATGGGTTTCTCTGTAAAGGAATCCGCAGCTAAGAGGAAAAAGCCCGGAAGTAGAACCATCAAAAAAAAGACAATTTTTTTTATCCTGTCCATGATAACCATTTCAACGCACCTCCGGAGCAACAATCTTCTCAATTACCACCTTTCCTTTTTTGTCCCCGGATGTGCTTTCACTTTTCAGACGGAGCAGCCATACTTTATACAGACCGTTTTTATGGTCGATGGCATAATCCAGGGCCGCTTTCATACCAGCCTCGTATTTTTTATTGTCGATGTCTGTCACCGGATACGCATAGCCGGCCCGGACAAGCTCCACATTGATAATCTTCCGGTTAGGGGAATACAGATATACCAGCAGATTCCCAAACGCATTCTTTTGCCGGACATCCTGCTCTATGTACAGCACATCGCCCTTGGTGGCGTATTCTTTCAAGGCTCCCCTTGCGTCTGAATACACCGTTTTTATATGCTCCTGCTCATTCTTGGGCAACAGACCTTTGTCAAAATATCCCTGTATTTCTTTATATTCCGGCAATTCCACTCCAATCAGCTCAATCCGTCTGTCCCAGTTATTCAGGGTGACAGAGGCGGAATTATTAGTGAGCACTTTTTCCATGGTCACCGCTTCCAGGCTGGACTTGCGGATATGCTCCTTTTCAAATTCACTTTTTTCTTTGATCTCCACCACCGCCGCCTGGGGGAAAATCGGGGAAAAAACCGCCAGAAGTGTAAGAATAAGAACGGTGACAGTCACCATGCCATATTTTAATTTTTTATCCATTTTTATATCCTCCAACCCTCAAAAATCCAGAGCGTACACCACGCTCAAACCGGCTCCGTACATGGGATCTTTCCCCAGCGGCAGATACACATTTTCCTTGGAGCGTTTCTCAAAGTAATCTCCGGGCAGAAAGACCCCTCCCAGAAGCTCAAAGGAGATATTATCCAGATTATACCGCAGGGAGGCTTCCACTTCCGTTCCCATAAAAGCGTTGGTCTCCCCAAACTGGGTTTTTCCATCGTTGTCGCGTTCGTTGGCAAAGAGCACCAGTCCGGAGACGCTGGCCAGAAAGCCACCCAGATACGCGGAGATTTCCGCCCGCCCAAAGGATTTGGACACCGTTTTATCCACGGAGCCCACCTCATATTCGCTTTTGGCTTCATCCCGGATTTCATAGAAGTACGCATAGGGCGATGGAAAATATCCTTTATACGCGGTCACCAGGGTACCACCGGGGGAGTTTGCCTTCATGGAAGCATATTTGGGACCAAAATACCCCAAGCTCAGATCCAGCATCACATCCACCGGCCAATTCAATCGGCTGGATTCCAGACGGTGGTTCATGGCGGCGGCCAGATCCTTGTATTCTCGTTTATCGTTAAACTGGTTATCCACGCCAATGGAATACGCCACCGTCAGATCCGTGGCCCAGATCCGGGAGATTTCATAGGAAAAGCGGACTCCGGAATTGGACAGATAATCGTTATCCGCCTCATTCAGGGCACTGCGTCCGTTTTCCGCTATATCCGCACCTCCGGACGTATTGGCACCGTACCGCAGATAAAAGGAGAACAGCTTGTACTGCAAATACTCATCGGCAATTTTAAACGCCTCATGGTCAAAGATCAAACCCGCACGCAGGGTGGCGGTGTCCCCCTGAAAATCATCAATCTGTTCCTTATCTTTGGCGAGGGAAAACCAGACCCGGGTGTCTTCCGGTTTGGAGGCAATTCCCAGCACATCCAGGAGGATGCGGTACTGCATTCCCCAAGGAAGCTCATGCTTCAGGGAAATCCCGTCGATGGTATCGTTGAAAAAATATTCCTGCGTGGCGTCTTCCAGGGAATACCGGTAGCGGCCCAGACTCATCATCAAATCCTGGGTGAAATAATAATTGAAATACAGCTCCGAATACGTGATGGTATTGTTTTCTACCGGGCGACCTTCCAGGGAGTCACTGCCCCACATTCCGGACTGGCGGATGGTGACAAAAAACTCGCTGAATTTATACCGCTGCATAAAGCCCAGGGAAATGCCGGAATACACAAAAGAGATGGCATCGTCCGAATTTTGCCGGTCCACGGGCTGGTTTTCTTCATATCTCTTTTTATCATAATTGATAAAATCCGCATTGTTAAAGTGGTAGCCGTCCGAATTGAATTCCAGATGAAAGGAATAGGAAAACAGACTTCCCGGCAATGCGAACATAAATACAAGAAGTGCAACTCCTCCCCCCCGGAGCCATTGCATTCTTGTTTCATTTTTTTTCTTTATCATAATCTCCTCTTTAACTCTTTATCAATAAAATATCTCTCAGTATTCCCCGGCTCCGGCAAAACCCGGCGTTGCAAAGTTCAAACCGGCGGCGGGCTGGTTGGAATCAATGGCCGATGTGCCCCATTCGGGAGTGGTCGTATACACCATGGATTTTTTGGGGGTGCCGTTTTCGCCCTTCGTGCCATCATAGGTAACAGTATTCAGTGTGGTACCAATGGATTCCCCGGAAAGCCCCAGCCCCAAATAAAGAGACGTTCCGGAATTGCTGAAATTGCCCGTGGTCCTTTTATATAATTTTAATCCGGTAAAATTAGCAAAATATACATCCGTTTTACGGGCCACCACCGCATATTCCCCGGGATAGAGGAATCCCTCCGGATCCAGCTCGCGAGAGCCCAGGGGTTCATGGCCAGTGAGGGTTGCGGATGCGTTGTAATTGGGACCAAAAGTAATTTTGTCCCGGGTGTTTCCCCCGTTATAAAAATCCAAAGTGGATAATTCAAGGATCTGTGTGGAAGTATTCTTAATCTCAAACCATTCGTCATAAGAGTCTGTATCCCCGCTTTGTGCTGTCCCCATCCACATGATCTCCGTAAAAAGTATTTCATCCGCAGCCGGATCCCGGGGAACCACCGCCACCGCATTGGAGGGAGTGGTACTCACACCGCTCACCCGGAACCAGTGGGCACAGCCTCGGGTGATACTGCCATTGGCACAGAGCCCGGTGCCGATATTGAAGGTTTTCTCGTTGGTACCGGTGGCGTTTGCCATCACAGAAAAGGAACCATCCGGAATGGCTTCTATCTCCGCGAGCGTCTTTTTCGCAGCGGTGGCATAGTGCCGGATCTGCACATCGGCCACTTCCGACCAGTTGAGTTTGAGGGTGGATCCATTCACGGAAGCACTGAGCACCTTGACAGGAGCAAAGGCATCCTCATATCCCGGCATTCCCAAATCCCGGGCGTTCTGGTACAGGGAGTCCACATTCCCCCGGATCTGGAGGGTGAATCCATGGCGGTTGTTGAGATAATCTTTTTGGGCTGCTTCTTCCATGGAATTCCCCAGAGGGACAGTCACAAAGAATGCGTACGGGCGGGTGAGTTTGAGCCGGTCTGCAAAGTTGATATCCTCCGCTCCCAAAAGGGCATCGTTGATCACCAGATCCTTCCCAAAGGAAATAAAAAATTTCAATGAGCTGCCCAGATCAGAGCGGAGCATATACCACGGCCGGATGGTGGAACGGGAACGCTGCTGTGCGTCCACACAGGCCTTGTCATAACGCTCATCACCCGACGTGCGGAACCACTCGGGCAGGCTGTTCAGGGTCATAAGAGATTCCGGGGTATACACCCGTCGGGTATTTCCCTTCTGTACCTGGCAGTACAGGTCTGTGAACAGACGCTGCTCCTCAAATGTACCCGGAATATACACCACCGCGTTCCGGGAAGCATCCAGCAGACGCCAGAAGTCAATATAACTGGCGGAATTGCGATCCTGAATCCTGCCCTCATTGGCCCCGGAGGAGGAATACACCGCTTCATTGGGGGTAAAGCTCAGGGCAATCTCATAGTCCCCCACTGTGCGGTAAAATGTCTGAGAATTTTTAATTTTATCAGTGGCCCCGATGGTGGGATTGGCCACGAACTGGTTATATTCATTGGTCAGGTGAAAATGGAATTCTTTGGAATTAATATACAGAAAAACGGTGGGGTTTGTCTGCAATATAAAGATGCTTTCATCTTCATCAAAAATAAAATATTCATGGAAATTTTCCCGGTCTTCACAGAGGCTGCCCCCCTGGTCTTTTTTCAGGGTTAGAACAGAGCCGGGCTGGCCCACAATATTTTGGAGCGTGCAACTGATGAGACCTTTGGGGTTTCGCAATGCGGATACTTTTTCCGCGAGCTTCGCATCAGAAGAGGACAGAAAGACCGGTGGGTTTTGCTCCGCATTCTTAGAGGCATCCGTACAGGAGAAAAAAAGCACCGCCGATGTGAGAAGAAAAAGGGATTTTTTGATTTTATTTTTCATACTCTAATCCGTCAGGTCAAACGGAGATATCTCCGCATCGTTCGCGTCATACGCCCCGGAAAAAGCTTCCAGATCCAGCAGGAATTTGGATTCCCGGTTAATCTGGAAGGATTCCGTTTCAAAGGCATCCACCAGATTGCGGGCGTTGCGGATCACCACAAAGTTTTCATCATTGCTGGATACCGCGTTCTCACTGAAATTCAGGGAACCCAGGATCACAATATCTCTGTCAATCAAAATGACTTTATGGTGGAGAAGACCACCGTTTGTCCGCCGGGTGACTTTCACTTTCTGGATTCTTTCCGCCAGCTCCCGGTAGGAAAAAATATTATACTGGTATGTGGAGCGGAACATGTTATAATCCATATAGACTTTCACATCCACCCCTCTTTGTTCCTTTGCTTTGATGAGCCGGTCAATGATCACCTTATCTGTGAACGCAAAAGAATACACCGTAATGGATTGGGTGGCGGCTTCCAGAAGAGGCAAGACAATATTCATGGCATTTTCATTGTTTTTTACTTCCAGCAATCCAGAGTCATAATTCATATAATAATAATCCCGCCCGCCGGTGCTGCCACTTTCATAAAGATAGCTGGGGAAAGTCTCCCGGTACGGGGTGAAGAAAACGCCAATGGAATGTACGCCCACCCTTCGGTACCCTTCCGGCCATTTCCCTTTGAACTGGTTATAATCCGAAACCGAATACAGCTCCCGTGCAAAACCTGTGTTCTGAATAGCTGCCCACTGGGCATCGGTGAGAGTGATATCTTTCCATTTTTTGCTACCCGCCAGAATTTCATTACAGATTCCCGAATCCAGACCGGGATACGCCGGATTGCAGATGACTTTGTTGCCAAACAGATCGCCGGGTGTGGTGTCATCCCCCGTTCCAATAGTTTCATCCGCCCCGGCTCCGCTTCCATACAGGACTTTGAAGCGGTCATCCTTCCCGGTGGCACTGGTTCCGGTTTTCTGAACGTGGAAATCCCGCAAATAATCCGTGGCCAGCTCCGGAGAATGGATGATGATCATATTGTTAAAATGGCTCCACATCCCTTCCGTGAGGTTGGTGGAACCGGTCACCACATATTTTTCATCCACTACAAAATATTTATTGTGCATGATTCCGGAATCGTTGTGCAGATGCACGGGCAGGCCGGCCTTGATGAGGCGGTCCCAGCTCCCTTCACTCTCCGAGTCATATTCCGTCACAAAATCCATTTTCACTTTCCGGTTCGCTTTCGCATAGGCCAGGGAGCGGGAGGTGCCCTTCTCCTGCCATATTTTTATGAGCACACGGTCAATCTCTTCATTATCAAAGCCATAAAGAGAAACATAGATGGACTCCCGTGCATTTTCCAGCAGGTCAATGAGCCCCCTTTGGGACTGGGCGGGATCAAACGTCAAACGGGAAACCCCGGTGGCGGTGCTCTCTTCCGGGGCATCCCCCGGAAGGAAATGGGCACAGGAAAAGAACAGAGCCATTGGCCCGGCGGACAGAAAAACCCAGACCAGAATACTCCTCACTTTGTTTAATTGCATAACGGCAGGGACCCCAGATAAGAAGGACGGGATTTTTCCACCAGATAGCGGAATTCCTTCTCATAATAAATTTTTGCGATTTCCCGGGAATGGATGATGATGATATCTTCATTATTATGGGTGCCCTTGGTATATTTCACCGGGATAGTCCCTGTATGGTATGCATGGGGATCCTCAAATTCATTGCCGGCAGAAGGTTTTGTATCGAGCCCGTCCACCGTCTGGGACCAGTTGCCAGATCCGGTGATCACCGTGGCATTGGCATCACAGGGATCAATGATCATCACCTTATGGTGCAGCCGGTGTCCCCCTTGATAATAATCCGGATCCCGGGAATGGTTATCGTATTCATAAACGGTGGCATACGAACTGAGAGCAGACATCAAAGCCTGGTTCTCACTCCGGTCCGGACTCACCAGACCATAGACAGAAAGCCAGCCCCGGTTGGGATGTTTGGTGCTCAGTGCTTCGTGCAACTGCACCCCCCCGTCATTCGGGTAGGTGGAGGTGGAAAAAGAAAACGCCATAAAATACACCGCATAGTTTGCCAAAAGTACCTCATCGGTAATCCGGGGGATGACATTGGCACTGCGGTAGTCCGCAAAATACACATCCAGGGAAATACCGGAGGCAAAGACATAATCCTTCAGCGGAGCATCCGCCGGTTTGAAAGCATCGTTATAGTCACTCAACAGATAGTTCATCTGGCGTTTATAGGTATTGTACAGACAGGGCCGGGTGGTGGGAGTATCCAGCGGACAGCGGTTTACTCTCGGATCGGCGCCGGTGACTGTCACCTCTTCCATGTCCGGAAAACCATTGGCCGATGCACCGCCATTGCCATCTTCTGCATCCGTGGCAATATATTCCCTGTCCTCATGGAAAATGATGATATTATTGTTATTCCGGTAAAAATCGTTATCCGTGAGGTTTGCAGAACCGGTCACCGTATAATAACGGATCACCGGATTTCCGTTGGAGGAAACCGGGAGACCAGCGGAATCCCGCACGCGGTTTTTGATGAGCAGAAATTTATGGTGCATCTGTCCGGTGTGGTTCACCAGGTTGAAATCACTTACCCCGGTTAAATTGGTGGAGGTGGAATCATCCCTCCCGGAATAAAAAAACCGGTTCACCTCCCAGGGATTTTTTCCGTCATAAGCGGTGTAATTGCCATCGTATTCCGTTTTTCCATTCTCCAGAGGGAAATATTCCCTTTTGTAAAATTTGGTGCCACCCACGGAGATGGGATAGTAATCGTCCAGTATCTTTGCAATGTCCCCAAAACCCGCATCGGAGGAAGTATAATCCTTTGCCGGTTTAAATTGACTGGTTTTTGCCTGTTCAGCTGTTTTATTGGGACCATCGTACTCATCATTCTCCCGATTGCCCACAAAACGGACATGCACTCCTTTTTTTACGGCAAATTCCAGGGCCTCTATGATACGGTTATTGTCCAGATTCTGCGTGGCCACATCCAGATGGACGTTCTGGGGCAGATACCCTTCCACCACGTCGATGGCGGACTGCATGATCAAATTTGAAATAACAGTATTGATGGCACGGGCGTCTGCGTTATTGTCCGTCTGTTCCCCGGTCTTTCCGGCTTTCACATCGCACACATTGGTCGTGGCCACATCCCCCGTGCACTCATCATAGCGAATCCAGGGATTATTGAACAACACCTGCACCCGGTTCTGTGGCTCTGCGTATGCCCTTCCGGAGACTTTCCCCACCGCCATGGTACTACCGCCCGCTGCATCCTTTCCGGGAATGGCCGGCGGGGCACAGGAGAACGCCAGAAAGAGGAGAGCGAGGAGGATGATTTGTATGGGTTTCAT
>DYLW01000003.1:0-3218 GCA_020721865.1 Leptospira biflexa | reverse complement strand
TCACCGTATAATCCACATACGACCCCGAGGAAGCCGTAAATCGGTATGTTAAAGAGGAGCCAAAATTTTGGGCAGAATCCCCGGAAGGGCTTACCGTTATGGAGGAATCCGTGACATCGATGGTGGGAACCAAGGCACTGGTATTTTCCCCCGCGTCAAAAACAAAGCTCACCGTCTTTGCATTATGGTCAACGGTTCCCGTATAATCCCGGGAAAGCCCCGGATTCTTGCTTGTTTCCAGTTTGAACTCATTCAGCGGATTCTGCGTGGTGACTGTCACCGTATATGCCTGGCCTCCGGCTCCGTCCGCTTCCACCACAAAGAGGTCCACCGGATTTGTAAAATCCACTGCAGTGGAGGAACTGACGATTTCCGCCCCCCCTTCCGTGGTGTGGGTTACCTTGCTTCCGGTGATGGAAAACGTGGGCACCAGAGAGGCTTTGGAAACCCCAAAAGGAAGCGTGACACTCACCGCAGATGGATGCGTGGAGATGGTTTTTTTCACATCGGCGGATAAAGCAGGATTCTTTGACTGTAAAAAGGATAACTCCGTCATATCACTCGCCGTGCCGTCCACAAAGTTGGCGGTAAAACGATAGCTCCGGATGCTGCCATCGGAACCGGTAACGGTGTACACCGTGGGCTCCTTAAAGATTTTACTCCGGTCTTCTTTGGTACACCAGCCAGCCACTACCGCGGTTTCAAACCAGCCGGTGGTTTTATCATAATTCCGCCCCGGAATGGGAGCCGGGCAGGAATAAAAAGAATCATCTGCCTCCCGGTAACGTGGCTTGTAATGGATGCCCAACTCATCGGCGGTTTTTCCGGTGGCACAGGACGAATCACCACAGAAAAGGATGGTGGGAACAATCCCTGCGGTATTGGTGCCAATCACGAATGTGGTGAGCAGATTGCCCTCATTAATGTATACGTTTTTGTCTGCCGTCAGTGCCCCTCCGGACGAGGCGGCTTCAAACACAAAACTGTGGATATTGGAAGAACCGGAAGTTCCGGAAGACTGGTACACGGAATCCGCAAGGGAATCAAACGGAGTCTGCGTGCTACAGGAGACGGAAAACATCACCACCGGGGTAACCAGAAACGATAATTTTTTTGCCCATTTCCCAATCCGGAATGGGATCACTTCCTTTATGTTATGTGTACCCAAATTCCCCTCCCCCGGCCCCGCTGAACGGATCTCCGATTTAGTCTAATAACCATTATATTTTATCCGGCAGTCTGTCAATGAAAAAAAAAGATTTTCACTACAATTTTTTGGCCGATTTTTGATTCCAGAAGCATAATCCCGCCGATTTTGAATGTATTTGAATATGTTTGAATGCAGAAAAAGGGGATCCGGATTAATCCTTGACAATCCGGGAAACGTTTTCAAATATCCCCATCTTTTTGTAAATTCAAGGGGGATTTATGGAAACCACTTTCAAAGACCGGGCACCGGGGAGAAAACTCGCGTTTGCCCTTACCATCATTCTGCTTCTTTTTTCTGCATCCTGCGGCTCCGATGGCGGCTCATCGGACGCAGCCGGCGGGGGCGGTGGAGGTGGAACGGTGACAGACACAACCGCACCCACCCTGGCCTCTTCTGTCCCGGCAGATAACGCCACCGGAATTGCCGTCAACGCCAATGTCACGCTCACCTTCAGCGAAACCATGACCGGGGTGAGCGTCACCACGGATACGACCTGCACCGGAAGCGTCCAGCTTTCCAAGGATAACTTTACCACCTGCGTGGCGGGAGCCCTTTCTTCTTCTGATAATATCACGTATGAATTCAACCCATCGGCGGATTTGGACGCATCCACCACGTATAAGGTGAAAATCCTCGCAGACGCCAAAGACGCAGCCGGCAACGCGATGGCGGAGACGACCACCAGCTTCACCACGGAAGCCGGAGCGGATACCACCGCACCCACCTTTGCCGGAGCAACCGGAGCAACAGCGGATTCCTCCTCTGCCATTACCATCTCCTGGAGTACGGCATCGGATGATGTCACCGCATCGGGTTCTATTGTATACGATATTTACCAGGCTTCCACTTCTGGGGGACAGAATTATACCACCGCAACAGCTACCAGTGCCGCCGGAGCGACCAGCCACCAGATCACCGGACTTGCTGCCTCCACTACATACTATTTTGTGGTGAGGGCAAGAGATGCAGCCGGAAATCGGGATACGAATACGACGCAGGTGAATGCAACGACCAGTGCGGGAGGGGGGGCGTTAACGAGTCTAATGATCAATGAATGGGGAGATGCAGGAACCGGACTAGATTATATTGAGATAAAAAATTACGGTTCAAATTCTGTTACGATTTCCGATACAAATTTCAAGGTGGTTTTTGGAGCAACCTTTGGTACAGAAGTAATACTTAATCAAGTTTGCAATGATTCAGTTGTTTTAAATTGTGCGGCAACGACCAGCGGAATTTCTATAGCAGCGAATGAAATTTTTCTAATTGTTGAAAGTGATGTTACTGATGGAAATTTATCTGCAATACGCGGGTATAACTCCTTTTCAGGAAAAATTTTTGTATCAAGCGAATCAACTCTGATAGGAACAGGGGATAGATTGAGCGAAAATCCAGCCAAATTATGCGATAATGCATGTTCATCATCTTGGTCTCTCACTCCTGTTGCAGATGGCACTACCAATACCGGCACCTTTGGTGGAGAAGTTGGCACTTCTACATATTCGCATTTGGTTTCAACTTTTTCATTAGGAGATGATACATCATTGTTTGCTAATTGGCAAAATGGAACGGCTACAGCACACAGGACTGCAGGTACGGAGAATCCTTAGGTTTTGTTAATTACTTCGTAACGGATATCTTAATATTTGATTTTTCAAAGGAATCCGCTACCAAATTTTCCGCATTTGGATAGCCCAAGATCGAACAAATATACAGATATCCTCGATTGATCCTTCCACGGCTACAGTAGCAGCCATAGGAGGAACCTCCGGAACAACCCCGGGGCGATGTCCCACCGCATTATGTCACATTCCGGGGGAAAAATCCAGCGTGACTGTCACCATGCTATTATGTCACATCCCGGGGGAAAAATCCGGCGTGACTGTCACCATGGTGTTATGTCACATTCCCGGGGGAAAAATCCGGCGTGACTGTCACCATGGTGTTATGTCGCATTCCGGGGGAAAAATCCAGCGTGACTGTCACCATGGTGTTATGTCACATTCCG
>DYLW01000025.1:9442-39405 GCA_020721865.1 Leptospira biflexa | reverse complement strand
TATTTTTCCTTCCATGTCCACTGGATGTTCAGCATAAAATTCCAGACGGTGGCCAGGGCAATGCCAATCAGATTGGCTATGTAAATATTCATACCAAACCCCTCTGAGAATAAAATGGCCACCGCATAGTTGATGATGGCCCCGGCGATGGAAACCAGATGAAAAAGAACAAGCCCATAAAGCAGACCCCGGACCCCTCTTCTGGGGCGATCCGCAAAAGTGAAATAATTGTTCAGAAAATAATTGCTGATGATGGAAACCTCAATCCCCAGAAGCAGAGAATTCTCATTGGCCATGGACAGGAAAGCCTTCCCCAGATAAAGGCCAGACTGGTTCACCACCACCCCGGATGCCCCCACCATCCCATATTTAATGAAGCGGAGTGGAATGATTTTCCCAAACCGGATGTCATAAAGCCCAATCAGATACTGAAGAATGACAGAACCGCTCAGCTTGCTCTGGCCGTGTACACGCGGAGAGAATGTATACCCCACCTCTTCCAGTTTTTTATTGCGAGAATGGGATAAAATCTCCAGCAGAATTTTGAACCCCCGTGGATTGACTTTTTCTGCTATCTCATGGTATAAGCCTCTGGATATTCCAAAAAATCCACTCATGGGATCGCTGGAAGAGCGGGGCATAAAAATTTTCGCCAGTAACGTGGCTCCCCAGGATATGAACCTCCGTCTGCGTGACCATCCTTCAATGGAGCCTCCGCTTGCCTTTCTGGTTCCCACCACGATGTCCGCTCCGGCACGGAATTTCTCCACAAACTCCGGAAGGACTTTTTCATCATGCTGCATATCTGCATCCATGACCACCATATAGGTTCCTGCCGCCGCATGGAATCCGTCCATCACCGCCGGGGAGAGTCCTTTGTTTTCCATCCGCCGCAAAACCCGCAGGTGAGGAATCTTTTTCCGGAGTTTTTCCGCTATCTGCCAGGTCATATCGGGAGAATTATCATCGGCCACGATGATTTCGTGGGATATTTTTGCCTCATCCAGGACTTTCCGGATACGCTCCGTGACCAGCGGAATATTCTGTGCCTCGTTATAGGTGGGCAGAATGATGGAGATTTCCATGAAGAATATTTTTTTATCCTCCGCTGGTGTATACAAAAAAATCAGAGATTCTCATCGTCCAGAAGGCCTTTGGATTCATTGGATATCTTCCCCTTTTCATGGCCGGTGGTCTTATCTTTCAGATCCACTTCCTCCTCGCGGGATGTTTTTCCGCCCATTATCAGGGCCTCCTCCAGCGAAATATCTGATCCCACTGGCGGAATCACAAAATCCGGATTTTTTAAGAGGTCAATGACTTTCTGTATTTTTTCCTTCTGGGGATCATTAGGAGTACGCAGAACATAATCCTGCCAGTAGCGGATGCAGGCGTTTTTATCTCTGTCATATACCAGAGACAAATATCCCAACTGGAATAAAGACGCCGTCCTGGATGGATTGAGGCTGTATGCCTTCTGGTAATTCTCTTTTGCCTGGGGGATTTCTTTTCTGGCAGTGTACACCTGCCCCAGCCGGAAATAATCCATCGACGGATCTGCGGACAATTCCACACTCTGGTTGTATCTCTGTATGGCTTTATCATAATCCTTTTTTATGAGATATATGTCTCCGGTATAAGAAAGAGCCTTTGCATGATCGGGAGTTTTCTCCAACACCGCCTCCAGCATCTTCAGGGCAATTTCATATTTTTTCTGAAAATAGTAAGACTCCGCTTTTTTGAATAACTCATCGTCCAGGGAAGAAGAAGCACAGAAAAAAATTCCCTGCAAAATCCAAGCTCCCAAAAAAATAAACTTTTTCATATCTTTACTATCGGCCGATGGGCCCTGACACCGATGGATTTATTCCTTCATTTTTTTATATGGGAGGAATGGCCGTGCAAAAACTCTATGAGCGGCACTTGTCCCCAAACTTGAAGTGCAACCGCTTTGGAAAAATCGTTGTCCGGCGGTTTCCCGGATGGGTTTTGCCGATATGGAAAAAAATGAAGTGGAAATTCCCCCTGAACTGGCGGAAGAATACGCGGAACTTGTCCGGGGCATTGAGGAAGTCATTCCGGAGACCGAATTTAAAGAAAAATTAATATCATCCCGCAAAAACGGCAAACCATTGAAAATAAAAGCCGGCTTTGATCCCACCGCTCCGGACCTGCACCTGGGGCATACTGTTCTCATCCAGAAACTGCGACAATTCCAAAAATACGGACATGAAATTTATTTCCTGATTGGGGATTATACCGCAATGATTGGGGATCCCACGGGAAAATCAGAAACCCGTAAGGCACTTTCATCGGAAGAGGTTTTGGAAAACGCGAAGACATACCAGAAGCAGGTCTTCAAAATCCTGGATCCGGAAAAGACAAAAATCGTGTTTAACTCCGAATGGCTCAAAAACCTGAGTCTCAAAAATGTCATTGAACTCACTGCAAAGACCACCGTGGCCCGGCTTCTGGAGCGGGACGATTTTTCCAAACGATATTCCAGTGGCGTTCCCATTTCTCTGGTGGAATTTATGTATCCCCTCCTGCAGGGTTATGATTCCGTGGCTCTGGACGCAGATGTGGAGTTAGGCGGAACAGACCAGAAATTCAATCTTCTGATGGGAAGAAATCTCCAGACCGCCTATGGAAAAAAATCGCAGGCCATTATGACCCTGCCCCTGCTGGTGGGATTGGACGGAGTGAAAAAAATGAGCAAGTCTCTGGGCAACTACATCGGTATCCAGGAAGATCCCATGGAAGTTTACGGAAAATTAATGTCCATTTCTGATGAGACCATGTGGACGTACATGCGTCTCCTGTCCGATAAAACCATCGGGGAAATAAAAACTCTGGAAGAAAATACAAAAGTGGCCGGACTGCATCCCATGGAAGTGAAAAAAGAATTTGCTCTGGAGATCACAAAACGGTTTTCCTCCCCGGAAAAAGCAGACAGTGCAAAAATGGAATGGGAAAAAATCCACAATCCCCAGAAAAGAGGACTCCCAGAGGACATTCCTCTTTTTATCAAAAACTTGGCCGATGAAAAAGAAACCGGGCTTCTGTCTGTCCTGAGCGAAGCAAAAGCCGTAACCACAAATTCAGAAGCCAGAAGAATGGTGGAATCCGGCGGGGTGTATCTGGTGGACGCTTCCGGAGAGAAAGAAGAAAGAGTGGGTGATCCTCGGATGCGGCTTTCTGCCGGTGAGTATATTTTCCGGCTGGGGAAAAGAAAATTCATCCGGATTAAGGTGGTTTGAGATGGAGACCAAAAATATTCGTGTCTGGCAAAAGGTGGATATTTCTCACGTCAAGGATCATCTAATCATCACACAAGATGTCATCGGTATATGTGGAAAATGCAATCAACTGAACATCAATTATAAAAACCATAAAACCTGCCCCGGCTGCGGAACCACCTTTGAGTATGTGACGGTGAAAAATGACGCCCCGGGGGATATTGGCAGAATTCTGGACGCAATCCGGGGGGAAAAAATTTCTCTTACCCTGATTGATTACCGGGATTATGAAAAGGCATCTGCCAGAGACCAGCTTTCCGGATTGTTCAAGAAGTAAATTCCCGTCATTCCGGAGGACATTCATAACAATATATGTCCTCTTGTTTATGTCACATCTCACAGGGAAATATGTCATTTACGGTGACAGTCACCACAGGAGACATTCATAACATTATATGTCCTCTTGTTTATGTCCATCTCACAGGGAGATATGTCATTTAGGAGTGACGTCACCAGGAAAGACATTCATAACATTATATGTCCTCTTGTTTATGTCCATCTCACAGGGAAATATATCATTTAGGGTGACGTCACCCGGGGGGACATCTTTTTTTATTGACGCCTCCTGTTTTTCCCTAAAGATGTGACATGGGAAAAAACATTTCAGAAATAAAAGGGGCCATCGGGTTTTTTATTATTGCAGTGGTTCTGATCGGGGTTGCCATGGGATGTACGGACGGTAAAAGCACAAAAGAGGAATCTGTTCAGACCACGGATGTGCAGATAGCAAATCCCGCCGCCACATTCTGTATTAACCAGAATAAAGACAACAAATATGAGATCCGGAAAAATCAGGATGGATCAGAAACCGGATACTGCATTTTCCCAAACGGAAAGGAATGTATTGACTGGTTATACTTTCGCGGCGAATGCGGACCATAAAGAAATCATGTATAAGACGTGGATCAAGGCTTTTCTTATCCATGCGTATCTTATAACGGGGTTCCTATTAATCCCATCACTTTCCGCAGAGACAGACTGGCTACTGGATATCCAATACCAGAAGACCATGGAAAAAATCGTCCGGAGGGAGATTGCACCGTATATGGAAAAACGCCCCAAGGTCACCATGACGGCGGAGGACAATTCCCGGGAGGCATTTCTCCAGAATACACCGTCCCGGAGCGGGGTTTTTATTTCTCTTTTCAATGGGAAGACAAAAAAACTCATGGGGTGCATGGGATCCATATCTCCGGCCAGGGATAATTTTTATGATGAGCTCACCCATTGGGCGAATATGGCATTTTTAATGGATCCCCGAACATCCCGGAAAGACCGGCAGGAAATTTCTTCCGAAAACATAAAAATTGTGATTTCCGTGATCCTGGAAAAAGAAAAAATATCCAGCCCGGAGGTGGACCCCATCCGGTATGGGCTGGCAGTGCGGTACAGGGGCAAAGAGGCTCTGGTTTTGCCGGGGGAGGCCCGGACATCGGCATACGCATACAAAATGGTTCGGGAAAAATTAGCATTACCCGCCGATGTGCCCTTATATGCAATGACATTTTACCGGCTATCCGCTATCCGATTTGGAAGCGGAAAATATTTAATGCAATCATAATGGGGGAAAGAGGGAATATGATCAGAATGAATAAAAAAATCACGGGAGTTTTTGCTTTTTATACTATTATTTTTACCTTTTTTGCGGGGGTTACGGTCACTTTCCCGGCGGAAGACAATTTTCTGCGGATATATCCCCAGAAAAAAAGTTATCATTCCGGACAGAATATTTCCATCAGTCTGTTCAACCGGGGGGCACAGAAAATTACTCTCTCCGTGTATTCCATCACGGAAAGTGAATACAGGAAGCTGACGGGGAATATCTGGTCTCCCTCATACCAGGAAAGGATGAAAAAAGTCCGGCTGGAATCCAGAAAAGCGGTATCCTCCACGGAGTATCCGGTGAGTGAAGGCGGAAATTATCTGGAGATACCCAATCCGTTTAAAAACGGTTATTATATGTTTGCCGCAAAAGCGGATAATGGCAGTGTGACTGTCACTCCAGTCATGGTGAGCGATCTGGGGATTATCACCAAGCTTTCCCGAACCCGGATTTATATTTTCACCGTCCATTTAAAGACGGGAAAACCCATTCCCGGTTCCACAATTCAGCTCACCGACGGTAAAAATAAATCGGAATTGAAAAGCGATAAAACGGGAATGGCTTTTCTGGATTTTGACCAGAAATGGAATCCGGAGGCCATCCAGGTTTCCGCACAGAGTGCCTCTCTGGGACGGGCTTTTGTCCATGCGTCCGCATCGCCATACACCGATTCCCGGTTTTATGTTTATATTTCCACGGAAAAACCCATTTATAAAAATACGCATTCTGTAAACTGGTATGGGATTATCCGGGAATACCGGGATGGGAAATTTATGCCATACGCAAACCGTTCCATCCAATATAAAATCCTCACCGGGGTTGGGGTGGCTGCCCAGACCGGGAAGGTGACCACGGATGCCTTTGGAAAAATTGCAGACCGGTGGAAAATTCCTCCCGGAGCCGGTGGGATTGCGAAAATATCTCTGGAGATTGAGGGGGAAAGACACCAGGGTGAGGTTCTCATCAAAGACTATGTGGCACCGCAGATCTCCGTTTCCGTTTCAACAGAAAAAGAATCCTACCTTTTTTATGAAGACATCAAGGGAAAGATTTCCGCAAAATTTCTGTATGGAGACATCCCCGCCGGAGCCACGGTGGATTACACCGTATACAAGGGATTTTACAGTCCGCCGGCCTTTGGAGTGGAGGAAGCGGAAAGATTTTTTGACATATTAACGCCGCAACCATCCCACGCGGACGATGTGGTAATTACCGGAAAAGGTGTTCTGGACGCAAATGGACAGATGGATTTCATAATTCCCAAAAGCGAAGAAAGAAAGAATATGCGTTATTCCATCCAGGTAAGGGTCATTGCTAAAAAAGACAGATTCACTGTTGATAGTGGAAGCGGCTCCGGATCAGTGAAAATATTTGCGTCTTCCTTTATCCTCCAATCAAAAAAGACAAATTATATATTATCCTCCGGGCAAAAGGAACGCCTGCGTTTTCATCTGACGGATATTCAAAATCGGCCGATGAAAAACCATTCTGTGGATGTTGCCATGTTCCGGGAAGTATGGGATTCCAAATCCGGCTATTTCCACCAGCGGGCAAAAATTGAGTATGTTCCGGTAAAAACCATTCGGGCAAAGACGTCAGAATCCGGAGAGGGAGAGGCCATTTTTGATTTAAGCGAACCGGGGCGATACCGGATCTCCCTTTCTACCATTGATCCTAATAAATATTCTGTTGTGACGGATGAATACTATTGGGTCACCTCCCAGAGTGCGGATCTGACCGGCGGAATTTACCATGATTTGGACATTGAATCCGATAAAACATTTTATGAAAAAGGAGAAACCGCAAAAATTTTGATCACCGCATCCATCAAAGATCAGCCATTTTATTACTCTCTGGAAGGGGAAAATATTTATGCGGTGAAGGCGGTTTCCTTTGCCAACTCCCACAAAGAGCTGTCCATTAAACTGGATAACGAAGCATATCTTCCCAATTTTTATGTCCATGCTTTTTATGTGAAAGACGGGAAGTTGGTGGAAGGTTCCCTTCCCTTATTTATTTCTCCCCGGGAAAAATTTTTGCAGATTGAAATCCAGCCCGAACGGAAGAATTATCGGCCCAAAGAAAATGTAAAAGTAACGGTGGTCACAAAGGACCATAAAAATCGTCCTGTGCCCGCATCGCTGACGATCTCTGTGGTGGATGAGAGTGTGTTTCTGGTACAGCCATCCCTGGCTCCGGATATCCGTAAGTTTTTCTATGGCAGAAGACCCAATCGGGTTGCCACTGCATATTCCTTTCCGGATGTTTTCACGGGAGGGGACTCCAAAAATTCTCGCATGGGGGATGAAGACCGGTTCAAATTTAAAGATACGGCCTATTTCAATAATTCCGTAATTACGGATAAAGACGGCCACGGAAACTTTCAGTTTACCCTCCCGGATAACATAACGGCGTGGCGGATTTCCGCCGTGGGTGCGGATGGGGCGGACAAAGTGGGATCCTCGCAGGTAACCATACTCTCCCATAAAGAACTCATAGCCGATCTGCGTCTCCCCCGCTATCTGGATACGATGAGTGAGGCGGAAGTGGTTTCTCTGGTCCATAACCGCACTGGGAAACCCATGGAACTCCGGCTTCAATGGGAATTTACCGGAGCCGACACAAGGGGGGATAAGGAAAAAACGGTGACTGTCCCCGCAAAAGACAGTATGGCCATTACCCATAAAATAAAGGCTCCGGAAAAAACGGTGGGCAAAGAGGTGATCATTCGTTTTTCCGCTCAGACGGCAGACGGCAAATGGAAAGATTCCATAAGGCGATCCATTCCGATTTATGAAAGCGGAATGGATCACGTGATTTCCACGCCTCCGCTTTGGATTATACAAAAAAATGCGGGCAGTCAGGATTACACTGTGGCGTTTCCGGCTCTCTCTGGGGAAGGGATCAATATGGAAAATTCTCCGCAGGTAAAACGCTATGAAATGATTGTGATCCCCAACCTGGCGGCCAGTGCCATGCAGAATCTGGAGTATCTGGTGGAATATCCCCACGGATGCACAGAGCAGACCACCAGCCAGATGCTGGCAAACCTGAAAGTCCGGGAATTCCTGAAAAAAAACAACATTGCCAACCCAAAGCTGGAAAGCCGTCTGGATTTTCATATCAAGGGTGGGATTAAGACAATCCTGACCATGCAGAATAAAAAAAGGGGAGCATGGGGATGGTGGCAAAGCGAAAGTGAATATGCGGTAAACCATTGGATGACGGCGTATGCCATGTATGGACTTGCGGTTGCAAAAAAATCAGGTTACCAAGTGGATGCCGGACAATTCAAATCCGGATTAAAATCCCTTCGTGATTATCTCCACCAGACAGGGGAGGAAAAATATACTTCCATGGATTATTCGGATTTTCCGC
Source organism: Leptospira biflexa (assembly GCA_020721865.1). Taxonomy (GTDB): domain Bacteria; phylum Spirochaetota; class Leptospiria; order Turneriellales; family DYLW01; genus DYLW01. Next base: position 31,125 of record DYLW01000025.1, on the reverse strand, counting down.
AAACGGAATCCTTTGTGGGGTTCGCATCCTATGTTCTGAGCATAAGCGGGGAGCCGGACCATTCCAGTCTGGACGCCCTTTTTGAGCTGAAGGAGGATTTATTCAATGAGACTCTGGCCTGGTCGGCTATGGCTATGAACGAAAGTGGCCGCAGGCGGGAAGCTGCCGATACCATCGCCGTTGTGCAGAAGAGGATGGAGGAAGGGACTGCCTCCCAGTATTTGATTGAATCCCCCAATGGAGAATTTATTTTTCAGAATGCCATGGTTTATTCCCAGATATTCAGCCTGTTAAAAACAAAAAATTCGGAGAAAGAGGACAGGGAGCTGCTAATGGATATTCTGAACGCCCAGAAATACAACGGCAAACTGGTGTCCACACGCGGAACCCTGGCCAATCTGGGGACAACCATTGCATTTCTGGAAAAATATAAAGCATATTTAAAATCGGATTTAACAATAACCTTGTCGATGGAAGGTCAGGAAAAAAAGATTTCCACAAAAGACAGGAATTCTGTACTTCGGGTGGATTTGCCGGTCAACTCCGGAACCCTGAAAAAAATACAGGACAAAATTCAGGTCAATGCAAAAGGAAGTGGTTTGGCTGGGATTTACTTCGTGGCCAAAGTATTTGAAAAAACCGGGGAATTTAAGGAATACAACCGGGGCATTGCGGTGAAACGGGTTTTCAGCCGCACAGACCAGAGTCCGTTTAACGGCAAAATAGCGTCCGGAGAGACCCTGGATGTGACCATTACTTTGAATTCCGGAAATGTTAAGGATAATTATTTAATGGTAACGGAGAAAATCCCCCCTGGCTTTGTATTGGAAAGTGACTATGATTATTCCTATGGGCGCAGCAATGTCCTCATTGAAAAAGACCGGATTTATTTCTATCTGGAAAATTATTCCGAACGACCGGTTTTCCGATATCGCCTGCGTGCGGTGAATTCGGGATTTTTTCTGGTGCCGGGAAGCCGGGCGGAATTCATGTACAATGATGAAATTTATGGCGTATCAAAACCGGAGGTGATCCAGGTCATGGGAGGGGACAATGATAAATAGCCGTATCATTGGGTGGATATTCCTTGCCGGATTTATGCTTCTTACCCCGGCCATAGAGGCGGATTCCCTTGTGAAAACTTATGTCATCTCTGCTTATGATTATCCTGTTGTCTTCAATCTGGATCTTGCGATATCCAGATTGAAAGAGATAACCCTGCCACCGGGAGGACATTTCTCGTTAAATGATGCCATAGGACCCCGTAAGCATGATTTCAAAAAAGCCCGGACATACTTTCTGGATGGCTCCGTTATTCTGGAAGAAGGTGGCGGGCTGTGTATGGTTTCCAGTATTCTCTATCACGGGGCACTGGAGGCTGGTCTGGAAATTACGGAACGCCATCCCCACACAAAACCGGTTTCCTACACTCCGGAAGGCTATGACGCAGCATTAAGCTACGGGCATAAGGATTTGAAGATAAAGAATAACCTCCCCCATCCTGTCCGAATTATTCTGGAAAGAGAAGGCAGGTATCTGAAGGCAAGGTTTTATTTTACCCGGGAAGAGGATTCCTGGATTAAAATCATCCGTCATGTTCAGGATAGTCCAATTACCCATACCCGTTCGGTGGAGATGCGTCGCCAGTACTTCGCAGGGGGCAGTCTCAGAAAGGAAGAATTTATTTCGTTTGAAAATTTTAAAATTCCGGGAGAAGAAAATGAGAGATAGGATATTTATGAACTGGAAATTTGGAGTAATCGTAACGTTGGTGCTTTTTGTCTTTACCGGGTTCACAGTCTTCCCCGTGGAAAAAACGGCTCCGCAGGTGCGGCTTCTCTCTCCCGCCTCCGGATGGAGTGCCAGTAAAGTGGTCACCGTGGAAGGAGAGGTCTTCGGCTCTTATGGCATGGATGAAGTGGAGTTTTATCTGAATGGAGTGGGACGCAATGTGGCCATCCAGAACGGAAGATTTTCTCAGAGTATTGTTTTAGGAGCCGGAGCCAATTACATAAAGGTGGTGGCAAAAAATCAGTACGGGGTAAGCTCGGATTCATTGAGACTGGTCACAGAAAATTCCAATATTGATATGATGGTAATTCTATTCTGGGATACCAATCAAACGGACGTGGATTTATGGGTTACGGATCCCAATGCAGAAAGAGTTTACTATGCCCATAAGCGTTCCAAAATTGGCGGGACGCTGGATATTGACATCACAACCGGATATGGCCCGGAGACATTCACCCTTATGAAGGCAATACCCGGTGAATATACCGTGCAGGCTCAGTATTTTGGAGGGACAATCCCCACGGTGGCACGGGTGGTGGTTTATTTATACCCAGGAACACCCAGGGAAAAAAAATACACATTCCCCGCATTTTTATATAAGTCGGGAGAAGGAATTACAATAGGAAAATTCAATGTACAATAAAAAAATATTGATTCTGGTATTAGCAACCATCACAACCCTTTATGCTGCCCCGGCAGATGATATCATTAAAAAAATTGAAAAACAGGAACGGGATGCCCTTGCCCACATAACATACGCGGATTTTAAACCATTGGAAAATTACAAAGGCCGATATTATTACATACCTCAGGTAATTGGCCAAAAATCCCTCCGGAGTCTGCTGGGCTGCTTAAAAAATCCTGATGGCAAGGTGCGGAAAATCTGTGCGGATTATCTGTACACTCTGAAGGTAAATTATATCCATAAGAAGTACATACGTAATTATCTGAAAAAAGAGGAATATCCACCGGCCAGACTCTCCCTTCAAGATCTCTTAATTCAGATGAATCTGGCCAGATTTCTGGAAGCGAAGAACTCCGGGGATGCAGCGTTTCTGGCCAAGATTGAATTTGCAGAAATACTGGATTTTGTGGAGAAGGGCCTTCCCGGCAGTGAACCCGGAAGAGAGAAAGAAAGCATTAACCGGGAGATTCGGTTTTACTCCGGCGGATTTCACAGCAAGGATGCCAAAATCCGCTCTTTTTCCAGCGTAATGCTATGGGAGCTGCAGAAAGAATTTCCAGCCCAAAAAACTAATGTACAGAAAATTCTGGAAAATAATTACAAAACAGAAAAGAATCCAAAAACAAAAAAACTACTCCGGAAGCTCACTCTTTGTATAAAAGAACCGAAGCCTCACTGTCGCATTTCTCCCAATGACTATTGAGTTTTTTTTTTGTAAAAGAAAGCCTGCGTGTTTCGTAATTTTACTCTTTGGTTTTCTTCTTATCATTGGAACTTTGGTATTCCTTGCGGATTTTTTGTCCTCCGCAGAGAAGGATTTCGCATTAATCAAAAGAAAGATCAAAGTGGATACCCATACCCGAATTACATTTCTGGATTCCCGGGGATCCTTATTGATAAAAACCGGGCTCCAGAGTCCAGATCACTATCCTGTTTATAAAAAATATATCAGCATAAATGATATCGATCCGGAGTTTATAAAGGATTTGCTTATTTTTGAGGACAGGTCTTTTTATGACCATTGGGGATTTTCTTTCAGTACCAGTGCTTATGCCGTTGTGCGTCATATTTTTCACAGCCTGCAGAAGGGAATTTACTCACTTTTTGGGCACAGTCATATCTTTTCATACAGAGGGGGAAGCACCATCACCCAGCAGACGGTAAAAATAATGCTGGATAATCCACCCAGAACCATAAAAAACAAAATGAAAGAAATATACCTCGCTTTGCGGCTGGAGCTTTTTCTTTATAATGGGGAAAGAAGCCGTGTGGATGCGAAAAAGAGAGTTCTGGAGATATATCTGAACAATGTATACACCGGTTTCCGAACTCGTGGAATAGCAAGTGCATCCATGATTCTCTTTGGGAAGGACAGCATAAATAATTTATCCCAGGAAGAAAGGATAATGCTGATCGCGGTTATCCATGCCCCCGGTGTTTTTTATACCGGCAATATCCGCATCAAAGAAACGATCATTAATAAAATTACTTATGTCCTTATGAATAACCATCGGATTTTTCATAAAGCGGATGCTTCTGATATTGCGATGAATTATGGCACAAAAAAAAATGCTCTCCTCGGAAGGCTGGCCATTTCCCCCCGAAGTGCGTTTATCAATGCATGGTTTTTCTACCATCCGGTTCCACCATCGGAAAAAGTGCACCTATTCTACCGTCAGGATCTGGACCAGAGATTGAACCAACGGTTTAATGCGTATCTGGAGAAAGTCAATGCGGTGGGAAAAAAACCCTGCACGGTGTATGGTGCATTTTCAGTGATTCACCCAAAGACAAATACAATCATATCTGCAGGGGAAGCAAAGTGCAGCACATTTAATGAGCTGACCGCAAGGCGTCCGGTTTCATCTGTAATCAAACCACTCATTTATTTATCCGCAATGGATAAATTTCAATGGCAACCAAATTATATTGTCAATGATTCCAGAATTACCGTGGAGATAGACGAAGTGACAGATTATTCCCCGGAGAACTACTACCGGTTTCCCAAAGGAGATCTCTCCCTGAAAAGTGCTCTGAAATTTTCCTCCAATACGGTCAGTTTAAAAATTCTGAATTCAGTGGGAATCGATTATGCATATTCCAGAATCCATCGGGTGTTTTATCCGGAAATGAGAAATTATCACCAGGAGACCACCACCAATGTTTCCATTCCCAAAGTTTATTCCCTGGCATTGGGAACACTGGAGGCTGGAATTATCGATATTACGCACGCGTATTCCGTGATTCTCCGCGAAGGGAAGATAGCCCCTCTTCGCTGGAGCCACCAGGATCCACCGGGAAAGGACATTTCTGTATACTCTCCCAGATCGGCCTGGCAGATGAAAGAAATGCTCACAGGGATTTCCGGAGTCCTGGGAACCGGCTATATGCTTTCCATGAATTTTTCGGAAAAAAACCCATTGATCGCGAAAGAAATTGGCGGAAAATCCGGGAGCAATGAAAGGGATTCCTGGTTCATCGGCTACACAGAAGATCTGATCATTGGGGTTTGGCTGGGTTCCAATAATGCAAAAAAGAAAAAAAATTTTGGGGCGGTGGCCGCATGGTACAAACTTATGGAGGAAGCAGTAAAAGACTATCCGCAACGTCCTCTTTCTTATCCGGATGCCCTGTACCGGGGATACTATTGCACCGCCAATGGGTCATTCAAAATTTCCAATTGCCGGCGGATTGAATCATCGGTCTTTCTGAAAGAAGGAGGAAAACCTGGAGCTGGCTAATTTGGGATAGAGTGATTTTTTGGAAATTCCGATTTGACAATACCCAAAGCAATTTCCCCTCTGGGCGATTGGGGGCTCATTATACGGAGAAGAGAATAAACGGTAGTATTCACCCAAAAATCTTCATCACTGAAACCAGGGTTCCCAGCGAAACAAATCCAATACCCATTGCCCATTGTATAAAAACAAAGCGTTTATCCATGGCTTCAAAGCGTGCGTTTATATTGGTTTGGATATCCTCAAAACGTTTGTCCATATATTTCTGCATATCTTCAAAACGTTTGTCTGTGTTCTTTTGCATCTCTTCAAAACGTTTGTCCATATATTTCTGCATGTCTTCAAAGCGTTTGTCCGTGTTTTTTTGCATTTCCTCAAAGCGTTTATCCATGGATTTCTGCATGTCTTCAAAACGCTTGTCCGTGTTTTTTTGCATGTCCTCAAAACGTTTGTCCATAGCCTCAAAACGTTTGTCCATAGCCTCAAACCGCTTATCCATATAACGATACAAATCTTCAAATCGTTTATCCACGGCTTCAAAGCGTTTATCCATGGCTTCAAAGCGTTTATCCATGGCTTCAAAGCGTTTATCCATGGCCTCAAATTGTTTATCCAAATTTTTCTGCATCAGGATCAGCATATCCCGCTGGTTTTTCAGCTCCTCTTCCACCCGGACGATTCTCTCATTTAACGCATAGAATTTTTCATCCAGAGAGGTGCCGGTGGAAAGCTGGGGGCTTTTCTGCACCAGATTCAAATCTATTATTTTCTGTTGGAGGATAGTCTCTATTCTTTCCTGAATGATTTTCTCCAGATCCTGATTTTCTGCCAGTGCAACAGACATAATGGTGTAATATATAAAAGATAAGATGAAATGTCCAGAAAAAAATTGAACTCATTGTTAAGGGATTGGCCGTTCTGTCTAAAGATTGCTCTGGAAAATAGGGCATCGTTTGATCGATGAGAAATGACGTAAATCGCTTGACCATGGGAGAGAAAATACCAACTTCGAATATGCTGAACAAGCCCCAGAATGTCCCGGAATCCTATCTCAATCCGGAATTTATGACATCCTCAGAAGCACGTCCCATCCGTATTCTGTCTGAATACTTGCATCCCGCCAAGGTTTTTTCCGAGCATAAAATAGAAAATACCATTGTGTTTTTTGGTTCCGCCAGGATTCTTTCCCCTCTAAGGTTACACCAGTATCGGAAACAACTGGAAAGAAAAATATCTTCGGAAAAGGAAATCCGGGAACTGGAAACATCCCGGAGGATGACCGGTTATTATAAGGACGCGGTTAAACTGGCCTTTTTGCTCACCCGATGGTCCAAAAATATAAAAAAGAAGGGGAAATTCTTTATGGCTTCCGGTGGCGGGCCGGGCATTATGGAAGCGGCCAATCGGGGAGCCCATTACGCGAAGGGAAAAACAGTGGGGCTGAATATTGAACTGCCGTTTGAGCAACACCCAAATCCATATATTACCAAAGAGCTGTCTTTTGATTTCAATTATTTTTTCATGCGGAAGTACTGGTTTATCTATCTGGCTAAAGCCTTGCTCATATTTCCGGGTGGATTTGGTACTCTGGATGAGCTGACAGAATTGCTGACTCTGGTCCAAACCAGAAAGGTAGTCAAGCCCATCCCCATTGTTATGTATGGCACAGAATTCTGGAAAAAAGTCATTAACTTTGATAAACTGATTGAATGTGGTATGATTTCTGAAGAAGACATGAATTATCTTTATTTCTCCCAGTCTGTGGATGAGGCATTCCAATATCTGACTGAATTTCTGGAAAAATTCTACCTGTCCTGAATATGCTCCGTAAAATCATCCTATTTCTGATCCTTGTCTCCGGTTATCCTCTCCAGTCTCTGGTATACCGTCCCGTGAATATTGTGATTCCAGACGCGGCATCCTTGGCTCTGGGGGGCGGTGGTGTTTCCCGGGGGATGGACATGCTTTTTGCCGCCCATAATCCGGCAGCCCTTGCAGAAATCATGGAACCACAGATGTCCTTTGGGATGGATGCCCTCACCCGCATTGATCGTCTGAATTCTGATTACCGGGTGGATCCGGAGTATGTGCCTCTGGTGGGGGGGGCCATCCCGCTGTTTCCGGATTCCTCCGCTGCTCTGGTTCTGCAATCGCCCTTTTCCCGCCGCCTGGACGATGAGTTTATTGCCTATTCCCTGGAAGCATTCTACGCCCGCTCCCTGTCCAGAAATTTCAGTCTGGGCGTATCCGCTGGAGCCATGGCCGGATTGCAGGCAAAACGGTTCGACGGGTGGGGTTTCACCGGATCGGTGGGATTGCTCTTCCGGCAGGATAAAATCTCTATTGGTTTGTCCCACCGCCCCGGTGCATCCATCCGGTACCCCGTCTTCACGGACGGGAATCCACTGGAAGAGACTTTCCCCGGCGTTTCCCAGGGGGGGATCAGCTTCTACCGGCAATGGGGAATCCTTACCCTGGAAACCGACTATATCCGTTATTCCGGGGTGCGGTTTGTTTCTCTTTCCAAGGATTATACCCCGCAGTATCCCGCCGGAGCATTTCATCCGCATATAGGGGCACAGTTTCCCGTCCGCCGATGGCCGGGGATTACTCTCTATACCGGTTTGATGACAGAAGACTATTATGATTACGCCGGGAAAAATGACCCGCAGATTATATGGACATTCGGCGTTTCCGGAATTGCTGGGAGAGACTTCTGGCAGGAAAAGCTGAAGATATCCTTTGGATATGCTTCCAGTTTTATTCCATCGGCTTTTGCCCAAAAAAACAACCAGATTGAACGGATGATATTGACGTTCAGTCTGTATTTTTAGTTGTAGCTTATCCGGACATTTTCCACATAATCTCCCAGTTCCTTCAATCTGGTCTTGATGGACGCTACATCCCCGGATTTGGCCGCTTCTTCAATGGCCTTGCCAATTTCCGATATTTTGTCAAACCCATAGCCCCCACCGGAACCTTTCATGCTGTGCCCAATCACCCGGATGGTTTCAAAATCCTTTTCCAGAAGGGATTTCTCTGTTTTGACAATGTCCTTTTTACGGTTTTCCAGATAACCCGGAATCAGGTCTTCCAGATCCTTGTCAATTACCACTTCAATAGCCATGACCCCATGTTATAACATTATCCAGGAATGTCAAACCATTAAATTCAAGATTATCAAAAAGAACTCAATTTCAGGGGAATCATCCAGGAAAAGAATTTTCAGGAAGTATGGAATTTTATCATTGGTTTACCATGGGAATGTTGAAAGAAACAAGTGATTCAGGTTTTGACAAGGATGTTGCCAGCGGTCTGGTAATGGTAGATTTCTGGGCACCGTGGTGTGCTCCCTGCCGTATGGTGGCCCCGGTTTTGGAAGATCTCCAGGGAGAAATGAAGGACATTTTAACCGTAGTAAAGCTCAATGTAGATGAAAATCCCAATATTGCCACCCGGTATTCCATTACATCCATACCCACCCTGCTATTATTCAAAAACGGAGAGATGGTGGACAGAATTGTGGGGGCTGGCCCCAAAGAATTGTATAAAAACATGCTGAAAAAGCATCTGTAAAGTGCTTCCCGGTAAGAACCCATAAAAAAGCCCGGCGTGTTTTATGGGTTCTGGCTAAAACTGCAGAATTGTTAACGGCCTCTTTTTGACATTTTCTCCGCTTTTAAATATGCGGAAAGCAGTTCCTTTGTGGTGAGGTTTTCGTTTCCACTGTCATCCTCACTGAAGATACCCAGATCCACCGCATCTTCAAAATAACTATCCAAACCGCCAAATATATCCGTCAGATAGCTTGTTTTTAAGTTAAACCGGTCTATGAGTGTTTTTGCAAACTCTTTTCTGGTGATGGGCCTTGAATCCAGAGAAACGGCTACCCCTTTGTTCTGTAAAAACCTCTTGATTTCTTCCGGGGAATGCTTTCTGGCATTTTCCTTGGAATTATTTTTCTGGTCTTTCTTATCTTTGGAAGCGGCTCCCTGGAAGGAATAGTATAGAATGGACGCGGCATCCATAAACGTGGCCACTTTTCCTTTCATAAACTCTGAAACAATATCATCCGCATGGATTGAGGGAATGACTGCCAGAGAAATAACCAGTGCAAGTAATTGTGTTGTTTTTTTCATGTTCCCTCCTTTTACAAAAATATGAACCCAACCAATCTTTAAATAAACCGAAGTCACCGACTCTATTTTTTACGGCTTTTTCCCCAGTCCACCCTTCATGTTAATATACGGAAAGAAAGACCAATGGTCAACAAAAAAATGGAAAATACTGAAAAAACTAAAATTTTATTGCAACGATAGTGAAATCATCCAGAAATTCTTTGTTCCCTTTGTATTGATCCACGTAGCGTTTGAGGGCTTTGATCAGACGTTCCGGGGTTTTATCCAGAAACTGCCGGGCAATATTGATCAGCCGCTCTTCTCCAATGTCAATATCCAGATTTTCCCCTCCTAAAAATTCACTCACCCCATCGGTAAAAAGAAGAAGGATATCTCCGGGCTGGTAATCCACAGAACCCTGCTCATACGTGGAGTCCTCTGTAACCCCCAGCGGCCTTCCAGATGCCTGGAGGGAGATGGCTTCTCCCGTTTGACCCCGGAAAAGGAGCTGGTTACCGTGGCCGGAATTTGCAAACAGGATATTCCGGTTTTTGGTCTGGATTACCATATAAACTGCCGTAAGGAACATCCCGGATTCAGATTCCCGGTAAATATGGCGATTCGTGGATTGAAATAAATCCTTGGGAGCATAATACGATCTGCGTTCCGCACGGATGATATTCCGAACACTGCCCATATAGAGGGCTGCCGGAATACCTTTCCCAGCAATATCGGCCACAAGGACTCCATAAGTGGTATCATCAATGGGAAAATAATCATAAAAATCCCCTCCCACCTCTTTTGCGGGACGGTTGAACGCCGCTATCTGGTGTCCATAGACTTCTGCGGGAAGGACGGGCAGGTTTTTCTTCTGGATTTCTGCAGCGATCTCAATTTCACGGGCAAGTTTTTTCTGGTTCTCCATGTTTTTCTGGTTCATCAGATTCTGGTAGATTTCTGCAATCTGGCTGGCGATGGTGGATAAAATCTGGAAATCGCTGGTGTCAAATCCACCTTTATCCAGTCTGTCCGCAAGAGAAAGAACACCCATCGTCTTGTTTTTATAAAAAACGGGAATGGAAATAAAGGATCCTGTTTTATAGGATCCATGGGATATGAATTTATTATCCGCATCCGTCTGTAAATCAGAAACAATCAGTGGTTCTCCGGTTTTGAATATATGCCCGGCCACGCTTTTTTCCATGGCAATCCATGACCCCTTTTCCAGAGGCAGGCCGATGGAGGCTTCCAGTTTAAGGCTGTGATTCTTCTTATCATAAATAGCCAGAGAGGCTTTTTCCACCCGCAGAGCTCCGGTAATGGAAGAAAGAATACCTTCCAAGAGATCATCGTTGGGGTCAGCAAAAGCGACCGATTGGGAGATTTTATAAAGGGCGGTCACCTCTTCAATTTTTCTATTTAATTCATCGAAAAGCTGCCGGGAATTGATGGCAATGGCCGCCTGGTCTGCAAGATACAAGGAACGATTCAGATCATCCTCATCGAATCCCTCCCGGTTAATCGCATTCACAATTTCCAGAACCCCCACAGTTTCATCAATGACAATCATTGGAAGACATAAAACATTTCTGGTTTTGAAATTAGATTTCTGGTCAATCTCGTGAAAAAAATGCGGATCATTCTGGCTGTCGTTCACAATCATGGCCTGGCAGGTCTTCGCCACCATTCCGGCGATTCCCTTGCCTTTGGGGACTTTCTCCCCCCGGATGATGTTGCCTTTCTCGCCAATCACAATATTAAAAATTAAATCTCCGGTTTTTTTGTCGGACAGAAGAATGGAAGCCCCCTCCGCGTTGGCCAGTTCTTTGGCCACATCCAGAATATTGGACAGAAGGATGCCCAGCGGCATACGGGAATTTATTTTCCGGGTAATGGATGATATTGCCGATAGTTCAATGACGGTGCTTCCCATAGCTTTCCACATTTAATACAAACGGGAAACATGGTCAAGCGATTTCTGCTTTTTACGAAAATGCTTTACCGGTAAAGCCAAATCAGAATATCCACCCATGCAGCTTTATAGAGAAGATATTGACAAATATGTTAAAAAAGCGGACATCCTTATGGAGGCCCTGCCCTATATCAATAAATTCCATGGGAAAACCGTTGTTATCAAATACGGTGGAAACGCCATGGTTTCCGAAGAGTTAAAGACAACGTTTGCCAAAGACATTGCCCTGCTCCACTATACCGGCATCAATCCGGTGATTGTCCATGGAGGCGGGCCACAGATTGGGAAAGTGCTGGAGCAAATGGGGATTAAAAGCACATTTGTGGATGGACTACGGGTAACCGATGCTGCGACTATGGACGTGGTGGAAATGGTGCTGGTGGGACAGGTGAATAAAAGCATCGTGAACCTCATTAACCAGCAGGGGGTTTCCTGCATTGGTCTTTCCGGAAAAGACGGAAAGTGCATCCATGCCCGGAAAATGACCCTGAAAAAAGAATCCGTGGAAGGGAAACCGCCGGAAATCATTGACATCGGCAAAGTGGGAGAGGTCATCTCCATCAATCCGGATATCATCAAGCATATCCAATCGGGCGGATTTATCCCCATCATAGCTCCAGTGGGTTTTTCTGACGAAGGGGAAACCCTGAACATCAATGCGGACACCGTTGCCGGGGAAATTGCTGCGGCCATTGGGGCGGAAAAATTGATTTTATTGACAGATATTGAAGGGGTCATCATTGAGGATAAACTGGCCCAGCAGTTAACCCCCGCATCCATCAAATCCTATGTGGCATCCGGAAAAATCAAGGGTGGCATGATCCCCAAAACCGAATGTGCAGTGAATGCCGTGCGGGCCGGAGTCACAAAGACCCACATTATTGACGGCAGGGTTCCCCACGCCGTTCTTCTGGAGATTTTCACCGATATGGGCGTGGGCACGGAAATCATTGATAATCCGGACTCTGCGTTGCAACCATAGACGAGTTCCCTGTCAAAAAATCCGGCACGGGATCAATCTGCCGGATTTTTTTTGGCCATAATGGCTAAGGTTATGTATAATGTTCATAAAATTGTCCGGGCAGGGAATCATTTCCATCCCCGGAGTTCTGTATTTTTTACGATTAAGGAGGATTTATGTTAAAAAGAATTGGACTGTTTTTGTTAACCAACATTCTGGTAATCACAACCATAAGTATAATTTTGAACGTACTGGGAGTACGGCCATATCTGGAAGAAAGCGGGATCAATTACATGTCCCTGCTCATCTTTGCATCCGTTTGGGGGATGGGGGGTGCCTTTATTTCTCTGGCATTATCCAAAACCATGGCCAAATGGACCATGGGAGTGAAGATCATCAACCGCTCCTCCGCATCCGGGGAACTCGCGGAGCTGGTGGATATGGTGCACTCCCTGGCCCGCCGTGCCAATCTCCCCAAAATGCCGGAAGTGGGGGTGTACGAATCTCCAGAAGTGAATGCCTTTGCCACCGGCCCATCTAAAAGCAATTCCATGGTAGCGGTTTCCACTGGCCTTTTGCATAACATGCGGCGGGATGAAGTGGAAGGTGTGATTGGGCATGAGATCAGCCACATCGCGAATGGAGACATGGTCACCATGACCCTGATCCAGGGGGTGGTGAATGCTTTTACCATTTTCCTTTCCCGAATTGTCGCTTTTCTTGTGGGAAACCTGATTTCCAGAGACGAAGACGGACCATCCTTTTTGGTTCAGTATGTTCTGGTCATTGTATTTGATATTGTCTTCAGTATTTTGGGCAGTCTTGTCACCGCTGCTTTTTCCCGTTCCAGAGAGTTCCGGGCCGATGCCGGATCCGCAAAAATTGCGGGTAAAGACCGTATGATCTCCGCCCTGAGACGCCTGCAGGAAGCCCACCAAATCCATGACCCAAGAGCGGCCTCCATTGCCAGTCTCCAGATTTCATCCAAAGCGGGATGGCTGGCCCTTTTTTCCACCCATCCTCCATTGGAAGAAAGAATCAAGAAACTGCAGTCCGCGTAAGACGTTTTTCTGTTATTAACCAGCGGGGGGGATTTCTCTTCCCTCCCCCTGCCTCCTGGATGTTACAAAGTAAAGGTACAACCCGGCCAGAATAAAGGGAATGCTCAGGAGCTGTCCCATATTTAAAAACATATTCTGCTCAAAGCCCACCTGTATATCTTTCAGAAATTCAATGACCAGCCGAATGGTGAACAGGATGGATAAATACATCCCAAACATTTTATAGTCATTAATCTTACCTTTCTTCAGCCCCCGCCGGTAGTAGAAAACCATAAACACAAATAATGCCCAGTACGATAGTGCTTCATAAATCTGGGATGGATGACGAGGCATCTGGTCCACGCTGGTAAAAATGAACGCCCAGGGAACATCGGTGGGTTTCCCGATAATTTCTGAATTCATCAGATTTCCAAACCGGACAAAACCCCCGGTCAGAGGCACCACCATGGAAACCCTTGCCATGATCCACGGGAAAGGCATTTTATATTTTCTGACATATAAATATCCTGCCAGCAAAAGGCCAATGGCCCCTCCATGGCTGGCCAATCCGCCTTTCCAGATCATCAGAATTTCCAGAGGATGGGAAAGATAATACCCCGGATGGTAGAACATCGTGTGCCCCAGACGCAACCCCACAATCAGTCCAATGAACAGGTACAGCGTGAGCTTATCCAGAAGCTCCACAGAATAACGCTCCCTCTGGAAAACTTTGGCCATAATCATATAGGCCAGAAAAAAACCGATGGCAAAAAAAAGTCCATACCAGCGGATTTCCCGGCCAAAAATGGTAAAAATTTCCGGACGTGCATCCCAAATAATTGTGTAAAAAATTTCCATATTCCCCCCTTTTGAAACTATATTAACTTATGGTTATTTTTATGACGGTGTAAATCTCTTTTTGTTTTTTTCTCCAGGGTTTTTAAAAATTCCTCTTCCAGATTGATCCCGGTCTGGTTTGCCAGACAGAAAAGAACAAATAACACATCGGCCATCTCTTCTCCAATTTTATCATTGGAAATATCTTCCTGCTCTTTTACCGATTGTTCCCCATAGCGGCGGGCAAAGATTCTGGCCAGCTCGCCGGTTTCTTCCATTAATATGGCCAGATTGGTGAGTTCATTGAAATAGCGGACGCCGTTCTCCCGGATCCAATTGTCCGTCAATTCCTGGGCACCGTGGATGCTGGTTTCCGGTGGATTCATTTTCAGGATTTATTATCCACGCAGGAAATATTCATATCAATGTAACGGAGAAATTCATCCCGGATACTGCGGTTCTCAAATTTTCCCCGGAACACAGAAGTGACGGTGGAGGAAGCGGCGTCTTTCACCCCCCGGGTGATCACGCAGAGATGCTTTGCGTTCACCACCACGGCAATATCATCGGTTTGGAGGGCATGGGAGAGCTCATTATAAATCTGCATGGTGAGTCTCTCCTGCACCTGTGGCCGGCGGCCATAATACTGCACAATACGGTTAATTTTGGAAAGACCAATTATCCCATTCTCCCGTGGAAAATAACCCACATGCACTTTTCCCATAATGGGAACAAAATGGTGTTCGCAACTGCTGAAGAGGGTTATGTTTTTTTCCACCAACATCTGGTTATACTGGTATTTGTTTTCAAATAAAGAAATTTTGGGCTTATTTTCCGGATTCAACCCGGAAAAAAATTCATAGACATAGCTACGGGCCACCCGGTACGGGGTTCCCTTTAGGCTGTCATCCTCCAGATCCAGGCCCAGCGTGAGCATAATCTCCCGGAAATGGTGGGCTATTTTTTCCACTTTTTCCTCATCGGACATATCAAAAGCATCCGGTCGCAGAGGGGTATCTGCCGCTGAGCCGGCATGGGAATCCCCCATGCTTTCATATAATTCTATGAGTTCTTTCCCCGCCGTTTCTTTTTTTACTTCTTTCATGTTTCCCGCCGTTTTCAGGTTTTTTTGGGCGGACGCTCTGTAAAGGGATTATTGCCAAACGGCGTTACGGACGCACCACAACAGTGTTGGAGGGAGCCGATTCATGGTCCTGGTATGCGGGGTCTTCTTCCCAGGCGGAATCAACAACGGTAACCCAGAAATAATAGGGAATATCTGATTTTAACACCGGATTGGGGAAATACATCCAGGGTTTACTGCGGATATAGACGGAATTTTTTTCAATGAGTTCATTATCCATTTCCAGTAAAATCCTGTTCTGGAGACGCAGATCTTTATCGGATAACCGATCGGCACGGTCATTAAAAAAAGTTTTCCTGGTTACTCCGCCTTCATAAGCGATGTCTTTAAAATATATTTTCCCCAGCGGTTCATAAGGACGGATGCCGTAATACACCATATATTTTCCGCCGTTAATCACATCCATTTCATTATTACGCATCAAGATCAGAGAAATTTTCCCGTTTTCCACTTTATAGACATCCAGAAATTTGGGAGCGGATGGGGGTGGGTTTTCCGTATACCGCAGGCGGATATAATCCAGAGAGGGAGACACACTGCCGGCGGAATTGGACATCATTTCCACTTTAAACTGAAAATACCTGCCTTTAATGTTGATCATTTTCCCGGATTCCACTTTGCGGAAGGGCAGAACGGATTCCGGTTCCTCTGCGGGAAAAAGGGCATCCGCCGAACGGAAGAAAACCCGCACCAGAGAGGATTCCGGGTTCTCTCCGGCATATTCAATTTTTTCCATGAGGGACCGGGAGTACGCCAGCTTGTGGACATTGCCCAGAATCCTTCCCCGCTTCTGCTCAAAAGAATTTTCTTTCTGGTAAACACTTCCAAAATTACCTGCCGATGGGTCCAGAGGCAGAATCTTATTGGACACAACAAACTCATCAATGCTTCCCAGAAAATTTTTGCCAAAGACTACCGGAGAACGGTCATAAGGGTGGAAACGCGGGAGAAGAATTTTTCCATATTTTTCACCGGTGACAGTCACAAAGATTTTTTTCTGCTCTTTTCCATCCAGAAAAAGAGTGAGACTGCCTTCATTGCTCTTGTATTGAAGCATCACATTATAATAACGATTGGTATCCACCTTGTCCAGGGTGGAAATATCCATCTGCGGAATCATGGATTCATCGTCAGAGAAAAAATTGAAAAATTCAAATTTGATCTGCCTTTTATCCCAAATTCCGGCCATGCCGTATTTCCGGCCACCATAATATCCATAACGGGAAAAGAACTCTGCGTTCCGGCTGGTACGATAAAATTTTATCCGGAAAAAGAGAGAAAAATCGTCAATACCGTTTTTATTCTGGAAAAAGGTATATTCCGGCATTCGTAGCCACAGGGCATGGCTTTTAATCTCAAAACTGGCCGCTTTGCCAATGGCATCCGGTGGGGATATGGTCCTGTAATCCGCTTTGATGATGTTTTCCCCCATGAGGGCACGGTAATGATCCCCTCTTTCTGTTTTTCCCGCCGATGTAGTATCCAGAAAGGATTCACTGAAAGAAAAATAAACGGAATCTTCTTCCATATCCGGTTGTGGCCGGGCAGGAAACCGCACCAGCCGTGCCACGGGATTTCCGTTGATTTTTTCTATTTTAACATTATCTATGGAATGATAATCCAGAGTCCCGGGGTTTCCCCACTCATAAATTCCGGCAAAGAGAGACGGGGAAAAAAGAAATACAGATGCAATAATGAGGAATCTACGCGTGGTTTTTTTCCATATCGGATATTTTATTAATTCGCTTCTCATGCCTGCCCGCTTCAAACGGAGTCTCCAAAAACTTCCGAACCATGTGGAACGCAATCTCCGGACCTGTCACCCTTCCGCCCATAACCAGAATATTGGCGTTGTTATGGGCTCGGGACATTCCCGCAGTATAACCATTATAGCATAAGGCAGCCCGGATTCCCTTCACCTTGTTGGCGACAATGCTGGCCCCAATTCCGGTTCCGCATAAGGCAATCCCCAGCTCCAGTTTTCCGGTCGCAACATCCACCGCCAGTTTGCTTATATAATCGGGATAATCCACGGATTCTTCAGAAAAAGTTCCATAATCCTGCAATTCCAGTTCCGGAAATTTATTCCGGATCATTTCTTTCAGAGCATATCCGCCATGGTCACTGGCAATACCGATTTTTTTCATGTGCCAGAAAATTTTTGCGATTGCGTCCGGCAATTAAAACTGAAGGGCTGCCCCAAAGGATGCTCCCATCAGGTGGTTGGAGATATCAAACTGGAGCTCTGTCCCAATGGTCACAAGGACGATGTGCATTTCCAGACCCAAAAAAACCCGGTGCAGCAGGATGTCTGGCCGGACTTTTTTGGCAAACTTAACGGCGGCGGTGGAGGTCATATCGGCCACTGCTTCCGCTGCCCCTGGATTTGTACCATCGGCGTCCACCGTTGCACCGGTCATCAACACATCGGCGTCCAGGTTAAAAGAGGT
Source organism: Leptospira biflexa (assembly GCA_020721865.1). Classification (GTDB taxonomy): domain Bacteria; phylum Spirochaetota; class Leptospiria; order Turneriellales; family DYLW01; genus DYLW01. Next base: position 13,389 of record DYLW01000025.1, on the reverse strand, counting down.
GGTAAAGCTGCCCATATTCAGCCCGGTACCCACCCCAAAATAGGGAACAACAAAGAGAAGATCATACCAGATTCTGGCCTCTGCCCCCAGGCCATAATACCGCCATTTGGCATTGGCACTCCACTGGTAGGTGGGTTTGACCGTACCGGTAAAGGTGGGGTCCGTTCCGGTACCCTGGGCAATGGTGATGTCATTGTACGCTTCTTCCGCTGCGGTAATCCCCAGCGTTCCGCCGCTAAAAGAGGCATATCCGCTCAGGGTGAGACCGGGTTGGAAAAGGCCTCCTTCCAGAACGTGATAACCCAGCTTGGCCTTCATGGCACCATAGTTCAGAGTGGCCGTGTATTCACTGGAAAGATCCGGCGGCATGGCAAAGTCCACCAGCGGGAAAAACCCCAACCGCAGATCCCATTTGCGGGAAAGCCCAAATCCGGTATTAAACGACAGCCCAAACGCCGGCAACATGGACAGATCGCTCATCCCATCCGGGGCATCCTGGTTCAGAGCCCCCACATCGGCAAAGGCCAGACCCACACCCAGCCCTCCATAAAAAGAGGGAAATATTCCCATATTATCCTTACCAATGGGATACAGGGAGTGTCCGGTCAGAAGAGCCACGTTCCCGTAATGCTGCCCCAGAGAGCTGGCGTAATCCCCAAAATTCGCGTTGAGCTGGGTTCCCAGAGAAGAAGCAGCGGTCTGCAGATACGCATCAAAACCGGCCTGGACAACACTTCTCATACAGGCGTTAGTACCACAGGCAGAAAAATCCAGAGTGGGAAATGGGGGAAACGTGAAATTGACAGCGGCCACCAGTGAGGGCGGATATAATAAAGACAGAAATACAATCCCCGTGCACAGCTTCCGGATTCGCTTCATATATGGTTATAGACGGAGAATTTCCGGTATATTCAAGCGATTTTTTATGCTATGTGCTTATACGCTTAACTCCAGAAGAAGGCCGTGCTCCGGTGAGGCTCTGTAACCGTATAAATTTTTTTGTCCGTCCAGATATTCCAGAGTATCCAGACCGGCGGGGGCATCTCCAAAACCGCTGCCTTGGGCATAAGCAATAATCTGGGCAATTCCCGGAGCGGTTTCAAAGGACGAGGAGAAAACAACCCTGGTTTTTGTCCTGGCCGCCATTTGGAGAATAGATTCCATACGCCGGGTTCCCAGAATCATGGGCTTCACCACCACCGCCCGGAGCTTCCGGAAAACCGGCTCATATACCAGATCCATAAAAGTCTCATCCACAAGAAAACTTTCGTCCAGGGCAATGGGAAAATCCTCCCATGCGGAAAAAGTATCCTCAATGAAATCCAAAGGATCTTCAAAATAATCCAAACCGTAGGGAGACATTTTGTCCGCATACATCGCCAAGGCGTCCAGATTCAGCCCCCGGTTTGCATCCGCTATGAGCCGGGCATGGGGATTGACCTGGCGGAGGATTTCCATTTTTTCCAAGTCCTGCCGCAGGATTTCCTTTCTCTTGCCGGAGGAAAAATTCCGTGCGATTTTTACTTTTATGGCCTTTGCGTTCCGTAATTTCCATGCCAAAGTGGAATCTTCTTTCTGGATTTCCGCACGCAGCTCCTCCGGGTTTTGCGTCACCAGAACCTGGAGGGGAATTCCCCACTTCCCCGGTGAAGAGGAATTCTCTGGAGAAACCACCCGCTGGCCGTGCCTGCTCAGGGAATAGATCCCCCAATCGGCGGAGGATTGGAGAAAATTATCACTTCTGTACAGTGCAGCCGCCTGGATAATATCTTTTTTCCGGGGCGAGGGATATTCCTCTTTTAGAAAATCCAGAAATACGGACATCTGCTGCACGCCGTCTTCCAGAGTATCCCCACTGAATCCCGGCAGAGGGGCAATCTCCGCCATAATTTCCGCCGGGGATTCTGGTTGATCCTTCCAGACAAGATACAACACCTCTCTGTTTTTAGCGGGAAATATGGTTTTTACAAACGGTACGGAATACCGGACAACGCGGAGCGGGTAATCCTCTTTCATAAAAATCTAACGCCGTAAATACAAGCCGGCCAGAGTGACGGCCATAAACACGGCGGTAAATACAATCTGCAATCCCCCGGTGGCGGCCAGCACCTTATTCATATCCAGATTATTCTCCATCGGCTGAAAAAACAATACATTTTTTACGGGTCTGAAAGCCGCAATGAGATAAATCACGGCCAGAGATCCAGGATAGTTAATGCCACCAGAAAGGAAAAATGCCAGAGAAGGAACCATACCAGCCAGAGTGAGAGCACCCAGATATTCCATGCGGGAAAATTGATCCCCATAGCGGACGGCCAGGGTGCGTTTTCCTGTTTTTGTGTCCGTCATTTTATCCCGGAAATTGTTCACGGTAAGGATGGCCACACTGATGAGCCCCGGTGCAAAAGACATATAGAACACATACCAATTCCAGTTCAAGGCAGAGACATAATACGTGCCGCAGACAGCCACCGGGCCAAAGAAAACAAGCACAAAAAAGTCCCCCCATCCATGGTATCCCAGAGGATACGGGCCACCGGTATACGCAATGCCGGAGAGGATGGACAGAACCCCAATCACCAGAATGGGCCATCCGCCTTCATACACCAGAAAAATCCCCGGAAGGACAGAGAGAGCAAAAACCAGAATAAATGCCTTTTTCATACTCTCCGGAGGGATCAGACCGGAGGCGGTGGCACGACGGGGACCAATTCTTTCAGCGGTATCTTTCCCTTTGATAAAATCAAAATAGTCGTTGGCGTAGTTCGTGCCGATCTGTATGAGCATAGCTCCTGTAAATGCGGCAAAAAGCGGCCAAAACCGGAACTGGTTCATGACATAGGCCAGAAACCCGCCCAGAACCACACTGGCCAGGGCCGCCGGCAACGTCCGGGGACGGGCGGCCATTAGATATGCTTTCCACGGAATCATGGTCATTGCGGTGGTTTGGGAAACCGGCTAAAATCCGGTTTGCGTTTCTCATTAAACGCATTACGCCCTTCCTGGGCCTCCGGGGTCTGATAAAAAAGCATGGTGGCACAACCCGCCAGCTCCTGGATGCCCGCCTGCCCGTCAGTTCCCGCATTAAACGCTGCTTTTAAACAACGCAGGGCCGATGGAGAATGCTGTAAAATCTCTTTTGCCCAGGCAACGGTTTCCTCCTCCAGCTTTGAAAGAGGCACCACATAATTCACCAGCCCCATTTGGTATGCTTCCATCGCATCATACTGGCGGCACATATACCATATTTCTTTTGCTTTTTTGGGGCCAATTAAATCCGCCATATAAGAGGCACCAAATCCACCGTCAAAGGAACCCACTTTGGGACCGGTCTGCCCAAACCGGGCATTATCCGCAGCAATGGTCAGATCACATATCAAATGCAGAACATGGCCGCCGCCGATGGCATACCCCGCCACCATGGCAATCACCGGCTTGGGACCGGACCGGATCACACGCTGCAACTCCAGCACATTCAAACGGGGAACCCCGGCACCCTTCTCATTCTGGTAACCGGAATCCGAGCGGATTTTCTGATCCCCTCCGCTGCAGAATGCCCGATTCCCCGCCCCGGTGAGAATAATAACCCCGGTGTCCTGGTCCATAAAAGCATGCCGGAACGCCTCCAGCATTTCATCCACGGTAAGCGGACGGAATGCGTTATGTACTTCCGGCCGGTTTATGGTTATTTTCGCAATGCCGGCGTCTTTCTGGTATAAAATATCTTTAAATGAAAATGACGGTACGGGTTTCCAGTCCATTCTCCCTCCTTTCTCTGTCCGATGGATCAAACCCATCTAAGGAACGCATCGTCAAACGATTTTGCACCGGCCTCCCCCCGGAAAAAATTCCACCTTTCTCACGGATATGACATAAAAGGGGACAGTCACCCCGGAGGACATTCATCATATTATATGTCTTACGGATTATGTCACATCTTACAGGGG
>DYLW01000025.1:5343-9342 GCA_020721865.1 Leptospira biflexa | reverse complement strand
CGGAGGACATTCATCATATTATATGTCTTACGGATTATGTCACATCTTACAGGGGTTTATGTCATTTATGGTGTCGTCACACCGGAGGACATTCATCATATTATATGTCTTACGGATTATGTCACATCTTACAGGGGAATATGTATTTCATGGGGACAGGAGCTCCAGAATACCATCAATGTCCGCAATGTGGTATTCAGAAATGTGCGTTATGGTATGGCCGAAAAGTTTGAAATTAATCGTATAATTCCCTTGTGGCCGCATCAGAAATGAAAGTGGAGATGGCCAAACAGAATTACCGCAACGCTGTCCGCCAGCTTCTGCGTACCATCAATGTGCCGGTAGAAACAGAGGTGACCGGAGTGACAGACTTGGTGGAAACACTTCCTCCTTTGGACGAAGAAAGATCCCTGGAAATAGCTTACCAAAAACGAGTGGATTATACCAACGCTGCCCGAATGCTGAAGATAGCGGAGCTGGAGCTGGATCTTGCAGAAAACGACGCCCTGCCTTCTCTGAGTGTTTTGGGAAGAGTCTCAGCCTCCGGACAGAATGAAAGCATGGGAGAGTCTGTGAAAGACATTCCGGCTTTTGAATACCCCACCTATTATGTGGGGCTGAGCATGACCTATCCGTTATGGAACAAACAAAATAAGGTGAGGCAGAGAAATTCTAGTTTTAAAATCAAACGGCAAGAATCCGCATGGAGGAATTGAAGGTGGAAATACGGGATGAAATCCGCAGCCGGATTGAAGGGGTACGGCTGGCCCATTCCATGCTGCTAAAAACCCGGCAGGTACGCACGGAGGCGGAGACATATTATTACCGCCTGCTTTTACGTTCCCGGCAGGGGAAATTCAGCTCTGTGGCGGTAAAATCCGGTCTGGACCAGATGATAAACTCCCGCCAGCAGGAACTGGTCTCCCTGGTGCAGTATAATCTGGCATTACTACAACTGGATCTGGCTCAGAATACCATTTTTGACCGTTATCATGTGGATGTAGAAAAAATTCTCGCGGAGGTAAAACATGATTAAAATTATTCACTTTTTTATACGCCAGCGGTTGTTTATAAACCTTTTTGTGTTCATCCTGCTGACCGCTGGCGGAATGGTTCTTCTGAATATGAACCGGGAAGCGTTTCCCAATGTCAGCTTTGACATGCTGGCGGTAACCACGTTATATCCCGGAGCTTCCCCGGATGACATTGAAAAGCTGGTCACCATTCCCATCGAAAAGAAAATCCGTGAGGTGGACGGCATTGACAAGGTGAGATCATATAATATTGAAAATGTCTCCGTTGTAGTGATCTTTGTGGATCCGGATGCCCGTGACAAACAAAGGATTATGGATGATCTCAAAGACGCGGTGGCCGATGTGAGCAATCTGCCGGAGAATGCTATGCGTCCGGAAATTCGGGAATGGGCATTGGATAAAAAAAGTCCCGCCATCAGCATAGCTCTGACCATCGAAGGGGATGATACAGAATCTTACCGGAAGCTACGGCAGCGGGCAAAAGATCTGGAAGACATAATTTATGATGAATCCGGAATTGCCGAGGTGATCCGCTACGGCTACCGGGATAGGGAATATCTGGTGGAGGTTACACCATCGGCACTGGAGCAATACCGCATTGGTCTGTATAATGTGATCAACCAGCTCAGCGGAAAAAACATTGATCTTCCCGGCGGTCCGCTCCGCATTGGAGAAAAGGAATTCACTTTAAGAACAAAAGGTCAATTTAATAACATTGACGACATAAAAAACACCGTGGTGATTGCTAACGATGTGGGGTATGTTACCCGTTTGATGCACATCGCCACCGTTTCCGATACGTTTGATGAGCCCACCATTGTGGAAAGATTCAATGGTAAGAATGCGATTATTCTGGAAGTATGGAAAAAGCAATCCGTGGATATGATTAAGTTTACGGACAAAATTAAAACGATTGTGGATGCAGAGGCAAAGCTGGAAAAAGGGAAAACAGATCCCATTTCCATTTATGCGTTTGCGGATTTCTCTAAATTTGTCAAATCCAGACTCTCCTCCCTGATCATTAATGGTGCGGTGGGCTCCATCCTGCTGGCCGGAATTTTATTTCTGTTATTGGGTACCCGCATGAGCCTGATTGTGTCTGTCTCCATTCCGGTTTCCTTTATGGTGGCGTTTATGGGTATGAGTGCTGCGGGTATCTCACTCAATATCATCAGCATGTTTGCTCTGGTAATGGTACTGGGTATGATTGTGGATTTTGCCATCGTGGTATCAGAAAATTCCTACCGGCACATGGAAAATGGAATGTCTGCATTGGAAGCAGTGGAGAAAGGAACGGCGGAAGTTTTCTGGCCTCTCACCACTACTCTTCTGGTGATTACTGCCGCTTTTGGCCCGCTGCTTTTCATGACCGGGCTGATTGGAAAATTTATTTATGGAATCCCTCTGGTGCTGATAATCAGCCTTTCCGCATCCTGGTTTTCCGCCATGTTCATTGTTCCCAACCATCTGGAGACCTTTGGAAAAATCTCCGGAAAAAAGGGTGATGAGGAATCGGCGGGATTTGCCCGATTCCGGGAAAAATACCAGGCCTTTCTGGGATTTGTGCTGGACCATCGCTACGCCACATTTGGGATTCTCACCATCCTGTTTTTCCTGTCCCTGTTCGCATACGGAGTCTTCCTGAAATTTGTCTTTATGCCGGGCGGCGGCGGGGAAGAAATTTTGATCCGAACAAAACTTCCCCAGGGTACTCTGCTATCCGTCAATGAAATGGAACTGAAAAAAGTGGAAAAATACGCCCGTGCTTTCACCGCCAAAGAGCTGGAATCCATCCTGTCCCGGGTGGGGGTGGAAGTGGCCAGCGGATTGGATCCTACCCCCAGCGAAGGGACACACCGGGGAACCATTATCATGAATCTGACTCCGGTGGGGGACAGGGACCGGGAGGCATCCGATATCCTGAAGGAACTCCGGGCAAACATCCAGGATGCGATAAAAAAAGGAGAAATCTCTCGGGATATGAAATTCGATTTCCGGGTGGATGAGGACGGTCCACCTGTGGGTCTTCCCGTGAATGTGGAAATCCGGGGTGAAAAGATTGATACCCTGAAGAAAATCGCCGGGGAATATGTGGCCTATCTCCAGGGTATCAAAGGTGTCTATGATGTATCCATCGACATGGAAGATGGAAAGACGGAATACAGATATAAAATCAATGAAGTGGAAGCTGCCCGTGCCGGACTATCCACTTATGATGTGGCTTCCTCTCTGCATTCCGCTTTTGAAGGGAATGTGGCCACCAAGGTAAATGACGGAGAAGATGAAATTGATGTGAGGGTTCGCTTTCCGGAATGGGCCAGAAAAAACCAGAACAGCATGAACCAGGTTATGGTGGCCAACCACACCGGAGGTCTGGTTCCTCTTTTTCTGGTCACCAACTATGAAAAAACTCCGGGGTATTCCATGATCAATCGGCTGGACTATAAAAGGGTGATCCAAGTCACCGCCAATATTGACACTAATACCATCACCTCGCAGGAAGTCAATCAGAACATGCAGAAACATTTTTCTGAAATTCCCAAAAAATATCCCGGATATAATGTAAACTACGGAGGGGAAGAAGAGGACAGAAATAAAAGCATGGCGAACCTGACGCTCCGTTCCTGCTATCTTTAATGATCATCTATTTGGTACTCTCCTCCTTCTTCCGCTCCCTGATTCTGCCCGGTGTGGTGATGAGTGCAATACCCTTTGCGTTGGTGGGGGTGGTTATAGCTTTGATTGTACACAACGAACCGATGAGTTTTATGAGTATGCTGGGAGTGGTGAGCCTGGCCGGAGTGATTGTCAGCAACACCCTTGTTCTGGTGCAGTTCATAAATTACCTTCGGGAAGAAGGTCTTCCCCTGCGGGAGGCTCTGATCACCGGTGGTGGAATCCGTCTACGTCCGGTGATTCTCACCAGCGGTGCCACTGTTCTGGGATTATTCCCCACCATTTATGG
>DYLW01000025.1:0-5243 GCA_020721865.1 Leptospira biflexa | reverse complement strand
GTGCCACTGTTCTGGGATTATTCCCCACCATTTATGGCTTGGGCGGGGAAGACGCCTTTGTGGCCCCGCTGGCTCTGGCCTTTGGTTATGGACTCATTTTCGCGACATTCATCACGCTGATTTTGATTCCATCCTTTTACTACATTGCGGAGGATGTGAAAAAATTTCTGGTGATGATTCCGAAAAGAATTCTGGGGGTTACCCTGCAGCCCAGTCTCTATGAAAAATCCGTGGAAGCGAAGGAATTTTACCGCCGGAATAAATGATGGTTAGAGAATCTGGGGAGAAATTCCCCGGATTCTCTTCTATATCCGAACGTCGTTCATCGTCCAGGAACCTGCGATGGAGGCAGAAGCCCGCCTCGTCCTCATTCCGGCTCCCGATACCAATGATCAATGTCCTTGCATTATTTACGTTCCACAAAAAGTCCGATATTTCATTTCGTATTCCATACTTGGTGGTTTTATAAATTCTGCAAATTTATTCCGGTATTCGTATGGATTGGATAAAGCCTCTAAAAGTCTTTCCAATGAAACAAGATTTCCATTAACCGCTTGGTCCAGAGCCTGCTCCACCAGTTGGTTCCGAGGAATAAACGCTGGGTTTTGTGTTCTCATCCACTCTTTTGCCGTTGCATATTGGAAGAATTTTCTATCGCATGCTTCCATTTTTCCAACCAAGGTTTAAAACCGGGCCGATGAATGGGACTTTTTTCCGGAATTTTCTCCTGGGATAAATCCCAAAATGTATTTGTGTAGTCCATCTTCAGATTTTTCATTAAATCCAGCAATTCATCCACAAGGATATTCTGTCCTGGCTGGCCACTTTTTAATCCAATTTTGGTAAGCATCATTCCATAATATTTTTCTTTCCAAATAGTATCAAATTCATTCATGGCCTCCGTTGCAAGTTCCAGGGATATCCTGCTGTCCGGATGCAGGATCGGCAACAGGGCTTCGACAAATCTCGCTATGTTCCATTTGATAATTCCGGGTTGATTTCCAAATGAATACCGCCCATTCCCATCAATGGAACTGTAAACCATAGCGGGGTCATAAATATTCATGAAGGCACAAGGACCATAATCAAACGTTTCCCCGCTTATGGATGTATTATCCGTATTCATGACCCCATGAATAAATCCAACCCGCATCCAATGTACCACGGATTCTATTTGTCTGTTTATCACTTTGTACAGTAAACTGACAGCGGGGTTTTCCTCCTGCTGAATATCCAGATACAATCTTTTGATGGTGTAGTCAGTCAATGCCCGTAAGTCATCGGGACGGCCCAGATGAGCGGCATATTCAAATGTCCCCACCCGGATATGGCTCTGCATCACCCTCACAAGAATGCCCCCTTCCTGCACCGTTTCCCGATATACGGGCTGATTGGTTTTGATCACCGCAAGGCTTCTGGATGTGAGTATGTTTAAAAAATACATCGCCTCGCTGATCAAATACTCTCTGAGCATGGATTTCAACGTAGCCCGGCCATCCCCACCCCGGGAATATATTGTTCGTCCGCTTCCTTTTAACTGGATATCAAACCGATGGTTGCTTTCTGTGATGTGCTCGCCCAAAATGATGGCCCGTCCATCCCCCAAACGGGTAAAAAATCCGAACTGGTGTCCGGCATAGGCCTGGGCAAAGGATTTTATGTTTTTATGGGATTCCTCACTAAAAAATAACGTTATAAAATCATCCGGGTTTTTTGTGGAAACATCCAGTGCACCGCTTAACGGGTGATTCAAAAGGTACATTTCCGGTTTTGCGAACAATGCTGGTTTCACAAGACTGTAAAACATATCCGGAAGGGATAAATACGAATAATCAAAGTTAAATAGATTTTTCAAGGTTTCCGTCCACCCTATACATCTTTCCCCGCCGATTGATTCATCGCACGGATCGTTGCCAATCTTTCATAAAATGTCAATCGAAATTTGCGGACATCCGTCGTCTATATGCTTCGACAGCAAATTTGTGCCCTGCCTGATAAGATAAATAAATACCGATAATGAATATGGTGCACCCATTATTCCATTTTTTTTACCACGGCAAAGACCATTGGACGATTTATGCAGATTTTAACAAAATGTTTGGCTTGAGAAAAAAAGTAAAAGAGAAGATCCGCCAATAACAAACCTTTCCCTGCTTTTTGGTTGCCACCCCAACATTCGTGATAAGGGACTTTAATATGCAGCCAAAATCCGCCTTATGGATGTCGAGATCTATTTGGATTGCATATAGAAAAAGATAATTTCCTTGCGAATGCTTAAAAGTGCCAAAAAACCATAAAAATAATTTTTTGGGGGAATGTACGTTTTTTTACCCTTTGGCATTCTAAATCCACCCATCCACGATATGGCATATCTGGGTTGCCACTCCCACGTCTTATCCCTCCAATCGCGATGGCAACAGGGAAATTTCAGAAATGGAAACAGCCCCCACTTTCCGGAATCTCTCCTCCGCCGTGGTGTTTCCGTGTATGCCAATAAAACCCATCCCCGCATCCCGTGCCGCCGCAAAATCATGGAGACCATCCCCCACATAGACACAATTTTCCGGTAAAATATTATATCTTTTTTCTAAAATATCCAGTTGCGGAAGGAATACCCTGGGATCCGGCTTATGGTAGGGGGATTCATCGGCGGTCTGGACATGGAAAAACCAGGAATCCCGGAAACCCAGTGAAGGAAAATATATCTCAATGGCATAACGGCTGGTGCCTGTCACCATCCCCAAAAGATAATCCCGGGATAATTTTTCCAAGGTTTCCAATGCACCTTCATACACCTTCATGGGATAACGAGCACTGGCTTTCCGGTATTTTTCCAGCAGTACATCCACGCCGTCCAGTGGAATGTCATAAAGCCCGGCAATAAACTCCCGGTATGGTTTTCCCCAATGCAATTCGATTTTTTCATCCGTCAGCTCCCGGTGGAACTCCACCAGGGAGAGCTCCTTCAACGCTGCATTTTTGCAATGGCGTGTCATGACAAGAGTATCATCAAAATCGAATAGAATTGCTTTAATTTCCTGTTTTATCATTTTCATTCCAGTTTATGGGCGTCCCATCCGGCACCTTGTCCTCAATATGTACTTTTATCGGATTTCCTGTCAAGCGATTAATCCCGGTGTTATTATACAACCCGGATAGATATCCGACACCCATAAAGACATATCCCCTGCAAGAGGAGACATAAACGGGAGGACATACATCGTTATGGATGTCTCCGGTGGTGACGTCACCTTTTATGTCGCATCCCACCGGTGGCCGTCATAGGGGGTGGGGGACATCCCACATCGGAAAGTAATTGACATTGTATTAAGATGCGTCAAGGTATTGATATACACATTGAAGGAGAGTTTATGCTCAAAACTTTAACATTACGAATGGATGACAAGCTGTTGGAAAAATTAAAGGTGTATGCTGAACATGAAAACAGATCCATGTCCAATTTTATTGAAACCGCTGCCCTCCGGTATATGGAACAAATGGAAATGGCGGATGATTTTGAAATGAACGAAATCCTGAGCAATGAGAACCTGCTAAAAAAATTGAAATCCGGAAGCAAAGATGCCCAATCCATGAGAGGTCGATTTGTCTGAATTTCAAATTTTTGAAACCAATCAATTCCAGAAAAATATTAAATCAACCAATCCACACCTGAGGTAAAAAATATACGATAAAATAGTTTTGTACGTGTACCCCCAAATCCGGATAAACCCTTTTTTTGGGAAAAATATAAAAAAACTGAAAGGTTATTCACCGGAGACGTGGCGGTATCGGCTGGGGAGCTACCGGTTATTCTATGAAATTAACGATAGCGAAAAAATCATTTTTGTTACCGCAATAGAAATACGCAGTGAGGCTTACTAATTCAGGACACGTTATGGATGTCTCCCCCGGTGACGTCAAAACTTACCATTCCTCTTTTTTTATTCCTGCCGTTTCAAAATTTCCCCAAAAAGTCCTGGTGAAATTTCATCTGATTTATGGGGATTGGGAATTCTAAGCTTTAAACTTCCTCTAACCATAAACTGGTGCTTTCCGCCAGAGAAGGGACCCTCAAATCCATGTTTTCTTAATCCTTTGATAAGCTCCCGTCGCTTGATGGATTCCATAACTACACTGCAATCGTTGTGCTTAGATCAATATGAATCCCGTTCAAATCCGGTAGAGTTTCATGATCCCTTATTTGAAAAAGTAACCATTCTTCAATGACCTCGGCTAACTCTTTCCGGCATTCTTCGATCGTGGTGCCCGCTGACCATACCCCCTGTAGCTCTGTTACAGAGGCAAACCAGGTACCGTCATCCATTTTTTTGTACTCGGCTTTTTTTAATGCTTCTTGAATGTATGCCGTTATCATGGGAATAGTATAATACTATTGATATAATCAGTCAAGAAGAATTTGAATACGATCTTAATTGCTATCCGCACTGTCTTTTCCGCTGGCAGGGTTTATATAATCGCCGGAGCCTTCTGCCGGCAAGATGGACATAAACAAGAGGACATACGCCGTTATGGATGCTCCGGGGTGACGTTACCTTTTATGTCGCATCAATCAAAATCAAAATTCCACAGGCGGTACACTCCGTTTATCTCCACCACCGCTTTGAACATATCCGGATAAGTCTTTCTGGTTGCGGGCACACCTTCCACCCGGGATGGGAATTCCACTGTCACAGGAATATCCCGGTGGATTACCAGTGACCCGTACTGAACCTTTTTGGCGGGATTTCCAATGTCCACCAACCGGGCACCAGGGAAAACATCCATGGCAGCAGATAGGCTTTTTATGGTATCGTTGTGGACCATAAACCAATAGTCCGCTTCCGGGATGGTGCCCTTTTCCGGCAGATGCGGATAGAGGAGATCGTGGAATTCCCTTTGGCTGATGGTGAAGTACGAGATCACAGACAGACGGCAATCGTTTCCCGAGTCTTTGTCCTGCCCGGATTTTTTAGCGTGCTTATTTTCTTTGGAAAGCTGGAAGAACACTTTCTGGATGAGGTCGTCTTTGGATAAGAACCCATAAGAAAAGGATTTTCCCCCGGATTTGCTGCAGGATACCGCGACGAGGGCGGATATCATTATCAGTAATAGTATATTCTTTTTCATATTTTCTCCATTATAATATATTGTATGTCTCCCCGGGTGACGACACCCAAAATCCCATATCCCCCGGCAAGATGTGACATATAAAAGAAGACATACGCCGTTATGTATGTCTCCCC
>DYLW01000024.1 GCA_020721865.1 Leptospira biflexa | reverse complement strand
CTTAAAGCGGTTGGCCAATAGCTTGTGTACGGAAACTCCGTCGCCATGTTTGCGATACCGTGATCCCTAAAACAGAAGCAGCGGTAGCAACATTTTTTGCCGGATTCTGGCCACGTCTCTGTTCCCGTGTTGTTCAGAAAAAAGTTCTCTGGGCCGATTCCGGATGTTTTTAGAAGCATCATATTCATGATGAGTCCCAGGCCACTCCCTCCGTTTCATCCTAAAACTGATCATGGGCTTCCATGATATTCCGGATTTTTTTCGCATTCTCCAGCCTCAAATTGATTCTTTCCAGTTCCAGGGGAGATATGGGTGAGTTATTGATAACCTGAATACGAATGCTTTCGCCATCCGGAAAATCGATGATCGCTTGGCGTACAAACCCGCTCGGATCATCGGTTCAATATAGAATTCTTTAAAAGAAAGCGATACCGCTCCTTTTTTTTCTATTTTCTCCGTTAAATCTTTGACGATGTCGCTAATTTCATCTTTCCCCGTTAATCATTTCCTGCCCATCCGGGCCACTCCCTGCCACCTGTCCGAAGGCGGATGGTTTATGAGATAACGGCAGCGCTCCAGGAAAAGAATCAGAATTTTATCCTCAGGATTTTCCTCATAAAGCCGCTGGAATATATCCAGAGCACCGGAGAAACCACCGTTTCTGTAAAGATCCAGTGCTTTTTCAAAATCCGGCTTCTGGGACATTTTCTTTTCCCGTAATTCTTCCGGGTCAGAATTGAAAAGCTCATACAGAATGACAATCTTTTGCTTGCCTTTTACCTTGACACGGTCAATTTCCCGCAAACAATATTTTTCTTTATCCGGAATTTTTTCATAGACGGTGTCAGAAAGAATCACCGGCACCTTGTAATATTTGGTGAGGCTCTCAATCCGGCTGGCCAGGTTCACGGTATCCCCAATAACCGTGGTATCTATCCGCCGGGAAGAACCGACCGTACCCAGAATCAAATTTCCAGAATGAATTCCCAAACCAATGTCAATGGGAATATAACCGGAGTTGGACCGGTGTTCATTGTATGCCACAAGTTTTTCTTTTATTTCCAGCGAGGCTTTAATGGCATCCTCCGGCGATTCCGGGAAAAGTGCCATAACCGCATCGCCGATGTATTTATCCACAAATCCATTATTTTCCTGGATGATGGGTTCCATCCTCTTGAAAAGGGAATTCAGAAAGAAAAAACTCTCGTCGGGAGTCATGTTTTCCGACATATCTGTAAATTTCCTTATATCTGAAAACAAGACCGTCATCTCATAGGAAGCAGCATCTCCCAGACGGACATCTTCCACCGATTCCCGTTCCAGAAATTTTAAAAATTGTCGGGGAACAAATCGGGCAAAGGATTCCAACATATTATTTTTTGTCTCCAGGAGTACTTTCTGTGCCAGCTCCTTGTCCTTCTTCAACTGGTTAATACGATCCCCCAAACCAAGGGAGAGCAGAGTTACTTCCAGAGCTACCCCAATCTGCATTCCCCATTTGGTCAGGAAACTGTTGGGAAGAAGTCCCAGGCTCTTTGCGGCAAAAATACCCGTTCCCAGAAAGGCAAAGATCCAGCCAATGAAGAAATACCGTGCCGGTTTGTAACCACCCTGTAGCGATAAAATGGTGGTGATGATCATGCTCACCGGTATAATAATCCATAAGACTGTCCCCAGACGAATTGCCGGAGGATATGGAGCTACCAGAGAAACAATAACAGAAATTCCGGAGACAAACATCAGGAATAACAGATACTTATCGGTTTTTTTCAATCGATGGGGGGTATCCAGAAATACCCTGGCAAACTGGATACCAAAAAATCCGCCCATACTCATAAAAAATGGCGTATTCTGCTTGGACCACCAATTCGAATTTGGCCAGAGGTACTCAAAGGAATAACCATTCAGAGACATCTGCACCATAGTGGCATTGATTAACCAGAAAATGTAATAAAAATAGTTGATGTCCCGGACAGAAAGAAGAAGAAATAGATTGTAAACCAGCATCACCAGCATAATGCCGTAAAATACCCCCAGGAATAACTCTTCCCGGAGGATTTTTTCAATAAAATGGTTGTTGGACCAGACCTGCAAAGGAAATGTTTTGGAAGTTTCCGTTGCAACGCGTATATAATACCAGTCAGAAGATGAAGGCCTTTGCTCCAACGAAAATAAAATGTTTCGATAAAGAATTTCCCTCTTCTTGAAAGGTTGAAACAAACCCAGGCTTTTCTTTTTATACGTTCCGTCTTCCTGTGGAATGAAGAGATCAACCCTGTCCACAAGAGAATAGGACATCTCCAGAAAATAAGCAATCTTCCGGGTCTCTTTGTTTTCTGCATGGAATTTCAGCCAGTATGTATGGGAATTATAACCAAAGTTTGGCTCGTCTTTCCCGGATGGGAAAAAATCTTTTTTCCGTACCTCATCCAATGTCATTGCATTAGTTTTATCTATAAAAAAGAGCAATTTTTTCCCGATGTACTCGCCATTCAATTCATTCGTCAAAATAAGCGAATCCGCATAAATAGCTCCGGATATCATCATAAAAATAAGAATAAACGCCTTTTTATTCATTGGTGGCATGAAATCAATTATCCATCCAGTGTCAATTTTAATAATAAACCGGTGGTTCTCTGTTGGGGAGGATTGGCTTTTCGGGATGGATTTGTTATTGTCCCATATAGGTTGACAACCCAGATGGGGATTTATGATTGCTTATAACAAAATACCGGAGGATAAAATGTCAAAAATCAAACTAAAACCAGGGATCGTATACGGTAACCAACTGAAGGAATTATACGATTACTGCAAAGAATCTATGTGTGCTATTCCTGCTGTGAATGTAATTGGATCCAGCACCATCAACGCCGCACTCCAGGCTGCAAAGGAAATGTCTTCCCCCATCATTATCCAGTTTTCCAATGGGGGAGCTCATTTTAACGCGGGGAAATTTCTGGATAATGCCGACCAGAAAGCAGCCATTGCCGGTGCTGTGGCAGGAGCCCTCCATATCCGCCATCTTGCCCCGGTGTACGGAGTGCCCGTCATCCTGCATACGGACCACGCGGCAAAAAAACTGCTGCCCTGGATTGACGGTCTTTTAAGTGTCGGGGAAGAATATTATCGTAAAAACGGGGAACCCCTGTACAGCTCCCACATGCTGGATCTGTCCGAAGAACCTCTGGACGAAAATCTGACGATTTCCGCCCGGTACCTGGAGCGGATGAATAAAATCATGATGAGCCTGGAAATTGAACTGGGCGTCACCGGAGGGGAAGAAGATGGAGTGGACAATGCGGGAATTGATAACGCTAAGTTATACACCCAACCCGACGATGTGTTGAAAGCTTACGATAAATTAAAACCCATCGGCCATTTCACCATTGCGGCGTCCTTTGGAAATACCCACGGCGTCTACAAACCCGGAAATGTCAAACTGACCCCGATTATTTTGAAAAATAGCCAGGATAAAATCCAGAGTGCTCGGAATACCGGGACAAAACCCGCCGATCTGGTATTCCATGGTGGCTCCGGATCCTCCTTGAACGAAATCCGGGAAGCAGTATCCTACGGCGTTATCAAAATGAATATTGATACAGACACGCAGTGGGCATTCACCCAGCCCATCAAGACCTATATGGATGAAAAGGACGGGTATCTGCATTCCCAGATTGGTAATCCGGAAGGAGAAGACAAACCCAATAAAAAATACATCGATCCGCGTGCATGGGTAAATCTGGGCGAAAAAGGTATGGTACAAAGACTCCACCGGGCCTTTGAGGATTTAAACGCACCGGGAAAATTCACGTTCTGATGTTTCCTTTTCCCAGAGATGAAAAAAGCCGGGTGCGGTTCATGTTTAACGCAATCGCACCTGTGTATTCCTGGTTTGATGAAGGAGTCCGGAATCACTTTGAAAAGAGCTTCCGCCTCCTCCAGGAAAAGGTGACAGTCACCGGTCTGACCGTTCTGGACATTGGGTGCGGAACCGGGGCCTGGGCTTACCATTTTATGAAATCTGGAGCCCACGTGACGGGAGTGGACATTTCCGATGGAATGTTAAGGTACGCCCGGAATCGTTATTCAGAAAAGATGGAGTGCATTCACGAGGACATTCTGGATGAGCAGTCCACTTTCACAGGGAAGAAGTTCGATATTGTTACCGCATCCTATGTGCTCCATGGGATGAAACGTCCGGAGCGTATGGCCATGCTGAAAAGGATGAAATCTCTGGCGAGAAAAGCGGTGGTTATCCATGATTATGGCCCGGATTTCGCCGGCGTTATCATGTATCTGCTGGAGAAGGCAGAGCGGTCCGATTACTGTGTTTTCCGGAGGGAATTCCCCACGGAATTTGCTTCCCTATTTTCCCAGACTTCGGTTTTACACCCCCGTAAGTCCAACGCTGTGTACTACGCTCTCCTGGATTGATCCCCGTCACCAAGGACGTAACCACATCCGAACCCCACAAAAAAGCCCCATAAAGCGGGGCTTTTTTTGATTCTCCGGTTGGGGGGATCTCAGTTCTGCTTTTTTGCTTCTTCCGCTTTGTTGGTTTCTTCGATCATTTTTATACGGGAGGTTTTATCTTCGGTGGCGGTGCCTTCTTCTCCCGCTTTTACGGCTTCAAAGAGGTAGTATGCGGTGAGGCTCACGCCTTTAAAGCCGGTTTCATCGTCCTTGTTGAAGAGCAGGTTGATGTGAAAATTCTTATCCGGCTTATACTGGAATCCCAGACCATAGTCTTCTAAGGAGGACACCAGGGTGGAGGGAGTTTCGCTGGTGGTATTGGTATTGGTTGCTCCGCTTCCGGAAACCGGTTCTGTTTTTTCTATTCTGCGGTCGTGGATGGAGTACTTCAGTTTGGGGTATGTACCGGCGAATAAATCCAGTTGGGGATGGACGGCAATTTGGAATACCAGCGGAAGGCCGGCGGCCACGGCATAGTTCTGAAATTTGATGGTGGATTTATTTCCGGTATCCGGTGTACGCACCCATTCTGTATGGTTCACAATGGCTCCCAGTTCCGGGGTCACATAAAACATCCCGCTTTTGCCCACTTTGAAGGCTTGGGTGGAGAAGATGTAGAGATTCCCATCCTCCACTCCGGTGTAGGTGTTTTTGGTGACTTCTTTGCTTCCCACCGGTGCTACGACCGTACAACTGGGCTGTCCACCGCAATCCCTCTGAAAGAGCTCATCAAACGAATAATCCGTTGTTCCTACTGGAATTTTGGCCCCGCCATACCAGCCTACATTATCCCCGCTGCCATACTGTAGCCAGCCAATGGTCTGGGCATTCATATACATCACTCCGGAGGGTTTATCGCCAATAGCCTGCGGGGCTTTGAGGGCATTGCCATCCGCATCTGTTGGGTAGGATACTTCGCTACCTCCCAGGCTGGCCGGTAAATTCATAGGAATGGGGGCATATTTCCCGGCATTGTTAATAATCCGATGGGATCCACCGTTTATTTTTACCGTCATTTCGTTTTCCCCGCCTTCCACCAGATAGGCCATACCCAGGGAAGCCACCAGCCGGCCAAACTGCCCGCCCGCATTGATGCCAATCTGGGTAATATCATCCGGATTATGGTAGTCATACTCAAAGCTGGATATTTGCCCATCGCCCGCATTGGGGTTGGTATAGGAAAAATGGTTATATTTCAGATCACTGGCTTCGTCCGGAGCCATCTGCTTCATCTGGGTAAAAATCCCCACGCCCAGACTTTCGCCCACCAGAATGCCCACGGAAGCCCGCAGGTGCATATCTTCAATGATCTGTTTTTTGGTTTCCGATGTGGTATTGGAATTTTCTTTCTGGGTGGGATTGTTTTTATAGGATACCGCAGTGTAAATGGGCAGACCCAAGGTGAACCGTCCTCCCAGAAGAATGGTATTTTTCTCTCCGGTAAAATTGGTGTAACCGGCCTCCAGGGAGTCGTTTTTTAGCTGTGAATAATACGCAGGGGCAATGAGGTAATCCCAGTTGTCAAAGGTGATATCATAGCTCACCCCGGCCTGGTTGGGAATGGACTTTTCAAAAATGGAAATATAGGACCAGAGGAAATTTCCGCTTCCAGTGAAAACAATCAGCGTGATCATCCATAGGCCGGATTTTTTTACAATATTTTGTAGCATAATACTCTCCCGTTTATTGGTTTATTGTTGTCTTCCGGATTGCCGTCACCAAGACAACCATTTTTCCTGGATTACGGAATAATTAGAATATTTCCAGAAGTGTGATCTCCGGAGGACAGCACAAACGAACCGGCATCCAGTGTCCCGTTCCTGCGTTTACATAAAGATGGCTTTCTGCCGGTGTTCCACCACCTAAGACATAATGACCCCGGATGAAAGGATGGATATTGTTTTCCAGGAATTTCAGGAAAAACGGGAAACAGATCTGGCTGCCGTGGGTGTGTCCGGCCAGGGAAAGATCCATCCGCTTGTTATCTTTGGACATCCGGGAGAAAAAAATGGGCAGGTCTTTGGGGTCATGCAGCAGAAACAGCACCGGATTTTTGTTATCCGTTTTCCCAAAGGCCGATGAATAATACCGCTGGATCAATGCCTTCCTTTTCTGTGCATTCTGGAAATGGGGAAAGGGGTAGTCCGTGCCCACAATCTGCCATACATTTCCGTTTTTATCCTTAAACTGCCGGGAATCATTGTCCAGAAGCACAATTCCCAGTTTCCGGAATTCTTCCACCAATGGCCGGACAGAGTCAATGTGGTCATGGTTGCCGATGATGGCATAGGTGGGGATTTTCTTCAGAGAGTGGTAAAATTCCGAGAAAATGGGAATGAACTCATTATTATTGTCAATGATATCTCCCGTCAGTACCAGGATGTCTGCCTCCGTGGCGTTCACCAGAGCGGCAATTTTTGCCATTTCCCGGCGGTGGATAATATTGCCGATGTGCGTATCCGATATCTGGAGAATCCGGAGTTTCTGCTTCTCCACCCTGCCCACGTGGGGAAGATCCAGAGAAATCTTCCTCACTTCCGGACTGCGGTTGGAGATATGGATGAGCGTGAACAAAACTAAAAAGAAGGCGAGGTATCCATAAACCAATGTCTTGCGGAGGGGAAATGCAGCGACGGGATGGGAAAAAATTTCTCTCAAGAACCACAGGCTTCCTGCAATAACCAGAAAAATCAGGATAAACGGAAGGAAGAAAAGCATGGAATAATTCCAGGAAATCCACACAGAATAAGGGTAAAACGCCCCACCCTCAAAACCCATCGGCAGAGTTTTTCCATGGATTCCCATAATGATTAGAAAAACCGTATTTACCGCAAAAAGGATACTCACGGTTCCGTAGAGTATTTTCCCAAAGACCAAAGTGGCTTTCCATATCTGCAGGTTATCTTTATTTCCCTTATACATAACCCGTATGGATATCCAGAGAAAATAACCGAAAATGGTTACATACAGGAAGATAAACAGCAATACAAATTTTGCCATGGGCCAGAACTAATAACCCACGGAACCTGCAAAGTCCATTTGCGTATTACCAGGAATCCCGCAACGAATGGCAGGTGCTGCGGACATTCTTATCGTAGTAGTCCTGGTGGTAATCCTCCGCCGCATAAAAAGGTTTTGCCTCCACTATCTGCGTCACGGCCTTTTTCCCCAATGATTTTGCATAGGAAGATGTCTGGTTAAAATCTGCCTTCACCTTTTCTGCAATATTTTTCTGCTCCTCACTGTGATAAAAGATCACAGAGCGGTACTGGCTTCCCACATCGGGGCCCTGTCTGTCCTGGGTTGTGGGATTATGCAGGCGGAAAAAAACCCGCACCAGCTCTTTATAGGGGATGGTATCCGGATCATAGACCACCTGCACCACTTCCGCATGGCCGGTGTTGCCTTTGGCTACATCATAGTATCCGGGATTTTTGAGGATCCCCCCCATATATCCGGATTCCACATCCTTCACGCCCGCAGTTTTTTTTAGAATGCTTTCCACTCCCCAGAAACACCCCGCCCCAAAGGTGGCCACCCGGAACCCTGGTTTTTTCTTCAGGATTTCCCGGAAGCCATTAAAAATGGTCCCATCTGTGGTTTCCCCCGTACCGGATCCCGGCTGCTCCGGGAACAATGTGAGAAGATGTCCGTAACCCTCGGCATCCATTTTTTCCTTGGGGATAAAACGCAGAGAAGCGGAGTTGATGCAATATCGCAGGCCAGTTTTGTCCCGGGGGCCGTCTTCAAAAACATGGCCAAGGTGGGAATCTCCCCGGCGGCTCCGCACTTCCACCCGGCTCATTCCGTGGGAATTATCCCGGTTAGAAACAACATTCTTTTCATCGATGGGTCGGGTGAAGGAAGGCCAGCCTGTTCCGGAATCAAATTTATCCTGGGAAGAAAAGAGCGGCTCACCGGAAACCACATCCACATAAATCCCCTCTTCATGGTTGTCATAATATTCATTCTGGAAAGGAGGCTCCGTTCCGTTTTCCCGCACTACACGGTATTGCAATGGGGTGAGTTTCTGGATATTCTTGCGATGTTCTGCGGATAAGTGGTCCCCTTTTTCATTTTCTACCATAGGTTTCACTGCTTTGCCCCCTTTATTTTCAGTTACTATTTTATCTGTGCAGGAAAAAGCCACAATGACTAAACCAATTAGGATTTTTCTTGTATACATTCTGAATAGATAATAATAATCATTATTGATATAGGCAATAAATTCCGATAAATTCCGTAAAAAATCCTTTACTGTTTCCGCATGAATGGAGTTTTTGAGTATGACAGAAACCGGAATTCTGATATCGATTATTTTCACAATTTTTTATGCCGCCAGTTGGAAAAAGTGGCAATTTCTGTTCCGGTATACTCCCCCAGTGGTTTATGTCTATGTGATCCCCATGGCCTTTTCCTATTCCGGACTTTTACCCGTGGCTTCCATCGCTTATGATACCATCCAGAATTATCTTCTTCCCGCTGCTATTATTTTCCTGCTTTCTTCCTCCCATCCATCGGCACTGAAAAAAATGGGTTTATACCCCTTTTTGGGGATGTTTCTGGGAACTTTGGCTGTACTGGCCGGAGGTTTGGTATCCTTCTATCTGTTTTCCGCATTTTTGGAGAAAGATGTATGGAAAGGATTTGCAGCCCTCTCTGCAAGCTGGATTGGTGGCAGTTCCAGTATGCTGGCCGCAGGAAAATCATTCCAGACGCCTTCCGGTCTGATGGGTATGATGGTTCTGGTGGATACCTTTGTGGGATACAGTTGGATGGCCTTCCTGATATTTTTACGCCCATTTTCCGGAACAATAGACCAATGGAATTCTGCCCGTCCAATGGACATTTCCATGGACGACACGCCGGTAACCCCCACGCCAGAATCCCGGACTTCCATTTTTTCCCATACCCACTCTTTGGCGTTTGCCATCCTGATTATGACCCTGGGCAGTGAATTGCTGCTACGTCTGGGGAAAGTCCACCCCGGGCAGGGAAAAATCATCTCCGCTTTTGGATGGACGGTTCTGTATGCCACTCTGGCCGGATTTCTGGTATCCTTTCTATCCCATTTTGAAAAAAACCGGGAGGATTACCAGAATCTGGGGAATTTTTTGCTGTATCTGGTTCTGGCGGCTCTGGGGGCATCCTCTGATTTCTCCTCCATCCGGAATGCCCATCTCTATTTGGCTGCCGGGGTGGTTTGGATACTCCTGCATGGGTTTTTCCTGTTTTTCATTGCGGGAAGATTCTTGAAACTGCCCTTCCCGCTTCTGGCCATTTCTTCCCAGTGCAATATTGGGGGTATCATCAGCGGGCCCATTCTGGCATCTGTGTATCATCCGTCTCTGGTTCCCGTGGGTCTGGTACTGGCTATTCTGGGTAATCTCTATGCCCTGACGTCTGCGTTTCTTTTTGCCTGGATGATCGCATAGAAATCAAAACGCACGGGAATAGGATGCCATAAATGTCCCGGTGGGGTTTCCTTCCGGAGCAAAAACCAAAACAGTGTACAGGTAAAACCGGGAAAAATTCCACCGGGTATAGATTCCGGATTGCCCGTGCACCCCATACATCCGGTGATACCGCTCCAGAGTATCCTCGTTGTAATCCGTTTCCGGTACAAAGGGCATCTCCTCTGCGTCCAGATACGGCAGATAAAATCCACCCAAGCGAATTTCCTTACCCAGATCCAGCCCACCGGAAAGCATGGCAGATTGGCCATGGAAACCAAACAATCCCCCCAGATAGGGATACACTCTTTTCCACCAGATCGATGAAGAAATTAGGGAATCCGGATTTCTTTTCTGGAGGAATCCACCAGCATAAAGGGAGCCATCCTCCTCTTTCTGGAAAATTCCACTCACCCAGGAATGGGACATGCGGACAAGGGAGAATTCCTTTCCTTCCCCCTTGTCCTGCAACCGCCGGTAGTAGACAAAAGCATCGGATTCCAGAGACCGGGCGGAAAAAATTCCCCAGCCCCCCTCATCGGCCAGATAAACTCCGTGGGAGAAAGGATTCTCCCGTTTCTTTTGGAATCCCACCCCCCGTGCATAAACCGACCTGCGGTCATTTCCAGAAAAAAGGGAAAAATCCGCCAGGAAGCTGGAGCTCCCGTCCACGACCCCCAACAGACCAATGGAGGTAGTCTCTCCCCGGTAGTCATAGTCCAGAGACAGAACCGGCAGTGGTGGAGCATAGTTTGTTTTCTCCCCGGTCTCATGATCTGCAAAATGAGAAACCACTCCGGGCTGGATGGACAAACCTCTTGCCAGAGGAAACATCCATGCCGTCTGGAGCATTCCTATGGTAGCGGCGGGATTTGGGGTGCCATTTTCTTCCGATGAGGAAATATCCTTGTAGTAATTCTTCACAAGAATACGGGATTTTCCCCAAGGGGAATCCTCATAATTTGGGAAGGGGGAAACCTGAAATCCCCACCCGATGGGGGATTCGGTGGGTTGGGCATAGGAACCGGGTGAATAGCTTCCGCTGGAAAGATAAAAACCCGCCATTTCATTATCCAGAAGATAATTTCCCGCGTCCAGCCGGAAGTATTCCCCCGGATAGCGGAACCAGCCATAGACTTGGTGGAGGGTTTTCTGCTCATCGGAATACGTTTCCGAGTTACAGGTTTCCTCTATCCGCCAGGTATATCCCGCAAGATATTCTTCGCTCCGGAGGAAAAATCCCGCTTCCGTCTGCTCACCCGCCACTACATATCCGGTGGCCATGGCACCTATGGTATGGCCGGATATTGTTTCCCCCGTTATTGTTTCCAAAGATAGAACCATCCCGCCATACAGAACCACCGGCCAGAGCACTCTGAAAATGGATGCAATTTTTTTCATGACGACCTCCGGCAGTGGTATCCTTTCTGCCCCAGAATTTCCCGGCTCCGGATATCCATCCCACACACATCCCCGGATTTCTGGAAACGCAGGGCGTTGGCCGGAGTGAGTCCCCATCGGACAAGAACTGCGAAAGACGGAATTTTTCTGGGGATATATTTATTTATAATTTTATGCCTTTTTTCCCGTTTTAGTGTTTTCTCTTTCTGTGTTTCCTCCGTGGTCTGCTCCTGCCCAGGGTCAAATCCCCAGAAAGATCCATTGCTCTTTCCCTCATCCCCATAACTCCGGATTTTTTTCCCCCACTGGTATTGGATTCCCGCATAAAGGGTGCGGGTGGGAGACTCCGATGAAGGAAAACTCATTTCCAGAGAAAATTCATAGGCTGAATGAAAATGAAAAACCACTCCTGTGGATATCTTGTTAAGAGGATTCTGGTATCCGGCGGAAAGATGATAGCCCGGAAATAGCTCCAGATATATTTTAACGGTGGAAACCATTTCTTCATCGCGTTCTTTCAGGAAATCGAGAGAAAAACGCAGGGGAACATAATAATAGTTGGAATGGGATATCTGAAAATTCTGCCGATTTAGGGAGGCGATAAAAAAGGCGTTTATATCTTCCTGCTCCCAGAGGAATCCTCCCGCCGGTTCCGCCAATCCCATCTCCACCTCCAGCTCCGGAAGCCTCGTGGAAGAAAAAAAACCACCTCCCATAAGGGAAAATTCTGGACTCAATTTCCATCCACCGGAAAGCAGAAAATCATTTTTGGCGTACAGATCCTCCACCCGGCAGGAATCCCAATTCGCATACAGAAGGCTTTTGCCCGCATTCAGAATAAAGCCTGTCCGGGTTATCTCCGGCTCCACCGGAATATCGGGTGCCTGTGTGGAAAGCCAGACGGCAGTCCGGGCATGGACAACCCCGCCAAAAACCAGAGCAATAATCACAACACCGATGCTTTTCATATCACTGTGCAT
Organism: Leptospira biflexa; assembly: GCA_020721865.1. GTDB lineage: Bacteria > Spirochaetota > Leptospiria > Turneriellales > DYLW01 > DYLW01. The sequence goes on along the minus strand of DYLW01000024.1, from coordinate 27,621 downwards.
ATAACAAATAGACCCGGTTTTCTGAATACACCAGGTAAATTCCAGGGGGAAGATTTTCCCATCCGGGGAATGCTATCTGTTTCCCTCTTAGCGTATGCAGGGAAAAACTACGAGAATAAAACGGTGCTTCCGCAATATTTTCCCTCCGGAAAGACCGCCGTTGTTCCAGCTCCGGTTGAGGAGAAATGACCAGACCGGAGGCATTATCCCAGAAATAATACTCTTTCCTCAGAGGAGAAAAATAAACCCGATGCAGACGCAAAATTCCCATGCGTGACTGGAATGCCGGGACGTCCACGCAGGAGCCATGCCACAATCCCGCTCTCTGGGCTTCCTTGTTTTTTTCCGGATTTCCCCCTCCCCAGCATAGATACGCCAATGGAACGTTTTCCTGAGAGCGGATCATGAGATAATCCCCGTTAAATTGTGCAACCACGGGAAAAGAAAGATTGTTTCCCAGAACACGGGAAAAATTCCCTCCGGATGTTTCCACCCGGATTATATCCCCCGGCTGTAGACCCATCCCCATATCCAGAGCGGATGTTCCATTTGTGAAATCAATCTGCATCACGGCGGGAAATATTTCCGTAAGCAATAAAATTTGGAATGCCCATAAATAAATTATTTTTTTCATGTTTTTACCTTCACAATACTATGAAAAAAATATTTCCCATTTTTGCCATTAATACAGATAAAGCTGATAAAATTTAATATTTCAGAAAAAAAAACAGAAAATACGAAAAAAAAGCGGATAAAAATAAAAAATCTCTTGATCTCTCAAAAAAAATTCTGTTATAGTCTGTGTGTAAGCAAGAGAAAATAAAAAATCGTGTAAAAAACTAATAAGTATACGTAAAAAGGATATAGATTATGAATGAATTGAATTCCCCTCCATCAATCAGTTACGCCCGGCTGGATTTGCAGTTAAAAAGCATTTTTCAGTTTATCCCATTTCATTTTATACCGTTTACCATCGCCGCATTTTTTGCGTACTGGTCTTTCAAGCAGTTGCCGCCCTCCATCTGGTGGTCATGGCTGATCTATCCGTTCATTATGCTGGCCGGAGGATATATTTTTCTTTTTCTGATTGTCCTCTTTGTGGGACTTGCCTATCATGTTGTACCTCCCCTGGAAGCCGGAAAGAAATACAAAACATACAGCAAGGAATGGCTCACTTGGGGAGTGAAAGCGGAGCTGTATAAAGCTGTCGCCGATTATGATATCATCTATAATTATATTCTGAAAATCTACTCTCTCCGCTGGCTGTTTTTCAAACTCATCGGCTTGAAACTTCCCGCCACCAGCATGATAGCCACAGACGTGAGAATCTATGAACCCCATTTTCTGGAAGTGGGAGAGAACGTGCTGTTACCGGTTTACTCCATTTTTTCCGGCCATTTAATTACCGGCAATACCATGATAATGGGAAAAATAAAAATCGGGGATAACGCACATCTGGGAGCCCAGTCTGGTTACAGTCCGGGGGTTACGGTGGGGAATGATGTGACCATCGGATTTGGGGTTCAATTGGGGCCTTTTTCCAGCGTGGGAGAAAAAACATTGATTGACTCCGGAACCAAAGTTGCCGATCAGGTATCCATAGGCAAAAACTGCTATATTGGAAAGGATTGCGTGATTGACCGGAGAGTTGTTATAGGCGATGACATCAGCATCCCTCCTTTTACCAGAATTGAAGCCAAAAGAAAGATTACCCGGAATGAGGATATTTTTCAACCGCATGTGGGGGAAAGAAGAGTTCCAGTAAGAACAGCCGGAGAACGAAGAAAGAAATAAGGAACTATGGACACGAAAGGTTATATTATTTGCGTTGATGATGAGAAAACTGTACTGGATACCCTCCAGGAGCAGTTGACGGGATCATTTTCCTCCACTCATGATGTGCTGACAGCAAACTCCGGGGAAGAAGCCTTGGAATTGCTGGCAACATTGACAAAAGAAGGGGAAACCGTGGACCTGGTGATCACAGACCAGGTTATGCCCAAAATGAAAGGGGATGAATTGCTGAAGGTTATCCAGGAACGATATCCCGATACCATGAAGATACTCCTGACCGGGCAAGCGGGATTGGATGCCACAATAAAGGCCATTAATTATGGTGGACTGAACCGTTTTGTGGAGAAACCTTGGAATAAAGAGGATCTGGTGAATGATATCCAGGCTCTGATCAACAAATTCCGGGAAAACCTGGAAAACCAGAGACTTATTGCCAGGTTGGAATCCCGTATTAACGAACTGGAAACGAGAACCTAATCTCCTGCATTCCAGGTTTTGCGACCGTTTCCGGATAATGGGTATTTTCTGACCGTTTTCATCACCTCCGGGTCAAAGCGGTAAAGCAATACCGCATCTTTCATCCGGGCAAAGTATTCCCTTGCCCGGGATGAAAAATTTGTTTTATAAAATCCCATATCTGCAGGATAGCCATTGGCTTCCATATCCAGCATCTGTGCAATCATCAGTGCCCGGTAAAGATGGTATTCCTGTGTGACAATAATCACCCGTTTTGCCCCGTAAATATACCGGGTGTGGATCAGCGAATTCCGGGTATTAATTCCGGCATGGTCCATAAAAATATCCTCCGGTGATACTCGCTTTTTGATCAGATAATCTTTCATTACATTCACTTCATCATAGTACAATTTGGAATTATCCCCGGAGACAATCAGTTTTTGCACCCTTCCCGTATGGTATAAAAAAGCCGCCTTCTCCAAACGTTCCTTTAATACTCCGGATGGCTCTTTTTTGGAAGTGACACTCGCACCCAGAACCAAAGCAGCCTGGGCTGGAATGATTTTATCTGGATCTTTATATATCTTTCTTTCAAGATAAAAGGGCAACAATGAATTAAAAATACACAAACTCACCACCACAATTAGCGGTAAAAGCAGTAAACCCAAACGTGCTTTCTTTTTCATCGAGTGAGGAAAAATTATCTACACATTCTGTAAATAGTAATCCATGACGGATTCACCCGCCACAGTTCCCGCCCATAAACATATTGTCAATCAACCGCACCTCTCCGCAATAGGCGGCCACCGCAGCCAAACCCTGTGTTACTATGGCATCCTCCGGTAAATCGTCCAGAGTGTGGGGGTGGTAGATACCGGCATAATCCACTCGAAGAGACCCCAGATATTTTTCATAGATCCCTTTCAGATCTTTAACCCGGATATCCGGATTTTTTTTCCATGCGTCCCGGATGGCCAGGAGCGATTGGGATAGAACGGTAGCATCCTTTCTGTTTTCCGGGGACAGTCGGGCATTGCGGCTGGACATGGCCAATCCATCTTTTTCCCGGATAATGGGCATAGCAATGATTTCCACATCCAGGTGAAGATCCCGGGTCATTCTTTGGATTAAAATAAGCTGCTGGTAATCCTTACAACCGAATACGGCATAATGCGGTTTTATCCAGGTGAACAGATTATGGACAATCAGTAAAACTCCTTCAAAGTGGCCGGGACGGGTTTTTCCGCAGAGCCGGTTCATCAGGTCCGGATAGCGAAGCTGGATCAAATCCGAAGTCTGGTCCCCATAAATTTCCTGAACGCCGGGGAGAAAACAAACATCCACGCCCTCGTGCTCAGCAAGAGAAATATCCTTTTCCGTATTCACCGGATATTTTTCGTAATCCTCTTTGTTATTAAACTGGATGGGGTTCACAAAGATGGAAACCACCACCAAATCTCCCGTTTCTTTCGCCTTCCGGAACAGGGAAAGATGACCTTCATGTAAAAATCCCATAGTGGGAACAAAGGCCACTTTTTTATCCGGATTAACACATCGGTAATTTTCCAGAAAACCGGAAATCCCTTTAATAGTATTGAATATCTGCATGTCTCCTCCTCCAATATTTTGGTGTATATTTCTGTACGGTTGGCCTATTTTGCTTCATCCCAGTTGCGACCATAACCTCCGCTCACCACAAGAGGAACCCGGAATTCCACACAGGTTTCCATAATCTTTTTGATTTCCACAAAAACCTCTTCTTTTTCTCCTTCCGGAACCTCAAAGATCAGTTCATCATGTATCTGCAGAATCATTCGGGTTTTGCTTCCACGTTTTTCCAGCATTTTCTGGATGTCAATCATGGCCACCTTAATTAAATCTGCCGCAGTGGATTGGATGGGGGTATTGATGGCCAGTCGCCTCCCCGCTTCTCTCATGTTATGGCTGGAAGAACTTAATTCCGGGATATATCTTCTTCTCCCAAAATAGTTTTCCGAAAATCCTTTTTCCCTGGCCGATTTTTCCGCATTCTCCATATATTTACGGATACCGGGAAACATCTCAAAATACAGGGAAATAAGGGATTTGGCTTCCGCTCTGGAAATCTTCATGGAATTGGAAAGCCCAAAATCCGTCACTCCGTATACAATGGAAAAATTCAGAATTTTTGCTTTGGACCGCATTCGGGAGAATTCCGGAGTTTGTTTCATCTGTGCCAGAATCTGCGGGTCAATGTCCGGAATGACCCCCGGATGGATAATATCCTCACTCCAGGCATTTTTCGTCTCATCAAAAAAACGCCGGTAGAGAAGATACGCCGCTTTATCGTGGATGTCTTCCCCATGGAGAAACGCATCGGTCAGATTTGTATCCCCGGAATAATGGGCCAGAATTCGCAGTTCAATCTGGCTGTAATCAAACACCAGAAGAGAGAATCCCTCCTCGGCTATAAATGCCCGCCGGATCTGCCGCCCCTCCTCTTCCTTTATGGGAATATTCTGTAAATTCGGATTGGAGGATGTGATTCTTCCGGTGGCGGCCACCACTGGAGAAAAACTGGAGTGGATCCGTCCGGTGGAGGAAACAATATAACCCGGCAGAGGATCAATGTATGTCCCCAATAGCTTATTGGCCAGACGGTATTCCAGCATCCTATCCACCACTTCATGCTCCCCCTTCAGCAATTCCAGAACGGAGGCGTCGGTGGATGCCTTCCCACCGGAGGTTTTCTTTTTCATATCCAGACCCAGCTCATCGTATAATACAGACGCAAGCTGCTGGGGAGAATTCAGATTAAAGCTCCGTCCAGCGGCCTCATATATTTTTTTCTCCAGAATGCTTATTTTTTCGGTGAAATCCACGCTCATTTTCTTCAGATATTCCCGGTCAACCAAACAACCATTTTTCTCCATCTTATTCAAAACATAAATAAAGGGAAGATCAATATTCCGGTATAAATCCATCAGTCCGGATTTTTCCGTCTCCGGAACCAGAATATCCTTCAACCGTAGAGCAATGCCGGCATCTTCTCCCGCATAAGCGGAAAGAGTACGGAGGGGAATTTCCACAAGAGGGATTGTCTTTTTACCGGTTCCTGTGATTTCTTTATATTCAATGGTGGTTTCCCCCAGATATTTTGCGGCCAGATCATCCAGATTATGCTCCCGCTTTTCCGGATTTTTCAAATAGGACAGGATCATGGTATCATAGCGTATCCCCTTTAAATCAATTCCGTGATTTTGTAAAACCAACATGTCATACTTAATATTCTGACCAATCTTAATAATGGATTCATCCTCCAGGACTTCCCGCAGGGCTTCCAGGAGGATTGGGCCATCGTCCACATCCGCATAATCCGGATGAATGGATTCCGGACGGGAAAACGTGGCGGGGATATACAGTAGCTTTATATTAGAGCCATTTTCCATGACCAGCCCGCCCGATGGATGGTAATAGGCAATGGAAATTCCCACCAGAGAGGCTTCCATGGGAGATTTGGATGTGGTTTCCGTGTCCACAGAAATTTCCGGATTTTCCAGATTGCGGATTTCCTGTTCGCAGACATCCCAATCGGCCTTTTTGCGGATGATACGGGTGGCCAGAGCATATCTTTCTATCCGCTTATCCAGACTGTCTTCCAGGGCACCAAAGAGGCCTTCATCTAAATATGGTGGGGAAACCATATCTGCGGCTTCTTTGTTTCCCGAATCCTTTACTTTCGCCGGAGATTTTTGTTCCACCGGATAACTGCGGAATAACTTTTCAAAATCATTATAAACAGATTGAATTTCTTTTTCTTTGAAAATACGAATCTTTTTTTCCAAAGATGGATTCACCCATCTATCCATTTTTGTAAAATTAAAAGGTACTTTAATGTCTGTTTTCAGACGCACCAAATCTCTGGATAAAAATGCGTTATCCCGGTCATCCTCCAGTTTTTTTGCGACAGCTTTGGCGGATATTTTATCCAGGTTTTCATAAATTTCTTCCAGCGATCCAAACTGTGCTACAAGAGCGGCGGCACCCTTCTCCCCAATTCCTTTTACTCCGGGAATAAAGTCAGAAGAATCCCCCATCAATGCCAGAAAATCCATGATGCGGTCATGGGGGATCCCCCATTTCTTCTTTGGATATTCCGTATCCAGAATTTCATAATCGCCGGTTTTATAACCCGCCCGGAGCATAAACACATTGTCTCCCAGTATGGCCATCAAATCCTTATCCGCGGTGGCCAAATAAAGTGTGTATTCCTTCTGCCCATGGATACTGGTGGCCAAACTGGCCAGGGCATCATCCGCCTCTTCGTTTTCCGGAATCCAGAGCGGAAGTTCCAAATTACGGATGATGGACTGGATTTCCTCAATCTGGATTTTCAAGTCATCCGGGGTGGGCTTCCGGTTGGATTTGTATTCGGGAAAGATTTCATGGCGGAAATTCTTTTTGGACGGATCAAAAACAAAAACCAGAAAATCCGGACGGATCACTTTTGCCATAGTGGCTATGTTGCGGAAAAACCCCATAACCGCTCCGGTGGGAATACCGTCTTTGTTAGTCAGATTCTGGGCGGCCATTGCATAGTATGCCCGGTAGGAAAGTGCGTGTCCGTCAATGGCCAGAATTTTTTTCATAATCTTGAGTGGAATATCCGGGGCAGACGTAAAGAGTTTTATGACCGGAGAGGTGAAAACTTCATGGATTCGGATTGGGTGGTTTTTCCGGGGGACATCTTCGGGCAGCCATCCTGAACCCAATAAAATTCGCCGCTCCATCCCGGGAGTTCTCCCGCCACCGTGTATCCGACCACGGTGTCCAACGGAATTTTTTTCCATAGATGTCCGGCATGTTTCCATAAACGATAAGGATAAGGGGGACAATTGGACATCATTGGAAGATAGCATTAATGGACCATCTTATCTGTATTTAACCATTTTTTCCAATGTCAATTGATATTTATACTATACATATTTATAGCTTATATAATTATGGCATTATGAACACAATTTTGGAAGGAAAAGAAACACAGAGCCGGGCTGCAACCATTCTGGGAGAAATGGGTTATTCCATTCTTGAGGAAAACAAAAAAATCAGCAAGATTGAAATTGACATTATCACAAATCACCGGGAAAAAGACAGAATTATTTTCTGGGAGGTAAAAAAGGTTCACCGCAGAAACTTCCTGAACGGATACTTCCCTTTTTCCCGACAACAGTGGAAAAGATACGTTCGGGCAACGCAAATCGGCTCCCGCTATCATTATCCGCAAAAAAAGATACACATAGGCCTTGCCATCTTGGACCAGAACAACAAAGCCCTGTTTATCGAACCGAATTTTTCGTACTTCCCCTGAAAGAGCATTCCAGGGGAAAACCCATCACAGTACGGACTTGATCAATCCAGGCAGTTTTTCACATTCGCTCTTACTCAGGGAGCAGATGGAAATCCTTAACGCCGAAGGATCCGCAATGGGCACAGTATACACGTTGATGGCTTCCAGTTTTTCCGCCACTGCGGCTGCATCCGGAACATAAACGGTTGTGAAATATCCGCCAGTGGGCTTGGAAATCCGGAGTCCGGCCTTAGCGGATGCTTTTGCGAATATTCCAAATCTATCCTGAATCACCTTATTGGCAGCCTGTCTTTCTTCCTCTGCTTTCTTAATCAGCTTTTCATCGGCCAGAATGGCAGCCAGTGCTCTCTGGGGAGCAGTCACGTTATTGGAATTGGTTGCACGGGTGGTACCTTCCATCACGTTAAACCACTCATCCGCTTCCGCCTCATTTCTGGAAAGGAGGATATTGATCCCTACTCTCCACCCATAGGCCATGAAGGACTTGCTCGCAGATGCAGCGAGAATGATATTCAGGGAGGGGTCAATGTCCATGATCTCCGGAACAAACTGGAGGTCTTTGGGATCCTTGCCGTTTGGCCCAAAGTCAATATAGGCAATGTCCAGAAAAATGCTTTTGGGGACATTGAATTTTTTGAGAATTTCTGCCACCTTGTGCCATTCTTCTCTGGTTATGGAAGCTCCGGTGGGGTTGCTGTACGGGCTGTTGATCAGAAGAAACAGTCTACCCTCTTCTTTGGCGACTTTGGTGACAGTCTCTTCAAAGGATTTCAGGTTCAGGTTTAGATTCTCATCCAGAAGATAAAAACCGGCCACCTTTTTGCCAGCCTGTTTGATAATCAGATTATAATTGGGCCAGTACGGTAAATGACTGATGACAGTCTGGGATGCCATATTGATAACAGCCAGAAAAATACCGCCAGTCCCACCGTGGGCAGGGATTGCCCGAATATGAACGTCCTTGGGCAATTGGATACCCTTCAGAATATACTGTGGATAGACAGTTTTTAACTCTGGGTTTCCTCCGGGGGGAGTATATCCGCAAAGCTGGTCTCCGCTTTTGTTGATTAAATCCTTCATAACATCCAGGTAAGTGGGAATGACGAAGGGTTTTCCCTGTTCATCCATTCCATTTCCCAAAGATGAATTGATCACTTTATCTTTTCCAAGTTTGGCAGTTGCTTCTTTTGCTCTTGCGGAAACAGCAAATATTCCCGCCTTTTTACTCATAATAATACTTTTTCTTTCTTCAATAATTATACTCATGATTGTTTCCTTATGTTCGCAGTTTAAACTGGTGATCTGCCGTCCAGTTTTAATATGGTCCGTTTATGCTTTTCAGGATTTCCAAAAGATAGATGGTTTTCCTGTCTTCATCAAAAAAATAAAAAAGACTCATCTCATCCACCCGGTAACGATAGATAATCCCAAGGTTCCCGTGCAGACGCCGGATCCTTTTCCCATACCGGGGTTCATTCTTTAACACCGGGTATATTACTGACTTTACTTTTTGGTACAAGCCTTCATAGCTTTTCTTCTGGTAGTTTTTCTGGTATGAGGCTGTTTCCTTGATGGAATAGTTATTCGGCATCAGCCATATCTCCTTTTTCCATTTCTTTCAGGGAATTTTTTAAGTTCTTGATAAATTTCTTATTCTCTGATAAACTCTTCATCTCTTCTCTGCTCACAAAGGAAGACTCCTCAATAAAGTGTAGCGTAGCATATTCAATGAAATTGGATATTGTCCGCCGTTCTGCATCCGCAGCTCTTTTGATGGTTAGATAATCCTCATCTTCCAATCGAATGGTAATTGTTTTTGCCATAATTCCCCCAAATATTCATATTTATTCAATATTATTTACTTAAATTGATATGTCAAGTAATATTACACTTTTATGTTCATTTTTTTTATTATTTTTTTCAATTTTTTGCATAAATGTTAAAATAGCCTCTTTTTTTGTTTACACCAAGGGCAAGGGTTTAAAGTGGACACGGGGATAGGGGAAAATGTTACAAAAAATTCATGATTGGAAAATATCCAACAAATTGTGGGGAATGGCATGGATAGCAATAACCGCACTATCCATCACAGGAGCCATTGGGATTTATAATATTGATGCGGGAAGGCGTTCCACCTTTACTGCGTTGAAATATAATATTGCCATTACCAATGCTGTGGATATTTCACGTTCAGCACAGGCGGATTTCAAACTGCAGGTGCAGGAATGGAAAAATGTACTTCTGCGAGGTCATGACCTAATCTTATACAAAAAATACTGGGCAGGATTTGAAAAACAGGAAATTGTGGTACGGAATCATCTGAAAAAGCTCATGCCCATATTCCGGGAATTCGGGCTGGATGAATCCATGGTGACCGATGCCATCAATGAAAATATAAAACTGGGACAGAAATACCGGGAGCATATTCGCTTCTTTGTTCCGGGAAGCCTGAGCACCACTTTTGCCATTGATAAAGCCGTCCGGGGTATTGACCGGAAACCGGAGGAACATATTGACGCCATTGTTAAATATATCCATAATTTTCAGGTCACGGAAATGGAGAAAATCCGGAATGAGACGCAAAATAGGCAGATTATCAGTCTTTCCGTTTCTGCTCTTTTTGCGGTTTTATCCGCCATTATCCTGTTCCTGGTAGCCCGGGTAATCATCAATTCCATCAATTTTCCACTTTTACACACCATAAAGATTTTTCATAAAATTGGTAAAGAAAGGCTTTCCAATCGAATTATTCTCACCAGGAGAGATGAGATTGGTGACCTGTGGCGGGCACTGGATTCCATGCAAAAACAACTACTGGATAAAAACAACCATCTCACCCAATCCAATGAGGAGTTGAATCATACCTTACACCAGGTACGCAAATTGAAAGAAGAACAGGATGGGGATTATTTCCTGACTTCCCTTCTGATGCAGCCATTGAACGGTAATTACAGCCGCTCCAAATTTGTGGATGTTGATTATATTCTGGAGCAGAAAAAGAAGTTTAAATTCCGCAAATGGGAAAAAGAAATAGGCGGGGACTTGATTGTGGTCAACGATATTGAGCTGAAAGGAAAACCCTACATTGTTTTTTTAAATGCGGATGCGATGGGAAAATCCATCCAAGGAGCCGGCGGGGCTCTAGTGATTGGCTCTGTTTTCCGTTCCCTCATAGAGCGAACAAATTTATCGACCGCCGCAAAGAATATTTCTCCGGAACGGTGGATGAAAAATGCATTCATTGAAATTCACAAAGTATTTGAATCTTTTAATGGTTCCATGCTCATATCCTCCATTCTGGGATTAATTGACGAAAAAAGCGGTTTGTTGTACTATATCAATGCAGAACATCCCCATGTGGTAATCTATAGGGATAAAACGGCCCGCTTTCTGGATGAAGGAATCATGCTGCGTAAACTGGGGCACTTGGGGGCGAATGGAAAAATAACAATTGGTACGTTTAAGCTTTTCCCGGAAGATGTGCTAATCGTGGGATCGGATGGAAGGGATGACCTGCAACTGGGTGAAAAAGATGGAAACCGCGTTATCAATGAAGATGAAAAATTATTTTTATCCATAGTAGAGGAAAACCATGGTGATTTGAACAAAATCCGCCACCATCTGGAAAACCATGGAAGCATTACGGATGATCTTTCTCTGTTGCGAATATATGTAAATGCCCAGGAAAATATCCATCCGGAGCTCCAGACCAATGTAAAAAATATACTGAAAGAATTGCATTTCATAGAGAATAATAAGACACTAAATGAACGCCTTGCTCAAATAGAAAGCGGATTGCTGCAGGAATTCCCCAATCATCCCGCTCTTCTAAGAGACCTGACATGGGGATACCTTAAGGTAAAAGAATATAATAAGTCTTTTGAATATGCAAAAAAATACACGGATGTCCAGCCGGAGCATTCCGATTATCTGTATCTTGCCTCCTATTCGGCCAAGAAAACCGGTAATCTGCAGGACGCCGCTGACTATGGCGAAAGACTCCGGCTCCGAGATAGAAATCTCCAGAGAAATCTGCTGAATCTGGCGGACGTTTACCTTCTCATGAAGGAAAACAATCGGGCGATGAAAATGACCAGAGAAGTCCTTGAAATAAACCCTGAACATAAAGTTGCCAAAAGAGTCTATGAAAAACTGGTTAAAGAAGCGGGCTGATAGACTTAATAAATCCGCTGGAATATACGATTCCATCGGATAAAGGCATTGGAATACTGCCCCGTAACCCACTGGAATATATTTTTAATGGGATTGCTTTCCACCATACCTCTGGTTCCCCAGTTCACGCTGAAATAGGACATAAAGACCTTTCCATGTATATTTTCTATGTCCACCAGACCCCATTGGGTGGACGGCTGTATATCGCCGGAGGATTCCCGGAAGTGATAAAAATCAAAGCATTTTTTATACTCCTCCTCATCGTACACAAGGTTGCAACCTCTGGAATCATCGGAATTATCCCGGTTATCCCCCATAACCATATATTTTCCTGCTGGAATAATCCATTTTCTTTCCGGATTTTTCATATAATTCACCATGCGGAATCTTGGCATATATGGCGAAGAACTTTCTATCTCCCTTTCCTGCAACATATAATGAGACACAATAATTTGTCCATTCCGGGGATCATGAATATCTTCCCTGAAAAGCCGGAGAAATTCGATATTATCGTGGTCCAGATCGGCAATGGGGGATAAATCGGTTAATCTGGATGTCCGGTATTTTTTCCCATTAATATAGATTTCGTTGTCTTTAATTTCCACTGTATCCCCCGGCACGCCAATGACTCTTTTTACAAGGGTTTTTCCGCTGAAATTATCCCGCTGCGGAGGAGTAAAGGTGACAATGTCCCCCCGTCCTGGCCGGTCTATGCGAAAAAGCGAAATTTCCGTAAAGGGAATGGTTATGGTGTAACGCATTTTATTCACAAACAGAAAATCCCCAATTTTCAGCGTAGGCTGCATGGACCCGGAGGGGATATTATTTGCATCCAGTACTGCACTTTTGAAAGCGAAAACCCAGAAAACAATCACCAGCAAAGAAAAAATACTGTAAAGAAACGATAATTTCTGATAAAATTCATTTTTCCGGTAATGGAATCTGTAATAAGCCTGTATAATTTTTTTCATCTATTTTCCCTTTTTATTCTTCAAAGTAAGAATTTTCCATATTCACCCGTGCATGGCATTCGGAGCAGTGAGTTACTATTTTTTTATAATGCACATAAAAGAGATTCCGGCAAGTTTCATTACAGCTCTGGATGTTTTTCCCGGATGCGTATGCAGTTGTGGCGTCCCCATGAATTTTCTGGAAATGGACAAAAAGGTTTTTTCCCTTCAATTTGGCGGAAAGCGATGGAAATACATTTTTATAATACGGGGAACTGGCAATAGTAAAGGAAGACAACTGCGAAAATCGGCGGAAAATCACCTGTGGTTGGTTCAGGGCTGCGGCAGATACCATCTCCCGGATGGCGATATCCATTTCTGTCATTTCCCTGCGGAGTGCTTTTTTTTCTGCGTGACCCAGCTCCAGCCGGATTTTTCCGGAATCTGCGTGCAAAATCTGGCCGATGGATATAGCCATTGCAAGGGTAAAAACCATAAAAAAAGGTTTTTGGGGAGCCACCATTCATCATACTTTTTTTTTGTCCTGCACTGTCAAAATGAAAAATAGTTTACAGGCACACTCTTGCCGATAATTTACTATGATGGGAAAAAAAATCGGAATTACCGCATGGATTTGCCTCTCCTTAGCATTATTTCCTGTTTTCACCGTTTCCGCAAAGGAACTCTCTTCCGTCGTAATTCATCTGGATAAACAAATCTGGATGGGGTTTCCCGGATTCTCCAGTGATTTGACCCATATCCCCTCCTCCGATGTAAAGCAATATCTGGAGCAATCCAAGATGGAAGTAAAATATTTTCAGAGTTTTCCCATCCTGATCACCCGGGAATGGAAAAGCAGTAACTCCGATTATTCATCCTGCACACTTCTCACCTTTTTCCGGATTCCGGAGCCCAAAAAAGAGGATGATGACCCGTATGCTCCAGCCATAAACAGGAGCTATGTTCTGCATTTTTCCGGCATTGGGGAAAATTTCCGGGTTTATCTGAACGGAGTTCTTATTGATGACCAATTCCATGAGGATAAAAAATCAGGCAATATTCTTTCTCATCGAACAAAACGGAATTACCGGATCCTCCTTCCCGGAGATATTCTGCGGAATGATAATCTTCTTATCATTCATTTAAAAGGGCAGAATAATCCAATGCCATTTTTTTTCAATCCGGAATACGGTTTATTTTTCCGGGGTGATTATTACATAACCAACAATTTCCACTTGCAGGATAATACCAATTGGGATGTTTCCGGGTTATTCTTTCTTGTATTTTTTCTTCTGGGAATAGTTTTTTGGATTATGTACTGGGGAAATAAAAATGAAAATTCCAATGCTGATTTTTCTGCCCTGACCATTGTTTTTTCATTATATTCTCTATCCCAGTCATCCGTTTTCAATATATTTACGGAGATGGACACTGGAATCATTACGTATTTGGAAGCCGTTTCCGTTTCTCTGATTCCCTTATTTGCATTTCGATTTATTTTTTCATACTGGAAATTAAAAATCCGCCCAAAGTCCGTTCCCTATTTCCTGAATTTTCTGCACTGGATTATGCCCGCAGTGGTGGTTTTTGTTCCGTATTCCCTGATTCATTTTGTGTTCCAGCTGACCGTACTTTACATTATTCCCCTCACAATCTACCTGGGTTTTGTTGTGTTCAGGCATATATCCCGAGGTAAAAAGACTGCCTGGAGATTATTAACGGTAATTGGTATATTTTTTCTTTTTCTTTCTTTGCATATTCTGGACAATTTCTATACCAGAAGCGGTAATAATTATACCAACTATGGTTTTTTGCTGATTGCACTTTTTCTGTTGTATTCATTCTCAGAAAAATTCAGGTTCCAGGTAGTGAAAAACGATGCTTTAAAAAACCACCATCGGCAAATCAACCAGGCATACTCCCGGTTTATCCCCCATGAATTCTTTCGCTTTCTCCGGAAAACGGATATTCTGGATGTAAAATTAGGAGATCAGATCGAAAAGGAAATGACCATTCTATTTTCAGACATCCGCAGTTTCACCCAGCTTTCCTATCGTCTCACAGAAGAGGAAACCTTCAATCTGATCAATGAATATCTGGCCTATGTGGTCCCGGTAATTAAAAAGCATAATGGTTTCATAGATAAATTCATTGGTGATGCGATTATGGCTTTATTCCCAGAAAATTCCCAGGATGCTGTGGAAGCCGCCATCGATATGCACAAGGCACTGGACGAATTCAATAAAAAATCTAAGATTCAGCTTAAGATTGGGATTGGCATTCACACCGGAAATCTGCGTCTGGGAATTATTGGAGAAAAGGAAAGGATGGAAACAACGGTCATTTCTGATGCGGTTAATCTTGCATCCAAAATTGAAAGCCTGACAAAATTATATTCCTCAAAAATCCTGTTGAGTGGCACCACCTTTTTCAATCTGGATGATCCCAGCCTTTATCACTTCCGAATCATTACCCGCACACGCATAAAAGGAAGTGATTCTCCGGTGGGAATTATGGAAATATTCAATAACGAAGATGATGGCATGGTGGAGAATAAATTAAAATATAAGGCCCTTTTTGAAAAAGCTTTTGCAGACTATGTGGCCAGAGATTTTCTTTCAGCCTATGACGAGTTCTCCCGGATAAAAAATGAATTTCCGGAGGATAAGGCGGTGGATATATTTTTGAGCCGGATTGTGGAATTCAAAAAAAATCCACCGCATGACAAATGGAATGGGACGGAGATCGTGACCGGATAATGCGGTATTTTTTCCTTGTATCATTATTCCTTCATGTATATTTCTTTCAGTATCTCTGGAACACAGGAAGAGAAACCATAATGTATGCCGGGTGTAATCTGGAAAAATCACCCACCCGGGAATTCCAAATCCAGTTGGTAAATGACACCTCCTCCCGCAATATGACAGATTCCTGGAGTAAGGGGGGGATAGACAACAAAGAGACAACAAAAAGGCTCCAGATTCCCCCGGATAAGGATGATAAGAAAATGCTGGAGGATTTCAAAAAATACATGGAGAATGAATATTCCATGAGTAAGGAAGACTCCGGGGAGCTATTGGATCTTCTGGATAAAACCCGGGGGATGGAGAGACAAAATCCAATATCTCCGGATAAATTGATACCAGATTCCGGGGTGGATAAAAAATATATTTTGAGGGAACGCCAGTACAAGGACATCACTTTAAAGGATGTTTTTCCCACTCTGAAAACCATCCGTAAACCCTTTGAAGAAATATTACGTCATTCAGAAGATGATCTGATATTTTTTGAAAAACGAAATTCCATCATCCGGGATTTTGAGAGCTACCAGAATGGAGAAAAATTTCACCATCACCAATTCCGGATTACCATTAAAAATAAGACAGAAAAATCACGGCCTCCGCTTTTTTTCCCGCATAACAAAAGAATGGCTTATCTGGATAAATCCATAGGGGAATCCAAGGAAGACCAACTCCAGAATTTTATCCGGAATTTTCTGGGTTATCATCCACAGAAAGGAGATCTGCCGGTATTCATCCGTGACCTCTATTTTCAGAATCTCCAGCGTATTGCATACCGTTTCAGCTATGACCCCACCTATTTTTATATTGATTATTTTCAGGAAAATTTAAACAAGGAATCCTTCCTGAAAAATTCCCTTCACCTTATGTCCATTTTACCGGGGACAAGATCACAGATTGAGCTGGGATTTTCAGTGGAAAACATATATGAGATCCAGTCCAATGCTTGGGATTTCTATTTTGAATTCCGGGACATGAATCCGGATTTGAAAGTAAGGGAAAATCCACCCAACAGAATCCGGACATTAACTCTCCTGGAAAAAAAATACCGGAGAATGCTGGAAAAAGAGCAAATCAAAGACAGAAGCACTCTTAGAAAACTCTATTTCCAGCGGCGATTGGAAATAATGGATTTTCTGGAAAAACAAAGTCCGGATCGCTACCGCATAGCGGATATCTATTACCAGAGAGGGCGTATTTACTGGCAACAGTATTCTGACCAAAATAATCCCATTTACAAGAAAAAAGCCATTGAGGAATGGAAGAAAATTCCATCCCTGGTTTCCAGAGAAGACATTTTCCGGAAAGAGTACACCGAACTAATCCGTATTCTCCATTCCTCCCCGGATAACTCTGCGGAAATTAATATCCGTTTGTTTTTCCTCCGGGATTTAAGGGAAAAACTATCCGAGAAGAAGGAAAGAGAAAGCCGTCTCCTTTGGAATTCAGGATAAAACCCCATTCCCAGCTTGGGATAATCCATCCATGGATTTCCAGACAATATGGGATTCCGAAGACAAAACTGCGGAAAGATCTTGGCTTATTTCTTTTCTGCCATCCACAAAAAACGATGGGTGGGCTTTGATTACCTCAATATTTTCACCACGCAACTGGTAATGTAAAAAAACAGGATTTTCTCCATGGTATGCTTTCAATATTTTCTGGATATTATTTATTTTTGTAACCAGATCATTTCTGGACTGGCTGGGAATGAAGATATGGAGGCTTTCCTTAATCTGCTTTTTTAATTCACTGACAGGCATAATTTTCTTTCCAAAAATGAAAACAGAAGCCTGATCAGAATCCCTGTGAATGATTATACTCACATCCATCATGACAATTTTATTTTCAGATAATTTATCAGAATTTTCCTGAAATAGTTTCTCATAAATTCTTACTTTTGTCCTGGATGTCAAATCCGATATTTCAATTTCATAGAATGGTTTTTTTCCGCCGGATACATTCCTCACAGATTCAATGACCCCTGCAATAGTGGCCTCCTTTTCCATGGATATTCCATCATCAATATCTTCCAAAGCGGTTATTTTTGCCTGAGTCAGAAGGTTTTTATATTTCATCATGGGATGAGATGTGAGATACAACCCCAGAACATCTTTTTCCATTTTTAATTTTTCAGAATCTTTCCATTCTTCCACCGGCGTAAGGGGGATTTTCTCCTCCATATCCTCATGGACAGCAATGGAAAACAAACTTTCCTGACCCGTCAGTTCATCCTGATTTTTCCGGCGTTTCCAGTCCAGAATGGTATCCACAGAACCAAAAACGGAGGAACGAGTATATCCAAAGCTGTCCAGTGCTCCGGATAAAACCAGAGATTCCAGCATTTTTTTATTGAAATACTTATAATCTGCTTTACGGACAAAATCATCAAAAGATTTGAATATTCCTTTTTCTCTCCTGGTTGCTATGATGGAATGGACTGCCGGATGCCCCATATTTTTTAATCCCAGAAGCCCGTAACGTATGGTTTTTTCATCGATAACCGTAAAATACTCATTGGATTCATTGATATCCGGTGGCAGAATTTTTATCCCCATTTCTTTTGCGGAATAGATAAACCCAATTAATTTATCTGTGTCTTCAATATCCGCGTCCAGGTTTGCCTTCAGAAATTCCACCGGATAATGTGCTTTCAGGTATGCAGTCTGGTAACAAATGAGCCCATAGGCGGCACTGTGGGATTTATTGAAACAATATTTTCCGAATTTCTCCATGTTATTAAATAGATCGCTGGCAAATTTTTCTTCATAGCCATTTGTTCTGGCTCCCTCCAGAAATAAGGTTTTCATTTTTGCCATGACTTCCGGAAGTTTTTTGCCCATTGCTTTGCGTAATTTATCCGCTTCCGACATTTTGAATCCGCCAATGACCTGGGATATCTGCATGATCTGTTCCTGGTAAACTATTGTACCAAAGGTTTCTTTTAGTACAGTCTTCAGGTTCTCATGGGGATAGACCACCTTCTCTTCTCCCGTTTTCCTTTTCACATAATCTTCTGCCATTCCGGATTCCAGCGGACCCGGACGATACAAAGCAATCAAAGCCACGATGTCTTCAAGCCTCTCCGGTTTGGAACGCATGGTAAGCTGGGTGATTCCTTTGCTCTCCAACTGAAAAACTCCCTTTGTTTTTCCCTCGCGTAAGAGCTGGAATGCCGCCGGGTCATCCAAGGGAATCCGGTTTATATCCAGATCGAGGTTATGCCGCCGATTGATTTCATCCACCGCCATCTGGATAATGGTCAGGTTTTTTAAACCCAGAAAGTCCATCTTCACCAGACCAGCTTTTTCCAATGAAATTTTTTCAAATTGGGAGATCACAGAACCAGTCCGGGAATCCCTGGCAAGAGGAATAATTTCATCCAGCTTCTCCGGAGCAATCACCACTCCAGCGGCATGCTTTCCGGGATTCCGGGGAAATTTTTCCAAAGCTTTTGATATTTTATAAAGTCGTTTTTCTTCCTGAAAAAGCTTCTTCCCCTCCGCCGGCAATGCAGCCACGGCATCATCCAGTTCAATGCCGGGGGTGCCGGGCATCATCTTTGTGATCTGGTTGATTTTTTCAAACTCAATTCCCAGAACCCGGGCCACATCCTTGGTAACCGCCTTTGCGGACATGGTTCCAAAGGTAATAATCTGGGAAACATGGTCATCCCCGTATTTCTGAACAACATAGTCATAGACCTCTTCCCTTCTATCCCGGCAAAAATCAATATCAATATCCGGCATTTCATGACGGTCAGGATTTAAGAATCTCTCAAAAAGCAGACCATAGCGGATGGGATCCAGGTTGGTGATTCCCAGACTGTATGCCACCAGAGAGCCGGCCGCCGACCCCCTCCCCGGTCCCACGGGTATTCTCTGGCTTCGGGCAAAACCAATAAAATCCTGCACAATCAGAAAATACCCCTCAAAACCCATGGTATTGATGACATCCAGTTCATAATTGAGGCGTTTTTTATATTTATCCGGAACCTCATCCGGAAATTTTTTCCGCAAACCTTCATGGGATAGTTTAATCAGGTATTCCTTTAAACTCATTCCTCCGGGGACCACAAAATCCGGCAGGTGGGGAGATCCAAAATCCAGCTCCAGATCAATTTTATCCGCAATTTCCCGGGTAGCATACAGAGCTTCCGGGAGCTCCGGAAAAAGCAGGGACATTTCCTGGGCAGATTTGACGTAGAATTCCTCATTAAAGCCAAATTCCAGAGGTTCATTGATTTTTTTATTCATCTGGATCCGGAGCAAAATTTCCTGGGCTTCTTTATCTTCTCTGTTCAGAAAGTGGGCATCATTGGCCAGAACCAGTGGAATACCCAGTTTTTTGGAAATTTCCACAGAACCTTTCGCTGCAATCTCCTGCTCTTTTATTCCATGCTTCTGGATTTCCAGATAGAAATTTCCTTTCCCCATGATCTCATTCAAATGGCCGGCCAGATCCCGGGCTTCTTTCTCTTTGCCCGTAACCAGATTGCGGTTTACTTCCCCTGCAATACAGGCCGATGTGACTACCAATCCTTCTGAATGGTTCTGCAGAAGCTCATAGTCAATCCGGGGCTTATGATAGAATCCATCCAGAAAGGCACGGGAAGACAGTTTTATTAAATTTTTATACCCTTTTTTATTTTTGGCCAGAACAATGAGATGATATGCCTTTCCGTCCCTGACCCCTTCTGCATTTGTTTTGCTCAAATGGGAGCCGGGGGCAACGTAAAATTCTTCCCCAATGATGGGTTTGATGCCGTTTTTCAATGCAGATTCATAGAATTCCACTGTCCCATACATATTTCCATGGTCTGTCATCGCCACGGAGTCCATTCCCAGCCTCTTGACAGTGTGCATCAAATCATCAATCCGGATTGCTCCATCCAGAAGACTATATACAGTGTGCAGATGCAGATGGACAAAATCGGACGGCTTTGGATGCGACATAATACGGCAATCTGATAATTCCAGAATGGCCGTCAAGAAAAGTTGAACCGGATTTATACGATTTTTTGCCCGCTTTGGAAGGAAATTTGTACCACACGGATTTCGAGGACACTATTCCGATGCCACCATCCGCTTTGGAATGGATTACAGATTATTCATGTGGTCAATTTTTCGGGCCAGAAGGCGGGATAAGAATAATCCATAATAAGGGTAAGTCTTAATGGAATCCACAAATTCACTTTTGGAAACCTTGATCAGCAGACCATCTGTGACCGCCTTTACTGTGGCCGTGCGCCGATTGCTCAGCAGAAAAGCCAGTTCCCCAATGAAAATATCGTTGGGAGTGAGGCGGGCAATGGAATCCCCGGATTTTGCGATCACTTCATATTCGCCCTTTGCAATATAATACAGAAAATTGGAAGATTCCCCTTCACGGAAAATAAAATCGCCGGATTTTACCGATAGTTCTTCTTTTTCAACAAAAATCTGGGGGATAAAATTGGAATGATCTGTTTCATGAGGAATTTCAAACGAGACCTGGTTTCCGGAATCATTATACCGAAAATTCTGGACAATCTGCGTGGTTATGGTTATCCCTCTTCCATGGGCTTTCTCATTCTTTTCTTTCGTATTGTTAAGGTGTTTTCTCCAGTCAAAGCCTGTACCCTCATCCCGTATGGAAAAAGATGAAATATCTTCATGGATTCGGTAACTTAGATACACTTTTCTATGTGCAATTTCCGGATCTTTATTTCTATTCTCAATGATTTCCATAATTCCCTGACCATCCATCAGGAGCCGGGTTTTTTCCTCATAGCTGATATTACAATTTCCGTGTTCAATGGCATTCTGGATCAGCTCAATAAATACCAGCTTTATCCGGTCTCTCTGGTTCAGGCGGATATAATTGGAATAGTATAAATAATTCGATAAAATGCTGGCGTATACATTCGCTTCAAAGGGATCATTATCCAGAATAAACTCGCCGGTTATGTTTTTCATCAGGCTTTGTTGAAGCTCTCTCTGGAATATCAGGTTGTTATTGCGGGAAAAAATTTTAATGACACTGGGAAGCCTCAGGGATATTTCCCTTCTTTCCATGGAACCCACCACATTCGTTCCTTCGATTTTTTCAAGAAGTTCAGATTCACTTTTATTAGCATACACGATAACAACGCCGGAATAATGCAACCAGGGATCATTTTTCATAGTGTGGATGAACTGGTACATGGAATCCATTTCCTCTTCCACGGTGAAATCAAGAATAACCAGTTCCGGATATTCATAATTCAGAAATTGCACAGATTCTTCCAGAGTGGAAGTGAATTCCGCCAAGATAGAATCGGAAAATGGACGTAAAATATTTTTTACACCATCGACAATGACACTGTTTCTGCTATATACGAGTACTTTATTCATACCCGGGGAATATCCCCTTTTCCTTTTTTCGGCAGAAAACTTTTTCCCATTAAATATTTATCCACGGCATACGCCGTTTCTCTCCCTTCGGATATGGCCCAGACCACAAGAGACTGTCCCCTGCGGGAATCTCCGGTGGCAAAAATACCGGGAACGTTGGTCATATATTTTTCATCGGTTTTTATATTTCCGTTCTGGTCCAGCACAATGCCCAGCTCTTTCAGCAGGCCATCGGGGCGGGGTCCGGTAAACCCCATTGCCAGAAAAACATAATCCGCTTTCCAGACACGCTCCGTACCAGGAATTTCCTTCATTTTGGGTCTTTCTCCGGACGGGAATTCCCATTCCACCTTTATGGTTTTTATCTTTTCCAGTTTCCCATTGCTGCCCAGAAATTCTTTGGTCAGAATACTCCATTCCCTATCCCCGCCCTCTTCGTGGGAGGTGGAAACTTTGAGAACATTGGGATAATAGGGCCAGGGCTGGGATCGGGGTCTCTCTTTGGATGGTTTGGGAAATAATTCAAAATTAGTCACAGAATTGGCTTTCTGGCGGTGGGCAGTTCCCACACAGTCAGATCCGGTATCTCCTCCGCCAATGACAATGACATCCTTTCCCTGGACGTCAATGGTATCATTTCCCTCTAATCCATCGTTCATTTTATTCTGAGATATAAGATATTCCAAGGCAAAATGAACTCCGTCCAGTTCCCTTCCCGGAGCTGGCAGATCCCGGGGAACAGTGGAGCCAATGGCCAGAATGACAGCATCATATTTTTTCAGGTCAGATACGGGGAAATTTCCGCCCACCTCGGTATTGGTGAGAAAGCTGATTCCCTCTTTTTTAAGAATATTAATCCGGCGGTCAATCACCCATTTCTCCAGTTTAAAATCCGGTATACCGTAACGCAGTAATCCACCCACTTTGGGGGCTTTTTCCATAACGGTGACTTCATGCCCGGCAGAATTCAATTGGGCCGCTACAGCCAGACCGGATGGCCCCGAACCAATGACACAGATTTTCTTGCCGGTTTTAATGGAATTCTGGCGGGGTTCCACCCAACCATGCTCAAAAGCGTGCTCCACGATATTCAATTCTATCTGTTCAATGGTGACCGGCTCGTAGGATATTCCGGCCACACAGGCATATTCACAGGGAGCCGGACAGATCCGACCAGTGAACTCCGGAAAATTATTGGTATCATGCAGTCGCAGATAAGCCTTCCGCCACAACCCCCGATAAATTAAATCATTAAAATCCGGTATTACATTCCCCAGAGGGCATCCAGAATGACAGAAGGGTATTCCGCAATCCATACAGCGGGCTGCCTGCTCTTTGAGTTTTTCCTCCGGAAAATCCTTCACAAACTCCCGGTAGGTTTTTACCCTTTCCTCCACCGATCTCCGGGCGGAAAGTTCTCTGGCATATTGTCTAAATCCGTTTAATTTTCCCACATTATACTCCTTGTTGAATCCATCCGGGTTATGCCACAGAAAGCGGCTCTTTGTTCTCATTGGCAATACGCTCCAGAGCCTTTTTATAATCTTTGGGGATTACCTTAATAAATTTATGCAGATTGGAAGACCAATCGGTGAGAATATCCCCGGCAACATTGCTGCGGGTATACCGGAAATGGTTTTCAATCATATTCCTGAGTTCGTTGATATCATCCGGCTTAATCAGAATTTCCAGATCCACCATTTCCTGGTTACACCAGGAGGTGCTGAAATCCCCGTTGATATCGTACACATAAGCGATTCCGCCACTCATACCAGCGGCAAAATTCCGCCCGGTAGCTCCTAATACCACCACCCGGCCTCCGGTCATGTATTCACAGCCATGGTCACCCACACCTTCCACCACTGCCCGGGCTCCACTGTTGCGGACTCCAAACCGTTCTCCGGCAATACCCCGGACATACAGTTCGCCGGAGGTGGCCCCGTAAAGAGCCACATTGCCGATGATAATATTTTCTGACGCCACATAGTCCGATGGATATTCATCGGGAGGGGATACGGCAATTTTTGCCCCGGAAAGCCCTTTCCCCAGATAATCATTTGCATCCCCCTTGATGTGAAAGGAGACACCTTTTGCTCCAAAAGCCCCAAAACTCTGTCCAGCGGATCCACGTGCATGGATCACAATGGTATCATCCGGGAGACCAGCCTCTCCGTATTTTCTGGAAATTTCACTGGAAAGAATGGTTCCCACTGTCCGGTTTGTGTTCCGGATGGCTATCTCAAACTCCACCTTTTCCATTCTATCCAGAGCCGGCCTTACTTTTTCCATGATAACATTATCCAGAGTTTTGTCCAGACCATGATCCTGGGGAATCATTCTCTTAATACCATTAATATCCTGGGGTTTTTTCAGAATGGAGGATAAATCCAGATGTTTCGCTTTTTCATGGATAATATTATCTCTCATTTTCAGCAGATCGGAACGGCCAATCATCTCATCCATGGTACGGATCCCCAGAGAGGCCATAATCCGCCGCAACTCCTGGGCAACAAAGTAAAAGAAATTGATAACATGCTCCGGCTTGCCGGTGAATTTACTCCGCAATTCCGGATCCTGGGTGGCCACTCCCACCGGACAGGAATTCAGGTGACAGGCACGCATCATCACGCAACCCAATACCACCAAAGGAGCTGTGGCAAAACCAAATTCTTCCGCTCCCAGAAGAGCCGCAATGGCCACATCCCGTCCCGTCTTGAGAGACCCATCGGTTTCCAGCACCACCCGGCTACGGAGTTCATTCATCACCAGTGTCTGGTGGGCCTCCGATAGTCCCAATTCCCAGGGAAGCCCCGCATGCTTGAGACTGGTCTGGGGACTGGCACCAGTTCCGCCATCCCATCCGCTAATCAGGATCACATCGGCTTTGCCTTTGGCCAGACCGGCCGCCACGGTACCAACCCCCACTTCAGAAACCAGCTTCACACTGATCCGTGCCATTTTATTGGAATTTTTCAGATCATGGATCAACTGGGCAATATCTTCAATACTATAGATATCATGGTGGGGAGGCGGAGAAATGAGACTCACATAAGGCGTGGAATGACGGACTTCCGCAATCCAGGGATACACTTTTTCACTGGGGAGCTGGCCACCCTCTCCGGGTTTTGCACCCTGTGCCATTTTTATCTGGAGTTCGGATGCGTTGATTAAATAATTACTGGTCACCCCAAACCGCCCGGAGGCCACCTGCTTGATTTCGCTTCTTTTACTGTCCCCATTATCCAGCGGAATGAATCGTTCCACGTTTTCCCCGCCTTCCCCGCTGTTGGATTTCGCTCCCAGACGGTTCATGGCAATGGCCAGGGTTTCATGGGCTTCCTGACTCAGGGAACCATAACTCATCGCTCCGGTTTTGAATCGTTTCACAATGCTTTCCCAGGATTCCACCTCTTCCAGCGGGATGGAAGCGGATGTCTCTTTAAAATCCAGCATTCCCCGAATGGTGAAAATCTCCCGGGCCTGGTCATTGATCATTTCCGAATACTGTAAATACAGGTTTTCATCCCTGTCCCGGGTGGCCTGCTGGAGACGGGCGATGGTGTATGGATTAAAGAGGTGGCGTTCCCCATCCCGCCGCCATTTGTAAATCCCGCCAATGTCCAATTGGGACGGACGAGTGGATGGACGGTCCGGAAATGCGTTTCTGTGCCGGTTAAGGCTTTCCTGGTTGATTTCTTCCAGCCCAATGCCCCCAATCCGGGACGGCGTATTGGTAAAAAATTCATCGATGAAAGCCTTATTCAAACCAATGGCTTCAAAAATCTGTGCCCCCCGGTAGGACGACAGGGTGGAAATTCCCATCTTGGACATGACTTTGAGGATGCCTTTGTCCACCGCCTTGATATAATGACGAATCAGCATATTCAGATCCATATTCTGGATCCGCCGCTGGTTGATCATATCCTCAATGGTTTCAAAGACCAGATAAGGATTAACCGCACTGGCCCCATAACCAAAAAGAGTGGCAAAATGATGGACCTCTCTGGGTTCTCCGCTTTCCAGAACAATTCCACATTTCCCCCGGATTTCTCTGCGGATTAAATAATGGTGCAGACCCGCCACAGCTAAAAGAGCCGGAATGGGTGGATTATCCTTATCTGCCCGGCGGTCAGAGAGTACCACAATGGTCACCCCATCATTTACCGCTTTTTCTATGTCAATAAACAGGGATTCCAGAGCCTTGCGAATTCCGGACGTCCCATCTTCCGCCCGGTAAATAATGGGGAAGGATTTGGCGAACAGGTTTTTTATGTCCGCACCTTTTATCTTTGCCATTTCTTTATTGGTCAGGACCGGACTGGTTATTTTGAGCTGGTGACAAGCTTCTTCGGTTTCCTCAAAAAGATTTTTATCCGCTCCGATGGTGGTAGCCAGAGAGGTGACCAGCTTTTCCCGAATAGCATCCAGAGGCGGATTTGTCACCTGGGCAAACAGTTGATGAAAATAATTATACAAAAGCTGGGGACGGTCAGATAAAATGGCGATGGGGAAATCCGAACCCATGGAACCCACCGGCTCCTGTCCGGTTACAGCCATCGGTTCAATGATAATATCCAGATCTTCCCGGGTGAAACCGAACATTTTCTGCCGCTGGTGGAGGGTATCAAAATCGGCCCCCCGGACTCTTTTTACCAGAGGCAGATTATCCATGGGAACCAGGTTCCTTTTCACCCAGAGGGAATATGGCCGGGAGCCGGCAATTTCTTCCTTAATTTCTTCGTCCGGTACAATCCGTCCCTTGGTGGTATCCACCAGAAACATTCTTCCCGGTTGAAGACGCCCTTTGGATTCCACATTTTCGGGCTGGATATCCGCCACTCCGGACTCGGAACTCATCACAAACATACCGTCCCTGGTGACGGTATACCGGGAGGGGCGCAGTCCATTTCTATCCAACACCGCCCCAATCACCTCGCCATCGGTAAAGGGAATGGACGCCGGCCCGTCCCAGGGCTCCATAATAGTAGAGGAATATTCATAAAACCCTTTTTTGTTCTCGCTCATGGTATCATGGTTTTCCCAAGCTTCCGGGATCATCATCATGATGGCTTTGGGAAGGGATCGTCCGGTGTGGTATAATAACTCCAGAGCGTTATCCAGAATGGCGGAGTCGCTGGCATTGGGGGTCAAAACCGGTATGATTTTGCGGATATCATCCCCAAAAAGAGGAGATTCAAACATGGGTTCCCGTGCCTTCATCCAGTTGATATTTCCCCGCAGCGTATTAATCTCTCCGTTGTGGCTCAGAAACCGGAAAGGATGAGCCAGATCCCAGGAAGGAAACGTATTGGTGCTGTAACGCTGGTGGACCATAGCCAGACCGCTTTCCATATCGGTATCCTGCAGGTCTGTATAGTAGGCAGACACCTGGTGGGCCAGAAACATTCCCTTATATACTATGGTGCGGGAGGAAAGACTGGGTACATAAAAAAGATGTTTTTCTTCCGCCTGGGAATTGCGGACTTCCCTTTCCATTAACTTCCTTATTACGTATAACTTTCTTTCAAAATCGGACTGGTCTTTTATTTTGCCACCCTTTCCGATGAATATCTGACGGATAACGGGTTCTGAGCGACGGGCAATCTCACCAATTTTCTCCGAATCCACGGGAACATCCCGCATTCCCAGATAAACCTGCCCTTCTGCATGGGTAATCTGGCGGAATAAGGCTTCTATATAATTAAGGTCCTCTTTCTTACGCGGTA
>DYLW01000023.1 GCA_020721865.1 Leptospira biflexa | reverse complement strand
CGGCGTTATGTCGCATCTTCCATGGTGACAGTCACCGGCGTTATGTCGCATCTTCAATGGTGACAGTCACCGGCGTTATGTCGCATCTTCCATGGTGACAGTCACCAAAAAGATGTTGCCCCCCCCCACCCCGGCGTTGCATACCCCCACCATGAAAAAGATATTCCCTCTTTTGTTACTCTCGCTCCTCGTTACCCAGGGTTGCATGCACATGTTTATAGATGTGGAGGAGGACAAGAAGACGGTGGAGGATGAGTGGAATTATCCATCTCCGGTGACTATTAGTGATCCTTCAACCACGACGATGTATTTCTGGAAAGGTGGTTCGGACAGTACGCCCTCCCCAGGAACCAGCTATTCCAAGGACGTGGAAATCCAGGAAATCTGTGTGAATATAAGCGACAATGCCAGTCAAGCTGTCCCTATAATTACCCTGTACGTGAACGGCACCGCGTCTCCCATGGTGATCAACAATATTCCTGCTCAAACAATCGGCAATTTCTGCACCACTTCGTCCCCGCAGACGGTGTCTTCCGGAACGAATATTGCCTTGTATATCAGTCAAACGGGTGGTACAACCGGTTGGAGTGTTTCCGTGAACAAAGCCACCATCAAATACCAGGAAAAATAATCAGGATTCCCGGCTTTTCAGGGCAGAAAGGAACGCTTCCTGGGGGATTTCCACTGCCCCCACCATTTTCATGCGTTTTTTGCCGGCTTTCTGTTTTTCCAGCAGTTTTCGTTTCCGGCTGATGTCTCCCCCATAGCATTTGGCAATCACGTTTTTCCGCAGGGCGGAAATATTCTCTCTGGCCAGGACACGGGAGCCCACGGACGCCTGCAGGGCAATCTGGAACTGGTGGCGGGATATTTTATCTTTCAGGGCGGCAATCACTTCCCGTCCTCTGCGTTCGGCAAAATCCGCATAGACAATCATGGAAAGGGCGTCCACTTTATTATGGTGTACCAATATATCCAGCTTAACCAGGTTGCTGGGCCGGTATTCCGCAAATTCATAATCCAGAGAGGCGTAGCCTTTGGAGACACTTTTGAGGCGGTCATAGAATTCAAAGATCATTTCCGCCAGCGGAATGAGATACACAATCTGCACGGTGGTGGGGTCCAGATAGGTGATGGCGTTGTTTTCCCCCCGTTTTTCCTGGAGCAGATTCAGAATATTCCCCAGAAACTCTTCCGGGGTGATGATATTGACTTTGACATAAGGCTCTTCAATCCGGTCGATGACGGAAAAATCTGGAAAATGTGCCGGGTTATCGATGACCATTTTTTCTCCGTGCAGGGGATATACATGGTACTTCACGGAAGGGGCGGTGGTCAGCAATATCACCCCAAATTCCCTCTCCAGTCTTTCCTGCACAATTTCCATGTGGAGCATTCCCAGATAGCCCACCCGGAATCCGGACCCCAGGGCTTCAGAGGTTTCTGGTTCATAGCTCAGGGCCGCATCGTTCAGGGCCAGTTTTTCAATGGCTTCCTTGAGGAGTTCATAATCTTCCCCGTTCACCGGATACAGACCGGAAAAAACCATCGGCTTGATGTCCCGGTATGACAGAAGGGCTTCTTGTGCCCCGTCATTCACCGTGGTGAGGGTATCCCCTAACATCACTTCAGATACATTTTTAATTCCGGTGACCATGTAACCCACTTCCCCGGATTCCAGAGATGGGGTGGGGAGCAGCGTGAGCTGGGCAACCCCCACTTCTGTGACCACATAGTCCGATTTTTTCCGCATGAAGCGGATGTGGTCATTTTTATGCAGAGTGCCGTCCATAACGCGGATTTTTCCCACCACCCCCCGGTAAGAGTCATAATAGGCGTCAAAGAGGAGGGCACGCAAATGGGATTTTTGGGCAGGTTTGGGAGGCGGTATCTGGAGGACAATCTGCCGCATCAGTTCATCCACCCCCAGTCCGGATTTGGCGGATACAGCCACGGATGTTTTGGGATCCAGCCCCAGGCTTTTATCAATCTGCATTTTTACTTTCTCAATATTGGCCGATGGCAGATCAATTTTATTGATGACAGGCATAATGTAAAGATCGGATTCCAGTGCCAGGTAAAAATTCGCCAGAGTCTGGGCCTGGATGCCCTGGCTGGCGTCGATGAGCAGGAGCACCCCTTCGCAGGCGGCCAGGGAGCGGGATACCTCAAAGCTGAAATCCACATGCCCCGGCGTGTCAATCAAATTAAACAGATATTTCCCGCCGTCCATGGAATAATGGAAGGATGCGGAATTGGATTTGATGGTAATGCCTCTTTCCCGTTCAATGTCCATGGAATCCAGAATCTGATCCTTCTGGTTCCGGGCGTTCACCAGATTGCCAAACTCCAGCAATCGGTCTGCGAGCGTGCTTTTGCCGTGGTCGATGTGGGCTATGATGGAAAAATTCCGTATGTTCTCCCGGGGGATATTACCAAACGCCATGGATTTCACTTCTCCGGAAGACTCTACGGATGAGGGGGATTGTCATGATGCTTTCTGGTTGTCTGTGGAAGCGGGTTTTGCGGATTCCGGTGGTTTTTCTCCCGTGGATTTTTCGGGGGAGGATGCCCCAGAAGCTGTCGCAGAGGTTGAAACGCAGGTTTTTCCGCTGGGCGCACTGGTTCCGGAATTATTTTGCTTGTTTTTATAATCCGTCACATAAAATCCACTGCCTTTAAATACAATCCCCGCTCCCGCCCCGATTTTTTTGGTGGCTGGGGCACTGCAAACCGGACATTGGATTTGCGGGCTTTCCATCATTCCATGGAAGATTTCAAAAACATTCCCGCAGGAGGTGCATCTATAGTCGTAGTTAGGCATGAGCCAAAAAAGGTTTTTTTCACATACGGTCAACCAAATTCGCCGGGAAGCCCCCCAATCGATTAGATGACTGTCCCATTTTAAATGTGACATAACTCCGGTGACTGTCACCACTTTATATGTGACATAACTCCGGTGACTGTCACCTAATTCCACTCAGGTGGTGTAGTAGGCGTTGATTTTCACATATTCTTCCGTCAGATCACAGCCATAAGCCCGGAAAGAACCTTTCCCCACTCCCAGATCCACTGTTAGGCGGAGTTCGGAGTTGGATTTCAGGTATTCATGAAGCTGGTCCATTTCTGCGTCCTTATAGTGGTGGGGTGGTTTTCCCCAGAATATTTTAAGTTTATCCGGGTTTACTTTCACGTCCGGAGTTTTTCCCACGGCCATGAAAATCCGTCCCCAGTTGGGATCTCCCTGGTAGATGGCGGTTTTCACCAGAGGGGAGTTGATGATGCTTTTGGCTATTTTTTTGGCCTCGCCGTCATTTTTGGCTCCGTTGACATCGCATACCAGCATTTTGGTGACGCCTTCGCCGTCTGTGACAATCATCTTTGCCAGAGCAATGGCCATTTTATTGAAAACCCGTGCGAATTTTTTCACGCTCACCGGGCCGGCCATGCCATTGGCCATGAGTAAAACCGTATCCGATGTGGACATATCGGAGTCGATGGAAATGGCATTGAAGGACATATCCACCCCTCGTCTCAGGATTTTATCCAGATCTTTGGAGGAGATATCGGCATCCGTAAAAAAGTATGACAGCATGGTGGCCATATTGGGTTCAATCATTCCGGAACCTTTGGCCACTCCCACCAGAACGGCATCGTCAATGCGGGCACATAGGTATTTGGGGACGGTATCCGTGGTCATGATGGCACGGGCAAAATCCCCATAGCTGAATGTACCCGGTAGTTTTGCCTTGAGGTTATCCAGTGCCAGTTTGATTTTATCCACCGGCATCCGGCGGCCAATGACTCCGGTGGAAGAGGGGAACACCAGCGAGGTTTTTTCCAGCCCCAGTTCATCTCTCACCTTTTTCACAATTTCCATCGCGTCCTCATAGCCGGGCTGGCCGGTGGCCACATTGGAGTTTTTGGAGTTCACAATAACAGTCTGGATGAAACCCTTCTTGATGTGTTTCTGCCCGATGAGCACGGGATTTCCTTTGATTTTATTGGTGGTGAACACAGCGGCGGCGTGGGCGGGTTTCTCCGAATGCACCACTCCCAGATCCAGGGTGTCATCTTTGATGCCGGCATTAAAAACCACAGAGCGGTAGCCTTTGGGATAGCAGTCTTCCATATAATTTCCTTTTATATTTTCTCTAATTGATCCATTTCCTGTCTCTTTCCGGGCGTAAACCAATTATTGGGTTTTCACGTACAGGTTTTCTCCCATTTCCCGGAATTTGCGGGACATTTCATCCATACCTTCCAAAATGGCATCATTTTCCCCAATGCCCTTTTGTTGTGCGTAATCCCGTACCTCTTCATTGATTTTCATCGAGCAGAATTTGGGGCCGCACATACTGCAGAAATGGGCCACTTTTGCCCCGTCTGCCGGCATGGTTTCATCATGGTATTGCCGGGCTCTTTGCGGATCCAGAGCCAGCCGGAACTGGTCTTCCCAGCGGAAGTCAAAGCGGGCTTCGCTCAGGGCATCGTCCCAGTCTTGGGCTCCCGGATGGCCTTTTGCCAGATCGGCAGCGTGGGCCGCAATTTTATAGACAATCACTCCGTCTTTTACGTCGTCCTTATTGGGCAGGCCCAGGTGTTCTTTGGGAGTCACATAGCAGAGCATGGAAGTCCCCAGCCAGCCAATCATGGTCGCACCGATGGCGGAGGTTATATGGTCATATCCCGGAGCGATGTCTGTCACCAGCGGACCCAGGGTATAGAAGGGGGCATTGTGGCAGTATTCCAATTGGAGCCGCATATTCTCCGGAATTTTATTCATGGGAACATGTCCGGGTCCTTCGATGATTGTCTGCACACCTCGATCCCAGGCCTTGAGGGTGAGTTCCCCCAGGGTTTTTAATTCCGCAAACTGGGCTTCATCGTTAGCATCCGCTATGGAGCCGGGACGCAGACCATCTCCCAGAGAAATGGCAATGTCATATTCTGCCAGAAGATCCAGAATCCGATCAAAATGAGTATACATAAAATTTTCCTGATTATTGGCAATCATCCAACTGGCGATGGTGGAGCCTCCCCGGCTCACAATCCCGGTTTTGCGGCGGATGGTGAGCGGGACATGGGCATGCAGCAGACCGGCGTGGATGGTAAAATAGTCCACGCCCTGTTCAGCCTGTTCCCGCAGGGTTTCCAGAAAAACCTCAATATTCAAATTTCGTGATATTCCCCGGACTTTTTCCAGTGCCTGGTACATGGGGACAGTCCCGATGGGCACATTGGAATTGCGGATAATATGCTCCCGGGTTTCATGGATGCGGTCTCCTGTGGATAGATCCATCACCGTATCTGCACCCCATTGGACTGCCCACCGCAGCTTTTCCACTTCTTCGTCGATGGAGCTGACCACGGCGGAATTTCCAATATTGGCGTTGATTTTTACCAGAAATTCCCGGCCGATGATCATGGGTTCCGCCTCCGGGTGTTTTCTGTTTGCCGGCAGGATGGCTCTTCCTTCCGCTATTTCTTGCCGGACAAAATCCGGATGCAGGTTTTCCCGGAGGGCAACATATTTCATTTCATTGGTAATAATGCCACGTTTGGCAAGTTGGTACTGGGTACCCCGGATACCTTTGTCTTCTCTTTCGCGGATCCATTCTTCCCGGATTTTTGGCACTGAATGTAGCCCGTTCCGGTATTTTTCATTGCAGGTGGAGTATAAAGTTATGTTTTTTCCATCGCTCAGTCCGATGGATTTTTCCGGAGGGGTTAATCCCAGTTCTTGGATAATTTTAACCCTTTCATCGGGTGGCAACGGGTGTTTGCCTGCCTGGTATTGTATAAAGCCAAACGCGTCCGGCATGGTTACTCCTTTGCTGATATTATTTTTATAACGCGCTGGAAAGGAAAGATACCTTCCGTATTCCCTACGCCGGTATGATCCGGATCAGGTTCCAAGGGTTCAATTCTCAGGGTATTCCCCACCCCCAACGGATTACATAAGAGAACATACAAAAAATATGGAAGACGGCCAAAAATTTTATGGATTTTCTTCCATGGTGCTTTTCAAATCATCCGCCAGTTTCCGCACCTCTTCCGCCACCACGGCCCCGTCCGGCATCCCCCGCCCGGGGAGCCTCTATGGCCGCATTCAACGCCAGCAGATTGGTGCGGGTGGCAATTTCTTCGATAATTTCACTTTTTTTGGTAATTTCCCGGGTCATCTGCAGGGTTTTCTCCATGGATGTTTCCCCTTTTTCCGAGAGGCTGGCCGTATTCCGGGAAAATTCGCTGGTGGCCTGGATTTTATCTTTAATGTTGGTGATACGTTGCGGATTCCGTCCAGACTGCCCACAATATTTTCCAGAGTGGCCGCCGGTGTGCGGAACCATCGTTCAGTTTTTCCGAAGAATCATGGAATTCCACGGAGCGGTCTTTCAGCTCCCCGGATAGTTTTTCCACTTTTTTCAGCAGAATCTCATTCATCCGGTTTTTCTGTTCCACCAATGCGGAGGTTTCTTCCACCTCTTTCATGGAGGAAAGGGCAATGAACTGGATTCCCCGCAGAATAAAAAACACCACCGCCATGGAAAACGTGCTTTCTATAAAGGCCATTTTCATAGTATTCTCCAAGCCGGCGGGGATTCTATCTTGGACCATAACGTAGTAGAATATATCTATTCCCACAAAAAAAAGACTCCCACCGCCAGAATCCAGGGTCCGGAGATCAATCCGGCGATGCTCTGCACCATGAAAAAAACGTATACAAGAGTGGTATATCCATCCAGCGGGGCATAGGACAATTTGGTCAGAAATCCGGCCGCCACAATAAACGCAGAGGCTGTGCTGGTGAATCCGGAAGCTAACGTAAAATAGCCATTTTTCAATAATACCGGCTGATAATAATCACCGTATAGAATCCGGCAATGACTGCATATCCGGATTGGATATTCTTCATGCCCGCCACCGTTACCGTAATGCCAATCAGAAATAACAAGGCGGATAAAATCATCAGAATCAACAAAAGTGCATTGGCTTTTTTTCTGGTGATAATGGGTGATTTTTCATAATAACATAGTGAAATATTATGTCTCCAAATGGTTCTTTTGTGATCTATCTGTTTAGTTTGGTGGATTTAAACTTGGCATATTCCGTTTCCGATGATCTATATATGTCTGTCACCGAAAAAGAAGATTTTTTTCAAGGAGAGAAAGAAGAGACATTTCTGAGCCTTCTGAATCTTTTTTTTCTGGTGAAAACCAGTGCCACGGAAATTATCTTTGAATACAATAACCAGGAGTATGCCGGTATCATCCGGGATGTCCAGAATACGGAAATTACGATCAGTCTTCCGGGATTGAAAGAAAGCCAGAGCAGAAAAGGCAGTTTCCGCTTTGAAATTCTGAACCGTTATTATTACACGGAGATACTAATCATCTCATTCATTCCGGGAGGATTGTTGGTCCGCTTTCCCAGGGAAGTTCATTTCCTGGCCCGGCGGAAATTTTCCCGTCTGGAGCCGGAAAATCTGACCATGCGGTTTATTATTCTCTATTCCCCCATCTTTGAAGTCAAAGCACTGGAAAAAAATCTGGAAAGCAGGTTTGGAACATTCATGGCGGAAATACTCAGTGATGACCCTTCAATGAGGATCATTTACAATATATTCATCGAGGAAATCCGGAAAGTCTCCCGGGATTTTGAATTCCGGATGATTTATAAAAAGACTCCGGAAGAGTTATCCTTGATGGAAACCTTGATGAAGCAGGGGCAGAAACCATTTTTTATCCACGATACATCCCGGCTGGAGTATTACATAGAAACCCCCGCCAGAGACAGCCTCATGAATTATTCTTCCTATTTTGAAGAGCTGAACAAAACATTGAATAAAAGAAAAGCCCTGGGGGAAATGGATGCGATCAAAAGAGATGATATGCGCTCCTTTCTGGTTTCTTTCCTGGCTATTCCGTACTTTCTGTTCGCCGATGTGATTGGATATCTTTATGTGTACACCACCCAGTTTGATAAATTTTTTATCTCCCCCTCCCAGGCCGAAGAGTTATATCTGGCTACGGAGCTTTTCTCCTATGCCATCACCAAAATAAAAATTCGGAATTCTGTATTTAACCCCAAAGCCCAACCCACCCGGATTGTCAATATATCCACCAGCGGATTATTGATGGAAATACATGACAAAATATTATTTGAATATCTCCAGAAACATAAACGGATTAAAATGCAGCTCCAGATTAAAGATCGGGTTCTGGAAATCTTTGGAGAGATTGTCCGTCACTATCAGGAGGGACCCAATTATTATATGGGGGTTCTCATCTTTAAGAGTGCACCTGACCATATCCAGCAATTGGAAGAATATTTATACAACTACCGGAGGCAGGAGCATTTGCAATTGGCCTATTAACCGCCATCCCGTCCGCTACTCCACAGAAAGCGTGCCATCGCTGCGGACGGTGACAGTCACATTCCCGGACGGTGTGAAAACAGTGTGGTTGACGTAATAGAGGGTTGATGGATTCAACGGTGGCCAGGGTCAATATTTTGCTTTAGACTTCTGGAAAAAACACTGGACTTCCCTCCGTAAAAATAAAGACTGATCCAATGGCAAAAAAGGTATTTTTCCACTCCAAAAGAAAAGTAGCTAAGTGGATGGAATTATATTTGATCCTTTTTGTGATTCTCCTTCTCTCATCTCCCGCATTTATTTTTCTGGGTATGAATCATAGAAAGCCTCTGCCGTCTGGATATGGTCCCGGCGGAATTTCGGAAGCTTTTACAGAGTTCCAGCGGGATTTGGAATACATACGCAAAGCAGCATACTCCGCAAAGGATATGGATTTTTATATTAAAAAAAAGGCCGGAGAAAGAAAATATAATGTCCGGGAAACTGCCGATTTTTCATGCCCGGGAGTTATGCAAAAGTCTCTGCAAATCATTCATCCGGGAAAAAAAGCAAAATTGGCGGTATTCGTTCCTTACGAAGGGAAAAAGACCTTGGATCTGCTGTACATTCCATTTTTTGCCATGACACGGAAAAACGCTGTGGACTTTATTCTGTATCCCGCTTCCTGTTCTCCGGAGACAAAGAATATTCTGGCGTACTCGTCTTATATTCTTTTATCCACTGATACCCATGGGAAAACCTATTCTGGAGCCAGAATCTATGGAGCCTTTGGCTTGGCATCTTCCATTCAATGGATGGAATATTTTTCCCATCTTCGGGAGGTAACTAAGTCCGGGGTGAATTCCATGCTCCGGGAGTCCTTTTTTGCCCACAGGAAAACGTTCCTGTCCCAATTGCTGGAGGCCGATATTCCTGCCATTGAAATTATCCCGCAGGATAAAAATGGAAAAATCTGGTCCATGGATGCATCCATCGTCTTTGCCCGGGAACTTCTGTTGTTCCAGAAAGTCATGGAAGAGTACCAGACGGCATCCGTTAAACAAAAAGAAAAGCTGGCAGAAATTCTGCCTTTGCAAAGAGGAAGTTTCTGGTTTTCTGCCAATACTTCGTTAAGCAATTGGGGAAAATGGTATCTGGGTATTTTTATTTTTCTGTTCAGTTTTATACCCCTCATCAATGCGTTTGCCCTCAGAAACGAAAAAATCACCTTTATTTCCCTGACAAAGGCTGTGGTTTATTCCGCGTTTGCGTACCTGTTTTATTTGCTTCTAACAGGGGCACAAAAATTCGGGCTGGAAACCTCGGTTTATATTATATTTATCCTGGGAATTGTTCTTGTATTATTTTTCCTATCCCGAACAAGGATCCGGAATTTTATCAATATGCAGGATAATGTGGTCAGCAACATGGTGATGCTCACCATTATTCTGGTTATTTTGTCCTTCTATCAGCCACTTCAGTTTTTATTTTTCTACATTATAGCTCTTTCAATTTTTCAAATTAAAATGCGTTCCTATGTTTCTTTTCTGTTTGTTCTTATTTTTTTATTATTTCCATTGTTGTATACTTTATGGAATCCAATGGCCGATTATTTTTACCAAATCCGGGATGTGAGTACTTTCAGGGAAGCCTTTTTTCCGGATTCGGTTGCCATTGGTTTTTTCATTGTCATATCCGGATTTTTTATTTCCATGCTGGACACGGATGAAAGGAAAAGATAATATGGGATTTCGTATCGCTGTAAGCGGTACCGGTCGAATATCATGGCTTTTGGAAAATGATCCCAAAAGGTACAAACCCTGCACCCATCTGGGTGGTTTGGTTCATGTTATCAAAAAGAAAGCTGCCGGTTATGAAATCCTGTTACGGGATAAAAATACGGAAAATCTCCAGGGGGCTCAGGATTTTATTCGTAAATCTATCCAGCCATCCGGTATTTCCTCTTTTCAGAATATACGGGATATCCCACTGCCGGATTTACATATTATCTCCACTCCATCCGAAGAACACATTGCCATGCTTATGGAATCCATGGAATTGGGAATTCCCCGCATTGTTGTGGAAAAACCGCTGGGGGTCAACCCCAAAGAGATGCGGGAATTGTCAAAAAAACTGAAGAAATACTCCGGGAAAATATGGATTCATTATGAACGTAGATACCATCCCAAATATATCCAAATAAAAAATGAGATCGCGTCCAGGAAATGGGGGGCTCTGACCGGATATTACGGGGTCCTGCTCTCCATGCACTCCAATCTGTATCCGGAAACCCCCGGAAACGAGAAACCGCAAAAAGAGAAACGGCGAAGAACATTTTCTGAAGGAATTCTGCTGCGGGATACCACCCATCTTCTGGATCTGGCACAATTTTTTGCCGGGGAAATAACGGATTATCATGTACGACGGTTGCGAAATTCCCATACGGTGGAACTTACTCACCAAAGTGAGCCATCCGTTCAAGGAAGCATTCTCACCCAGGCCGATAGCAAGATATTTCATTTTGAAATAAACCTGTATTTTGAAAAGGCTGTCATTACAGCCGGGAATGGTTTCATCATCCGACGGATTTTGAATAAAAAATCTTTTCTGAATTTTCAGGAACCGGAATATAAAACGGATCTGAATTTAAAAGCCCAGGAGAATCCGTTCATTGCGTTTTATAAAGATGTACTTTTTGAAGGTGGAAATTCCACATCCATCCAGGATGCAATAAAAAATGTACATATTCTTACTCATCCCTCATGACCACATAGAGTTTTCCATGGTGTCAATGGGATAGGACCCCAGAAGTCGGAAAGAAGGTGTCTGGGACTCAATGGTTTTGATGGCCATCTGCACGTCATGATCCATCGAGTGGCCTTCCAGATCGATGTAAAATATGTATGTCCAGGGTTCACTTTTTGCCGGGCGGCTTTCAATACTGGTAAGATTCAAGCCGGATTCAAAGATGGACTTGAGAATGGAATATAACGCTCCCGGCTGGTGGGGCAGGGTGAACACTAAGGATGTTCGGTCTTTGCCGGTTCTCTGTGCTTTGTCATGACCTATAACAATAAATCTTGTAAAATTTCTCTTGAAATCTTCAATATTATGGGCCAGAACCGGCACGGAATAGATCTCTCCGGCTATGCTGGACCCAATGGCTGCCACATCTTTTCGTTCACTTTTAGATACCATCTCCACTCCCCGGGAAGTGGAACTGGTTTCCTCAAAGGTAACCCCGGGCAGGTTATGGGTGATCCAGCCCTTGGTCTGGGCAAAAGCCTGCTTGTGGGTATAAACGGTTTTTATGTCCCCCAGATTCTCCGCCAGGGTTAAAAGGTTATGGGATATGGGGAGCCGGATTTCCGCATATATATTTATCTGGTATTGCAGCAGGGCGTCTAAGGTGGCATTAACAATTCCTTCGCTGGAATTCTCAATCGGCAGGACTCCGTATTTTATGCGATTTTTCTGAACGGCGTCAAAAATATCTTCAAAATCCCGGAAGGGAATCATCTCCAGCGAATGCCCAAATCTTTTGATCACAGCCTGGTGGGTGAAGCTTCCTGCTGGACCCAGATATCCAATCTTTAAAGAGCCTTCCAGATAAATGGCCGTACTCATGATTTCCCTGTAAATATTTTCCACCACATAATCCGGCAGCCCGGTTTTATTGATTTTTTTCAGTTTTTCATAAATCTGGTGTTCTCTGTCCGGTCGGTACAACGGGCTTCCGTCTTTTTTTTTCTCCAACGCGATTTTTTTGGCATGATCCAGGCGTTCCGCCAGCAATGCCATTATTCTTTCATCAATCTTATCAATTTCGCGTCGCCAGTCATCGATCATTGTTTTCCTCTTATAAGTCAGAAAAATCCATTTCTTTTATTTCTTTGGGAGAGGGGAGGTCTGCGAGTCTGGAAATCCCAAAATATTCCAGAAATTCTCTGGTTGTTCCATAGAGTGTGGGTCTTCCCGGTGCTTCTTTCTGCCCCATGGGTTTAACCAGGTTCCGGGCGATGAGTGCAGAAATCTGGGAGCGGGAATTTGCACCGCGAATATCATCAATTTCTGCTGCGGTAATGGGCTGCTTGTAGGCAATAATCGATAAAACTTCCAGAGCGGTTTTGGACAGAGTGTCCTTTTTTTTCTGGGCAATAAATTTCTGAATGAAAGGGAATGTTTGCGAAGAGGTTATGAAACGGTATTTGCCGGAGGCCTCTTTGAGTTGGATTCCGCCATCCCGCTCATGATAATCATCAGCCAGGGTGTCCAGAATCAGACGGATATGATCTTCACTTTCCTCCAGGTTGCGGGCAATTTCCGCCGGAGTGAGTCCATCTCCGGAAATGAATACCAGGGACTCAATGATAGATTTCAGCATATGGTTATCTTTCATTGTCCACCAATATTATTTTTATATCGGAAAAAGGATCATTCTGTTCCAATCGTATTTTCCGTAGACGTGTATATTCCAGAATGGCCAGAAAAGAAACCACAATCATCATCAGAGAAAAATTTTTCACCCACGCAAAAAAGTAAAATTCCTGCTCCATGGCAAGTTTTTTATCCAGAGCATCCATCATTTCTTCAATGTTAATATTTTCCGGAGGAATAAGCACCCTTCCGGTTTGTTCGCTCCTGTCCAGAAACGCACGGAAAGCTTTCAAAAAGCTGATCAGATCCACATCCAGAAAATCCATTCCGCTTTCATAGATATCCCAGACCGGTTCCCGGGTAAATGAATTCTGGCGTTCGGTTTCTAATGACGCCAGGATTTCTGTGGCCCCCTGAAATTTTTTATATTCCAGAAGTTTTTCAATCAACTCTCGGGGAAGCACATCGTTTTCCGCATGGGAGTCTTCCTCGTAACCTGGGTTGGGAAGCAACAGCCGGGATTTATAAAAAATCAGCCGGGTGACCATGGAAGCAAAATCCGACCTCTCTTCCAGAGAGATGGCCTTATCCCGGATGTAGGATAAAAAATCGGCGGTGATTTGGGTGAGAGAGACATCAAAGATATCCACTTTATATTTTTCTATGAGCTGCCATAAAACATGCAGCGGACCTTCCCCCTTCTCCCCGCTCCGCAATAGAAAGGAGACAGAAAAAAAATCTTCCGCCGGGTCTTCCCAATTTATGGTTGTATTTTCCAAGAATATTCCTTCAGAAATGAAAACCCATGGCACTCCGGACTCTTTCCATGGTTTCTCCGGCAGCGTCTTTTGCTTTCCGGGCACCATCCCGGAGAATATCTGCCACAATGTCCGGGTTTTTATCCACCTCGTTTTTTCGGGTGCGAAAAGGATCCAGCACGTTGTTCATCCTTTCTATGATCAGCTTTTTGCACTCAATACAGCCGATGGATGCATTCCGACAGGCAGCCGAAATTTCACTTTTTTTATCCTCTGCAAAGAAATCATAATAAGAATATACGGGACAATTTTCCGGGTTTCCCGGATCGTTTCTGTGGATACGGTTAGTGTCTGTTTTCATTTTACGGATTTTCTTGTCAAGTTCTTCCGGGGTTTCCGTCAGCATTATGGTATTCCCGTAGGATTTGCTCATTTTCTGTCCATCCGTACCCAAAACTTTGGGAAACCGGGAAAGAAGGGGTTTGGGGAGGCGAAAAATATCGTTATCTTTTACATTGAAATGATTAAAACGCCGGGCAATTTCTCTGGTTAATTCCAGATGGGGAATTTGGTCCTCAC
This sequence comes from Leptospira biflexa, assembly GCA_020721865.1. GTDB lineage: Bacteria > Spirochaetota > Leptospiria > Turneriellales > DYLW01 > DYLW01. The sequence goes on along the minus strand of DYLW01000023.1, from coordinate 26,603 downwards.
CGATGGGAACCAGCTCTGCGTTATAGAGAAGAATATCCGCTGCCTGTAAAACCGGATATCCCAGAAACCCATGGCTGTCTATGTCCTGGTCAATGTTTTCCTGTTTTTCCTTGTAAGTGGGATTGCGTTCCAGCCAGGAAACCGGGGTGTACATAGACAGGATTAACTGGAGTTCGGAGTGCATGGGAATATTGGATTGCAGGAAAATAACCGCTTTCTCCGGATCAATCCCTGCTGCCAGCCAGTCAGAAACAAGCCCAGGAATAAAGGAATGGGCTTTCCGGAATTCCGGATAAAAAACGGTCATGGAATGCCAGTCCGCTATCATAAAAAAACAGTCGTAGTCAGACTGCAGGGATGCGTAATTGGTGAGAACCCCCAGATAATGTCCAATGTGCAGATTTCCGGTGGGCTGCATTCCGCTTAAAACTCTTTTTTTGGCTTTTTCCATAAATATATCCTTTATTTAGCAGACAGAACAGAAGCTATCCAGAGATCAGAAACAATCATCCCCGGATGGAACCATCCCAATACAAGGAAAAGAATCACGGTCAGCTTGAAAACTGTATTTAAGATAACCAGAAAAGGAAAGGGGGTTCCGGATGGCCAGTAAAGCAGGGCCGCATCCATCGGAGGAATGGGAATCCAATTCAGCACAAAAAGGGTAATGGAATACTGGATCATTTTTACGCAGAAGAAAAATATGTAGCCATCGGTGGAGGGCGATTTTAACGAAAAATAAAGCAACACTGCCAGGATAATGCCCGGATAAAATAAATGAGAAAGAAAAAATACCGGTCTGGATTGCTTTCGGGCTCCGGATATCAAGCCACCCCAGGAAACTCCAAAAAGAATGAATACTCCCATTCCCCAGAAATCCATACGGTTGATGAGGGGCTCTTTTTCCATGGCCGCCATTTTTTCCTGAAGAAAACCATGGAATAGAGTATGCCCAAAGTACAGAATGAAACCAGCGGGAATGGAGTAAATCAGCTCACCCAGGGTTTTCAGGGAAATTTCTCCCATCATCCTCCTCCCACAAAATGAATAATTTCCACCCGATCTCCATCGGCCAGCGTTTCTGTGGAGTATTTTTCCCCCGGAACAATTTTCCCGTTTTTTTCCACCGCTATGTGTTGTTCCGCTATTTCATGGTATTGGATCAAACCAAGGATGCATGCTTCCTTTAGTTCTTTTTCGTTGAATGGTTCCCCGTTTAATTGTATCATAGATTTCTCTTCTTATTTTTCCGATTTTGGCATTTTATCCGCCATAAACCGGGCAAATAGTATGCCGGCCAAAGCCGCTGTTTCACTTTTGAGAACATTATCAGAAAAGGACACGGGGGGAAAATTTCTTTTTAACAAATCTTTCTCCGGATTGCTCCATCCGCCTTCCGGACCGTTGATAAAAAGATAATCCGTGGAAAGAGGAATTTTCTCCGGGTGTGCTTCTTCTGTCCAGTCCCCCCAAAAAATGGAAATTGCGGGAAAATTATTCCGGAGTTCATCAATGACAGAAATCAGATTTCCCGTGGATAACCTGATACTGGGCAGAAATGCGGATTTTGCCTGCATACCGGCATTTTCCCTCCATAAAAAAACTCGTTCTTCCTGCCAGGGATGGTTTCCTTGGGAATAATCGGAGTAAAAAAAAGTGGCCGTGGCTGCTCCGGCTTCCACCATCTTGTGGATAATGGATTCCATCTGTTTCTTCTCCACCATAGCCTGGGCCAGATGAATACGAACCGGGGGAGGGGCATGGAGTAACTCTTCCCCGGTTGTTTCCAGAGTATTATCCTCTCTGAGAGTGGCAGGAAGAATCCCCCCATCGCCGTTGCCCAGAAAAATCTGACGTATACCCGATGTGCGACGGACATTCCGGAAATGATGGATATGACGGGAAGGAAGCTTCATTCTTCCGCTTCTGGAAAGCGTCTGGTACTCTTCCAGAGAAAGGATAAAAAAGTCTTTTTCTGTTAAACCATTATTTCTCAATGTTTTGCCGGTCAAACAGTGAATTGTCTATCCGTATGTTTTTATCGTTCAGAAGCATTTCAAAATAAGTGATGGTACCCGCGGACAAATCTGCCATTTCCAGTTGTGCGGCAAAATCTTTGTTCAGGATGATGGCGTCCTTTGTTCGGACGGGCAGGTCTTTATAGATCACATTCATATTCTTCCAGAGAGTACCATTTTTATCGTAATAGTCAATCCGGGCAACCCGGTAATTCCTTTCCGGATCCACAAATACATCCAGACGTGAGTACAGTCCCCTGTCTAAAGGAATATTTTCCACCTTCAGAAGCCGTTTTCCCCCAATCTGGTCATATCCGGCAATCCGAGGGGTATAGTTATTCAGAAAAGGGAGATTAGCAATATCATGGAAAGAAAATCCGGAAAACAAAATATTTTCAAATTTATCCATGGATCTTTTATGATATAACATTTTTGTCAACTGGTCATACATATAAACATTCTGACCATTGTCATTTATCAGGATTTTTATGAGACGTCCTTTGCTGACGGAATCAAAAGTTATCAGGGAATTTCTTTCCTTGTGGTATAAGCTCACTTTATATGATATGACATTCCCTGCTTTATTGGTAATGGTAAACTGTATCTTGGTGAGGCCAAAGGGATACTCCAGATTTTTGGATACGATCTCCATCAACTCATAAGCGGAATATGGTATATTGGGTGTCTCTTCCTTTCGTTTGTTATCCTCTTCCAGCGTATCCAGAAGACTTTGCCCGTAAGTACGAGTATTTGGGATAAAAACAATGCCTGCCACCAGATACAAAAGGCCATGTCTCAGGAAACCAAACAATGATGCAGTAAAAATTTTTGGCATAACCCAGTTATAAAAGATTTCCGTTTTTGTCCACAGCTTTTTCAATGGAAATCACTTCCAATTCCCTCTTTTCTCCCCCCATTTCAAATACCGCCGTTTCCGATGGTTTATGTCCCAGGAGTGCTTTGCCCAGAGGGGATTTATATGAAATGATACCTTTATCCACATCGGCATCGTACTGGTCCATGACAGTATAGGAAAAAATATCTCCGGTGGTCTTATCTTTGAGTCGAACGCGACATCCTGGATTTACTCTTTCCAAATCAATATTATCCGAGGTGATGACCCGAATTTTCTTAATCTGCTCTTCCAGTTTGGTTACGGTTGCCTGCAGGATGGTCTGCCGCTCCAATGCGGCCTTATATTCCGCATTTTCCCGGAGGTCTCCTTTTTCTTGGGCATGCCCGATTTCCCGGGAGTTATCCGGGATTTCCACTTTCACCAGATGATCCAGTTCATTTTTCAGGGATGCGATTCCGTTGGTACTGGCGAAGGTAAGACCTTTTTTCTCGGTTTCTTCCAGAAAATCAGGGGATGCTTCTTTTCCGGAATCACCCTCCACGGAATTTTCAAAATGATCAGAGAATTGTTCCCGCAGCCATCCGGAGAATTTTTCTTTTTCACTGTCGGACAGATAAGGAACATCGGACAACAAACCCAGAAATTTCCGGGCTTGCCCAGCGGAATTTTCCTGAAGGACACGTAAAAATTCTTTGCTTCCAGAACCTGTGATAAAATCTCTGGCTGCATTTTTTAATTTGGTACCTTTCTTTTCCACTTTGGCTATTGTTTTCAGCAACCGGAAATAGGTGATAAGAAGTTCTTCCTTTTCTGAAGAATCAACTTTCCAGTTTTCATTGACTACATTCTTCAAAGTCCATAGGAATATTTCAATGAAATCCTTGGAGTTTTTTTTCAGCCGATGGATGAATTCCTGTATGGTGGAATTTTTATCCTCTGTGATCAGATCACTCATAAGATATTTATGGATTTTAATGGGCATGTGGAAAAGCAATTCCAGATACACCTTTTCCCATTCGCCATAATAGGTTTTAATCCATTTTATATGAGCTTTTTTCAACTCCGGATTTTTCAGATTTTCATTCATCCGGGAAATTTCATCCACAGTCATATCCTGCAACGCTGCAATTAATTTATCTCTGGATTCCAGTTGGTAATATTCTTCTTCATCGCTGTCATCCAGTGCCTCCCGGATCATATCCAGAATCCATACACTCTTACTGGCTTCTGCAAAATCTATGGATTTGACGCTGTCTTTGAAAAACGGAGTGATATATTCCAGAGCATCCACACCATTGGCTTTATCTTTCAGGGCATCCAGGGTGGCGTTTATTCTTTCATCAAAGGAGGATGCTCCCTGAAATTTTTCAATAATCCGGTCAGAAAAGGTGATGGGGATATCATAAAGTTCCAGAGTATCCTTTTTTTGAGGAGAAATTCCAATGAGGTCATCCTTCAAAATTTCCGGTCTGGCTTTTGCCCACCATTTTGACCATTCTTCTGTGGGAACATATTTATCGCAGAGTTCAGATTTAATTTCACTCAGAGTGATAGAATTGGAGAAGGATGCTAATAATATTTTGAAGAATTGAACCAAATCCTCCTCAAAAATCCTCTTCAGCTCATCCGGTTTTTCATATTGATAAACCCAGAAGTGGTTTTCTTTCAGAGGCTTGAGGGACTTCAACGCCATCTGGATATCCATTTTATGGGATTTTTTATCGGAGAAATCTATAACGGTGTCACTGGTATTCAGTTCGATGATTTTGCCCACGCCCCAGGAGCGGTGGAATACATAATTTCCTTTATCAAATACAATATTGGTTTCAAAGCTCTGGATGGCGTTCCGTATATTTTTTTTATTGGACATTAATCCGGAGTATTTAATAAAATCTTCCAGAAGAGAGTGGTCCTTGTATTTAATTTTATAAGCTTTGATAAGTTCGTTTTTAAATCTGGTATAATTGGGATTATATTCCAATACTTTTTTGCTCAGAAAAATTATATTTTCAATGTCATCATTTTTTATATACACATAAGCAAGCTGTACGTAAAGATCGGCCAGAATTTCTTTCTGGCGGTGTCCGCTTAATATACGTTCAATCTTCCGGAAAAAGGAAAAATCTTCTGGAATCAATTCAACAAGTTTATTCCATACATTTCGCAATTTTTCAATCTGGACATTTTTAGCGTAGATTTCCACTGCCTGTTTATAAAACGTTACCGCTTTATCTATATCTTCATTGATGATGGCATCTGCATATTTAAGTGCAATGTCCGGATTTTTTCTGTCCAGAGTAGCCAGTTTTTCCAGGACAGGGATCAATTCCTTATTTTTTCCCAGCTTTTCCAGAGCAACGGCTTTGGCACGGATAATGGTACGGTATTCGGTTACCGCCAGCATTTTATCCGCCAGATAATCCACAACCGCCCATTTGGAGGCATCCTGGAACTGGTCCAGAAGATGTTTCAGGTGATAGGAATCATCAGGCCGGTTCTGCTCCAATGCCACCATACCCAGAAAGTAGCGGGCAGCTACGGAGGGCTCGTATTCCATAATGTGGTTTTTAGACTCATTAATCAAAAAATCAAAATTATCAGAGTTTCTGGATTCCTGAATAATTTCATCAAGAAGCTTAAATCTGGATATACTGATGTCTTTAGCGGAAATTCTTGTCCACTTTTCTTCATTGAACTGATTTTGTATCCTGGTTTCTATCTGTGTTGGTGACGTGGTCTGCTCCATGATTCCTCTTCCCTTTTTTTATTCCCGTGAACGTTAGTTGATTCCATCTTTCCGGTAAAAGTAGTTTTCTGCGCGTTGGGTTACAAGGAATTAAAAAAAAGTCGCACCGTCAATCAATATTTGGGCTGGCTATAAGAAAGTGATGCTTTACGGTATTTCCAGAGCGAACATTTTCCGAGCAGTTTTGGGGGTAAGAAACCAGTGTAATTCTCCCTTTGCTTCTGTCATATCTTTCCACTTATCCACAGAAAGGGCAATCATGGCCGTCCCTGCGGTGGGGAATTTTACAGAAAGAAACGAGCCGGTAAGAAGATCCTCCAGAAAGGATTCCATGGCAGGATTGTGGCCCACTATGAACACCGTTTCCAGGGAATTATCCAGTTTTTTCAAAGTATCCCGGAAAGTCTGGATATTGCCAGGATAAAATGTATCTATTTTTTTTAATTCCACATCGGACGGCTTATAAGCTTTCTGGATGGCCTTTGCCGTATCCAAAGCCCGGATAGCAGGGGATGTCAGAATTATATCTGGCCGGATATCAGCTTTTTTCAGAAGTTCTCCCATAAACGGGGCATCTTTCTGGCCTCTTTTATTCAGAGGACGCTCAAAATCCTCCAGTCTTTCATCTCCCCAGTCCGATTTGGCATGCCGGATCATGATAATCCGCTTCATAGTAATCCCAGGGTTTCCGGAGCACCCATCATAATATTCATATTTTGTACCGCACTGCCGGCTGCTCCTTTGCGAAGATTGTCCACCACGCTCAGGAGGATAAAAATTCCGGCATGAACGTCCAAATGCAGGGAAAAATCCAAAAAATTGGTATTCTGCACATTCTTTAACTGCAGGTCATTGGGGTTATCATAAAACCGCACAAAAGGTTCCTTGTCCAGATATGCCTTTACGGTGTTTTTTATCTTGCTCATGTCCACGGCAGGCAGGGATTTGGGTTTCATATAAGCAACAGTGTAAATTCCCCGGAACACCGGAAGCAGGTGCGGGGTGAATCGCACTTTAAAGCGGTTTCCGGACAGGTTGTTGATTTCCTGCTCCATTTCCGGCTGGTGCTGGTGGGCTTCAATCCGGTATGCCCGAAAATTTTCATATACGGTGGAATAGCCCAAACTGTCCTTTTCTTTCCTTCCACCGGCTCCGCTGGTTCCGGATTTGGAATCAATGATGACGCTTTCTTCAAATAAACCAAGAAAATCCCGCAAAAAATAAAAGGGCAATAAAACAGAGGAAGGGTAGCAACCAGGGTTTGCAATCAGGGATGCGTTCTTTATCTGTTCCCGGTATTTTTCTGTGAGCCCATAAACGGCAGAATCCATGAGTCCAAAAGCGGTATGTTCCATCCCATAAAATTTTTCCCAGACGGCCTTGTCTTTCAGGCGGAAGGCACCGGAGATATCAATTACCTTTACCCCGCGTCCCTGCAATGCGTTTGCCCAGTACATGGAAACATTGTCTGGAGTGGCCAGGAATACAAAATCCATGGATTGTAACGACTCAGGGTTCTCCGGGTGGTTTTCAAAAACCAGATGTTTCAATTCTCCTAACGCAAGGGCGGGAAAAATTTCCATAAGAGTTTTCCCGGCGTATTCATTGGATGTAATTTTCTGTAAGCGGACATCCGTGCGGGATGCGAATATCCGAATCAATTCCTGTCCGGTGAACCCCCCCGCTCCGATAATAGCAATGTTTATCATTAATCTTCAGGCAGGGAAGAGATGCACTTGATGACCACATCTTCCAGTGGTTTGTTATTGGAGGGATTGGTTTTCACTTTTTCTATGGCGTCCACAATCTCGCGACCTTTCAATACTTTCCCAAAAACAGTATGCTTGCCGTTCAGAAAGGAATTATCGGCGGTGTTGATAAAAAACTGGCTCCCGTTTGTGTTGGGACCCGCATTGGCCATGGAAAGGGTGTATTTCTCATTGGGAAAGGATTTCAGCGAGGAATTATATGTATAACCGGCTTCTGTCAGAAATTCTTTCACGGATAAATCCAGAATTTTTTTATACTCTGCATCCAGAAGAGGGCGCTTTTTCTCCAAGTCTTCCTGGGATTTGATATTCAGACGATTGAATAGTACCATCCGGATGTGGCTGTCCTGAATATAACTCTGTGCTTGGGAGAGTTTCAGCTTGTCCAGACCAAAGTCATCGGCATTAATTTCATCCTCAAACTGGTAACCCGGCCCTCCGGTGCCATTACCCAGAATATCCCCGCCCTGTATCATAAAACCAGAAATAATGCGATGGAATATCACATTATTGTAATAGGGCTTTTTTTCCTTTTTCCCGCTCCGGGAATCAGTGAACTCGCGGGTGCCTGTTGCCAGTCCGATGAAATTTTCCACTGTTTTGGGGGCCGCTTCGCGATAAAGTTCCGCTATAATGGTTCCATGATTGGTTTCAATGGCCACAAACGGATTTTTTTCATTCCGGGGTTTTTCTTCTAATTGACTCATAATTTCCTTTTTGGAGGGGATTCCTTTTTTGCACGCATACAAGAAACCCATAGTGAATGCCAGGGAAAGCCCAATGGCTACTCCCTGTACATACATTTTTTTTATTGTGACTATTCGCATAAGTATTAAAAGAAGTATAAGCTTTCGCTTATACTTCTGATCCAAATGTTGCCGCAATATACTCTCTGTTCATGCGGGCTATGTGGGAAATGGAAACACCTTTGGGGCATTCCGCTTCACAGGCATAGGTGTTGGTGCAGTTACCAAACCCATGCTCTTTCATAGCATCCAGCATGTTCAGCACGCGGCGGGCTTTTTCCGGCTTGCCCTGGGGTAACAGTGCCAGATGGGAAACCTTTGCGGATACAAACAGCATGGCGGACGCATTTTTACAAGCGGCCACACAGGCACCGCATCCAATACACTCCGCCGCATCCATCGCTGACTCGGCAATGTCTTTCCCAATCAGAATGGAATTGGCATCCATGGCAGATCCAATCTTCTGCGTAATATAACCACCAGCATGCAGAATTTTATCATAGGCGGTTCTGTCCACAATAAGATCTTTGACCACGGGAAATGCTTTCGCTCTCCATGGCTCCACCACAATTTTATCCCCGTCTTTGAAAACACGCATGTGAAGCTGGCAGGTGGTTCCTTTGACCGGGCCGTGGGGTCTTCCGTTAATGTATAATCCGCAGGCTCCGCAGATTCCCTCCCGGCAGTCGTGATCAAACGCTACGGGTTCTTTTCCATTTTTTATTAACTGTTCATTCAAAACATCCAGCATTTCCAGAAAGGACATGTGAGAGTTAACATTATCCAATTTGTATGTCTCAAAGTTACCTTTGGACTGGGCGTTTTTCTGTCTCCAGACTTTTAATGTTATTTCCATGGCTTCCTCTTTTACTTGTAGCTTCTTTGCGTCAGCTTGACATTTTCAAACTTCAGCTCTTCTTTGTGGAGCTGGTCATTCGCGTTTTCACCTTTGTATTCCCACGCGGCAACATAAGCGAAGTTTTCATCATCCCTTTTGGCTTCGCCTTCTTCCGTCTGGTGTTCCACCCGGAAGTGACCGCCGCAACTTTCTTCTCTGTGAAGAGCGTCTCTTGCCATCAGGGCACCCAGCTCAATAAAATCGGAAAGTCTCCAGGTTTTCTCAAAATACTGGTTCAGCTCATTGGGGGAACCGGGGATTTTAATATTTTTCCAGAAATCTTCCTTCATTGCGTTGAGATCGGAAATTGCACTTTCCAGACCTTTTTTATCCCTGGCCATTCCCACTTTGTTCCACATGATCTTGTAAAGATCCCGGTTATAATCTTCCGATGTTTTGGTCCCTTTAACAGAAAACATCCGTTGGATGCGATCATTAACTTCTTTTTCTGCAGCATCAAAAGAACCATGCTTGGTATCCACTTTCTCAAACCCAAGGCCGGCCAGATATCCACCGATGGTATAAGGTATGATAAAGTAGCCATCAGCAAGCCCCTGCATCAGGGCACTTGCCCCCAGACGGTTCGCTCCATGGTCGGAGAAATTGGCTTCTCCCAGAACAAACAACCCTGGAATGGTACTCATCAGATTATAATCCACCCAGAGACCGCCCATGACGTAGTGAACTGCAGGATAAATCATCATGGGTACTTCATAAGGATTCTCTGCGTTGATCATCTGGTACATATCAAAAAGATTTCCATAACGGTTTTCTATGACACCTTTCCCCAGACGTTGGATGGCATCAGCAAAATCCAGATAAACAGCCGTTTTAGTTTGTCCAATGCCTCTTCCTTCGTCGCAGACTTCCTTGATGTTGCGTGCTGCAACGTCTCGGGGAACCAAGTTTCCAAAAGATGGGTATTTCCTTTCCAAAAAATAATCTCTTTCTTCTTCCGGTATTTCATCAGGGCGACGGTTATCCCCGGCTTTTTTGGGTGCCCATACCCGTCCATCATTCCGCAGACTTTCGCTCATCAGAGTCAATTTGGACTGGTACTCTCCGGAAACCGGAATACAGGTGGGGTGGATCTGGGTAAAACTGGGATTTCCAAAGAAGGCTCCCTTTTTGTATGCTTTCCATATCCCCGATCCGTTGGAACCTTTTGCGTTGGTGGACAAATAGAATACGTTTCCATAACCACCGGTTGCCAGAACCACTGCGTTAGCGGAAAACTTCTTGATTTCTCCGGAGATCATATCCCGGACGATGATTCCCTTGGCATGGCCATCAATCAGAACCAAATCCATCATTTCGTGACGGCTATACACCTTCACGTTGCCCGCATGAATTTGCTTGTTCAAGGATGCGTATGCACCCAAGAGAAGCTGTTGGCCGGTTTGACCTCTTGCATAAAATGTACGGGAGACTTGGGCTCCACCAAAGGAACGGTTATCCAGAGTTCCACCGTATTCCCTTGCGAAAGGAACGCCCTGGGCTACGGACTGATCAATAATATTATTGCTCACTTCGGCCAGACGGTAGACGTTTGCCTCCCGTGCACGGTAGTCTCCACCCTTAATGGTGTCATAAAACAGGCGGAATATACTGTCCCCATCATTGGTATAATTCTTTGCAGCGTTGATACCGCCCTGGGCTGCAATACTGTGAGCCCGACGGGGGCTGTCCTGGTAGCAGAATACTTTTACGTTGTACCCAAGCTCACCCATACTGGCAGCGGCAGCGGCACCAGCTAATCCGGTTCCCACCACAATCACCTCATACTTACGTTTATTGGCGGCGTTAACCAGTTTTAATTCAAATTTTCTTTTTGTCCACTTTTCACTTAAAGGACCTTCAGGAATTTTTGCATCTAACATAATGACTCCTTGAAATTAATTAAAAAAACGGAAATAGACCGGCATGGTCGCAAACCCTAACGGAACCGCTACCGAATAAATCCATCCAAATCCCTTAATGATTGGGGTATATCTTTTGTGGTTTATCCCAAACGTCTGGAACGCACTCTGGAAACCGTGGTTCAGGTGCAGCCCAAGGATTACCATGGAAAACACATAAAACAACCAGTACCATCCGCCCCATCCGCTCTGGAACGCATTCACAACAATCTGATAAATATTTTCAGATTCTTTTGTGATCCTGTACGTGACCACAAAACTGTTAAAGTGCACCAGCAGGAAGGCAAGAATAAAGCTACCCGTTAGCCCCATATTTCTTGAATTCCAGGAGCTGCTATCTCCTGAGCTGGGAACCGCATACCGCACTGGTCTGGCAGAATAATTTTGTATAGTTAAATACAAAGATTGCAGAATGTGCAGTAAAAATCCCAGCACCAGCCCGTATTCCATTACTTTAATGAGGGGGCTTGAGGTCATAAAATGCGAATACGCATTAAACGCCACACCCTGGTCATTTTTGAATAATGAAAAATTACCGGACAAATGCACTAACAAGAAAGAAACTAAAAACAAACCTGTTAAACCCATCACCCATTTTTTTGCCAATGGGGATGCTATCATTCTTCCTATCCAATTCATTTTTCCATCCATTTTTTGTTATTTACGGATCAACATTGAAATGAGCTATCCGGTGACAAGAAAAAAACGAATAAAAATTTGCAGACTGAATAAATCCCATGGGTTCGGGATTTTCTGCCGGGAAAATCCGATGGAATAAAAAATTCCTTGCCGTTTCCATTAAACTGGAAATTCTGGTCCATGTCTGATGAAAAAAAGAGCGAATGGCTCACCGGCATGGCAATTGCCTCTTATGTGTTACTCTTCGTGGGAATAGTGACTTGGATTTTGTCCGTTGTATTAGACCCAAAATTAACCGAGAACTGGGCAGATATCATTCTGTTGTTTATGACCTTGGGAGTATTTGGGTTTTTCTATGGAGTGTATCTGGTATTGGTGCAGGTCAATTTTCTGGGCTTGGATAGAAAGAATACCATGGGAATGTTCCTGGCTGTTGTCGTGGGGATTGTTTTTATCCTGACCCATCGGTATCTGAACATTCTGGAGCCCATTGAAAGTTTTGGAAAAGACCTTCGCTTCCGTCTTGCCTCCGGTCAGGTTTTGCCGGTGGACTATGCCAATGATCCCCGGGTTTCCACCACCGTGTTCAGCCCGCGTGCCCATCCGGCCATAGAAATCATAGGTATTGATAATAATACGGTCAATCAGTACCAGGGATATCCTTTTTCCTGGGAAAAATATGCGAATCTGCTGAAAGCCCTGGATGGTTCCAAGGTTTCCACTATTATGTTTGATATTTTCTTTGTGGATGAGGTGAAGAATAATTATGGGCTTCTGAATCTGTCCGATGAAATCCGCTACCAGATTCTTGATTCCTTGTATAACAACAAAAGGAGAAATATAGCCATATCCTATGCGGAGATGGTACGGGCCACCGCCCTTTTTTCGGAAACAGTGAAGAAAAGTAAAAAGGTGGTAGTGGACTACAGCTTTGAGACCCTGCCTCCCAATGACATAGATTATTTTAACCAGGTGATCATGCCCCGTATCCAGGAGCTGGACAGATTCCGGATCAACAATGTGGTGGAAACGCAATACAACTCGTATCCGGAATGGATCAGCCATCCGGAGCCTCCCATGCAGTCCATTGGAAAAGCTGTTGCTGGTATGGGATTTGCGAATATCCGCCTGGAAAGCGATGGTATGAATCGTAAAATGCCTTTGGTCATTAAGTGGAAGAATAATATTTATCCCAATATTGACCTCATAATAGCGGCCAATTATTTTGGAATTGATGTATCCAGGGATGTGGAAGTAAAGCTGGGTGATTATATCAAAATAAAGAACATCCCCAAAAAAACAATAAAATTTGAAATATGGAAAGACGGAGAGCTGGCGACCATTGAGCACGATATTATGACCAAACCCAATCCGGAGAGGGTGATTACCATACCCATCGATGAGCAAGGATTCATGAATATTAATTTTATCGGGCCTCCCACCCAGACATTTCGTTCCCAGTCTTTCATCAATATCGCGGATGCTCCAGCCGGGGAATTTGGGAAAGAGGGGAGGGATCCTTTTATCAATAAGATTCTTCTGGTGGCTATGTATTATGCCACCGGGGTTGCAAAAGACGTACACCCCAGCCCCTTTGGTCCCACTGCTGGGATTGAGCACCACGCTAATGCCCTTAACACGATACTCAACCAGGATTATGTTTTTTTCGCCCCGGAGTGGCTGAATTATATCATATATCTGCTGCTTGCGGTGGCTCTGGGCTATATTGTCCCGCGCTATAACATTAAATTTGTCATCATCTGGGTGGTGGTTTTTGTGGTGGCGTTCACAGCGGAAGCCATCATGGTGTTTATAACCATGCAGTATATGCATGTTTTTCTCTCCCTATTTGTGGAAGCTTTGGTTTCCCTGATTGCGATCATTGGATACAAGGTTTTAACAGAAGAGGAAAATGTAAAATATATCCGGTCCACTTTCTCCAAGTTTGTTTCCAAGGACGTGGTGAACCAGCTTCTGGCTCATCCGGATGCCCTGAAACTGGGGGGGGAGAAAAAGACAATCACGATTTTCTTCTCTGACATCCGTGGGTTTACCACCATATCGGAAAGCCTGAGCCCGGAAAGCCTGGTGAACCTGCTGAATGATTATCTTTCTGAAATGACAGAAATTGTCCTTGCGTACAAAGGTACCGTGGATAAGTATATGGGAGATGCCATCATGGCTTTCTGGGGGGCACCTCTGCCGATGGAAGAACACGCCTATATGGCCTGCCTTGCCTCCCTGAAACAAATGGACACTCTGAATAAACTTCAGGAAAAATGGAAAGACCAGAAGCTACCCATAATCAACATCGGTATTGGTTTGAATACGGGGGATGCCGTTGTGGGGAATATGGGTTCCACTCACCGGATGGATTATACCGTGATGGGGGATACCATTAACTTGGGTTCCCGTCTGGAAGGAACCAATAAGGTATACGGAACCCGGATCATTATATCAGAATTCACCTATGAACATGTGAAGGACAAGGTCATCACCAGAGAGCTGGATTTAATTAAAGTGAAAGGAAAGAATGAACCGGTACGTATTTATGAACTCCTGGATGTTATCAATCAGGAAGATTTTGAACGGTACCGGGCTGTGGAACTTTAATATTTAATAAGCAAAGATGTCGGCGGAAGATATGTCATTGAACGTTATGTTCATCAATTTTCCGCCGTGGGTTAGCGATATTTTATGCTCATCCACGTGTAAAAGGTTGTTATCCACTGTGACAATTTCACCGCTTTTCAACTGGAGTTCAATTTCCAGACCCCGGTGTTTCAGATAACTCTGGAGGGTTTTTTTAAAGGGGATTTCTTCTCTCTGGATCAGATCATTTTTTCTTTTCATGGGGGGACTCCGTCGTTGGTTTTTTATGTGACATAATTATTATCGCCCATTTGCAGATATTTTTTAGAAAATTATATAAAACGGTAAATTTTTTTGGTGATTATTCAAGTTTCAAAGATGGATGTCCGAGATTTCCATCCCACAATCCGGGCATTTTTTTGTATCTCTAAATTCGGCGTCTAATTTAATCTGATAAATATGTCTTGTGATAAGCGTTTTTCCACAACGGGGGCAGAGGAGATTATTTTCGGATTGGATATTTCCTGTGTACACATGATTCAACCCGGCGTCTTTGGCCACTTTTTGAAGATGGGTTAGGACATCCGGGGAAGTGGCAGGAAATTCCAGCATTTTAAAATCCGGATGGAATGCGGACAAATGCAACGGGATGGATGGGGAAAGATTCCGGGAAATCCATGTGGCAATATCCCCTATTTCCTCATCAGAATCATTGACCCCCGGAATGATTAGAGTGGTGATCTCCAGTGCTATCTTTCTCGAGTAAACATATTGAATGGTATCCAGCACTGTTTGGAGTGACCCGCTGGCATATTTTCTGTATTTTTCTTCCCGGAAAAATTTCAAATCAATATTAGCCGCATCCACATCCTCAAAAAATGGATCAAAATATTTTGGGGAGATATACCCATTGGTCACTACAACATTTTTTATTTCGTTTTGTCGTGCTAAAGAAAAGGTATCCTGGACAAACTCCAGAGCGATGATGGGCTCATTGTAGGTAAAGGCAATCATGGGAATTTTTTCATGATTTGCCAGGGAAACAATGAATTCCGGATTCATATTTTTTTTGTAAAAAGTCTCCAAGGCCGAAACTTGGCCTTTATCCGGATGGGCAATGGAATGGTTCTGGCAGAATTTACAGTACAGATTACAGCCTTGCATTCCAATGGATAGGACTTTTTCTCCCGGCAGGAAATGATAGAGGGGTTTTTTTTCCACCGGGTCAATCTGGATGGAGGTGATGTAGCCATAGTCCGTTAAAACAATTTTTCCGCCTTCGTTTTTACGTATCCGGCAAAATCCGGCCTGTCCGTCTTTTAAACGGCAGTTCCGGGGACACAAATCGCAGGTTACTTTATCTTCCGCCATATACCACCACCGCAAATCCATTTGACGGGGAGAAGATGGTTTATAAAATAAAACTATGGCGGAAAGAATATTTTCTTCCCGGGTGGCGGGCAGCTTTTATCCGGAAAATCCCGTTGCTTTGAGGAAAACTCTGGAAAAGATGGAAAACCTGGCCACACCCATCCCGTTTCCGCCGGATGTTTTACCGCACGGGATTATTGTTCCCCATGCCGGTTATATGTATTCTGGACAGGTTGCCCTGAATATCTATCGGGGGATTGTGAGGGAATGGGGAGCATGGCTGGATGATGCTCTTTTTGTGGTGGTGGCTCCTTCGCACCGGGTGGGATTTTCCGGGATTTCCACCTTAATGGAAGATGCGTACCAGATTCCCGGTGGGGAAGTCCCCATTGACCGGGGAGCAGTGGACGCCATCCTTCATGAAAAGCACGCAAAATCATACCGGGCGGCATTTGAAACCGAGCATTCTCTGGAAGTCCAGCTTCCCTTTATTCGTAGATATTTTCCCCGTGTCAAAATTTTGCCATTAGTGACAGGGGAAATCGCCCCGGAGAGACTCAAGGAGGTATTTTCTTTTGTGGGTAAACAATTCCGGAGTTTTTTTATCCTGAGCAGTGATATGAGTCATTTTCTGGACGATGGTTCCGCCCGCCGGAAAGACAGTGAGACCGCCCGGGCTATCGTGTCCCTGACCCCGGAAGATCTGGATTATGAATCTGCCTGCGGACGGACAGGAATCCGGGGTTTTCTTCTCATGGCCAAAGAATACGGTTGGAAAGGGATCCAGACAGAGTACCGTAATTCCGGGGAAGTGTCCGGGGATTATTCCCGGGTGGTGGGTTATGGATCTTTTCTGTTTTATGAGGACAAGAATGATAAAGAATGAATATCAAGCAAATCCCTATTCCCGCGAAGAAAAGGCTTTGATTCTGGATACGGCCGCAAAATCCATCCGTTATTTTTGGGAGCATAAAAAAGAGATGCCTGTGGACCCGGAAGATTTTCCCACCGCCTTACGGGAAAAACGAGCCACTTTTGTCACCCTGAAGAAAAGAACGGATTTACGGGGTTGCATTGGCAGTATTGTGGCCACCCGTCCTCTTATTTCCGATGTGGCACACAATGCCTATGCTGCCGCTTTCCAGGATTCCCGTTTCCTGCCCTTAACCCCGGAAGAATGGTCGGTCTTGCATCTCTCTGTTTCCATCCTCACGGAGCCGGTGCCCTTTTCTTTTTCCAATGAAGAATCTTTCTATACACAGCTTGTACCCGGAAGAGACGGTCTTATTCTCCGGGACGGCTTCCGTTCCGCCACATTCCTGCCTTCCGTGTGGGAATCCCTGCCGGAACCCCGGAGTTTTGTCTATCATCTGAAAAGAAAAGCCGGTATTCCGGAGGATAAGCCGATGGAAAAGATCACCGTTTTGCGGTATTATGCTCTGGAGATTTCCCCGGAAGACACTGAGGATGTATAAAAAAGCATTTCCTACGGCAAAGGACATCTCCCAGGCAAATCTGCTGCTTTCCGGGGGGCGGGTGGTTCTGGTCTCCGGAGGGCCCTCCCTGGATTATC
Source organism: Leptospira biflexa (assembly GCA_020721865.1). Taxonomy (GTDB): domain Bacteria; phylum Spirochaetota; class Leptospiria; order Turneriellales; family DYLW01; genus DYLW01. Next base: position 9,476 of record DYLW01000023.1, on the reverse strand, counting down.
TGGAGGAAAATATCCGGGGTTGGGTGGATGATGATTATGCCTTTGTGCTGGCGGATGTCATTGCCACATTGTTTATCAAAAGATGGAATCCCCGGAATAGAATTATTTTTTCAGTGGAGTCCAGACGGCATTCATATCTGTCCATGCTGGATTCCGGGGAGAATATTGCATTTTACCGACATGCCCATCCGGGGAATCTGCCCGTAAAAGCACCCAATGTTTTTGCATTCTGCATGGATTTTGACCCGGACTGCGGTTTCACCCGGCTTCGCTCTCCGGGGACAGTCACCGGTGCGGCCCTTTTCTGGATTCTGGATGTTTTTCAGAATAGAATGCCAGCCACCGATGAGTATATTCTGGAATTGGCCGGGTTGGATCTGTCGTTTCCGGATACCCAGTATTTCAACCGCTATGCGTATCCCAGAGTGGCCTTTGCCACCTCGTATCTGGCCAGGATGGAAACAAGGGAAATGGGCATGGTTCTTGCGAAAGCAGATTACGCTTTATTAAGAGAAGGATTTGCTGTAAAAACAAGCATGGAATTTCGCAAAACCAAAAATAACATGGAACATCTGCTCCAATCGGTAAGAAATAATATTCAGATATATAATAACACCCCTTTGGGCCTGGAGCATCCATTTATTCACCCTTTTAGAATGAGGCAATAAAGTTTCAATTTTTTGCCCCTTTTGCCGATACCACAAATGATGATAAAAGTGACGCGGCTCAATAAAACAGAGTTTTTTATTAATCCCAATCTCATTGAGATCATGGAAGAGACTCCAAATACAGTGATAACATTAACCAATGAAAAAAAATATATTGTTTTGGAAAAAACCTCCGAAATTGTAAAGAGTATAATCGAGTTTAACCGTATGATTTTTTTAAATAAAACCAGGACAGAGTAAATTATGGATATAGCATCTTTAGGTGGAACCATTCTTTCGGTCGTCGCGGTTGTTTTTGGTATTATTATTACTGGTTTGACCGCTGAACAGATTATTGACATCCCGTCTGTTTTCATTACCTTCTTTGGTTCATTGGCATCTGTGGTTATTTCCAATCCCATTGATAAAACCAAGCGAGCCTGGTCACTTTACAAGATGATTTTTTCTCAGACATCCTATAACCCCTTGAAAAAAATCCAGGAGATCGTCAGCTTTTCAGAAAAAGCCAGAAGGGATGGACTTTTGGCTTTGGAAGATGATATGGATAAACTGGATGATCCGTTTATGCGGAAAGCTCTCCAGCTCATTGTGGACGGAACCGATCCCGATGTGGTAAGAAACGTAATGGAAATTGACCTTTCCGCGATGGAGGCCCGACATTCCGAAAATCGGGACTGGTTTGCGGTATTGGGTGATATGGGTCCGGCTTTTGGTATGATTGGAACACTCATTGGTCTGGTGGGGATGCTGGGAAATATGGGAGGGGACAGTGCCGCCATCGGACGGGGTATGGCTGCCGCACTTATTACCACATTGTACGGATCGCTGGAGGCCAATATTATAGCTATCCCCGTGGTAAACAAGCTAAAAGCCCGGACAGCAGAAGAGGTTGTGGTCAAATCCATCATGCTGGAAGGTGCCCTGTCCATCCAGGCAGGGGAAAATCCACGGATCGTGGAGGAAAAACTCTCCAGCTATCTGGATCCAAAGAAAAGGGTGGAATTAAAGCAGCAACAGGATGAAGAGTAATGGCCAAAAAAAAATGTCCTGACTGTCCCAAATGTCTGCCGGCCTTTCTGGCAACCTATGGAGACATGGTGACGCTGCTTCTTACCTTCTTTGTGATGTTGTTTACCACCGCCGCCATTCCGGGGCAGGAACTGCGTCTGTTAATGACAGCCTTCACTGGTTCTTTGGGAATATTTGAGGGCGGGCAGACATTATCCAAGGGAGATCTGGAAGAAATGGGGATGACTCTATCCTCACTCCCGGCAACAGAGAAAGGCTCTGCACTTGCAAAATCCTACCAGGTGGCCAGTGAGATTTTCAAACCGGAAATCAAGTCAAAACAATTGAAACTGCAACAGGATGAGAGGGGCCTCATTATCAGCCTGATTGGGAATGATCATTTCCCGCCCGGTTCAGCCCGCCTCACGGAAACAGCAAAAAATACCCTGGTAAAAGTGGGAACACTCCTTCCGCAGTTGAATTCCATGGTAAGGATAGAAGGCCATGCCGATGAAAGCCCATTGGCCACAAATCAGGGTTCTGAATATTATGAAACAAACTGGGAATTGTCTTCCCAGCGGGCTGTTAATGTCCTGCGGTTTCTGCATGAAAGCGAAAATGTGGAACCGGGTATGATGTCCGCAGTGGCCTATGGAAAATACCGCCCCATCACGGAGTCCCAAACCCCGGAAGGGCGGGCCATCAACCGTCGCGTGGATATTGTGGTGCTGAGTCAGAATAAGTATAAAAGGAATTATCCGGATAAAGAGCTCCCCGCTGAAAAAGTACCACAGACCGAATGGCATTGACGTGATATTATGTCACAAAAATGTGTAAAGCGACTTTGCATTCATACGATAATATAGTATATTTGAATTGGGAGGAAATCAATGGGTGATGATGAAGATGTCCAGGAAGACTCGGAAGAGGAGGCCCTCGCCGGTGCACCGGTTTCCGGAGGACGCTCAAAGCTGATTACGATACTCATGTGGGTCGTCGGGGTGATCATTGGCGTTTTGCTGATGTTTGTCATTTCCTATCTGGTGGCAAAAAAGGTGAAATCTGATGCTTTTAAAGAGGAACAGAACATTGTGATTGCCCCCGCTCCGCCTCCCTTGGGAACTTTTGCTTTTGCGAAGGAATTCCGGGTAAATACATCGGATGTGGATGAAGCACACTATATCCAGATGACCCTGGCCTTTGGGTTCAAAATAGACAATAAAGCATTGGAAAAAGAATTATTTGACCGCCAGACTCAAATGATGCATATAATCAATATAATTCTGGGCGGTAAGAAAAAAGAAGAATTGCAGACTCCCCTGCAGAAATTAAATCTGGCGGAAGAAATTAAATCCCAGATTAATATGATTTTAAGCGAAGGGAAAATTGAAGAAGTGTATTTTCAGGAAATTGTGATCAGTTAACGGAGGAATTATGGCAAGCGATGGATCCTTATCTCAAGACGAAATTGATGCCCTTTTAATGGGTGCTGACGATATGTCCCAGGGAGGCGGTTCCCTGGACGTAAAAATGGGTTCCGGCGGCGGCATGGGCGATGGTTCTCTGGGGGCAGTGGAAACAGATTTGCTTTCCGATTCTTTCAATGAAGCAATATCCATTGCGGCACAGCAGGCCTCCACAATGATCACCAGAAACGTAAGCATCAGCAATGCTTATGTGGAAGAGGTTCCTGTGATCCCGGGAGATATCCAGCCCGGTAGCGTTCTGGTGAAAGTCAATATGGGATCTGTTCCCACCGCACTAATATATCCGGAGGATGTGGCCAAAAATATCGGAGCTGCCATGATGGGTTCCGATACTGATTCCGATACTATTGATGAAGGACAGATTTCCGCCATTGGGGAAGTTTCCAATACCATTCTTTCTTCTTTGAGTCAGAACTTAAGCAATAAATTCAGCGATAATTTATCCCCCAGTTCACCCGATGGTGTTGTTTATACCGGCAGAGAACCGCTGGGTTTGAACGGCCCCAAAGCAATCCGGATTACTTATAATATTTCCGTGGAAGGCGGGAAATCCGGAAAATTGGTCCACTATATTGATCACGCCGGTGCCACCCGCTGGGCCAAGTCTGGTTCCGTATCCATGCCTGGAAATATGGGGATGGGGCAACAGTCCAAAGGTAATTCTTCATCGGTGGCACCCACCGGGATACCCTATAACGAAGTATCCTATCCCAGTTTTAACCAAGGAGGAATGCAATCCCGTAAAGCAGACCTGCCACCCAACTATGAACTTCTGCTTGACGTGCAGATGATTTTGACGGTGGAACTTGGGCGTACCAAAAAATATGTGAAAGATATTTTGAGTCTGGGGGAAGGTTCCATTATTGAGTTGGACAAACTGGCTGGTGAACCGGTGGATCTGCTGGTGAATGGGAAACTGATTGCTCGTGGTGAGGTTGTGGTCATTGATGAAAACTTTGGTGTTCGCGTAACCGACATTGTGGCTCCCGCAGAACGTCTGGCCAAAATGTCCAGCAACAATTAATGGGGTAAAACCACTTTCACTTCCGGAGAGGGCAGGGATTCCACTTTATTATAGGAATATGCACTCATCCGGATGTAATATGTCTCTCCGGGATTAAGCCGTATAATTCCATACCGTAGAAAATCGATCGTCAGGGCCTTGCTCTGGGATGTATTAAAATCGTCCGATGTGTGCCGGACGCTGGGCTGGGATCCTTCTGTGAGATAGGGAGCGATCACTTTGGATGTGATATAGGAGTCCGGTATGGAAGTCTGTGATATATAAACATTATAGCCGATGAAAGTATTCTCCGTATTGGTCACCATATAAGAAAGCCGGATGGAATCCGATGATGCCGCAACTGCCTCTAACTGGTACGGGCGTTTCAGAGAGTCCTCTTCCGCATACGGCAGATTAGTGGAGCAGGTGGAAAAAAAGCCTGTGGCTATGGTGATAAAAAGAATCCTGAATCCAAGGGCGTGCATTTAATACTCCCAGTCCCGGGTTTTGTTCCTTTCGTCAAGGCGAATTTCCAGAATCTCCCCGCCAAACACATAAAAAGATCCTCCCTGCAGGCTTTTGTGGAGATATGCCTCCGGATTCTGGAAATAATCCCGCATGGAAATTTCCAGCAGGGCCGGGATTTCACTTCTGTTGGAGAAAACTTTTCCGTAGCCCCGGTGGTTGATATTCTGGCTGGATATATTTTCTCCGGTTAAGGAAACCATAAAATAATAGGAACGGGTTTGTTCACTGCGGGCGGCCAGGTATTCCCGGTAAGGAACCTGAATCCAGAAAGCAATGTTATCTGTCCGCACCAGAAGGCGAACATTCTGTTCCCCCCCAATGTGTATTCTATTGTCGTTTTTTTCCTGAACGGAATTGAGATACCGGTAGAAAAGATCGGAAGAATACCCTTTGTCTCCGGTTTCTATCAGCTTGATTCCGTGCAGTTCTTCATACAGGCAGATTAGGGAGCAGTTTCTTCTGTACAGCCTTTCCTGTATGCTCGCAGACGGGGCACTTTTATCCCATTCCAGAGATTGTACCTGGTAAAGGCGGTGATTGCGGAGCATCAAATACAGGGAGGAACCATCCGCATTGGCCGCACGTTCCCAGGCTATGTTATCATAATAGAAAATATTTTTATTGCCGGATGCCAGAGAATCCAGATATTTCCGCGATGGGTTGTCTATGCCGGAGATGCCCAGAATGTAAATGGAATGTCTCCGGGCAAGACCGGAAATCATTCGGGAGAAAGTGCCTTTTGCGGTGGAATTTTCCAATCCTCCGTTATGGTAAAGAATCACGGGGGTTTTGGACTTTCCGGAAAGGGCGGAGTCTGCACAGCTTTTCATTTTTTGCCAGCTTTCCGCATTCAGGGAAGAGCCGGAATACCGCAAAGAAGCCAGTTTACCGGTCTGTATCTGGATATCAGCGAAAGGATAGAAAATGTTTTTTTCTCCGTTTTTCACCGCACAGACGGCCAGTTTATCCGCCACCAGTGATGATATTTTCTTCCGATAATCCACGGATTCATAATACCCCGCACCGGAGGAATCCAGAAGAAGGAGGTATTGGACAGACGGGACGGCATTGAAATTATACAGAAACGGAATCCCCGGATAACGGATGTCCATATTCTTTTTGATTGCGGACATGATGCTGGAATCCGAAGTCTGGATAATATTGGATACTTTTCCGGTGGAGTCTGAATACAATGCCGTGGACAGATGGTATTTCCCATCCGAGTGGGTGAGCTTGGATAGCAGGATATTCTTTGCGTAGATTCCTTTTGCGGCTTTTCTTAAATCATCTTCCCCAAAGCGGTTCCATGCAGTGAGATTATTGCGGAGAAAATAATCCCGCAAAGCGGTGGAATGATAATAACCGGGAATTTTTCGCAACCGGGTGTAATGGTATATAAGCCGGGATAATTCCCAGGACATATCATCCTTGGAAAAATTATGCAAAGCGGGGAATGGTAAATATAGTTCCGGCAGTTCATGCCGGACGGGGAAAACCACGGTCTCCGCCCAGACTCCCTGTATCAGAGTTAAAGATATAATGCTCGATAAAATGATTGCTTTCATTGCAGAAGATATTTCATCCTTTCCCAGACCGATTGGTGGGCGTCCAGCGGAATGCCGGTTTCCCATTCTGGGTTCCGGGCATTGTTCATTCTATCCTTATCTTCCAGAATGGCTTTCACTTCCCGTGCCGCTTCGATTGCATTAAATGGCTGCATTTGTACTATTTCGCAGACCCCGGCTTCTTTGAGCAAAACCGCATTATGGAACTGGTGGTTATCTGTGGCGTGGGGGTAAGGAAAGTAGATGGCCGGTTTATGGAAGACCAGATTTTCAAAAACAGTACCGGAGCCAGAACGACAGATCACCAGATCACATTCATTGAGCTTATTGTGCATATCTTCAATAAATCCATAAATGTTATCTGACTTCCTGGCCTGGCTGGACACATCGGCCAGATTTTTTTCTCCGGCAGAGAGGGTGATTTTTATTTGATCAAAATAGGGATCCCGGATCATGGCCAGATATAACTGGTTCAAATCTCTGGCTCCCTGGGAACCACCGGTAATCAGAATGGAGCGGGGAGGGCGATGGTTTTCTCCCGGTTGATATTTTTCACGGATTTGTCTTCGGACAGGATTGCCAGTTAAATGCTCATTGCTCCCATAATGGCTACGGGGAAAACTGTAAAAGACACCTTTTGCCTTTTTTCTGAATACCCGGGTGACCATCCCTGGACGTGAATTCTGCTCAAAAAGAAAATACGGGATCTTTTTCCATTGAGCGAATGCGAGAATGGGAAACGAAGGATATCCCCCAAAGGCCAGAATGGCATCGGGTCTGGATTTTTTCTGTTCCCGGCTGAGAATCCTCAAAGAGCGGAGAAATCCCAGAAAAAAAGACAGGGCGTCTCCGGGGGAGCGGGGTATTTTCTTTGCAGGATAGGAAAGGACGTGGCCGGGCAGTTTGCGTATATCCGGGTAATCCAGATTTTTTTCCAGGGTGAAACAAAGCAGGTTTATTCCGTCCGGAAGATTTTCCGCAACGGCCACACAGGGAGAAATATGTCCCCCGGTTCCACCGGCAGCCATCCAGATATTGGTCATGGAAAGTTATTCCAGGGGCAGATTTGGCGTAAAGAGATTTATGGGAATAATTGGACATGGGAGGAAAAAATTTGTAACTTGATCAGTATGAACCACCATTCCCATCATGACCATTCCCACTCCCTGCAGACCGGGAAAAAGCTCCTCTGGACGGTGGGGTTAAATATTTCCATTACTATTTTTCAGATTACCGGGGGAATCCTCTCCAATTCTCTTTCTCTGCTTACAGATGCACTCCATAATCTGGGGGATTCACTATCGCTGGTGATGGCCTATTTTGCCCACCGCTGGAGTAGAAAAGACCCTTCACCGAGCAAAACATTTGGTTATAAAAGACTCCAGATCATGGCCACTTTTTTGAATTCCTTGATCCTGATTGTTTTTTCTTTGTTTATTATCAGGGAGTCTGTGGACAGGCTGTGGCACCCGGAAAAAATATCGGAAGGTGTTGTTTTTGTGGTGGCATTGGCAGGATTTCTTTTTAATGGCTTTTCTTTATATCTTCTGCATTCGGAACAGAAGGAGAGTATGAACATAAAAGCCGCCTATATTCATTTGTTCGGAGATATGGCGGTATCTTTGGGCGTTATGGTGGGGGCGATAGGAATGTATTTTTTCCGGGTATTTATTCTGGATGCGATTTTATCCATGTTGATTGGAATCTGGATCATTTACTCTGCCATAGGAATATTCCAGGAAAGTGTCCGCATTCTGCTCCAGTTCGCCCCCAGGGGTCTGGATGTCGCTATGGTGCGGGCAAAGGTGGAATCTTTTCCGGAAGTGGCCAATATGCACCACCTTCACGTATGGCAACTGGACGATGATCTCATTTCCATGGAATGCCACATCGACCTGAAAAAGGATATCCCGGTGAGCCAAACCCATAAATTAAAGGAAACCCTGTCCGCTACTCTGGAACAGGATTTCCACATCAATCATTTTACCTTCCAGTTTGAATACGGGGAATGCCCCAGCAAGGATCTGATTTACAAACCCCTGCACCATCATTCATGACTTCTTTTCTCCCGTTGTGTTTACTTTCAGGATGGTATACAATGGGCAAAAGCCAATCACAGAAACAGCCAGAAACACAATGGCAACAATTCCCAGGATGATAGCGGTTACCCCGTTTATCCAACCCATAAAAAACGCAATCCCAATGACAATTGCGATGATACTTCGTATGCCCCTGTCCAGATATCCCATGTTTTTCATTTTAATCTCCATTATTGAAGTTTTTTGTAAGAAAACCACCAGTCAAAATTTTCATATTCACCAGCTTTGCGTTTTTTCATGGTATCCATATCGGACGCCGGCGGTACAATGACCTTATCCCCAATCAGGGAATTTTTGGGCCAGTCTGCCGGGCAGGCAACCCCGTTTTTATCCGATGTTTGCAGTGCTTTCACCACCCGGACAATCTCATCCATATTTCTTCCGATTTCCTGTGGATAATAAAGGATGGTGCGGGTAACTCCTTGGGCATCAATCACAAATACAGCACGCACAGTATTGGTTCCTTTTCCGGGATGCAAAAGCCCGATTTTTTCCGCCAGGGCGTCATTGGCTGCGATAATAGGAAATTCAATGGAAACTTTCAGTTTTTCATCAATCCATTCCACCCATTTTATATGGGCAAAAACCTGGTCAATGGAAAGACCAATCAGCTCGGTATTCATAGCACGAAATTCATTGTATTTCTGTTGAAAGGCAACAAATTCAGTGGTGCAGACCGGGGTAAAATCCGCTGGATGAGAAAAAAGTACCAGCCATTTACCTTTATAATCGCCGGGAATGTTTTTCATCCCGTGGGTTGTTTTTGCTGTGAATTCGGGAAATTTATCCCCTAATAATGGAAACGATCCTTCTGCCATGTTTAAACTCCTTGTTTTTTTAATCCCGGTTTCCCGGTTTGTTGGAAGGAATATACGCAATGCCGGCAATATCGACCATATTTTATTAGAGAATTTCCAAAAAAATAACGATTATGATTATTATTTTTAATACTTACCCGGTACTATACCAGGAATTTCTCGCAAAATCTGCTTTTTGACAAAAAACGCGTCATTGCAACGGGTACCAAAGTGGGAATTCTGAAGGGTGGGTAATATGGGAAAAAATGTAAACCCCGGACACATATCCGACAGAGAGGTTCAAGCCACCCCACCTTTCTG
>DYLW01000067.1 GCA_020721865.1 Leptospira biflexa | reverse complement strand
TTTTGTCCCCCCGGAAAGCCCGCCGGCTCCGCCACCCGGAAGTTATGCTCCACCGGAAAGCCCTGCTCCCCAACCGGCAAGTTATGCTCCACCGCAAGGCACGCCATCGTTCCCGCCTGGAAGTTATGCCCCTCCGCAAGGCACGGCACCGCCCGCAGGGTTTGCCCCACTGGAAAGCCCGCCATCGCCCAGGGGTTTTGTCCCCCCGGAAAGCCCGCCGGCTCCGCCACCCGGAAGTTATGCTCCACCGCAAGAAGGGTTTGCCTCTCCGCCTGGAAGTTATGCCCCACCGCAAGGCTCGGCTCCGACCGCAGAGTTTGTTCCACCGCAAAGCCCGGCACCACAACCCGCAGGGTTTGCTCCACCGCAAAGCCCGGCACCTCAACCGGCAAGTTATACCCCACTGCAAAGCCCTGCTCCTCCGCCCACGGGTTATGCCCCTCTGCAAAGCCCCGCACCACAACCCGCAGGGTTTGCTCCACCGCAAAGCCCGGCGCCTCAACCGGCAAGTTATGCCCCACTGCAAAGCCCGGCTCCGCCACCCGCAGGGTTTGCCCCACCTCAGCCACCCATAGCAGAGGGGAGTTTCTCTAATGAGCCGCTTCCGGAGGAAAGATCCACCTCTCCTTCACCGGATGTGCCGCCATCGACGGAGGGAGTATCGCCACAACCAGACATGCAACCACCAATTTCCGATGAGAAAAGTAATGCCCAGTCCACTTCCCGGAAAAAACTTCGTCCTTTGCCGGATAAAAAGAAAAAAGCCATATCTCCGGATAATTTGCCACCTTTGGAACAGGAGGAAGAATCCCGGCCTCGGCCACTTCCTGCGAAAGAATATGATAAAATGGAGGATGAACGGGATGAGCGCTACCTTCGGGATAAAGGCCGTAAACCCAAAAAAGACTACAAGGGTAATCCATACATTTCTTACCGGGCACATGAAATTATAGATGAATTCAGTCCGTATTCCCACCAGTATCCCAATCTTCTGAATGCCGAACGTTTTGCCGCTGAAAATGAACCGGAAACGGCCATGGACATTTACCAGCGGGTAATGAACCGAATTCCAAACCAAAAAATAAAATCCAAAATACGCGAGAACATCCAAGATTTATCCAACTATATGGAATCCGGTCAGGCTCCCTACGGCCCTCCCCAGCGGCCATTAGGGGAGGCCACATTTACAGAATTTACCGGAAAAATTGAGAAGGGTCTGTTTGACATAAAAGAAGCCATCGTTCAGGGATTGCCCGCCGGTGCCCCAAGTACGGCAGGAGGAACCCCCGCCTCTATGGCTCCTCCCGCAGCGGCTCCTTCCCCAACTGGTCCAATGACTGCACCGGCTATTTCGCCCTCTGGCCCGATGGCGGCACCTCAATTTATCCCCATGCCCATGCAAACGCCACAGATGGCGGCTCCTCCGGGACCCATGCCCTATTATCCGCCCTATCCACCGCCACCGTCCGGGATGCCACAGGAAATCAAGGGGGTTCTGGAATTAAAACCGCCGGATCCGGAAGACCAGCCTTTTCTCACTCTGACCTATGACTTTGCACGTATCCCGCATAAACATCCGCTGGCGAAGAATCACAGTATTCTGGAATACGCCTATTATAAATATAAACCCATGCTTGTGAAGGCATCACGTTTTATCCACCGTAAGCAGATCACCCGTGCCTTGAACTATTATCGGGTAATCAAAGACCAGCAGATTCCTGACGAGCTACGGATGATGATCGATAAAAATATTTCTGACATCACAGATTATATGCAGAAATTCCTGACCTATGAGGGTGAAAATGCCGCCCGGGCATGATCTGGCATGGGGAGCTGCCGGGTTTATCCTTTTTTCATCATTTTTATCATTTTTTAGAAATACATCGGAAAGGGTTTTCCAATACCGATTTGTTCTCAGAAAAAAAAAATTGGTTCGTCCGGGATATTATCACATTTTATTGGAACCATCCCGTTGCCCTCATTGTGGGAAAAGCATAAATCCTTTTTTTCTGGTCCCGGTGCTGGGCTATTTTTTTTCCCTGGGAAAATGCTCCCATTGCCAAACGCCCATTTCTGTTACCCATCCTTTTTTTGAATTCTGGGCGGGAATTTTGGGCTTTGTATTTTTTCTGCGGGGGGATTTTCCCGGCACCATTTTTTTTCTGGGCAATCTTTTTTTGCTGTCCTTTATTTTTATCTATGACTTTTCCCGCAGACTGATCCCGCTCACCTGTATTTTTTCCCTATTTCTGTTAGAGGGAGCCCGGCTTGTTTATATTTATATTATCACGGGAAATGGAGGGGATATACATACAGACATGCTCTGGGCATCCATCTGGACAATATTTCTGTTTGGATTAAAATTCTGGAAAAAAAATTCCCTGGGAAGTGCGGATATTTATCTGGCCTTCATTCTGAATATTTCCATTGGATTTCCATTTTCTGTGGTATTGGTCACTCTGGCGGCTTTTCTGGGAATTTTATATGTTATGTTCGGGACATTAATCGCAGAAAATAAAGACAATTGGACAATGAAAAGCCGTCTGCCCTTTGCTCCCTTTCTTATCCTTTCATATTATGTCACTGTCACCATCGAATTATTTTTCTGGCAGTAATTCTTCCAGAGCTTTCTTATACATACGATAGTGAGCCGGGTTCCGGGCTGCCTTTTCATGGTAATAGTTTTCTTTTCTGGGCAGCTCCGGATCCCCCGTATACGGGAGCAGGTCATAGTTTTCCGCAGTTTGGGATTTCCACTCCCGGCTTTCTTCTTTTTTATGGATGGATTCGGAATGCTGAAGTATGGAATCCAGAAAAGGCTCTGGATATGGCTGGTGGTTTTTTTCCCGTTGTTCCATTTGTTTTATGATTTCCCGGGTTTTTTGATTTACCTCCCGGCCATTAGGAGATTTGGAATTCCGTTTTTGACTGGATTCCATATTTTCCCGCAACAATTTTATTTTCTCCCGGAGATATTCCATATATTCTTTTTCCTCTGCACTGGAGTTTCCCGCCTGATTATTTTTACGCCCATTGTACTGGCGGTTCAATTCTTTCATGGTCATAGCAGCATCCCGCATCATTTGGCTCATCTGGCCACTTTCCATCGCCGCCATACGCTTTTGGAGAGATTCATTTCTTTTTAAAAGAACGCCGCTTGCCCGGTTCAGTTTCCATCGTAATCTGTTTTTCAGGTACAGGAGAGTGTAATGATGGTTATTATGGATGGCCATCTTGGCGGCTGCGGTTTCCTCCAGTGGTTTTTTTATGGTCTCCCGTTCCAATCCGGTGAAATGCCGCAACGCAGAGGGAGAGGCAAGGGCAAGCTGGATATGATAAACAATATTTTTCTCCAGAGTGGCAATCTGAGCGGGAAGCTGGGGATTATTTGCGGAAAAATCAATGGAATCCAGAAGAATGGACTGGTTATTCAAGAGATAGGCACTATTTTGCAAAAATCGCATTTCCTCTGACATTTTATTTTGTAAATCGCTCTCCATGCCCTTCCGGAGATTCTCCTGCCAAGCGTCCATAAACCGGAAATTTCCCGTGGGGTTTTTCCCATTCTCACCATCAGAATTCTTTTTCCATTGCTCCCATGCTCCCTCCGGAGGAAGAAATTTTTTTTCATCCAGTCCATGCTCCTTTGCTTCTTTCTGAAGGGATTCTTTTATCCGGGAGATTTCCTCCCTGTGTTGGTTTGGATTGAAAGCCCCATGCTTGTCCATATCATCGCGGAGTCTTTTCTTTTCCTGGTCAAGGGCGGCCATGGCTCTCCGGTATATTTTTTGCTGCTTTTTTTCACGCAGAATATTCAAGGTGTTCCGTAAAGCCGCCGTGTACTCATCCTTATCCATCTTTTTTATTTCCTGAGATGAGGTTTCAAAATCTTCCGGAAATTCTTCCATAAGCTTTTTAATATCTTTTTCCAGTTTTTCCAGATTTTCATCGCGAATCTCTTTTAAGGTATTGGTCACGTCTTTTTTATAATCCGCATCCTCCGGCCCTTCTCCGGATTGCTCCATTTTCTGGATGGACCGGGAAGCCATACGCTGGATTTCCTTTCTTTTTGCCAGCCAGTCTGCCCATTCCTGTGCATCCAATTTGTCTTTTTTCTGGCGGCGTTTCCATAATTGATTTTTTTCCCGTTCAGATTCTTCAAATCTGGTCAGGATTTCCCTGGTTTCGCTTAGTATGGAATTGTCCCGGGATTCTGTCTCATTTTTGTCCGCAGTGGAGGAAAATTCCTTATCCGGAGGGCTTTCCTCTTCCGGACGGTAGGAGATAAATGGTCCCTCCGCAAAACTGCTTTGTCCGGGCAGAATGGCCTTTAAATATGGATGTCGGAACAATCTCTGGTTAAAATCAGTGACTTCCAGAATCAGCCGGGCACCTCTCCTGTCCGGAAAAATTTTAACGGGAATTTCCAGGGTTTTTATTATTCCCCGTGCCGGAGATTTTCCGTTTGGGGGGACAATCCATCCGGAATCCAGGATATCTTCTTTATCCACCAGATAGTATCGGATATGGGAAATACCGTAATCATCCTTTGCGTTCAATCCCAGTTTCAGTTTCCCTTCCCGGGGGATAAAAATGGATTTTTCACTGAACCTGAGTTCAATTTCCGGCGGATGATCATCTTTGTAGTAAAATTCAAAGGGAGTAGAGAACGCTTCATTGTCCTGCAAATTCACTTTGAAATGTACAACCCTTGGCTGGATACCCGTCAATCGTGTTCGATAGATAAAATGAGTACCGTTTCTGGTCAATGGTACTTCTTCCGGAGAAATGACATCTTCTTTGGAAAATACACGAAATTCCACAAGACTGCCATAATGTCCGTGGGCGATGGGGGAATTTTCCCATGCTTTATCTCCGGAAAAGCCGGGAGGCGGAAGGATTCTGTATTCTATATTTTCAAAAATTTTTGAATCCAAAGCGTAAATTTTAAAGGAACGGCTCTGGTGATAGTGCAATTTATCCCGGAATAAAAAGCTGATGGTGACTGAATTCCGGAGAAAGGGCTCTGAAAAAGTAACTCCTTTTAATATTCCACCTGTGGAGTAAGGTTTAAACATGGCAACCTCTCCCCAATTATCAATATTTAATTCTGTAAAATCCTTTTGGTTTTCCCATTTGTATAAAATTTTCTCCAACCCCGGTGCTCCGGGCATAAAGCGAAAAAAAACTTCAGCCTGGGTTCCCTGAAGAAAATAGTTTTTGCTTTGGATTTGCACCAGATTGTCCACATTCCGGAGGGTATTGTCATAAAAAGGGTTAAATATATGTATAGTATAAATATTCAATAATATCACAATTACAATGCCGATGATAACAGATATCAAATTTTTTGTATTAAAAAGCAAAATAATTAATTTTTTGAACTCCGGAATACCAAACACCGGCAATCTTTTTCTGGCATCCATTATGGAAGTGGGTGAACCGAGGGAAGAAAAATAGCCTCGGGCTATGGAAAGGGATGTCCGAGCGGAATATGCTCCTTTTTCAGTTATCGTATCTATGGCATCCAGTGCTTTATTTCGGCTTTTTTTGATTTCAATCAGGAAAAAAAAGAGAGAAATAGCAAAGGCAATGAGCATCAAAACAACCCGTAGCATGACTTCTGTTCGAAAATAATAGCAAAATGCCAAAAATGCCCCGCCCCCACCGGCGAAAATGGCAAAATATCGGAATAATTCCATGGCAATGCCCAGAATTCTGATCAGGTAATAAAAGGGAATAAAACCCATAAAGTATTTCCATTTAGCATACCCGCCGGTAAAGAAAATTTTCTTTTTTTTGCTATTTTTTTATGAAAAGTAAAAAAAAACTTGCTATCTTATCTATGTATTCAAAATTGATTTTCAGAAAATTATACTGTGTTTAATTAGTGAACATGTTATGTCTATGTCTTAGTTAAGCACAAAGGAGAGAGCAATGCCAGCAAAGAGAAATGTTGATTCCAAAAAGGCTTTTCAGCATCTGAAGGATGTTTACAATGAATACTTGAAGCAGGGTGGAGATCCCAAAAGATTTACCATACGCCAGTACAACAAAATCAATGAAGACCCCCATATGTACATTGATGTTTTTGTTAAAAAGCTGGGTGGATGGAATGAATCTCTGGAAAAAGCTAAAATTCCACTTGGATTCCGGCAATATAAAAATTTCAGCGATGAGGATATTGCAAAATACGTGAAAAAAGTATATCAGCTTTATCTGAAAGAGAAAGATCCAGCCAAGGCAAAATACAAGGGTATGAACAAAACTTTTCACATGAAAGATTTTGTCAAATACAGCAAAAAAGCCGATAATCAGTTTTCACTGGCTGTAATTCTGAAAAGATTTGGCTCTTGGAGCAATATCCTGAAACAACTGGAAATTCCCATTGGCAGAAGCCGCGGATTGACCCATGAAGAAATAACAGAACATGTGAAAAAGATTTATGACATCTTTTCCCAGAATGAGGGTGAAGAAAAAGTGTTTTCCAAAGATATGTATGATAAATACAACTACGTGGAAAACTACTACATTTCTTCCAAATTAATAGAAAGAAGATTTGGTTCCTGGCTTCTGGGCAAAAAGAAAATGAAAATTTACTGAGAATTATCGTGTTTCTATTACGCCGGTGTCAACCACCGGTGTAATAGAAGTACATTGCCTGTCCAAATCCCACAACAGCACCCAGAACAGCACCAATCATAATAAGAAGAAATTCATCCTCCTGAAAAGCAGATCTCAGGATATTTTCAAATTCTTCCGGTGGTAAATTTGCCATTTTCTCGCTCATTACATTTTCCAGATCCATGGCGTCTCCCAGATAATCTTCCAGATTTTTTGCGGACTCCGGCAGAATACTGGTCATCTTGGCAATGGCATAATCCTTCAATTGGTTATATCTTTCTCCGCCGATGGTAAACGACATCACAGGTTTGGCCAGATTGGCAGTCTGGTCCACCGCCTGGGCAACGGATTTGGCTATCATCGCCATTATATCGGTGGCCGCTTTCCCATAGAGAATGGCCTCCATAATCTTTTTGGGGGTCAGGATTTTTGTTGCCACCAGATGAGCATACTGTTTGGAAACTTCTTTCTGGCGTTTGAGAAATAAACCCTGATATGTAAAAAAACCATACCGCTTGGGACGCAGTGGCCGGAAAATCATATTCAAGGCAAGCCAATTAGTGAGATAACCCACAATGATACCCTGGACCGGCAATGTCCATAATGCGGGATAAAAATACCAGAGAACCATCTGAGCCAGACCCAGAATAAAGCCAAAATAGAATCCGGACACTTCAATAAACCGAAATTCCGGGCCACCCACCCTCTGGAACATTTCCACAGTCATGGCAACGTTTGGGCCGGTGAGACTTTTCAATACAAGTCCCTTCAGATCAAAGACCTGATAGATATTGGAACGGATCTGGTTGATTATGGTTCGGATGGTATGCGGAGCCTGGGTCTGGGATTGTTTTACGATTTCACTTTTAACACCTTCCGGCATCAGATCCCAGAGGGTGGGATTGATATCGTCAATGATATCCTTCACCACACTGGCACTGACATCTTTTAAGAGCGGACGCAGTTCCTGCTCCACTCTTTTTGAATCCACCTTATCAAAGACTTCTTCAATCTTGATCAGGCGTTCTGTGATCACGTCCACCGCTTTATCCGCCATTTTATGGGATTTGCGGGGTAAAATTCCCTGCCATCCCAGATAAGGAGGTATGCCCCAAAAATCAAGTGGATAAAATGTCATTTTCAGGGCGACATAATTCGTCATCCAGCCAACGAAACCATAAGTCAAAGGCATCATCAATGCCCCAATCAACTGGGAATTTTCTTTAAGAAAGAGAAGAATGGAATCCATTCTTCAATATCCTTTTTGACTGCTTACTGGCAAGAATTTTTTTACGTTTAAATATGCAACCCGCCTATCATCAATCTTGAAGTGCAACACTTAAACCATAGAAAACCTCGTAAGGAG
>DYLW01000066.1 GCA_020721865.1 Leptospira biflexa | reverse complement strand
TCTGGGCAGTCGGGGCTTCTTGTTCTGTTAATATCCATAAAAATCCCAGAATTTCAATAATTCAAAGTAGAAGTGGATATTTTATATGGAAATATTTGAAAAAAATGCTTTACAAAGGCGATTTAATGCCAGGAATATTAAAATAAAGGGATGGTCGCTTAGCCGAAAGAAATACCCAAAAGGATATACAAAAATGAACTATTTATACCAATTTTCCGTACACAGCATCCAATCTTTCATTTACCGCAGCAATCGGCTTGTGGAAATCCTTGCCGCAAGCAACATTGTCCGTTCCATTAATGAAAACCTTTTTATGGAATTTTTGAGGGGTTATGGAATTGAAACCGATGAAATTATCCAGAATGCTGCGGGCAATGTGAAAATAATCATACAAAAAAAAGATGATTTGGACACCATTCTCCGCTACTGGCCACTTGTTGCGTCGGAATTTGCCCCAGAAATTGGTATTTCCCAAGCTTATGTGGAATTAGAAGCTGGATTAACCAGAGAAAAATCCCTGGAGCTCAGAAAAAAGCTGGAAATAAGCAGGCAGAAGATATACTCCAATGAAGTCCCGTCCAGCCCGGTGACTCTTGTATCCAGAAGAACGGGATTGCCGGTTTACAAGCAGCAGACAATTAACGGGAAAATTGAATATCTGGACAGAGGTTCGTATTATAAATTCCAGGAGGGAGCCGGTACCTCCATAGAAAAGGACCTTGGGTTGGGAATTGACTCCTCTCATCTGACCAGGGATATTTCCCATATTGCCACTAAAAAATCCAATATTGCTCTGATCCATATTGACGGGAATGGTATGGGGGAAACTGTTCTCAAATTTAACCAGGAACTGCTGGCAAAAAATATAGTGGGAAAAGAGTTTAGTCGTGCTCATCGTGAATTTTCGGAAAAAATAGTCCAGACCACCAGAGAAGCATTGAAAACGGCCTATGAAAAAGTTCTGATTCCAGCCAAAGACAAATATATCCCCGCCCGTTTAATTCTTATGGGGGGGGATGATCTGACAATTATCGTCCGGGCTGATCTTGCCATACCATTTACTATGGAATATTTAAAATCGATGGAAAATTCCACCACCCTTCCCAAGCCGCTGACAGCGTCGGCGGGTATTATCTTTATGAAAAAGAATTTTCCCTTTAATGTTGGATATTATTTCGCGGAGGAATTAACGGAACACGCCAAGCAGTATTCCAGAAATCTGGATAATTCCATTCCTTCCTCTGTTGCTTTTCACAGGATATCCGGGAATCTGGATAAAATTCCAGAGTGGAAACAAAAACCTTTTATAAACATTTCTGCATCCCCTTATCCCATAGATAGCAAATATGGAGAAATAACCTTGGATAAGATCTATGAATTATCACAGGAATTGAAAAAAGCGGGCACATCCCGTGGGATATTAAAGGAAATTGTATACAATCTTCAAGAAAATCCACAGAAATCCAGAGATCTATGGAACAGATACAAGGATGTTTTACAAAAAAAAGGGATAAAAGATACTTTTATCAAAAAATACACAGAAATTACGGGAGAGGATATTATATCCAGCTCATCCAAAGGAATATATGAAGTTAATTATGTTTTTGATATCCTTCGATTGCTGGATGTGGCGGAGTAATTATGAAAAAGATAGTAT
The DNA here is from genome assembly GCA_020721865.1 of Leptospira biflexa. Classification (GTDB taxonomy): domain Bacteria; phylum Spirochaetota; class Leptospiria; order Turneriellales; family DYLW01; genus DYLW01. The sequence goes on along the minus strand of DYLW01000066.1, from coordinate 6,366 downwards.
TGGAATGGACTTTTTATCATTATTGGCATATCGGTTCCGGTACGGGAGATGATGTTTCCGTGGATCTTTCTGTATTGAAAGACGATTATGGACTGCCCGTCATACCCGGAAAAACCATTAAGGGTTTATTCCGGGATGCTTATGAATTAATGGCCAGACATCCGGACTTTTCAGGGATAGATACAGATGAGATGTTCGGGCATGGAGGCAGGGACACGGATGGCAAAGAAAAATCTGCCACGCTGCGGTTTTATTCCGCTGGATTGCCGGAGGATATCCGGAAATATCTGCTAACTGATTTTTCCCAAAATAAAGATATTATTCAGAATATGTATCGGACCACTTCCACAACATCCCTGGATGAAGGTGGAATCGCAAAGGATCATACCTTGAGAAAAAAGGAAGTAACAATCCAAATGAAATTAATATCACATATAGATGCAGAAGAAAATATAAACATGGAACATCTCAAAATTGCGGCTGGTCTGGTTAAATTCGCTGGTTCGGGAAGAAACCGCGGATTGGGAAGATTGGATATAACCGTAAAAGCGGAGGAAAAATGATTAATATTCCGTATAGCATAAATACACAGGAAGATGTTGTCTTAACCAGTGAAACAGGAACGGAAGGAAACCACCAGACTCTGGATTATATTCCCGGTAGTGTCATCCGTGGAAGTGGTCTGAAAAACTTTGATAGGTTCGATCCACCGCTCGCCAATTGCTTTCGTCAGGATGGCATCATTTTTGGAAACGCATATTTGAGTGCCGGGGAAGACAGGTTTTTCCCCGTACCCCTCTCCTTCCATGCGGATAAAAAAGCCGGACTATCAAAGACCTATAATCTGGCCACAAAGCAAAAAGAACCAGAAATACAGTATAAACAAATTCGGGCCCGTTACTTTAAACCATCGGAATATCTTGCATCAGTAAAAAAAGGCCAGATATTAAAAACATCCATTGAAGATAACCAAATGGCCGGGGAAGGACAGTTGTTTTCCTATCAAACAATCGCAAAAGGACAAAATTTTTCCGGAAATATTTTTATACGTCCGGAATGCAGTAACATGGTGGATACCATAACCATAATGGAGCTTACGGAGAATATACGGTTTATTGGCCGGAGTAAAAGCAGTGAATTTGGCAGTGTTGAAGTCTCACTGGGAACTCCGGCAGAGAGCCCGGATTCTCATATTATTTCAGCGGACACAGATTCCATTTTAATCTTTTTCTATTCTGATTATGCGTTGCTTCAGAAAACGGGGATCCACCACTCGGCAATAGCTACTCCGGAGGAATTTGGCATTGATTCCCGGTATTTTAATATTAATTATGAGAAATCTTTTCTTCGCACCAGATCCTATATTCCTTACAATAACCATAAACAAATCTGGCAGCGGGGGCGTTTTTTGGTGATTAAAGGATCTGTTCTGGTTCTGGAGCGTATACAAAGAGCACCACAAGACATCGTTATACCTCTTTTTTCGGGATTATACAATGCGGAAGGATATGGCCAATTGGAGATAAATCCCGCATGGTTGAATGCCCCGGAATATTCTCTCCAGGAATACAAGCAAAAAGCGAACAACAAAGCCGATGAGGTCCATCGTGGATCGCTTTCTCCAGAATCCCGGTCTTTCATAGAATGGCTGGAAAAAGCCCATAATGAAAATAAAATACTGGATTCCACTGAAAAAAAAGCAGAAAAAATGGCCCGTGACCTGATAAAAATCATGAAAATTCTGGGTGAATCCATCCCTTCCTCCAGCCAGTGGTCACAAATTCGAAATATTTGCGAAACCCAGTCTCACTGGGAAGATGCGGAAAATGCGGTTTTTGGGAAAGAAGGCATCACCGGACACGGAGTTTCCGCAAAAATATGGAAACAGGAAGTTAAAGGAAAATCCATAGATACTCATTTGAAAGAAATGATCTCTGGCGAGGATGTTAATCAAAGGAGCTTCTTGCTGGCAAAAGTGAGTAAAAAAATGGCAGAAGAAGCCTCCAAAAATCAAAGGAGTAAAAAGTGAACTATCTCACCTGTGATGCAATATTCACCGCCCGGATTATGATGGAAGCAAGTACCCCCTTTTCTATCTCATCCGGAAAAGAAGATATTTTTACTGATTCCGAATTTGTGCGGGATGCAAACGGCTATCCCTTCATACCGGGAACATCGTTAGCAGGTAGCATCCGTTCTTTTTTTTCTGAAGAAGAATCGAATTATCTCTTTGGTAACTCACGAAGGGAAAATGAGGAAGAAGCCAAAGACAGTAAGGTAATCGTTTCCTCTGGCCTGGTTCTGGATAGTATGGGAAAAGTTGTGGAAACCTTGGGCACAAACACCAAAAATGATCTGATAGATAAAATATTAAAAAATGGAATAATCCGTCATCATGTAAAAATTAACCATCAGGGAACGGCCACGGATATGGGTAAATTTTCGGAAACCCTTGTGCCGGCTGGAACCCGCTTTTCTTTTGAACTGCAAATGATCTCTACTGACAAAGATGAGCCATTATGGAATAAATTGATCCAGGTTCTGGCCAATCCCGGATTTAGACTGGGAGGCGGAAGTCGGAAAGGCATGGGAAAATTTAAAATCATTTCTCTGAGAGAACGGAAATACCGCATTCCAGATGAAATACCCCAATTCTCCGCACGTTCTTCTTCCTTGAACGCAGAAATTCCAGGGGATGTAGAAAAATCCATTCAAAAGAATACAGAAATCTCAGTATTAGACATAGTCTTGAAACCAGAATATTTCTGGTTCTTTGGGGCTCCCCAAGGAGATATTCATTCAGACATGACTTGGCTGAAAGAGAAAAAAATTGTATGGAAAGAAAATCAGGCAAGATTGTCGGATGACCAGATAACCATCCCCGCCACAGGAATAAAAGGGCCTTTGCGGCATCGAACAAAGTTTTATTATGCACTGAAAAAAGGCCAATTTGCGGACAAGGCACAAAATATAGAATTCCTTTCCGCCCAATTGGAAAGAGGTATATCCTCACTTTTTGGAACGGTGGAAGAAAACGAAGCCCCGGAAAGCAAGGCTGTGGCTGTCCGTGGGAAATTGCTTTTTTCCGACCTTTATCTGGGCAAATCACCGAATGAAAACGCCATATCGGAAAATAGCGAAGGGATGTTTACAGCGAAAATACTGAACCATGTGGCCATAGACAGATTCACAGGAGGAGCAGTGGACGGAGCTCTCTATTCGGAGCGGGCTCTTTTTCATGGTCCGGAAATCAAAGCGGAAATTGTACTTCTGGAAAAAGCAAGCATAGAGAAGGATCTTCTGGAAGCATTTGAGCAAGCATTGACAGATATGACTTCTGGTAAATTACCCATGGGGGCCGGGGTAAACCGTGGAAACGGATTGTTTCAAGGGGAATGGAAATGGAGAGAATGATGGATGAAAATATCAAGATAATCAATGAACTTCTGGCCAAGCATGGACGGGAATCCGTATTTACCCGCGAAAAAATGAAAATGGAGACAAAAATATTTAAAGACTTTCCCTCTCTACGGAAAGAACTCATGCAAATCCTGAAAAATCCCGCAGAAGGATTCTGGGAGACCTTTTCCGATTTTATCCCTGTCCTGGATAAAAAAGTGGAATCCCTCCCGGAGGAACCGGTTCTGGAGGCAGACTTATGGGATAAAAAAGTATCTGTTACCATCCGGAGAACAGGCAGGGAATGGGTATTGAACCAGTATACTCTGGGAGAAGGAGAAGAGTATCTCCAGAGAGAACAGCATTACCTGGTTGCCTCATCCATAGTCGCAAAAGGTATAACATCAACAAATTATAAAATTATTTATAAAATGGACGAAAATGGTATTCCCGAATACAGGGCAATCGCTTCCTTTTTTACAGGATTCAAAGGAGAATAATGTGGGAAACAAATCAAAGAATAAAAATTTCCATAACAATGGTCACGGACAACGGGAAAAAATACAAAGAGGTTGGAACTCTCTATCAGGAAACAATAGTACGAACCAGCGAGACAAAGGAACACCGGATAAAATAACCGCTCCATATAACTTTATCCCGTATTCCAATACGGTAATTTTCCCGGAATGGTCCAAAAACGTGAGCCATGATATCCCCTTCTCTGATGGAATCTCCGGCAGTATGCAATTCAAGATGACGGCAAAAACTCCCATATACATACGAAACGGCGGGGACTGGGAAGACACCAATAAGGACGATGAAAATTACAAAAGTTTTTTTAAAGTGAACAACCAGTATATGATCCCCGCGACGTCTCTAAAAGGAATGCTCAGAAATATTGTGGAAATTATCTCATTCTCCAAACTCAAAACAACAGACAAAATATTTTCCGTGCGGGATCTTCATGCGAATTTTTATCTGCAGGCTGTGAATAACAAAAACGTGAATGCGGGGTGGCTGAGATATGATGCGGAAAATGATGTTTACCAGCTTTTTAAAACGGAACTCTATGAGCTGGATCATCTTGAACTCTATCGTATTGGAGCAAAAGATATTGGCACCAAAGACACAGCTCTGGATAAATACAATTACATGGAAGATTTAGAATTACGGCTGGACCAGAAAATAAAAGCGAAAACTGTCACAGAAGAAAAAGGATTGACAAAACGCAAAGCAGAATTTGATGAATCCGGAAGTATAGAAGGCCACATTGTGTTTACAGGACAACCCACCCATAATAGAATAACAATTTCTAATGGAAAGGCCCAAAATTCATTCAAGAAGAAACACACCGAATTTGTGTTTGGAATCATCAAAGATTTCTCCACACAAAAATGCATCACAATAACCAAAAAGCAGTACCAGGTATTTGATGATATCCATACCACGACCACACAACGAACAGATAAAACATGGGATTCCTATTACAAACCAAAATTAAGAAAAGGGGAAGCAATCCCGGTTTTCTACACCCTGGAGAATGATAATTTGGCGGCGATGGGTCTTGCCCGCCTTTTCCGGCTTTCCTATAAGAAATCTCCTGCGGAATGCCTGCCACAGGAACATAAAAGATCCAATCTGGATTTTGCCCAGACACTTTTTGGTACTCTGGAAGATGATAGCTCAGATAAACAAAGGGCACTCAAAGGCAGAGTTTTTTTGACTCCGGCCATTGCAGAAGAAACCCCAACAAAAAAGGGAACGATAAATACCATATTGGGTGGACCCAAACCCACCTTTTATCCATCCTATATTCAGCAAGGCTACACGAAGGATGCAAACGGAAAGTTTATCATATCCAATGAATACAAAACCTATATGAATAAGGATGCTAAAATTCGTGGTTTCAAAACATATCCTCTGCAGGATGGTCCGCATCCTACCAGTCCGGATGATAAACAGAAAAATGTAGCAACTAAGTTTATACCACTGGCAGCAGGCTCCAGCTTTTCCTTTACTCTCCACTACCACAATGTGAAACCCCAGGAATTGGGAAGTCTTCTCTGGGCATTAACCCTGGGTGGCCTGAGCCAGAATGATGCGGATAGCTTTCACCATAGCCTGGGGATGGGGAAACCTTATGGCTTTGGGCAGGTACATATTGAATTATTCGATTTTACCCCAATTAAGGACTATTCCGGTCGGGAATATTCACCGGAAGATCTTCTTTTATCGTTTGAAACCTATGTAAAAAACAAAATTGGCCACCAGTCACAGTTTACGGATAATATTACAATCAAAGAATTTCTTGCATCCCGCTACAATCACAAAAATGAAGATTTTACAAATAACTTTCAAAAATATATGGCTTTGGAAGAATTCGCAAAATCCAAGGGTTCCAAAACGAATAGAGATAAAAGGCTTGTCCTGCCCAGCTATACAGAACTTCTGGCTTCTAAAAAGATTGATTTTTTACATAAAATTAGTTCCATACGATCAGGAAAAAATGCAGACCAGTTTATATCTCCCGGCCACAGCAAACCTCCCGCAACCCCTTAGGCAGTTTCCCTGGGAGTTGATTGCGAAAATAAATGTTATGAATGTGGAAAGTATACACGCAATAGCAAACCGCTCATCCAGTTTTATCCCAAGGATAGGGGTGGTTTGCAGATGTTTATGGGTGCTCTGGAAAGGTTACAGCTCAAAACTGATGATCTGAATGGTCGCCACCATAAAAAAATTGAAGCGGTAGAAAAATTACTGAGAAACTTGAGAGATTAATAACTCTCTATTTTCTCCCATCCCTTAAATCAAAAAAGCACGTTTACAGCCGGATTTTTTGCACTTCTTCCAGCGTGAGACCGGTCATCTCCACAATGAACTGGTTTTCCATCCCCCGTTTTTTCATGTTTCGGGCCGTTTCTATGCGGGCACTTAGACCACCTTTTTGGATTCCCTTTTGCATCT
>DYLW01000065.1 GCA_020721865.1 Leptospira biflexa | reverse complement strand
GATTATAAAAAAGCTGTTTCCCTCCTCCAAAAAGCTTGCGATGGGGGAAATGCAGTAGGGTGCTCTAATCTTGGGAATATGTACCATGACGGAGAGGGAGTAAGGCAGGATTATAAAAAAGCTGCTTCCCTCTACCAAAAAGCTTGCGATGGGGGAGATGCAACAGGGTGCACTGCTCTTGGGGCTATGTACGCTAACGGAAGGGGAGTAAGGCAGAATTATTCCACCGCAAAAAAATTCTATGGAAAAGCTTGTGGTATGGGAGACCAAGACGGCTGTGATCACTATGAGGAATTGATTGGTGGAAGATGACTGGGGGTTTAATTACCAGCCAGGAGAGGGTCGCGGGTTCAAATCCCGTTTCCCGCTAAAATATGATTGACATTGCCGGGATCATCGGATTGTGAATCATGCGAACAGTAAAATTTCTGTTATTTTTGCTTTTGGGAAATATATGCGGTGGGTTCTTATCCGCCTCCCCTTTTGGAGAAGTAATCGTACAGATTGCGGAAAATCTGTCCGGGCAATACCGTGCGGAGGTGAAGTCTTCTCTGCGTCCCCGGCTGGCGATTGCGGAGTTTACCATTTCCGGTCCTTCTCTGAAGGATAAAAATTACCATCGGCTGCTGGAAGATGAATTTTCCTCTGTGTTCAGCAGATCGGATTTTGTGCTGGTGGAAAGGGGAAATCTGGCTCCTATGTTGCGGGAAATGGAGCTCCACCAGAAAGGCCTGGTGGAAGGAGAAGAGAGGGAGGTTCTACTCGACGCCGCCGATTATTTATTATACGGAACACTTACGGAATCCGGTCAGACAGCATTGTTGACGGTAAAATTAACGGATGCCACCAGCGGGAAAACCTATTCCGCTTCTGAGAATATTCCCCTGGGCGATCTTGTTGCCGGCAAAGAGAAGTTTCTGGACCGGCAGTACCAGATGGCCAATGCCGCCGCTGTGAGTATATTCATGGAAACCACCCTGTGCGGGGATAGTGCCACGCCAAATCCCATTCCCGCCATCGACCGGACCGGGATATCCCGGCTTCCGGGAGTGGAACTCAAATACCGTTTTTTTCCCGGTTTTGCCTTGTCCACCGGCATTGCCCGGATCTACGGACATGCGGAAAGGTATGATTCCCTTACGGCGGATGGAATAAAACTGGGAAGTGCACAGACTGGGCCGTTTACCGTGATTGTCTCCGGAAATTCCTATATTTTCAACGCCTATTTTTCTGTCCCTCTGAACAGGAGAGTCCATTTATTTGCGATGCCGGGGGTGGAGTATTATGTGATTACGGTCAACGGATATTTTGATCCCAGCATGGGGAATGGTTTTGGTATCAACGAAGTGGGGCCCATGCTGAACGCGGAAAATTTTGCTTTCCGGATTATGGCAGGGATGGAAGTTTTTGCGACACCCCGGCTTTCCTTTTCCGGCAAGGCAGGTTATGTGTATTTACCCATTTCCGTTCCTTCCGGGGCAATACAGCATATCAATGGTCTTCCCAATCCCATTGATTCTGATTTGGGTGGTTTTTCCTATTCATTGGCGACCACCATATATTTTTGACGGGGAAAGCGGTTGGTATGGGGGAAAATCACCCCGAAAAAAATGAGTACGGTGGATTATTTATTTTCTTTACAGTTTACGAGTTATTTCCATAGTTCGTTGTGATTTTCCGGATAAAAAAACTATGGTTCATTCTGGTTATTGTATTATGGACGCATAATTCCATCCCAGCTTCCGGATTTTCTGCCATTGACGGGGTTCTGGACCTTTCCGCCTGGAGTGGGGAGGATTTTGTCAAGCTGGACGGCCAATGGGAATTTTACTGGAATGAATTCCTTCCGCCGGATAAGGCAGCAACCCGGCAGGAAAAAATGCAGTACATGAAGGTTCCCAGCGGTTGGAATGACCATAAATATGGGAATAATCTTTTGCCCATGAAGGGATATGCTACCTTTCATCTTCACATTAAAAACATACCCTACATGGATAACCTGGCTTTTCAGACCAATGGATTATCCACGGCGTATTCCCTGATGGTGAACGGAAAAGAAATCTCCCGGAATGGGCAGATTGGAAAATCTTCTCTGGAATCCATTCCGGCGTATCATCCGCAGGTTACCATTGTTCCTCTGGAAATACTGCAGGCTGTCCCCAAAAACGCAGAGGGACGCATTGATCTGGATGTCACCGTATATGTATCCAATTACCATGACCGGAAGGGTGGGATTACCCGGCAGATCAATATTGGAAATTATGAAATTCTGAACCTCCGGTTCATCTATAAAACCATAATAGATACCATAGTATTCGGGGTTATTCTGATCATGGGGTTATACCATATCAATCTATATGTCCACCACCAGAAGGATCTATCCTGGTTGTACTTTGGTTTTTTTGCCATCCTGATAGCGTTTCGCCTGATGGTAACCGGTGACCGGTTGTTTTATTATGTTTACCCCCAGTTTCCCTGGGCACTGGGGATGAAGATGGAGTTTTTATCATTTTATCTAACCGTACCGCTTTTTGCGGCGTATCTCTACCATTTGTTTCCGGAGGATTTCAATCGCTTTGCGTATAAACTCTTCTTTGGGCTGGGTTTGGCATTTTCATTATTAGTGGTCGTTACTAACCCGATTTTTTTCACCCGGACGGTGAAGATATACCAAGTGGTGTCCATCCTGATAGCAGGATATTTATTGATCGTTCTGGGGACAACCATCTACCGGAAAAGAGATGGATCCATTGTCTTCCTGGTAGGGGCGTTGATCCTGACTACCAGCACTCTCAATGATATAGCGTACCATAATTATTTGATCAAGAGCATTGAAATTGGTAGCTATGGGGTGGCCGCGTTTATTTTATCCCACTCTTATCTTCTTTCCATCCGTTATGTGAATACCTTCAAAATGAAAGAACGGTTTGCTGAAAATCTGAAGACACAGGCGGAGTCCTTTCATCGGTTTGTGCCCACGCAGTTTCTGGAGCTGATTGGAAAAGATATCAACAATATTTCCTCCGGGGATTCCCGTGGAATCCAGATGTCTGTGTTGTTTTCTGATATCCGCTCCTATACCACCCTGTCAGAAAGAATGACCGTGGAAGATAATTTTAAATTTCTGAACAGTTATCTGCGGCGGATTGAGCCCATCATAGAAAAATACAACGGCTTTGTGGATAAATTCATTGGGGATGCGGTAATGTCCCTGTATCACGGAGATCGGTCTGGGGCATCCGCCCTGGATTCTGCCATCGAAGTCCAGCGACAGATTGCCGCGTATAATATAGACAGGGAAAAAGCAGGTTATCCGCCCATCCATCTGGGCATTGGAATCAACACCGGCTTTCTGATGATTGGAACCATCGGCTCCAGCAACCGTCTGGATACCACGGTCATTGGGGATACGGTGAACCTGGCATCCCGAATGGAAAACCTGACCAAGGTGTATGAAGCAGATATTTTAATCTCTGATAATACATACAAAAATCTGGAAAACCCAGATCGTTATTACATACGGGAAATTGATTCCATCCGGGTAAAAGGGAAAGAGCATCCCACTGTCATCTATGAGGTTTTTGACACCAATACGGATGACCAGATCCTGCTGAAAAACCAATACGCCGGAGAGCTGATGAGTGCTATTTTACACTATAAAAGCCAGAATTTTTTTGAAGCCATGAAAATTATTCTGGCCATTGAAAAAATCAATCCATCGGACAGGTTGGTTAAAATTTACAAGGAAAGAATTCGGCTGTTTATGGAAGATCCTCCCGGAGAGAACTGGGATGGAGTGTTTAAAATGGAAAAAATTGTTTGAACGGAGGAAAAATGAAAAAGCTGATCTATATTACTGGAGCGGTAGTAGCCATTTTATTTCTGGTGGGAATTCTATTCACCCAGAATTTAAAAACAAAAGGTCTGCCGGATTATAACCGCAATTTATCCCTCAAGGGACTTTCCCAAAATGTGAAAGTATTCCGGGATAGATACGGGGTCCCGTCCATCTATGCCGGGAACCAGAAAGATTTATACCGGGCCACTGGTTATGTGATGGCACAGGACAGAATCTGGCAGATGGATCTGTTGCGACGGGTAACCATGGGCCGGCTATCGGAAATCCTGGGGGAAAAACTGGTGGACATTGATGAGACCTTCCGGATGCTCCAGATTCCCCAGAAATCCCAAAGCATTATGGAAACTCTCAGACCGGAAGAAAAAGAAATTCTGGAGGCGTTCACTGCCGGTATCAACCAGTATCTGGAAGATAACAACGATAATCTTCCGGTGGAATTTACCGTTCTGGGTTACAAACCGGAGAAATGGGAGGCCATCCATTCCATCAATTTAATTGGCTATATGGCGTGGGATTTATCCTCTGCCTGGGGGAATGAAGTGGTGGGGCAGGAAATCATTAACAAAATGGGATATGAAATGTATTCCCACCTGATGCCCGCTCCCGGCAAAACCAAAAGCAATATTTACCAATATACTGATAGATATGTCCCGCCCGTTAAAAGTGCCATGTTGGATGCACAGGACGCGGAAAAACTCCGGAAAGCCATGGATTACACAGAGGCAAATGGTCTGGATGTATTCAAGGCCAGCAATAACTGGGTGGTTTCCGGCAAGAAAAGCAAAACAGGAAAACCCATTCTGGCCAATGACATGCACCTGGGGCTAAGCTCTCCGGGTATCTGGTTCCAAATCCACCAAAACGCACCCGGAGTTCATGTTACCGGAGTGGCCCTTCCCGGTGCTCCGTTTGTCATTGCCGGGCATAATGAAAAGATTGCCTGGGGTATGACCAATATCATGATTGACGATGCGGATTTTTACGAAGAAAAAGTGAAAAAAGATGCCCAGGGAAATCCTGTGGAATATGAGTACATGGGAAAATGGTATCCCGTAAAAACCCAGGAACTCCAGATCCGCATAAAAGGGAAGGATAAGCCGGAAATCCGCAAACTGCATTTTACCCACCACGGCCCCATTATTTCTTCCATTAAGAAAATAAAAGACCGGGCTGTTTCCATGCGATGGCTGGGTAACTCTCCCAGCAACGAACTGCGGGGGGTTTATCTTCTGAATGTGGCCGGCAATAAAAAAGAATTCTTAAACGCCGTGGAGAATTTCAAATCCGTCAGCCAGAATATTGTCTACGCAGATGTGGAAGGTAACATTGGGCTGTATTCATCATCCTCCATCCCCATTCGCAACCGCAAAGAAGGGACATATTTTTATGAGGGGTGGAATGACTCCAGCGAATGGAAAGGTTTTGTCCCTTTTGAAAAACAGCCGCATGAGTTCAATCCCAAAAGCGGTGTTCTGGCTTCCGCCAATAACAAAACGGTGGATAATAATTATCCCCACTATATCAGCAATTGGTTTTATCCACCCTACCGGTTCGACCGGATTGTGGATGTTCTGATGGAGAAAGAAAGCATTTCCGTGGAAGATATGCAAAGTCTCCAGTTGGACCAGATGTCAAAAATGGCCCGTCTGTATATGCCGGACATTCTTCTGGCTATGGAAGAATATTGGAAAAAGCCGGAATCACCCAACGCAGCAGAAGTGAAAGCTCTCTATGACCGCATGCAGAAATGGGATTATTCCATGGATTACCGTTTGAGCGAACCACGGGTTTTTGAGGAGTTTTTTAATGCACTGATCCGGAATGTTCTTCTGGATGAGATGGGGGAAGAAATCTACAAAAAATTTGTGAACAACCGGGCTCCCACTCTGTATACCATGGAACAGCTCTGGCTGGATGATATTAATCCTTGGTATGATGATGTTAATACAAAAAATATCAAAGAGAATAAATTTGATATCATCCGCAGGATAATGGTACAGATAGCGATTGCGGAAAGCCAGGGGCGGGACTCCAAACGATGGGGGGATGTGCATGGTCTGGCTATGAAACATCCTCTGGGTTCCGTGAAAATTCTGGATTTCTTTCTGGGTCTGAACAAGGGGCCCTATCCTGTGGGAGGCAGTTTCCATACCGTGTCCCCGTATTCCTATAAACTGGATAAAGATTTTAATACAGCGGATGGAGCGTCTCACCGCCATGTGTTCGATTTATCCGACTGGGATAACAGCAAAGTGGTGATCCCCACCGGGCAGTCTGGAATTCCGGGCAGCCAGCATTATCTGGATCAGCTCCAGGATTACATAAAAGGTGTTTTTCATCCTGCGTGGTTCTCCCGTGAAAAAGTGGAAAAAAATGCCCGCTATTCCATGGAGTTCCGTTAGATAAATAAACCGTTTTTTTCCAGAAGCTCCCTTATGACCGGCATGTCCGGTTCCTGGGAGCTTTTGGAGAGGACATAATCCGCCACGCTCATCCGCTCATCCGGTGGCCTGCCCACTCCAATCCGTATCCTGTGAAAATCCGCACTGCCTGTTTTTGCAATAATATCCCGGAGACCGTTGTGACCCCGGTGTCCTCCGCCAAGCTTATATTTTATCTCTCCTTCTGGAAGATCAATTTCGTCATGGAAAACCACCATGGCCGATGGGGGGATTTTATAAAATCGCATGGCCGGACCCACGGCATTGCCGGAGAGATTCATAAACGTCTGCGGAAAAAGAAAGACAGCCTCTGGGGATTCCCAGAAGAGAGAATTAAATTTTGTGGTAATTTTTCTGGCGGATCCTGGAAAACGTTCTTCCAGAATATTCCACAAAGCTTTCTCCCCAATGTTATGCCGCGTATTCTGGTACTGCCTGCCGGGATTCCCCAATCCAACCCATAAGATCATGGGCTATATCCGGGAAGAAAAACAGATTGTCAAATTCCAATTGATTCTGAGTTTATCTCGATGTTCAGGATATTATCCATAATTCTTTTTGGCAGCACTCTGGCTGGTTGTGCGGGCATGGGGAGGCAGGAACTGCATTACTCTGGAACCCGTTCCTGGCCATTCCATTACGTGGAAAACCCTGCGAAGAACGGAGCAGAAAAAATCCGGCGTGGCTACTGGGAAAAAGAAAGCAAAGAGATCACCACATACCATTCTTTTATTCTTTTATACGTGGACTCCCATGGCAGAAACCAAAATGAAAAAATTCTGAAAGGTGAGTACCAATCGGCCTGCGGATTTTATACAGAAGGAAACCCTGAGAAAATCCCTGTCAATGAGCCCGCCCGGGCAGCCTTCTGGAATAACCGTGGAGTGTGCCAATTTCTGATGGGCAATACCACGGATTCCCTCCGGTCTCTGGATGTAGCATTTTCTCATGACCCCGGAAATTTGGAGATTCTATCCAATAAACGCCGGATGATGGATTTGATTGCGGGGACGAATGATTAGATTTCTATTGCATTTATTTATACTTATTATCCCTTTTTATCTTGTGTCTTGTATGCACCCGGAAGTGCCGGCGGATTATTACTCCGGAACGGACAAAATTAAAGGGGGAGACAAACCATCCGCTGTGTTTCTGAATCCCTTTGATTTTTCCACGCGGAAATTCCAGTGGAGTCCGTCTGTGGATCCGGAGACAAGTCTGCCGGTGGAAGAATATTTTATCTTCTGTTATGCCAATTATATTCCGGAAAATATTTATGATGCCCGTTATCTGGCGTTTTCTGTGAAAGGCAGTACATCTGCGGATATTTCTGGTTACATTGTGGAGAAGGGGAATTATTATTTTATGGTAGTGGGCAGCGATGGAAACCGGATTTCAGAAGGTTCCAATATGATAACTATAACAGCAACGGAGACTTTGGAGAATACAACTTCCCTTTTGGGAAAAATTTCCATGTACGGGGATTCCACAGCACGCTGTTTTCTGCAATAAAAACCGGGGGTTAAAGATGGTGGCCAGAGGTGGAATCGAACCACCGACACAGGGATTTTCAGTCCCTTGCTCTACCGACTGAGCTATCTGGCCGTCTGGTTATTTATGAGCATGTATTCAGCATGTAAAGCAATTTCCGGAAAATTTCTGATTTCAGCGGATGATTTCTTTTGCTATCTCTGAAGCCATTTTCCCGTCATAAAGACCGTCAAAATTTTCCTTGAGATACTTCATGGCCAGACCAATATTAGCTGCCCCGGATTTGGAGATGACTTCCCGCAGCTCGCTTTCTGACATCTGGCGGGGAAGATAGGATTCCAGAATGGATTTTTCCCTTTCCACGCTTTCTTTTTTTTCCGGAGGCATTTTCCCCTGGGCAATGAACTCCATATTTTCATTGACGCCCTTCAGAAAAGACCGGATGACTTTTATCACCAGTTCGTCTTCCACTGTGTCCCGGTGGCCTTTATCTATGGCCACAGTTTTTGCCTGTGCCAGAACGGTGGAGAGTAAATTTCCTTTTACCGTATCCCGCTCTTTTCTGGCGGAGAGTGAATCTTTTTGGATTTTTTCGTAAAGCATACACTTTTATGGGAATTGGGATGGCCATGTCAAGAAATTATGCAACCGATTACCAATCCTTTCAAAGCCGATTGAGATTTCCTGACAAATGGTGGAATTAATCCTAAT
>DYLW01000064.1 GCA_020721865.1 Leptospira biflexa | reverse complement strand
CCAACGCCGGATTATGTCGCATTAGCCCAAACTCTGCGGCCACTGCGTCTCTGCGGTTGGGTTTATCGACGAACACTCGCGACTGTCCATTGGAGAGCTCCTCGATGCCAGGGGAAGTCCTGGTGCCGCTATCCCTGATAAATTTCATAGGGGAGTATGGCACCACATGATTGTGCAAACATATCGGAGAACGGTGTATCTTTGGGTTGATATGCTTTGTGGGTGTTGGAAATCTATCCGGGTTGCATACTTGAAATAATTGAAATAGATTGACGGCGGGTTTACGGCCTGAAATCTGATATAATGAAAAAATGGATCTTTACCGCTGTTTTTCTGGGTTCTCTTTTTATGGATTATTCCATGGCCGTGGAGGAAAAAACGGATGCCACTCCGGAGTATGTGGAAGAGTACTATAAAAAAGCATTGGAATCCTATAAAAACCGGAAATACGAAGAATCCTTGGATCACCTCCGGCATGTTATCAGATCTGATCTGGATAATTTTAATTTGCGGTATCTGGCAGCCCATGACCATTGGCAGTTGGGAAATTTTGAACCCGCCGTAATCCACATGAAAAAGTGCATTGAAGTCCAGCCACAAAAAATGAATTCATACATTGACCTTGCTTTGATCTATATAAAATTTAATGAAATAGAAAACGCCCAGCACACGCTGTATCGGGCTCTGGAAGTGGGTAAGGATAATAATATTAAAATTCCGGCCAAGGTGTATAATGTCCTTTCCCGGACATATCTCTACCAGGGAAAACCATTGCTGGCACTGGAACATGCGGAAAACGCAAAAGCGGCCTTTGAGAAAAACAAGGCGGGTATCAAAGATAAACTGGAAGCCATCATGCTGGAAGCCCGTGCCCAACTGGCATTGGGAAATTTTGAGAAGGCGGAAATCTCCATTCTATGGGGCATGTCCTTGCGGGAAAACAATCCCGTAGCCCAGAACCTTGCGGGAGTGATTTACCTGGAGTGGGCAAAATCAGAGAAGAAAATCAATCATGCAAATACGGCGGTGGATTATTTCCAGAAGGTACAGAAAAATTCATCCATCCCTGCCAGCTTCCGGGAAGTGGTGGAAAAAAATCTGGAAGACGCCCGGGAAATTCAGCACAGTATTTCCAATTAATTAATGGGAAGTTTTTTCTTCCGGCATTTTGGTTGCCGTCTGAATCACTATGAAGGCTCATCCATTATTTCAGAATTATATGAACGGGGATGGAAGAGAGCTGCCCGGCGGTCAGAGTCCCAGATTGCCTTAGTGCACGCTTGTACAGTAACTGCCCGTGCGGATTACAAGGTCAGATCAGAAATAAAAAAAATCGAGATGGAAAATCCCGATGCAAAAATATACGTCCTGGGATGCTATGATTCTTCTTTGAGAAAAAAATTCCCGAATGCGGTATTCATTCCCAACCAGAAAAAATCACGCACGTGCCAAATCATTAAAAAAGATTTTCCGGATTCCGTAATACCCCAAGCAAGGGAAGACAGCCACGAAGATCCCCGCTTTTCCTTTTTTCTTCCCTCCAACGCAGGCTATTCCCGGGCGTATCTGAAAATCCAGGACGGTTGCGATGAAAAATGTGCATACTGTAAGATCCCCCAGGTTCGCGGAAAATCTATCTCCAGAAATCCGGAGGCCGTGGAAAATGAAGTCCGGAAATTGATAGAAAGTGGATTTCACGAGATCATTTTGACCGGGGTGAACATTGGGGATTACCGCAAAGAGGGCATAAATTTCTATGGATTGCTGGAAAGAATATCCCATATTCCGGGGGAATTTTATTTCCGCATCAGCTCTCTGGAGCCGATGTGCATTGACCCGCGAATCATTCCCATACTGAAAAATCCCAAATTCGCAGGTTTTCTCCACATTCCCATACAAAGCGGATCCCCCCAGATTCTCCGGGCAATGAACCGCTCCCAGGACATGGACGCACTCTCCCGGAACATAGAAAACATCCAGAATCATTTTCCGGATATTTTTCTGGGGACAGATATCATGGTGGGCTTCCCGGGGGAAACCCATACCGATTTTGAACATACAATGAACTTCCTCCATCGGCATGATTTTTCCCGGATCCATGCGTTTCCATTTTCCCTCCGTGAGCGTACTCCACTGGAACGCTCTCTGCGGAATCAGAATAAAAACCGGCATTCGCCGGAAGAGAAAATGGAATATAAATTATCTTCAGGAAATGAAGTAGGGAGCCGGATGGAACAGGTTATGGCCTTGGATCAATTTCTGCGGGATGCTTACCGGAAAAAAACTTCTCACAGAGTATACCGGGCCATTGTGGAAATCAAAAACCAGAGTCTGCCGGGGGAAGAATGGACCGCTGTGACAGAAAATTACCAGGAACTTTTCATCCCGGAACCAATGCGTAGCGGGTTACAAAAAAAAGGCATGATCCATCTGGTGTATGATATTTCCGGAATCCTCCGGCTGGATAAAAAAACAGTCTAACCCTGGGCAACAAATCCCCTGGCCGGCCCTGTCTTTTCACCGCTTTCGGGTTTTTTCTCGTCCATATTCTCCCATGCTTCTCTTAGCTCGCTCAGAATTTTAATCACTTCGGCGATGGGTTTTTCCTGCTTATTCATGTTCGCTTCCAAAAGACTTTTTTTCATATAAGAATACAGATTCAAGAGGTTATCCGCAATCTCCCCGCCCTGTTTCATATCCAGAGAAAGCATCAGTTCGGTGATAATATCCTGTGCCCGGAGAATCCGCTCATTGGCCTTGTCATAAGTTTTGAAACTATTCAGATACCCTTTTGCTTCTGTTAGAAACCGAATGGCTCCGTCATACAGCATGACAATCAATGCCTTGGGATCTGCGGAACTTACCTGATTTGTTTTATACTCTTTATATGGACTTTGTGACACTTTCATATCGTATTCTTGTCCTTTAGCCTTTTTGCTTTCGCTTTATGAGTATATCGGTAGATTTCCCTGCTTTCTGAAGTAAAAATCTCCATGCTACTCCAACCGGAAAATACTGGAAAGCTTGGTCAATTCAAATAAACTACGTATAGTATCATTCACATTTTTGAAAATTACCGTATTCTGTTTTTTTAACGAATCCCGGTGAATCTGAATCAATACCCCAATAAACGATGAATCAATATACTCCACCCGATTGAAATCCAGATAGATGGTTTTATTGGAAACAGTTTCCATAACATTGGAAATAGCCACCCCAATTTCCCTAGAAATGAGAATATCTGCCCTGTCCCTGGTCAGTTCAATGTTAATGGTATCATTCTGGTGGGTTATCTGAATCATAGATACCAGTGGAAAAGGCAAGGATAAAAGTGCAATTAAAAAACGCAAATTGGACGGATAGAAATGACCATTGAAAAGGATTGACATTCAGAGTGACAAATCCAAAAGAACCGGATGGAAAGCGAAATGGAAAAACCCTGCGGATGCGGTAAGCTAATATATGCTATCCGCTTTTTGGGTGCGGCACTGCTCCTTCTGGTTTTAGTCATCACATTTGTACAGCCCACAGAACCAGCCATACAGAATCCTGGAAAACTCCAGACCACCATCATGGGACTGGAGCTCTCAGAATCTATTTCCGAATTTGAATTTCTTCTGGGAAAACCCCAGACAGATATTGGGCAGAAATACCGGAAAGCGTTTGTCTTGGGCTCATGGATTGATTTTGGATTCATGCTTTCCTATAACGGATTTCTGCTGGCCCTGGGTTTATGGGTTTACAGGAGAGGATTTCTCACCACTCTGCGTATGTGGATTTATGGATTTCTGATCTTTCTGGTTCTGTTTGCAGACATTGGGGAAAATATTATCCTTCTGAAGATTTTAAAAGGTAACCATGACCAGATATTTGCCTCCATTCCCCTTTTACAATTATTCACCTATTTCAAATGGGAGGCCCTGGGTCTGATTTCTGCGATTCTGAGTTTTTCTTTTATCTTAATGGGGAAAAGGACCATCTCATTTATCTTTGCGATGTCCTTTTTCTTCGCCGTGGGAGGCCTCTATATGAGAGAATCCATGGAATTCCATTCTATGTTCATGGCCATCGCCTGGATTATTGTATGGTACCGCTCCCTGCCTTTCCCCAATGCCTGGATTCGGATGAGTGAAGAAACACGGCAGGAAAATTAATGCCGGAAATCGCAATCATTGGGCGACAGAATGTTGGAAAAAGCACTCTGTTTAATTCCCTCATCGGAAAGAAAATCGCCATTGCCTATGACCAACCTGGAGTTACCCGGGACTTAATCCGGAGACCACTGGACTGGGGAGAAGGCTCCTGGGGGCTCACTGATTTCCCCGGGCTGGAAAACATAAAAAAAATCAGCGACCAGCTTACCATAGCTTCCATGGAAAAAGCTCTTTCACGGGTGGAGGATTACCATTTGATATTATGGGTTGTTTCCGCTGGTGGGTTGGAAGACTATGAACTGGAGCTTTTAACCGTTATCAGAAAACTATCCCGCCCGGTTTGGATGGTGATCAACTTTGCGGATGACCCATCCAAAGACAATCTCCCGGATGAATATTATCAATCGAACGCGAAGAAATATTTATTTGTATCTGCTCTGAATAAAAGAAACATTGGGGAATTGCGGAGGGAGATTGTTCGTTTTTTTTCCAACTTTGCACCGGAAAAAGAAACTGCGGTAGAAGTTACCAAACCCCTTCCGGAAGAATCCACGGAAACAGATCCGCCACACATTGCCATTATTGGAAAACCAAATACCGGAAAATCCACTTTCTATAACCGCCTGCTGCAGAAGGAAGTTTCCCTTGTTTCAGAAATTTCCGGGACCACCCGGGATGTTCTGGAATCCGTTTTTAATTATCGCCAGAAAAGTTACATTCTTCTGGATACCGCCGGAATGCGGAAGAAAAATAAAATCCGCGATAAAATTGAACGCTATTCCGTCCACGTTGCACTGGAAAACACGGAGAATGCAGATATTACCATGATCCTCGCAGATGCCACGGAAGGGGTGGACCGCCAGAATAAATCCATCATCGCCCTGATGAAACGCAGAGGAAAGGCCATTATCCTGGTACTGAATAAGGCCGATCTTATATCCCCCCAGCAGAAATCCGAGCTGGAAGAAGATATAAAATTTTTACAAAAGCAATTCTGGCCTTTTCCCTATTTTTTCATTTCCGGAATGACAGGAAAAGGTGTGGGCATGGTTCTGAAAAAAATGGAATCCATGGCTGCACAGGAAAGAGAAATCCGGACGTATGAGCTGAATAAAATTTTGGAAAAACTGACCCAGGCCAGCTTAATCCAGAATGCCGGCATCAAAATTAATTATATCACTTACGGAAAAGATGGCTCCAGATTTATTCTTTTTGGGAACCGGCAAACTCTGCCGGCTTCTGTCCAGCGGTATTTAGAGAAAAAAATTCCGGAAGAATTGAATATGCGGGAATTTCCGTTTCAGGTGGAATACCGTCGCAAATGATCCGGTGCGTCCTGCGGAAAGGTGATTTTGATATTCTCCCGTGATCCCGGGAATACCTCCACGCTATAACCCAGCTCCAGAAAATAGCTGCCTTCATCGGTGTATTCTTTTTTTGACGCCGTCCGTTTTCCACACAGGATATGGCCAGGAATAATTTGCGGAGTCTGAACATCCATCAGGGAGTCTCTTTCCGGATATCCGGTCACCTTCCCATCCCGGGCAGAAACCATAGAGTTCACCACTGGAATTCCCGGAATATAAACAATATCCGGTGGATTGTTCCGGTGTATTTTAGAAACGGTTTCCCGGATTTGGGTGAAAAACTCCGCATCCAGATAAGGCCGATTGGCGTCATGCACCAGAACCGCTGCTTTGTCCAGACTGTACTGGAAATTACAGATAAATCGGGCGGAATTCTGAAAGCTGTTGTGGCGGGTATTTCCTCCGGCCACGGGGTGAAAAGATATGTTTGGAAAATCGTTCCGCAATCTTTCCAGAGAGGTCATAAAAATGGCTTCCTGGATATACCTTTCCGGAACAGTTGCCACCACCATTTTTATGTCCATCGACCACAGAAAAGCCCGTGCAGTCACTTCAAATAGGGGTAGTTTTGTGTATTGCCCAAAGGCAGGTTCCAGTATCCGGCGTCTGCCATCTTCCATTCCGAAAAGCTCCATTTCCAGAAACTGCTTGGGAAGCCCCCCGCCAAAGCGGGTTCCAGAGCCTCCCAAAAGCAGAACAAGGACAGTCACAGAGTAAAAAACCTATTGGTTTATGATTTTTGTAAAAACCATTTTTCCGGCACTAGTCTGGATTACGCTGGTGACACTCACCTTTACGCGTTTATTCAACAGCTTGCCACCGTTTTCAATCACCACCATGGTACCATCGTCCAGATAACCAATTCCCTGATTTTCATCCTTTCCTTCTTTGACCACAGAAATTTCCATTTCTTCTCCGGGAAGAACAACCGGTTTGAGTGCATTGGCCAGGCTATTGATATTGAGAACCTCCACTCCCTGTAATTCCGCCACTTTGTTCAGGTTGAAATCATTGGTAATCAATTTACCGTTGATTTCTTTAGCAAGCTTCACCAGTTTTGCATCCACTTCTCTGGTTTCTGTGTAGTCTTTATAGCTGATCTGGACAGTAAGTTCCTTGCGTTTCTGCAACTGATTCAGCATATCCAGTCCCCTTCTCCCCCGGTTCCGCTTAATGGGGTCAGGAGAATCCGATATTAACTGAATCTCCCGCAATACAAAATTGGGAACAACCAGGGGATTTTCCACAAAGCCGGCGGATGCGATATCAATGATCCGTCCGTCAATGATGATGCTGGTATCCAGAATTTTCGGCTGGGGTTCCCGGTAGTCATTAGCGTCTTCTTCCGCAGGCTCTTCCACCTGGGGAGCCAGTATTTTAAACTCCCGGAAAAAGGATGCTACCGTAAAAGCACCTGTCACCACAAAAACACCCAGTGCGACAAATTCCAGCCAAATCTGGTTCAATGATGTACCCCACTGGTGGAAAAAAGACCACATTAATCCGAACACGATCAGCCCAATCACCGCTCCCCAGAACGATGTCAGAAAATCCTTCCAGATTTCTTTGCTGGAGGTAAACCTGAGGATTGCATAAAAAGCGGAAACAACCGCAAAGGTCACCCCACCATTTATCCAACCGGAAACCGATGGGTCATTAACCACCGGCAATATGGCAGCCACCAAGGCCACCGCTAAATAAAAGATGTGTTTCATACGTCTCTCCCATAAATAAACTTTGTCATCTGAAAGAGAGATTTCTTATGTTTTTATCAAATAGAGAGGATTTCCGATACCATATTCCCTGCTTCTTCTGTACTCACATTGCGGGCAAGAGCAATCTCATTGATGATTAAACTGTAAGCAGATTCATACAGTTTTCTTTCCATAATGGACAACTCTTTATCCTTTGCCCGTTTATACAGATTCCGACAGACTTCAGCCACTTCTGTAATGGAGCCGGATTTTACTTTTGCCAGATTATTCTGGTAACGGATTTTCCAGTCTTCTTCCTGTTCCTCATATTCTTCTTTCAGCAAGTTTAAAATCTTGGGAACTTCTTTCTTGCCGATAATGGGACGCAATCCAACTTCTTCCGCTTTATCAACAGGAACCATTACTGTCATTTTAGTATTTAAAAGATCAACAATAAAATACTTTTTTCTTTTTTGAAGTACTGTCTTTGTGGTGATATCAGAAATAATACCAACTCCATGCATTGGATAAACAACATAATTCTCTTTTTCAAATGTTTGCTTCAAAAAAACCTCAATGTATGTACAATATAATAACTTCCGCCGGACATAAGAATAAGAATTGATGGCTTGTCAAGAAATTTATTGGTCTGTCCCTATTTTTTGGCGTTTATTCACGGAAGACCATATTCACTGGAGTCTTGAAAATCCGAAATGTTGTGGTTACGATTCCTGCTGTGAAAATATAGTATGTTCGCATACGGTATTTCCTGATAATCGGCTTTAAAAAAAATAAGCCTTGACTCACATTATCACAATGCGATGGGGGGGCATGGAAAAAATCGCGATAATCTCCCATGACGGTAAAAAGCCGGATATGGTCGCATTTGTCAAGGATAACCTCCATCTGCTTTCTGAATATGATCTGACTGCGACCGGGACAACCGGTTCTCACATTGAAAAAGCAGGCCTCCGAGTGGAAAAAAATCTATCCGGACCCAAAGGGGGGGACGCACAGATTGCCGCTCAAGTGGCGGAGGGGAAAATACATGCAGTGATCTTTTTACGAGATCCTCTGGGAAAACATCCACATGATCCGGATATCAGTATGCTGATGCGGGTCTGCGATGTCCACAATGTGCCCATTTTCACTAATTTAAAGGCCGCCCAGATTTACTTAGAGTATCTATACTATAAGAAAAAATGCGGAGAGTCATAAGACCCCATTCCCGCAACGAAGATGACGCCGAATTTGGGCATCTCTGCGAAGGCGGTTCAGCAGAGAACAAGGAAAAACATTTTGACAAATTATAAAAATCCTGTTTTTTTATCCCATGCCGATAGTTGCTCCCAAAAAAGGCTCACGTCTATTCACAGGCAGTTCTCTGGAAGAAAAATTTTTGCTGGTCAATGAACGCATTGTACGGGGAAAGAGGGACGCAAACCCATCAGGATATACAATTGATCTGAAAAAATATGTAAACAATTATTTTGGGAAAAACCAGAAA
>DYLW01000063.1 GCA_020721865.1 Leptospira biflexa | reverse complement strand
GCATTGCCGTTAAAGTGATCAACCATTTAGGAGACGAAGTGCTGAAAGTTTTCAAAGTATAAAATATATCATAATGAGGCTAACCGGAGCCCATGGTGTAAACGGAAAATAGAATTCCCACCCATTATGGCTTACGGTCTCCTTTTATCAGTAAACCCATGTTTGCTCCGCTGAAAAATCCGGTTTTTTAAAATCAGTCCGAGTGGAACCGGGTGGCTATGCGGTCGCATGGAATGATGAAATGGATATCGTGAATACGAATTGTGGAAAAACGGGCGTCCCATGCGAGGCACTATTCCCGGAAAGGCTTGACCACTTGGTTCATTTACCATAACTTTTCCATACGGTTCACAAAAGAATTCACTAAGCTTGGAGATGGCTCCGTTTCTGTGATCAATACCGTCCGGATTTCTCAGAATATTGAGCATAGCCGGCATCTCTTTTGCTAAGAAATTTTCAAAATTCTGTAAGTTTCCCCTTTCACCGAATTCCCAGGATGTATTTCTGTCAGTAAATTCATTGAAAGCCTTTCTTGGGATAAAAAAAATTATTTATTTATTGAAATAAATGTTGACAGGTTCTGTATATATTTTGTATATTCATATTATTATTTAAAGTACCAAGGAGGAAATACGAAAACTGTTCCAGATAAAAACCCGGTGGCTTTTGTGGTCTTAGGCAGAATTGTACCACCAGCAAAGCCGGTGGCAAGCAAAAAAACCATTGCCGGAAGTATTGTTCTCCAAAGTTGCAATGCGGGAAGAAACCAGCGTTTTTCCACGTTGCACTTCCGTGAATGGATTGGATGGGGATCCAAGGGTTTCCTCTTTTCTGTAAAACCAAATACTCTTATGATGGTTTGGTAGACTATTAAAAAAAAAGGAGATTTTATGAAAAAGAAGGATCGTGGGATCAGGAAATCAAAAGAAGATAGCAGTAACCTTGAAAAGGATTATGAGCTGCTGAAGGAAAAAATTTCCGGATTGATAACTCAGGAAAATTTTCTTGAAGATGAATCAAATTATCAAAAAGTCATGGACATTGTGGCGGAGAATTTTCCGGGTAATCCCCAGAAAAAATTCTCAACAATTACCATAGATCATTTTGTTAAAAACTTTAAAACGGCGGCCTTCCTCTCATTTCTTTATATGAAAAAAAGTAATGATTTTGGGCATATGGGAAAAGGACGAGTTTTGGCTTCGTTCTATCGTAATATCATGAAAGTTCCAATGGACAAAGCGATAAACGAATTTGATATTTATGCCTTTGAGAAAATGATTGATTGCTATGATGAAAAATATGGGATAAAAACGGCCGATCAATATTTAACGGAAACAGGGAATTATGATTTGGATTTTTACGGGAAAGAAATTGATTTTGCCAGTTCAAAGGAAATTATTCCCTATTTGAAATTTTTCAAGATAAATATTTTTCTTTTTATTACCTATGCTAAATTACCAATGTTTATCCTGGCAAAAGCCGAAAAAGTTTCTATTAATGAATATGATTTATTTATCTTAGGAAAAGAATTGATTCGTTCACCGTATTTAGTACTGTCCATTGTCGGAAAGGGCGGCGGTGTGAATATAGCACGTAAGGAAGCCTGCGAAGTTACTTTTTTCAATAAATGGATGACATTTTTTAAATCGACCACAGACGAAAGAAGAAACGCTCTCAATCATCCTGATTCTGCTATAAGTGAAGGCCTCAAAAAAAAGGCCTTAAGTTTATACAACGTATATAATTTGGAAGATGGATTAAAAATAAAAAGTACATTTATAGATGAAATGGTAGATGGAATTCTTTGGCATGAACTGGGACATTCAATGGACAAGGAAATGGATCCTGTCTTGCGTAATATGCTCGGATCTTTTCCCAATTCTGGATCCAGCATTCATGTAATGAATGAAATAATTGCTGATTGGGCTCCGGAGCGAAATGGCGGAAAAGGAGCTTTTGCCCGATTTCTGGAAATAGCTCAGAAAGATCCTCAAAAAGCTCATAGAGATATCTTTGTATACCTATCGGATAATTGGTTTGTTGGTGATGATGAGGAATATTTGCCCTTGCTGGCCGATGTATTAACCGGATTAGCCGTCTCTTTTATTGAGAAAGACGGCTCTGTAAATTTTAATCGAATAGAGAAGGAACTCAATAATATTTATCAGTTTGCTATTGAATCAAATACATCCATTGCCAATAAAATAATGAACATACTCAAAACAGAAAAATATACTATTAACGATGAAAAATTGAATATAAAGGGAATAAATATGGACACCGATGCTATGGACAATGCTATATATGAAATGTATAAGGGCACAAAAAATGAAATGCCTCTGGAAAAACTGTATTTTGATGGAAATATATGGGCGGATAAAATCGATTTTCTTCAAAAATATACCCGGAACGGGAAGAAGAGGTTGGATGCCCTTCTTGAAGATTCTGCACAAAAACTCCGTATGGATGTCCTTAACTATGTCACCAAAAATCATCCGGAAAAATATAACAATTCCCTCAGAGAATATATATATGCTCGCTATCGGGAGATTGGAGTGCTGGTGGATCCGCCCATGGTGGATTATAAAAAAACCAGCAATCAGATTTTCAAAAAAATGAAACTAACCCAAATAGAAAAAGAAATTGTACAAAAAATAATCAAACTTATTTTATCTGGGATTTATTGTTATATCCCAGAAGAAGACGCATCAAGCCCTTTTATAAATTTTATTCAAGAAATATTACTGAAGACAAACCCCACGGAAATGAGAGGACCTGTGGAGCGTGGCTATCTGGATGATACAACACTAAAAACCATTAAGATAATAAATCTGACACTACGACCGGATGACGTAATGCTGGCTTATAATATTGACGATTTTTTTCTGGAAAGCATATTCCTGGCCTACCAGAATGGATATTTTACGAAATTTTAGAAAAAAAAGCTAAAAAATGTAGACAATATCGTATATATTTAGTATATTTTATGTAGTGAATTTCTAAATGTGGTTAGAGGTGCCATTAGCGAGGCCAGTTTTTGAAGAAAGAAAGCCGATGGCGGAGTTTGGTAGAATATTAAACATTAAAAAGGACGGAATATGAAAAATAATAAAAGTATACCCTTGGGATCAGAAGATTATCGAAGCAGATTTGAAAAGGATTACATGCTGCTTAAGAAAAAAATTTCCGGTTTGGTCACACAGGAAAATTTTATTGAAGATAAAGCAAATTATCAAAAAGTAATGAACATAGTGGCGGAGAATTTTCCCGGCAAACCTCAGGAAAATTTCTCAAAGATTTCCATACATCATCTTGTGGAACAATTTAAAAATGTTGCCATTATGAATTATCTTTACATGCAAAAAAGTAATGATTATGGAATCGTGGGAGAACAACAAATTTCCATTTCGTTTTGTCGCATTATCCTGAAAATTCCCACTGACAAAGAGATAACGCAGGAGGATGCCGATAATTTTGCAAATATTATTGAAGATTATGATAATAAATCAGGTAATAAAACAGCGAATGAATACTTAACAATGGCTGGGGAGTATGAATTGGACTTCTATGGTAAGAAAATCATTTTTAAAAATATCCAAAAGATTGTCCCATATTTAGATTTTATGAAAATAAAAATATTTCTTTATTCTAAATTATACAAGCAGCCCGATTTTATTTTGGGAAAAGCAAAAAAATTACATATTAACCAACATGAAGTTTTCATAATAAAAAAAGAATTAATTAGGTCTCCGGATATGCATCTATCTATTGCCGGAAGGAAGGGAGATGTGACAATAGTTCGCAAAGAATCCTGCGAAGTTATTTTCTTACATAAATGGGATTCATTTTATGATTATCCTTTATATTATAAAGAAAGAGCCCTCAGTCATCCTGATTCTGCAATATCCCGGGCAATTCAAAATAAAGCTTTGAGTTTATACGATATTAATAATAATAAAGACATTTTAAAAAGGAAAAAATTATTTATAGAAGAAATGATCGATGGAGTTCTCTGGCATGAAATGGGACATGTAACTGGCGGAAACGAAATAGATCTGGCTATGGAAACTATGCAAGCTTCATTAGATTATCCGGAATTTGCCATTACTGTATTAGGAGAGGTAATCGCTGATTGGGCTCCGGAGCAAAATGGAGGAAAGGGAGCTTTTGCCCGATTTCTGGAAATAGCAAAAACGGATATTAATAGAGCCCAACGCGAAATATATGTTTATCTTTCCGATATCTGGTTTGATGACGAAAAATATTCATTGAGAAATGATGTATTAACCGGATTAGCCGTGTCTTTTATTGAGAATGATGGCTCTGTGAATTTTGATAAGATAAACAAAGAAATTAATAAAATTTTTCAATTTACAATCAAATCTATGGAATATTTTTTTGAACAGATCTTGCAAATATATAAAACCGAAGTTTATACAATTTATGATGATAAATTGAAAATAAAAGGAGATAATATAAGCCACGATGATCTGGACAAGGCTATGCTGGAAATGTTCAAAGAATCTAAAAAAGAAATGTCTATGGAAGAACTATATAGAGATGGTGACTTTTGGGATAAGAAATTAGAATATCTTCAAAAAAATACCCCAAACGGGCAAAAACGGTTAGACTCCCTGCCGGAAACTTTTGCCCATAAACTTCGCTTGGATGTCCTGAAATATGTCACCGAAAATCATCCGGAAAAATACAACAATTCCCTGTTAGAATATATCTATGCCCGCTACCGGGAGATTGGAATGCTGGTTGACTATAAAAAAATCATCAATGATGTCTTTAAAAAAATGAAACTCACAAATAAAGTCAAAGAAAGAGTACAAAGAAAAATCAAGTATATATTATCTGGCATGGATAGTTTTATCCCAGCCGAAGGCAAGCCAAGCCCCTTTGTGAATTTTATTCAGGAAATATTGCTGAAGACAAATCCTGTGGAAATGAGAGGACCTGTGGAGCGTGGCTATCCGGATGATACAACACTAAAAACCATTAAGATAATAAATCTGGCAATACGACCAGATGACGTAACGCCGGCTTTTACGATTGACGATTTTTTTCTGGAAAACATTTTCCTGGCCTACCAAAACGGATATTATCCGGGTCAAATCCCCCGGTTCAGATAATGGCTGGCAATCCAATCGTTCATGCCCAGAGAGAGGGAAAGAGAAATCAGAATCCGGTCCATAAACGGAGCATAGAAATATGTCATTTTCAGGTGCTTTGCCTTCCGGGATATTTTTTCCGGAAGGTACTCAAAGACATTTCCCTCCAGAGTGAACACGGCATTCTGGCCTGCAGGAAAATAAAACACCTTCATGGATGTCAGGTCTTCATCGTGCTCCCCTTCCAGAATTGCTCCCCAGACAACGTCCGATGAAAGACTATACCGAATGTGCATTTTTTTCTCCCGCATATCAAAGGGAATGGGTGTGCCATACTCATCCGGAAACCCAAAACCAATGGCTCCGCCACGGGTTTTATACCGAAGAAGGCCATCTTCCGTGTTGCCGCTGAACCAGTCCGGGTTTTTTCCGGAGTTTCTCTGATTATGCAAAACTTTACGTCCTTCCAAATCGATTAGGGAGTGAGAGTGACAAATATAATGATTAATGCGATGGGCATTCAGATCCAGATAATACAACCCCAGGATGGCGGCCAGAACAATGGCCAGAGGAATCAGGATTGCCTGTGCTCTTTCATCGGCGTCATCCGAATGGTACTGCATACGCCCGGAGACAAAAAGAGACATAGTGAGAACAAAGAATAAAATTATATAAAGGACAATGCCGGCAAAAAAAAGAAGATGCAGAGTGGCCAGCCCGAATAAAAAATACAAAACCAGAGTATTCCGGATCAGCTTTTGATTTCTGAAAATATTCTCCCGTATCCAATTCATTTCCATTGACCTTTCTCCATTGGCAGAGCGATTGGAAAGAAAAAAATATTACAACTTCTTGTCCACCTTCTGGAAAAATTTCCGGAAAAAATCCCCCCCATTTCTCTGGGATAGCTGGAAGAAAATAATCAGATCGGCCGGGGAGAGAGAATTGCCCAGAGTGGATTTGATGATTTTATACTCCGGATTTTTTTGTACGTTTTCAATTTCTTTTTCTGTCTGTTTGGCCAGGGTATTCAACCGTCTCACATGTACCTGGTAGATATTGCGGTATATCTCCCGGTGTTTATTGTACAATAATTTCAGGGGGATATTTCCCGCCTTATATCCCAGAGAGTATCCCATGGCAGAGAGGTATTCCAGATAGTACTTATAGAAACCCCGCTGGTTTTTCAGAGCAGTGAACAGCTCCAGCAGTTTCTTTTCCAGCTCCAGGGAAACCTCCTTGTTCCCGGACTTATGGAAAATATTCTCAATATCCCATAAATCCGATGGGTCATCCTGTATAATGTCTATTTCTTTTTTGACTTTTTTCCCGGTTCCTGATTTATGTTCACCCATTTTTTCTTTGCCCAATGCCTCATTTTTTACTTTTGACACAATATGTCAACCACAATATGGGCAATTTGTGGCAGATAGAGTATATATTGGAGATGAGGGTTTTTTAGTTGAGAAGACCAGAATAGAGAGTTGACAGGACAATTAATCTGGCCGGAATAGTTACAGGAATAGTCAAAGGAACAGAGATAAAACCGAAGGGATGAATACATGAAAAGAAGAATGAGACTGGTTACTTTTATGTCCCTAACAGTGGCGAGCGTCATCATGATTACGGTGGCTGCCAAGGTGCCCCGGGTGTATGCGGGGGACGGAACTAAAAAAGTGTATTTTGTGGGAATAAAAAAAGCCTCAGGGATTACGGAAGCACAGGTCAATTCATGGAAAAAAGAGTTTTTCCATCGACTGGTGGAGAAAAAACCCTCCGGTATAGCGGTGATTGATGAGGATGCCGTGAAGATTATGTATAAGCAACTGGAGGATAGCCAGAGGCTGGGTATGGAAGGTGATGCCTGGTTAAGGCGGATAGAAAAAGCGAAACAACAGGAAGGAATTGACTATCTGGTTTATGGGGAAATTACAAAAAATAAAAACAGTTACACAATAAACTTCCAGAGGCTGGATTTAGAGCCAAACAACAGCCAGACCGGTTCCAGCTTCCATGAGAACAAACTTTCTGAAACCAATATCAGTCACTATCTGGGGGAAGCGGCTTCTAAAATGCTGGATAGTGGATATCAAATCAGAGGTCCCGAAGACGAGCTGACGGTTCCCTCCGCATTGAAAAAATTTAACATTAAGCCGGGCAACCAGGAAGCTCTTATCAGAAGGATGATGCAGTTTTCTTTAGCGGAACTCAAGAAAGGGGATGATTTCTATAAAAAAGGGAGTTATTGGGAAGCTCAGGAGATCTATGTGGCCGAAATCCGCCGGGTGAACACAAAAGTACCGCAGGATCTGATTGCTCAATTTCAGGAATATCTGGGCTTTATCCGGGAGCGGTTTGATACCGTGGAGGCAAGCGGCCGGAATTATCTGGAGCATCGGGTGCGGGGGTTTCTGGAAGCCGCAACGTATCTCAATTTTGAGGAAAGATCACAGGATGCCCAGGCCCAGATGGAACAGGCACGAGACCAGATGGAAACGATGGGCGGCTTTCTCACCCCCGCTGTGCTGGCAAAATATGATGAGATGGCGAATTTTCTGCAAATTTCCTCCTTTGAAACATCCCGCCCGTCCAAAACCGTGGGCGGGATAAAATTTGTGCGTATTCCGGGTGGCTGCTATCTGATGGGCTCCGAGGATGGGGATTCATCAGAAGAGGAACCGGTGCACCGGGTTTGCGTGAAACCTTTCTGGATGGCCAAATATGAGATCACCCAGGAACAGTATACAGACATCATGGGGGAAAACCCCAGCCGTTTCCAAAATTGCGGGGGAAACTGTCCGGTGGAAGAGGTGAGCTGGAATGCCGCCCAGAAGTTCATAAAAAAATTCAATGCCCGGTATAAAACAAAGATATTCCTTCCCAGTGAAGCCCAGTGGGAGTACGCTGCCCGTGCGGGCACGCGGACAGAGTATTATTGGGGAGACAGCTCTGAATTTACGATAGTAAACGAGTATGCTGTATATGATAAGAATTCGTGTGACAAAGGAGAATCGAGTTCGGAATATGGAACGCATCGGGTAGGTTCAAAAAAACCGAACGCATTCGGTCTGTACGATATGAGTGGCAATGTGTGGGAGTGCCTGGAGGACTGCTATAATAATTCCTACAACGGTGCCCCCACAGACGGAACTCCTTGGAGGAGCGGGAATTGTGAGACGGCTCTTTTTCGTGGGGGTTCGTGGTACGGCGATGATGACTTTTTGGGCTCCGCGGACCGCAACATGTACAGCCGTGACAGCAGGTACCACTATTTCGGTTTCCGGGTTGCCCTCGCTGAGTAGAGTGCGGGCGAATCGCCACCCAGGTGTAACTATTTCGGTTTCCGGGTTGCCCTCGCTGAGTAGAGACTCCCGGCTTCAATTCTCCCGCTCCGCGGGCTACTCAGCCACCGGGCGTCTCTACGGCGGACGCTGGCGGGGGGACACCCGGATTATGTCACATTTTTTGGGTGAAAAAATAACGCTGGACGGGCGTATAGTATTTTATATGATGGAATGACGGGAGCCACCCCCACACCGCCACCGGATTATGTCACATTTTTTGGGCGAAAAAATAACGCTGGACGGGCGTATAGTATTTTATATGACGAAACGACGGGAGCCGCCCCCACACCGTCGGGAATGCGACATAAGACGTGACGTCACCCGGCGGGGAGGAGACTTAATTGGTGACAGTCATCCCGGCGTTATGTCACATTTTTACGGCGGAAAAATATCGCTTGACGTGCGTATGGTATATTATATGATTGAATGACGGGAGCCACCCCCCACACACGCAAGGGAATGCGACATAAGACGTGACGTCACCCGGCGGGGAGGAGACTTAATTGGTGA
>DYLW01000022.1 GCA_020721865.1 Leptospira biflexa | reverse complement strand
ACAAAGGTATGGAAAAGGGTATGGAAAAGGGAGAGTTGCAAGCAAAGCTTAGTACTGCACGGAATATGGTTGCAGAGGGGGACTCCACAGAGAAAATATCCCGAGTCACCGGTTTAACGAAGCAACAGTTGCGGGAGTACGGAATCATCCAATAGTAATCCAAATTCTTTGTTAAATGTAAAGCGAGGGAAATTCCGTCGTTACGCAAAATTCCCCAAAAACTGATCCTGTAATGCTCTCTGTTAATATTTATAATTAGCAAACATCGGAAAAGTCAGATGAGCATTTATTTTAACTCTTTGGAAATTTCTGCCGGCAAAATACTATTTTCCAAGGTTTTCAAATAACGTTGTGGCAAATAGATTTGATTTTTTGAAAAGTAGCCCCAGAACGTAGTAGCCCGGACAGAATTTTCTCTCATTATTAAGCAAAAAACTTGTAGGCATGTATTGGATTCTGAATTTGTCGCTTATGCCCAAAAAAAATGATCCTGATCAGGTAGCAAAATCCGTCATCCAGGTTGAAATTGAAGACCAGATGAAAGAGTCCTATTTGGCCTATGCCATGAGTGTTATCGTGGGGCGGGCCTTACCGGACGTGCGGGATGGCCTGAAACCGGTACACCGTCGGATATTATTTGCCATGAATGAACGGGGCTGGAGACATAATAACGCTTACGTAAAATCTGCAAAAATTGTGGGGGAAGTCATTGGTAATTACCATCCGCACGGAGACATGGCGGTGTATGAGACCATGGTGCGCATGGCCCAGGATTTTTCCATGCGGGTTCCCCTCATCGACGGACAGGGAAACTTTGGGTCTGTGGATGGGGATCCACCGGCAGCCTATCGTTATACAGAAGCCCGTCTTACCCCGATGGCAGAGGAAATGCTGGCCGATCTGGATAAAGAGACAGTGGATTTTTCTGACAATTTTGACAATACAAGAAAAGAGCCCAAAGTCCTTCCGGCTGCTTGGCCCAATCTGCTGGTGAATGGCTCCAGCGGTATTGCCGTGGGTATGGCCACCAAAATTCCTCCGCATAATTTGAGCGAAGTCATGGCTGCCCTCCGGCTTCTCATCAAAGATCCCAATGCCACCATAAACCAGATTATGAAAAAACTTCCCGGCCCGGATTTTCCTACTGGCGGAACCATCATCGGTAAGGATGGGATTATCAAGGCATACAATAAGGGAAAGGGGTCCATAACCATACGGTCTGTTGCCAATATTGAAGAAGTGGGCAAAGGCCGGGAGGCCATTGTGGTCACAGAAATTCCCTATGAAGTACGCAAAAATGATCTGATCCAGAAAATTGCCACATTGGTTCAGGAGAAAAAAATTGAAGGAATTTCTGAAATCAGGGATGAAAGCGACCGGAACGGAATGCGGATTCTCTTTATTCTGCGGAAGGACGCCAATTCCGGGGTTGTGCTGAATCAGTTGATGGAAAGATCCAGTCTCCAGATACGATACGGGATTAATCTTCTGGCTCTGGTTAATTATGAACCGCGTCTTCTAAACATCAAAGAGATGCTCACCTATTATCTTCAACATCGGAAAGAGATTGTTACCCGGCGGACGGAATACCTTCTGCGGAAAGCCAAAGAAAGGGAACACATTCTGGAAGGGTTAAAGATTGCCCTGGATTTTATTGATGAAGTCATAAAAATCATCCGTGCCAGCAAGGATGCCACAGAAGCCAGGATTGGTTTGATAAAACGGTTCAAGCTTTCTGAAATCCAGGCAAATGCGATTCTGGAAATGCGGCTCCAGAGACTGACATCGCTGGAAGTCCATAAAATTATTGAAGAGCTGGAAGAACTGCGGAAAAAGATAAAAGAATATGAAATTCTGCTGTCCGATGAAAAAAACATATATAATCTGATTGACTCTGAATTCGGGGAAATTGAATCCAAATTCGGGACAAAAAGAAAAAGCTTGTTGAGTTCTGAATCGGAAACCGATTTGAAAATGGACGATGAAGACCTCATTGCCAATGAAGATGTGGTACTCACCCTTTCTGAAAGCGGGTATATCAAACGGGTTCCCATTGATACCTTCAAGCGTCAGCATCGTGGCGGGAGGGGAGTGGTCTCTGCCGGAAAAAAAGATGATACCATCCGCCATGCACATTTCTGCCGGAGTCATGATTTCATTCTTCTCTTCTCATCCCGTGGCAAGGTATTTTATCTGAAAGCCCATGAAATTCCGGAATCCACACGAGAGGCAAAAGGAAAACACATAAAGGCAGTGGTCAGCCTTGCCAATGATGAGACAATCACGGCAATAAAATCGGCCAAGGAATTCAGCCCTGATTTATACCTTCTGCTTCTCACAAAAAACGGTATTATCAAAAAGATTGCCCTGGATCAACTCCAAAATGCAAAAAAAGGCGGAGTGATTGCCCTTTCGTTTAAGAGTAAAGAGGACGATTATTTAATAGACGTGGGAGTGGTCACCAACCAGAGCGAAGTTTTCCTGGCATCCGCCGGTGGTCTGGGCTTCCGGACAAGCCTTTCCAAAATGAAGGCCCAGGGGCGTTCCGCCTCCGGAATCATTGGGATGAGTCTTGCGGAAGGGGATCGGATGATTGGGATGGCCGTTATTGAAAATATAAAAAGTGAAGATCTTTTTGTGATTTCAGAAAAAGGATATGGAAAACGTGTGAAATTTTCTGAATTTGCCACCAAAGGACGCGGAGGCAAAGGAATGACGTATATGAAACCTGGAGAGAAAAATGGGAATGCTGTCTCCGTGGCCACCGTGAAAGAAAATGCGGAAATTATCATCACCACCCAGAAGGGAATGGTTATGAGAAGCAATGGAAGCGATATTTCTCTTCAGGGAAGATCCGCAACAGGCGTCAGAATTGTCAATCTGAACGAAGGAGATATGGTTTCTGCGGTAACTTCTTTTTATCTGGAATAATCATGAGCGACAATGAAAATCCAAATCCGGACGGTGTAAAAAGCGGACCCAGAAAAAAGCGGGTTCCCCGTAAGATTATTTCTGAAATAGAAAAAATAGAGGATTCGGAAAATCTGGATTTGGATATTAAACCGGAAAAGGGAACATACACAGAATCCTCCATCCAATGGTATCTGGAAGAAATCAATAAAATTCCTCTTCTTACCCGGGAAGAAGAAGACCGTCTGGCCCGATTGGCTGTTCTGGGGGAGGAAGAGGCAAAAAATCAACTGGTCACTGCAAACCTGCGTTTTGTGGTTCAGGTGGCAAAGAAATACCAGAAATATGGAATCAGTTTATTGGACTTAATCAACGAAGGTAATATGGGTCTGATCAAAGCCGCCGAACGTTTTGATCCAAACATGGGCTTTCACTTCATCAGCTATGCTGTCTGGTGGATCCGACAGGCCATTATCTTGGCCATTAACCAGAAGGCATCCATTATCCGTCTGCCCATGAACCGGACGATTGATTTGAACCGGATAGAAAAAATTCAGAAAGAGCTGGAGCATGAACTGGGGCACGAGGCCACCCTGAGCCAGATTGCTTCCCGGCTGGACATTCCGGAAGAAGAAATAAAATGGCTCAAGGAAATATCCAGCGATTATATTTCCCTGGACGCACCCATTATGGCGGGTTCCGAAAGCACCACCATGAACGTAGTGGAAGATGACAAATACGACGCTCCAGACACCATTCTTATGGATGAAGCCCTCAAGGATGGCATCAATACCATTCTTGGGGAACTGACCGTCAGTGAACGGGAAATCATCGAATACCGGTTTGGCCTTAACGGCAAACCCCGCCTTTCCCTGACCCAAGCCGGCAAGCAATTCAAACTTTCAAAAGAAAGGGTACGCCAGATTGAGAAAAAAACACTAACCAAGCTGAAAAAGCATGGTGAAAAAATAAAACTGGAAGATTTTTTAACGGATTGATGAATAGAAATCATTGTTCTGCCAGTATTGTATTCCGCCCAGATCTGTTTTCCCTTTCCCGGATACTGACAATCATGGGAATTCCGTTTCTTCTCCTTATGGCTGTGGTTCTGGTTTTCTCTCTGCTCCAGCAAAATTCCATCGTTATCCAGAGAGAAAAAAGAATTCTGGACAGGAAGCGGGAGATTACTCTCTTGAAAACCATGGGGATGGAGCCCTATGTCTGGAAATCTGCCATGCGTTGTGTTTATCTGCAGCAGAAAAATTATCCCTATGAAATCACATCCGGTTGCATACCGGTTCATTTTAAGTTTATGCCCAAAAGTGCGGACACGGCAAAACGAAAAGGGAGTGTCCAATTTCAGGAAAACACCGCTCTCCTGGAAGAAAAAATGCTGCCGCACTGTGGTGTCTGTCACCAAAAAGAATCCATAGCCGGAAACCACGTCCTATGGGTTTTTGAAGAGAAATACCCATCCTTTTTTTCTGCGTATGCGGGGTGGATTTTCTTTTTTCTTCTGTATTCCGCTATGATTCTTTTTGCGGTTTTTTACCGCCATCGCCGGATTGGGATGAGAAAAACCGGCCTTTTCCGGGATTCCATGGCAGTGTTTGCCCATAATGACGCGGCTGGGCGATATTCCCATTTCAGGGGCAAGGCCCATATTGCTTATCTGCGTTTCTTTTCTGGGGGAACCCAGGGAATCCTGGACAGTGAAAAATCCCTCTTCTGGCTTTTCAAAAAACTCCAGAGTCAAAAAAAATTGGCCAAAGATTCTTCTCTGCGTAATTTATTAAATCCGCAGGGAAAAATGGTGGTACTCATGACGCAGGATTTATTTGGAGATAACGCGGAGGAAAGCTGTTACGCCGTGATCCGGCTTATGGACAAACTCCGGGAAGGACAGTGGATTCTGGATGAGGCCATCTATGAGGAATTTTTTGAAAAAATAACCTCCTTAATACCGATAAGTGAAGCACAAGTACAAAAAACGGAATGGAAATACAGAAGCCGTTCGTATCCCGTTCGATTAATCAACTTGCAGAAAAAGGATAGCAGATGAAAGAAAACGAAAGCAACAAAACAAAGGACACAGCCAAAAAACCGCCCCAAACAAAAAAAACCGTTAAAACAAAGTCCGCCTCTTACAAGCTGATTATTGTGGAGTCACCCACCAAAATAAAAACCATCCAGAAGTTTCTTTCATCGGATTACCGTGTGGCTTCTTCCAAAGGACATTTAATTGATCTTCCCAAAAGCCAGATGGGGATTGACATAGAAAATCAATTTAAACCCCGCTATATTACAATCCGGGGCAAGGGGAAAGATTTGAAGGAATTAACCACCCAAGCCAAAAAAGCCGAACAGATATTGCTGGCGACAGACCCGGACAGGGAGGGGGAAGCCATCAGTTGGCTCCTGGGACTGTCTCTTCAAAAAGCTATTTCTGCTGGTGATGGTCCATCGGAAGTGGAAGTGGTATCGGATGCACGGATTAAGAGAATTGAATTCAATGAGATCACAGAAACGGCTGTCCGGAATGCAATAGAGAACCCACGGGAGATTGACATGGATAAGGTGGCGTCCCAGCAGGCACGCCGGATTCTGGACCGGTTGGTGGGATATACCATTTCCCCTATTATCCAGGAAAGTTTCCATGCCCGTCGTTTTTCTGCCGGACGAGTGCAATCCGCCTGTTTAAAAATACTCTGCGACCGGGAAGAAGAGATTGAGACATTCAAACCCCAGGAGTTCTGGGATGTATCCGGGAAATTTGAAAACAAATCCGGAAAAAGTGTCAAATGCAAATTGTCAAAAATCAATGGCGTAAATACAAATATCCCGGATAAGGCTGCGATGGATAAAGTGGAAAGTGATTTAGCCAAAGCCGATTATATTGTCCAGTCCGTGAAAAACTCAGAGCGGAATATTAACCCCAAGGCACCGTATATCACCAGTGCTTTGCAAAGGGATGCTTCCACCCGTCTGGGATTCCGTGCCCAGAAAACCATGAGGACAGCCCAGAGTTTATATGAGGGGGTGAACCTTCCGGAAGGACAAACTGGTTTAATCACCTATATGCGTACAGACTCCACCCGGATTTCAGAAGAAGGTCTGAATATGGCACGGGATTTCATAAGAAACAATTTTGCACCGGAATATCTCCCCCAAAAACCAAATTTCTATGCGGGGAAAAAGGGAGCCCAGGACGCCCATGAGGCCATCCGCCCCACCAGTGTAAACCGCACTCCGGAGTCCTTAAAAAATTATCTGGACAGGGATCAGTACCGGCTTTATGAGCTGATATACAATAGATTCCTCTCCTCGCAGATGACACCTGGAGTGGATGATAATGTCTCTCTGGATATAATGGGTAAATCCGATAGTGAATACACGTTCCATTTTTCCACATCGGCGGTAAAATTTGATGGATTCCGGGCGGTATTTCCCATAGAAGGGGAGAAAAAAGAAAAAGCCCCCAAACTGGCGGAGAAGGATAAAGTGCAGATGGTGGAATTGGTAAAAGAACAAAAATTTACCACTCCGCCCCCCCGGTATACAGAGGCATCCCTCATCCAGAAAATGGAAAATTCGGGGATAGGGCGTCCTGCCACTTATGTGCCCACCATTGGTACGCTGGATAAAAGAGGATATATCCATCGGGCGGGAAAAACTCTCAAGCCTGCTCCTCTGGGACGGGTGGTCAATGATCTGGTGAACCGATTTTTTCCGGATATTGTGGATGAAAAATTTACAGCCATGATGGAGGAAAAACTGGACCTGATAGCGGAAAGTAAGCTGGACAAGGTTTCCATGCTTTCCACTTTTTACGCTCCGTTTGATGAAGAAGTACAAAAAGCAAAAGGTTCCATAGAGGACTTGAGCCATCACATCCGGGAACCCATTGGAAGGAAATGCCCCAAATGTGGGGGTGAACTTTATAAGAAGACCGGAAAAAACGGTATCTTCATTGGCTGTTCCAATTTTGCATCCGGGTGTCGTTATAATGAAAGCATACCCGTGGGGATCTGCCCCAAATGCGGCGGAAATCTTTATAAAAGAAAAACCAAAAAAAATAGAATATTTTACGGGTGTGAGAATTATTCCAATGAGGAAATTCATTGCGATTTTTTAATGAATCTGGAGCCATCGCCCCAGAAATGCCCACGGTGCGGATCCATCATGGGTCAGCAGGTAAAAAAATCTGGTATCACACATATCTGCCAGAATCCGGAATGTGGATATGTCATGGCGGAAAATACTACAGATGAGGCCAGCGAGAACCCCGGCCATGAAAGAAACTGAGGATATTGCAACAGTAATTGATTTTTATCTGGATCACCTTCTCCAGATAAAAAATTTTTCTCCGCATACCATTGAATCCTATGGTAATGATCTGGCACAATGGTCGGATTTTTTGAACATGAATAATATCCCCTGGAAAGAAGTGGTAAATTTTCATTTATATTCTTTTCTGGAAAGCCTGAACGCTTCTGTGGAGCGGAAAAAATCCACATGGAGCCGGAAATCCTCTTCCGTGCGTGCCTTCTACCGGTTTGCTCAACGTCAAAATTTTTTGGAGAAAAATCCTCTCAAAGATGTTTCTTCCATACGCTATTCCCGGCCACTTCCCCATCCCGTAAATCCGCAGGATATGGCTGCTCTCCTGGAAGATGACACCGGGCAGAAGGAATTTATCCAGAAACGAGATGTTGCCGTACTGGAGACATTATATTCCAGCGGAATGCGTATCAGTGAAGCCTTGGAGCTGTCCTGTGGAGATATTCTGGATGGCGGGCAATTGGAAATGATTCGCCCGGAGCTGACCGTACTGGGAAAGGGAAAAAAAAGCCGGGTTGTTTTCCTGGGACAATACGCACGTAACGCCCTTGTGGAATATATGAAAGCAAGAATCATGATCTGGCCTAAAATAGATTTACAGGAAGAACCGCTTTTCATTAATAATAAAGGGAAAAAAATTACGCGGCAGGGGATTCATTTTATTCTGCAGCAGAGAAAAAAACTGCTCCAGATATCCCCGAATATCAGTGCCCACAGTTTGCGGCATTCCTTCGCGACAGACATGATGAATGAAGGAGCGGATTTGCGGAAGGTGCAGGAAATGCTGGGACATGCCCGGCTGAGTACCACCCAGTTATACACCCGGGTTGCCAAAGATAGAATCCGGAATGTTTACAGGGAGACCCATCCGCACGCGAAGAAAGAGGAAACGGAATAATTCCCAAAGGAAAGATATGGAGACGATGCACGGAACCACCATTTGCGCGGTTGTCAATAAGGGCCTTTTTGCCATGGCCGGAGATGG
Source organism: Leptospira biflexa (assembly GCA_020721865.1). Lineage (GTDB taxonomy): Bacteria > Spirochaetota > Leptospiria > Turneriellales > DYLW01 > DYLW01. The sequence continues at coordinate 35,730 of DYLW01000022.1, read as the reverse complement.
ACAGGTGAGCCTGGGAAACACGGTCATGAAAGGAAACGCTATAAAAGTCAGAAAAATCTTTGACAACAAAATTATTGTGGGATTTGCAGGAGCCACTGCGGATGCCTTTACCCTGTTAGAAAAGCTGGAGCAAAAACTTCAGAAATACGGGGGAAACCTCACCCGTGCCAGTGTGGAACTGGCAAAAGACTGGCGCACAGATCGAATTCTGCGGCGGCTGGAGGCCATGATGATTGTGGGGGATTCGCTGAGCGTTTATATTATTTCCGGGAATGGTGATGTGCTGGAGCCTGAAAACGGAATTGTGGCCATTGGGTCAGGTGGTAACTATGCCCAGGCTGCTGCGATGGCATTAAAGAAAAACACTTCGCTGGACGCGGCAGAAATTGTCCAAAAGGCATTGGAAATTGCCAGTGACATTTGTATTTATACAAACAAAAATATTATTGTGGAAAAACTGGAGTATCAGGGAAAGAACTATGATTGAAGGATTAAAACCAAAAGAAATTGTCCAGAAGCTGGATGAATTCATCATCGGTCAGGAAGAAGCAAAAAAGTCAGTGGCTATTGCCCTGCGCAACCGGAGCCGGCGTCATGCCCTGCAGGATGATCCCATCCAGGAAGAAATTTATCCCAAGAATATTATCATGATTGGGCCCACCGGAGTGGGTAAAACAGAAATTGCCCGCCGCTTAGCAAAAATTGAAAATGCTCCCTTTATCAAAGTGGAAGCGACAAAATACACGGAAGTGGGCTATGTGGGACGGGATGTGGAAAGCATGATCCGGGATCTGGTTTATTCCGCGTATAAATCCGTGAAACAGGAACAGGAAGAAAATATCCAGGAACCCGCAAAAATAAAGGCCAATGAGCGTCTTCTGGATCTGGTTATTGGTAACTCCAAATCAGACAAAAAACCTTCTGAGAATAATGAAGCAGCCGAAGAAGAAGATGAAAAAATGATCCGGGATTTGTTCAGAAAAAAACTGGACGAAGGCAAGCTGGAAGACAAAGAGGTGGAGCTGAAAGTGGCCACCAAGGAAAATTCCATCATGCAGATCATGTCTTTTCCCGGAATGGAAGACATGGAAAACCAGATGCGGGAAATACTGGGAGATTTCATTCCTAACCGTAATAAAAACCGCAAAATTAAAGTGGCAGACGCACGAAAAGTTCTCATTCAGGAAGAAATGGATAACATGCTGGATTTTGAAAAAATAAAAGCGGAGGCCATTCGCCGGGTGGAAAATTCCGGTGTGGTATTTATTGATGAATTTGACAAGATAACATCCCGCTCCAATTCGGGAGGTGCTGATGTATCCCGCGAGGGTGTCCAGAGAGACATCCTGCCGCTGGTGGAAGGGAGTATGGTAAACACCCGCTATGGACAGGTAAAGACAGATCATGTGTTGTTCATTGCTGCTGGAGCATTCCATATTGCCTCCGTTTCTGATTTAATACCGGAGCTTCAAGGACGTTTTCCCATTCGCGTGGAGCTCAAGTCTCTGGAAAAAAATGATTTTGTGAAAATCCTGACCATTCCCAAAAACGCCCTCACCCGCCAGTACCAAGCATTGCTTTCCACAGAGGGGGTAAATCTTTCCTTCACGGACGATGGAATTGAGCGGATAGCGGAAATTGCTTTTGAGATGAACACGAAGAATGAAAATATTGGTGCCCGCAGGCTGCATACCATTATGGAAAAACTCTTGGAAGATGTGTCCTTTAATACGGATGATTATTCAGGGAAGGATGTCATTGTCACCGCCGATTTTGTGGATGCGAATCTGAAAAACATTATCCAAAATGATGACCTGACCCGCTATATCCTTTAGCATGAGAAAAAAGATTTTTATCCCGGTTGTATTGACTCTTTTTGTGGTGGGGTATCATGGCTTTTTTTTTCTGAGGACGCCAGACCGTCCGTCTTTTAAAGAACAAGAAAATAAAACCCTGTCTCATTTCATCACATCCAACAATGATACAGGGCTGTCCATGCCACAGATCGCAGAACGATTGTTTGACATCCAGACACCGGATGGAACCTCTGGGCGAGCGTTTCTAATTGGCAATGGCTATCTGATCACAGCATATCATGTGATCCGTGAAAAAAGTAATATGTGTGCAGTTACCCAGGAAGACAGAATCCACGGAATCTGCTACCCCATTTTTCCGCTTTCTCTGGATGAAAAAAAAGATCTGGCTCTGGTATATTCGGATGCGGATATTTTTCAGAAAAGTGTAATCTCTCTTTTTAGCGGGACGGGAAAAATGGAAAAATTTTCATTTTTAAAGATTCTCAGCGGAAAAAAAAAGCAGGAGCCATTTCTGGCATCATACACAATGGAAGAATTTTACCATGGGAATAAGCGGGAACATAAGGTGAATCTGCAATACCATCCCGATTCCGCCGCTTTTGAAGTCTCCGGGCATAAAATGGAATACGATACAAAAGCTATTGAGATAATGTATAATCTCAGAAAAACGGAAGCGGATGCGGTTTTATACGAACTTTCCGCCAGCGAGGAAGATCTGTATTCCTTTCCCGTTTTTAATGGTGATAGTGGTTCCGGAATTCTGGCAAAGGATAGCCGGGGGAATTATCATTATACCGGAGTGGTTTTGCGGGCCTGGAATACCCGCCGTGAAATCCCCACGCCCGGTAATCCCATGGGATATAAATCCATACAGGCAACGGTCACTTTCGCAGCGTCCGCTTCTTCCGTGGAAACTTTTATCATCCATTACATAAATCAGGGATATTAAAATGCTATCCCCGGAAGTGATTCACCGTGCATTCCGGGAAGCCATGAAATGTGCCGGACGGGCAGGTCTTTCCGGAGAAGTTCCGGTTGGATGTGTGGCCGTTTACAAAGGGAAAATTATCGCCCGCGATAGAAACCGTATCATCGGCAACCGGAGTGCAGCAGCTCACGCAGAAATGCTGGTATTGCAGAAAGTAGCCCGGATACTCAAGAATGAAAGACTGGGAGATGTGGAGCTTTTTGTCACTCTGGAGCCCTGCCTCATGTGCACGGGAGCCATCATCGGGTTCCGGATCCCTGCGGTACATTTTCTGGCTTATGATGAAAAGAATTATTCCTTGACAGAAATCCTCCGGAACCCCGGAATCAACCATCGGCCTGAATGGTATTACTATAACAATCCGCAATGGGATTCCGCCGGCCTTCTAAAAAGCTTTTTTGCCTCCCGCAGACACGCCGATAAGAATCTTAGTGAATCGCTCTGACCTTCCCCGAATAATTATCTTTCTGATAATTGCCATTATATTTCCCGGCAACGCTGGATTTGCAGCCAGAGAGACACACTATATTTCTGATAATTCCCTGAAAAAATATGGAGTTATCTTTGAGCGGGAAACATACTCCTCCCATTTCATTGTGATCCAGGGAGGCAAAAAATTTTATTTTGCCGATGGAGAATCCGTATTTGTTTATAACTCCAGAATATACACTCTCCGCTCTCCGCCCCATGTGACCCCCGCCCGGATTTATCTGGATGCAGATTTTGTAAAAAATAATCTGAATGTGACGCGGCCATCGTACAAAGGGGATGACCCTCCCCCATCCGATGTGAATATACCGAACAAGGAGAAACCATCCGTTGCATTGCCGGAGACAAAAAATAATTATCCGGATTTTATTGTTATCGATCCCGGGCATGGTGGGCGGGATCCCGGCACGTTGAATAAAAGATACAGGGAAAAAAATATCACTCTGGCTACATCCCGCCATCTTTATAAACACCTCAGGAAAAAATTTCCGCAGACCCGGGTATACCTGACCCGCCACTCCGATATTTTTCTCAATCTGGAAAAAAGATCTGATATTGCCAATGAAATTATGAGACCGGGCGAAATGGGCATTTTCATAAGTATTCACTGTAATGCTTCTTTTGTCTCCAGAGTGAACGGCTTTGAAGTTTTTTATCTGGATTCCAACCCATCCAATGATGAAGCACGGGAAGTGAGTCTCCGTGAAAACGGCATTGCTGATGGCCCCGGATACGCAAAAAAGCTGGAATCCGTTTTAATAAATACCCAAATACAGGCGGAAAGTAAAATGCTTGCCAGACAAATTAACAGATCGTTATTGGCAAGCATGCGGGGAACCACCGTGGGACGGGGTGTCCGCAAGGCAGATTTTTCTGTATTACGCGGTGCGTTGATGCCCTCTGTTTTACTGGAAATTGGGTATCTTTCCAATCCCAGAGAAGCAGCCGCCATGAATCAGGAAAATTACTGGCAAAAAATATCTGTGGGCGTAGAAAACGGAATCAAGGCTTTTGTACGGAACCGCCCCGGTATGGAATAATTGTTTCCGGAGGGAAATTGTGAAATTTAAACGGGAAGCTATCGATAACATTCTCAATAAACTGAATGACCCGGTTATGGTCATACGCATTTTTTTTACTTTGATTGCCGTTAATTTTACAGGCTTTCTTTTTTTTGCCGGAATTAACCCATTAAATTTTATCAATCCTCTTCGCTTCCTGGATGCTCCCCCGGTGGATTCCAGAGCGGTGGCAAAATTATATTTTCCCAAGGACAGCTTTCTGTTTTCCATAGATACGGAAAAAGAGTATGAACTCAAGGATCTTGTGATGGAGAGCCGGCAGAAAGTTTTTCTGGAAGAAATCCCCCAGTCTGGAACGGAGGCGGAAAAAAAATCCGCCCTGATGCAGAATGTGCGGCTGATTATCCAGGAGCTAATTCTGGGACCGGCGAATATGAAGCTGGTACGCTTAACCCGGGAAAAACATCTGGTGAAGAGTATATGGCTCCAGGATGGAAACCTGATTCTACACCTCAATACATCGGCCATGGTGAATCTGGATGAGAAAAAACAGAAACTGCTTTTTTATGCCGTTGAGCGGTCGCTGTATGAAAACCTCCCCCAGATTAAAAATATCCGGATTGTTCTCTAATCGTTTCCGCAATTACGGCGGGATTTCCATTCCCGGAAAAATAAAAATCCGGCCAGAAGCAATGTCAGAATATCCATTGTATAGTTACCCATCATGGCATAGACCGTTTTTCTGCTTTTTTCCAGAACAGGAACGGCATAAATTCTGGATACCCGGGTAAATTTTTCCGTGGGTTCCCACAATCTCCCATTGTAATCAATATAACCGGAGACGCCGGAATTCACCGCCCGGAGAAGGGGAAGCCGGTATTCCGTTGCCCGGATTTTTGCCAGTTCCAGGTGTTCATAGGTTTCAATGGTATCCCCAAACCAGGTGTCATTGGTCAGGTTCACAATCATCTGTGCCTTTCTTCCGGTTTGCTTCTGGAAATCCCAGATAAAGCCGGGCAGAATGGTTTCATAACAAATGGAAGGAAGTATATTTCCTGTATTTCCCATAAAAAGTGAAACTTCCCCGGACGCGTCAAAGTTGGAAACCTCCGGCATGATGTCATAAACCACCGGAAAAAGACTGCCCAGAGGGATATACTCCCCAAAAGGCAGCGGATAATTTTTCTGATAGCTTGCGGTAATTTTCCCTTCCGCGTTAAAAAACCATACATTACTGTAGCTCTTGTGGATATATTTATTATCAATAAAAACATACTTATCCAGAATGTCGTTAAAGACAAATTCAGAATGAATGCTCTCATACATCCGTCCGATTTCTTTGCGTAAAAAATCGGACTGGTTATATTTCAGAAAGGGCACCGCACTTTCCGGCCAGATCACCAGATCCAGCTTTCCATGTTTCCGCACCGCCACGTCATGAAGCCGGATGGTTTGATCCACCATGTTTGTGGTGGTTTCATTCAGGAAATCACGCATGTTCTGGACATGGGCAAAGGAAAGCGGAGTGTTTCCCTGTGCAATCCCAACAATTTTCTTGGGTGCATGGGAGTATTGTCCATCCCAATATTTCATGGCAAAAAAACCATATAAATGAATAGCCAGGATGAGGACAAATCCCATGGAAACGTAAGTCCAGGGTAGAGGAAACCCCGGATTCAGATGATAGCGGGACGGTAATTTTTGTGACCCCAGGGCAAGCAGAAGATACATAAAATAATTTGCAAGAAACCAAAAGAATGATGCCCCATAAATCCCCACAACATCCACAATCTGGATAAACAGAAGGTTGCCGGACACCAGATTTCCACCGTACCAGGGAAAAAGCTGCCAGACAAACCTTTCAGAAAAATACCAGAAAACCGCAAATAACAAACCCATAGAAAATGTCCGGGGGCTATACGATTTTTTCTGCCAGAAATATACGCCCAGAAAAAAAAACCCAAAGCGAAGATTGGTAAAAAAAGCATAAGCGATGAATAACAAGGCGGCAGGCAATGCCGGCAGATGTCCAAAGACCATCATGGTATACAAAATCCAGGAATACGCAAAGATGTCCGTAGCCAATCCCAGAATAAATCCCCACGCAATGGCGGTCCGTTTATTGGGAATCTGCTTTTCCAGAAGAATAAAAATAAATACCAGAGAAAAAAATCCCAGAGGCCACAAATGCCAGGGGGCAAAAGATGCCGCAAAAAATGCCGAGCTCAACGTCAGCAGAAACAAAGGCCATGGCCAGATATATATTTTTTTCATTTTGTGTCTTTTCCGGTCATTCCCTGCCGGCGGAAAGGAATTTTTCTTCTATATACGTGGTTAATAGCCAATTTCCGGACCAATTGGTCTTCCATTCTTAATCCGGAAAATGCCAAAGGTAAATTTCTTGACTTCACAACCGAATCTTTAGAAATCATATACAATGAAAAAAACCGCACGGTTCAAGAAAAGAACGAGACTCGCATTGTTTTTTTCGCTTATGGCCATTATAGGGTTGTTTATCGTCGGCGGGAAATTCTTTTCCTCGCAGGAAACATCCATCCTGAGACAATGGGAATATCTACCTGGCAGTGAAGTGATCATGGAAGATGGCAGTCCCCGAAGCAAAAACAACCAAAACTGGATCCCCATTAAAAAACCAATGTTGAAAAACAATTCCGAGGATCATATTTACTGGTTCCGCACAATGATACCAGATATTTCCGAGGAAAAGTATCCTTCCGTTTTTATCCCCATTCCCATTGAACAATGCCAAGTGTTTTTCCATGGAAAAATGCTATACCAGTCCGGCCAGATGAACACCACTAATCTATACAATGCCACCGGAAACCGATGGAAAATTCTGTCGCTGGAAAACCAATCGGGCAGAAGTTATCTTTACCTGAAAGTTTATTCAGGATATGTATTCTCCGGATTTATAGGGGAATTCCACATTGGTCCCATTTGGGCACACATTCCCCGCATCATAAAAAATGACATTCTCCGCCTGGGTCTGGGAATTGTGTATCTATTCATTTTCATCGTAAGTATTTTATTTTATTTAAGCAGGAAGACAGACAAAACCTTTTTTGCATTCAGCTTTTTCTCTCTAAGTATGGCCATCTATACATTTTTTTATACGGATGTGAGACAGCTATTTTTGGACTCACCAGGATTATGGTTCTTTTTATGGCTTATGTCCTTATTCCAGATGCCGATGTGGGTTGCCCTTTTTCTGGAGTCTATTTTTGATTCAAAATGGAAAACCATATTCCGCCGGATCTGGCAGATTCATCTGGGTTATTGCCTTCTTTCCATGGCAATAATAATCTCCGGAACCACTAAAGGATTGTACCTCCGGTTTCCGTTTTATATTTTGGAATCTGCTTCGTCTTTTATTATTATCTATGCCGTATTTAAAAAAGTTCTTGCCGGAGACCGGGAGGCCAGGATTTTTTTAATGGGGATGGGAACTCTGGTTTTTTTTGGTCTTTTTGACGTGAGCATTGCTGTGAGCGGACTTGTAGCCAATGTTCTTCCACTGGCACATATTGGGATGGCCATGCTTATCCTGAGTATGGCCATAATTCTGGTAAACAGATATATTCATACATACCAAAATCTGGAAAATTATAATATGGAACTCAATGTGGCCCATAAAATCCAGCAATCCACCATCCCCGGAAAACTGCCCTCCATAAAGGGAATTTCAATGGCCGCCCGATTTATTCCCATGGAGGCGGTGGGGGGAGACCTTTATGACTATCACATAGCAGATAATAAAAAAATCGGTATTCTGATTGCTGATGTGTCCGGACATGGAATTCCCGCCGCTCTCATTGCGTCCATGGCGAAAATATCATTTCATATTCTGGCAGAAATCGCGGACAAACCCTCCTCTCTTCTCTCCCGCATGAACCAGATTCTCACTAATAACATGGAAAACCACTTTATCACAGCGGCCTATGGGTGGCTGGACGTGGAAGCGGGAATCCTGGAATATTCCAACGCTGGTCATCCCCCCATCCTGCTGCACAGAAAGACAAACGATCAGATAATGGAATTAACCGCGAAGGGAAGAATGATTGGCTTTGCCCAATCCGCATCTTACGAAAACAGAAGGGCAGAAATCATCCACGGGGACAGGCTGATTTTTTACACGGACGGCGTAGAAGAAACCCGTGGTTCTGCCGGTGCACAGTTTGGGGATCAGGAATTCCACAACATCATCCGCTCCGGGAAAGATAAAAACGCGGAGGAGTTTGCCCAATTTCTGACGTCCCGCCTGCGGCAGTGGGCAGGAAAAAACGCCGTGACGGAAGACGACATTACATTTCTTATTGTAGATATTGAATAAGAGAAAACCAATTCCGGGTCAGCACCCGCCGGTGGAGACCTGTCCCGCCGTTACGGTGATGGGTAAACCACCATTGCATATTGTTGCTGTTTCAGGGTAACCATCTTTGTTAGCCTCAACTGTCAAACCACCTGATTTATACCACTTTGTGTCACAGGTCTTATACAAATCATAACTTCCGGAAGGGAGATTTTTTATCAGATAATTATTGGTGGCTTGGGTCGCAGCCAAAGGCAATCTGGAAAGAGGATCAAAACTTTCCCCAGATTTTACCACGGCAAAATAGCAGTTCGCTCCGCCGCCAGAAGTGACCTGGATGGACCCCACATCATCCGGATGGTAGATCCGGGCGGTAAAGATCATATTTTCCCCCATAGCTTCCTGGTAGGTGGCCACGTTATACTGGTGGTTTGCTGCCCAGTCAGAGGGACCCACAAAACTGATCTGTTCATTGGTGGTTGTGTAATCCATCACATGCTTCATCATCAGATTTTTCAGAAATATTCTCACTTCCATTACATAGGGACGCTCAGAATCTTCCACATGCAGAGACAAATCGGTTCGCTGAAGGGGAAACAGCACCGGAGTGCTAAAATCTGTGGATTTGTACTGGTAGATATTTTCAATATTGGTACCATAGATATAGCGGTTATCAAACAGGGTGACCAGATCACCCGAATATGCAACGGCCGTGTATTTTTCTGATGGCCAGGTCACCAGCTTCCGGAAATATATGGTAAAATGATTATAGTCCCCGGCTTTTACATCCACGGCGGGAATCTGAAGCCCATCCCCAAAGAAGGCATTCAATTTGGCCGTGCCATTTTCTGAAATACAGGTATCCAGAGATTTCCCGTAGAGAGCGGATGTATCCGAGCACATCACCTGCCGTTCCTGGGCGAAGAGCATATAGTATTCCGCATTGGTGTCTCCGGACGGCTTTCCGGTTCCCTGGGCCATGCGCATTTCCGCCAGATCAATATACCATTTGACTTCACTCTGGTTGTTGATATTATTGGTAAAGTTAATCCCTCTTGTGGTTACTCCGTCATCGGTGTAGATCCCCTGCCAGCCGTAAGGATCATTGCTTTCATAGGTTCCTTTTACAATGAGCGTGATCCGGTCATTATAAAGCTGGGATAATACCGGCTCATTGGTAAAACAGGAATTCATCGTTAAAACCAAAAGGATAATTGCAGAAATCAATGTGTATCTGTTTCTCATAACGTCATCGTACCAAATTAAAATTTACCATCAAACCCACGTTAAAAAAGTGGCCATTGATCACCTCAAAATTCGGGTTTTCTTTGGGAGCATCCAGATATTTTTCATACACAAAATAATAATCTCCCCGCAAACCAATGTTTACCCATTTTCCGGCTGGAAACGAAAATTCTGTTCCAATGAATAAAATGGGGTGGGTGTTATATTTATATTCCGGCTTCACATACAGGTAATTGAGCCCCACTCCGCCCTTGACCATGAACTGGACAGCGGTTTCCAGAGGGAGGATATAAGAAAGAGCCGCATAATAGGGAACGCTGTACAGCTTCTCCGGGCCATTGGATTTGTAATGACTGTAGGAAACCCCCAGCTCCGTCCAGAGGTTGTCGGATGGAATATTGAACCGGAAAAACATACCCCCACCCAAATATGTGTTGAGGGACTCCGCGATTTTTGTACCGGGAACGGGAGCCACCGGCCCAAACCAGATCCCAAGCTGCGGGCGGAATCTCCATTCATCAATTTCATATTCCCCAAATATCTGCCCAATGGGAAGCGATAAAAGAATAATTACAAAAAAACTGGTGATTTTGTTTTCAAAATATTTCATGTGTATTCGGCACGATTCATTCGTGAAACCAAACGTCAAACCAAAAGCAGGGCCATCAGTGACCGCGTTTCCAAGCCTTGTACACCTCTTTTATTCTTTCATGGGTAATCAACTGGATGTTTTTATACCCCCCCAGCTTGCTTTCCGCTCCGGGAGAAATGACGGCGTTGGTTATTATTATCCCGGTATTCAGCTTGATTTCTGATATCTTTGATTGGTAATTTTCCAGCTCAATCTCACTGATCCGGGAATCCTCCTTTTTTCTATAAAAAGATATCAACGCCCGGATTTTTTCATCGTCCTTTTTCTGGCAGATAAACTCCAGATCGTTCTCTTCAATGGCAGGAATCCGCTTCTCAATAGTATAACCCAGATTACGGATAAAAAAATCGGTATAGCTTTTAAATTCGTCCGGAGTAAAATTCAGGAAATCATTCAAAACCGTTTCCACTTCCAGCTTACGGAATTCTCTTTTTAATACCTTGCGACCTCCCTGGGTATCAAAAAATCGGCCAAAGTTTATTTCTTCCTTCATCTGGAGTCCGGAAATCCGGAAAACAAATCTTTCCGGGAGAACACTCCGGAAATCATGCTCAATGATTTGTCCCAGTTGTATTTCCTGATCATCCTGGGTGAAACTCAATTTTTTACGTATAATGAAATTATCAAACATATCCAGATTCCGGTATTCCGGTGCTATTCCTTTCAGTTTTTTATGGACGTTTTTAGCTTCCTCAAAATTCTGTTTTGTTAAATGAGCCACCAGAGTGTAGTATAAAATTTCTTTCAGATTTTCCAATTCAAATTCATCTTTATCCATGGCCCGTTTCAGAAAGCGGGATATTTCATCCAGTTTTTGGAGATGATAGCTGAAATATACATATAACTTCAAGAAAAGAAACTTCATTTGAATGTCCTGCACCACATTATAATACTGAACAATTTTTTCCCTCGCGGACGCGTGGTGGGTTTTCTGGCTCATGAGAATAAAATAGATGGTATATTCCAGATTGTCCGGATTTTTTTCCAGAAGCTTCTCAATAATTTCCAGAGCATCCTTTTCCCGGCCTTTCTCGTGATAGGCTATGGCCAGCGTCAGGCGGGTTTTCTCATTGGGTTCAATTTCCGCCGCCTTTTCCAGATAGTCAATGGCAATATCAAATTCCGCCCGACCAACGGCCAGAAAGCCAATTTTTTTGAGAGCATTCAGATTTTCCGGATAATCAATCACCAGATCCAGAAAAGCCTCTAATGAGGTTTCATACTCTTCTTTCTGGTAATAATAATCTCCCAGAAAGGTTAACACCTTTTCCTTCTCATAATCCGGAACATACTGGTCCCTGTCCCAAAGGCGGCTTAATTCCTCATAAAATGTTTTCCATTCTTTTTTGGATTCCAGAATCTTCAAACGAAGAGACTGTAAGATCAAATCCTCCGGCTTTTTCTCCATGGCTTTTTTAAGTATGACCATGGCTTCATCAAATTTCTTGTCCTTGAATAATTGTTCAATTTCATCATAATTATCTTCTTTCCCTGCTCCCAGAGAAAAAATCACCAGGACAATAATGCCCAGCAAAAATATTGCCCCAATCCAAATAATCATTGCCTTTTATTATCGGACGGATGGAGCACTTTTTTCTTATATTCTCCGTCCATGGAAATAAATAATGCCACTTCCGGAATCGTTCCCTGAAAGGTAAATTTATCCAGAGCAAAAAAATATTCCTTATGTCTATCCAGCAAGCCCGGATGGAATTTTCTCCCCAGTGTCCAATGGGGAATAAAATCCGGATTGTCTTTGAAAGGGAATTCCGGAATCCGTACATGGGGAGTCAACGCCTCACGGAATCCCGGAATATCCGCAGAGATCTCCCGCAAATAAAGCACACTCACCCGTAGAAAAAAATGGTACCCGCTTATGAATGAATCCAAATGGTAATCCAAATTGGTCGCCCTCAAATTGGCCGATATTGTATCATATAAAATCTCATACTCCTCCGCCGTCAGTGCTTCCCAGAAAAACAGAGTCAAATGGAATTTTTCCGGCTTTGTCCATTTTACCGGCGGTTTATATTTTCCCTTCTGGAAACGGGCAATTTCGGCGACCAGTCCTTCCGGTGGGGTTAACCCCAGAAAAACATGATATTTTTGGGGAGGGTTATTCTGCTCCATCTTCGCTCATCCATAACTGGTTCACCGGACCATAGGATAAACCATTCCAAGGTGAATGCTGGATTGCCCCTGCAATATAATCCTCGGCAATTTCCACACTCCGGATCAAACCTTCTCCTTTTACAAGATTCGCACAGATTGCGGAGGCAAAGGTGCATCCTGTTCCGTGGGTGGATGTGGTGGGTATTTTATCCTTGGTGAAATAAATTATCTCTTCTCCGGTAAAAAGGGTGTCTGTCACAATATCCTTCCCCCCATCCGATGAAGAATGCCCGCCTTTTAATAATATTCCAGAGGGATGAATTTTTCTTATAGAATGAAATATAGTTTCATACCGGAAAGCTGAATCTTTGTTTTTCTCCGAATCAGGCATGGATGGCGTGGAAATACCCTGGGATTGGATTATCTTCTCCATCTCCGGAATATTCGGGGTGATTAATTCCGCCAAGGGATATAAATTCTTCAGTGAAAATAATAATCCCTCTTCATCCAACAGGGGAATTCCAGATGTGGAAACAAAAACCGGATCAATGATAACAGGAACGGGGTTGGTTTTCAACCAGGGGAAAAGTGCATCATATACCGCTTTTACTCCCTCCAGACTGCCCAGCATCCCCGTCTTAATACAGTCGATGGGAAAGTGGTGGATGATGTTTTCAATCTGGCTCCGGATGGTCGCCCCGGAAACGTGCTCCACAGAAACAACCCCGGCAGAATTCTGGACAGTTATGGCTGTCGCGGCACCCATGGTATTCACCCCAAACGCCGCGAATGTTTTTACATCGGCCAGAATACCGGCACCACCGGTATTATCCAGCCCGCCAATAACCAATGCGGTTTTCATGGCCGGTATCAGAACTTTTTATATTTATCTGAACCAACTCCGCAGATGGGACATTTTTCTGGTGCAGAATCACCCACATGAGTGTGACCGCATACTTCGCAGACATACACATTGGAGACATTTGCATCTTTTCCGGCTTTAACGGCTTCCTTTGCCTGGGCGTAAAAATCTCTATGATCTTTTTCCGCTTCCAGTGCCCAGTTGAAAGATTTAATGGCTTTTTTTTCTTCTTCCAGTTCGGCCACCACTTTGTATGCCGGATACATGGATTCAATTTCAAAATCTTCCCCACCCCAGGCAGCATCCAGATTGGCCGATGAGTCTTTAAGGCCATCCAGTGCTTTCAAATGATTGATGGCATGAACCGATTCCGCATAAGCAATGGCGGTGAACAGTTTTGCCAGATTTGGTTTTCCCTCTTTATCCGCCTTATCCGCAAAAGCCAGATATTTCATGTGAGCCTTGGACTCTCCGCAAAAAGCATCTTTAAGGTTTTGTTCTGTCATTGGTTTCATGTGTCCTCCGCCGTCAGAATCCGAAAAAAAGTTATTGTTGCAAGTATTAAAAAAAAGATTTGTGTTCCATGAAAAACAGGATTCCCCTTTTTTTGATACTATCCAAAATTATTTTCACCATATTTTTTCTGGTGGTACCTTTGACTTTTTTTCCGGATTTCCTGCTGGCCCACTTTGGGATTTTCCCCGAAGATAATGTGATTTTTCTGCGGCTTCTGGGAGTTTCTTATCTGTCCCTGGTATTCGTTTATTGGGGAGTCTATCGGAACCTGCAGAGGGAAAGATTTCTGGCGGCGGGGATTCTGGCTGGAGCCATGTCCAATGGCCTCTCCCTGGCGGTGCTGGCGGTTTTTTCCCCATATCTTTTCTCCCTGCCACTTTTGGGGAAAATTTATTTTGGAACCACCATGCTCTTTCTGGGGATTTTCACGGGGAATTTTCTGTACTTACTCTCCCTTTCCCGGAAAACCAATCCGGCAGAGAACCAGACAAACCGGATTGTCCGCTTCCAGCCCGATGTGCGGTGGCAGGTTGTCTTTCGTGATCCCGGCCAATGGAAAACAGGAATCTATGTTCCGGAATACACGAACGCAGAGAGTATCCCGGAAATGGAAAAACACAACGGTCCGGAATTATTCATCGCCCAGAAGGGAAAATGCGGACTAGTTCTGTGTGGGGAAGACGGGAAAGAGTATATCCTGACTCTGGAAAGCGGGGAAGCTGTTCTGGTGGAAGGCCACCATAATGGATTCCGGATTGACCCGGAGGCATACTTTCTGGTGGTGGAAAAAGATCCCATCCAAACCATTATGACAGATAAGGAAAAAATATGTACACCGTAAACTTTCAGGGAAAATCCATCCGCCCCAACAAAATTGTGTGCGTAGCCCGGAACTACCGGGAACACGCAAAAGAGCTGCACAATCCGGTACCCACGGAGCCGGTTTTTTTCCTCAAGCCCTCGTCCGCCATAGCGGATACCATCCATCTCGCTGGCAGAAAAATCCGTTATGAAGCGGAAATTTCCATTCTATGGAAACCCGATGGAAATCACGGCATCGGATTTGGGCTGGATCTCACGGATGCGGAGCTCCAGAATAAACTCAAGGAAAAGGGGTATCCGTGGGAAGCTTCCAAGGCGTTTTCCGGTTCCGCCGTTTTTTCTGATTTTATTCCCCAGTCCGATTTTTTATCATCAGATGCTTCGCCCAAACCGGAATGGGTGCACATTCAACTGGCCATTAATGGGGCAACCGTTCAGGAGGATGACGCCGCTTCTATGATCTTCTCCATGGAAAGCCTGATCCATGAAGCGGAAAAAATCTTTGGACTGGAAGAAAATGATATTCTGATGACGGGCACCCCATCCGGAACAGGAATTCTATTTCCGGGGGACAGGCTGGAGGGGCGGATTTTCTACCAATCCCGGACCATTGCCTCACTGGGCATTTCCATCGGCCATTCTGCATAATTTTTTCCCAGAGAAGTGACATAACACGGCGGAAAACGCTATTTTTCCATAATCTGCTTCAGGGAAATCGTATATTTTCGATAATCTACTGATGGCATTTTTAGCACATTTCAGTAGTTATTTACCGGAAGGCAGAATATCCGGAGGAAGGCTGGATCTGAACCAGAGGCCGTTTTTATCCTCCGATTTCTATAAAAGCCACATTTCCAATAACACATTCCAGGCTGCGATGGAGTCCGCCGCCGCAAAGATGGAAACTCCCATCGGTCATGGTATGGACAAACCCCGGGAATCTGCTTATCCAATATATTCCGAGCAACCAGACAAATCTCCCCAGGTCACCATAGAAAAACCGCGTGCTACCCAGGAAAACCTTGAAACAACGGGGGAAACGAAGGACGTGGGGACAGACACCAAGCCGGAGAAAAAGCAAAGCGAGGCGGAAAACTCCTCCCCTGCCAAGCCGTCAGCCACAGATAGCGATAACAACACAAATAAACACATCGATAATTCAGAAAAGAAAAACGAAAACCGGGGAAATAAGGAAGCCAGCACGGAAACCCCGGAAGATAAAGATAAAAAAGAACTCCAGATAAAAAATCAGGATAAAAAATTACCGACAGAATCCCTGGTCCCAGCCGGTGTGGACTCCAATATAACTAAGCCCTCCTCGCAAAAATTAGTTGCAGTATCCGCAAATATCCCAGGACACGGGAAAAAGATTCATAATGCAAAAGCGGGAATTCCAGATTATCCCAATAAAGGAAATCTATTAAACGACGAGCTCTCTTTTCTGCGTTCTCCGGTAAAGGGAAAAGAAGTTCCGGATATCCGGAACCAGAAACGAGCAGTCCTTCATTATGAAATGGACTGGTCACCGGAAAACCGCAGAACCGCCATAAAAGCAGAGAATATCCTGAACAATGCAAAAACTGCCGGGAAAAAGGCGGGCATTGAAGGGAAAAATGTTTCACGTGAAACAAATATACCCATAGTGGAAAATCGAAATCCGGATCAGAAAAATAATTCCTCCATCCATATAAAAGGCGAAGTGATTGATCTGAAACCAGCTAACGGAGAGAATAAAAGTTTTACCGGAAGCCATCCGCAAGGCGGAAATAAATCCGGAGCCCCGGACAGCTCCCAGGATTTTTCATCATTAATGCTCAGAAATAACCCAAAGGCAGATATATCCACAGGATTCATGGACAGACTGGGCCAATTGGTTACTTCCGAGGAAATGAGAGCCCAGATACAGGAAAGGGTTGCCGGGCTTTTAAATAGATCCAAAATCGCGATTAAAAACTCCAAAAACGCATCCCTGGATGCCCAGTTATATCCAAAAGAACTGGGAAAAATCACCCTCAAGCTGGCCCTTGTGGATGGAAGTTTGCAGGGGAAATTTCTGGTGGATAACGCGGCCATCCAACGGGAAATCACAGACCGGCTGGCAAAGGTAGTGGAAGACCTCCGGCAGAGTGGCTATGAAGTGGGAAGTTTTGATGTGAATGTGCGATCCTCCAACCAAGGGTTTACGGATAACTCAGGTGAAGACATGAGGGACAGATTGCTCACCCACAAGATATCCTCCAGCGTATACCATGAAAACCAGACCTTGGGAATTGCAAATGATACGTTGAAGACGGGGGAAATCTATGCCTGATATATCCGCAGTGAATAACCAGAAAACAGTGAATGTTTCTGAAATGTTAGAGGCACGGAAAAACCGTCCCTCCAATGTGAAAATAATTAGATCTGCGAATGATACCTTGGATAAAAATTCCTTCCTGAAGCTTCTGGTGACAGAGCTTTCCCACCAGGATCCCATGCAGCCGGTGAATGACCGTGAGTTTATCTCCCAGATGGCCCAGTTCTCCTCTCTGGAGCAGATGAATAATGTTGCCGTCTCCATGAATCGTCTGCGATCTTTTCAGGCAAATACTCTGGTGGGCAAATATGTGACAGGAAAAGATTTCCTGTATGGAAAAAGCATCGCCGGTAATGTGACCCAGGTTATATTTGATGCAAAAGGGGACGTGTTCCTGAAAGTGGATGGCAAATCCATGAAAATGGATGATGTCCAGACCGTGGAAGAAAAACAACTGCCACCCCAAGAAATTGTTCCACGTGAAACAAAATCGCCGGATAACAAAGCGGAGTCCACCGTTCCTCCGGAAAAAACCAAACCCGTTGAAATTATAAACGACAATAAAAATACACAAAACAAAAATTCAGAGGAAAAGAGGTAAGCAATATGATGAGATCCCTTTATTCCGGAGTCTCCGGATTGAAAAATCATCAAGTCAGAATGGATGTAATTGGAAATAATATATCCAATGTAAACACAAACGGTTTCAAATCAGAAAGAGTGAGTTTTCAGGATATGATCTCCCAAACCACTTCCGGTGCAGCGGAACCCAAAGATAATATCGGCGGGGTGAACCCCAAACAGATTGGCTTGGGTATGATGGTTGCCTCCATTGATAAAATCATGTCCCAGGGAGCACTCCAGACTACAGAAAAAAATACAGATCTGGCCATTACCGGGGAAGGATTTTTCATCCTGGCCAAGGGCGATAAAAAATTCTATTCCCGTGCCGGTAATTTTGATGTGGATCAGGATGGCAATTTGGTTACACCACAAAATGGTTTCCGTGTCCAGGGATGGAATGCCACTGTGGATGCCCAGGGAACCCGAAATCTTCAGACAAGTGGAACAGAAGAAGGAATTGTGATCCCCCTTTATTCCAAAGAACCAGCGAAGGAAACCTCCTTTGTCCGTTATAAAAGCAATCTGAATTCCGCTGTACCCAGCGTGCCGGACAACGCTACCGATGAGGAAAGATATAAAATGATCACTGATCCAGATCCCAATAAACGCCGGGGACACATCACCAGCATTAATGTATATGATGACCAGGGCAATGAACGGACACTCAAAATGTATATCTGGAAATCCGATGCGAACAGATGGACAGCGTCTGTATCCATGTCTGGAGCGGAACAACTCACTCTGGACGTGGCGGGTTCCAATGGCCAGAATACACAGGTTCCCGGAAATACCCGCCTCCAGCTTAATTTCACACCGGATGGAAAATTGATCTCTTCCAGTGATGGCCAGGATATGGATAACCAGGATGAAGTGACCGCCAAGTTGAGTTTCCGCATTGCCGGGAATCCTGAAGTGAAGAACGTGGAGCTGCGGCTGGGACAAAGTGGTATGACAGAAGGAATCACACAGTTTTCATCTTCGTTCACCACAAAAGCAGTGGAACAGGACGGCTATCCCATGGGATATATGGAGTCCTTTACCATTGACCCATCCGGTACGGTCACTGGTATTTATTCCAACGGAGTACAGCAACCCATAGCCAGAATTGCCATGGCAAATTTTACCAACCCGGAAGGTCTGGTAAAGGCCGGGGAAAATAATTTTATTGTTTCCAATAACTCTGGAGATCCCATGGTTGGGGAAGCCGGGGTGGCCGGACTGGGTAAGATGAACGCTGGTTTTCTGGAGATGAGTAATGTGGATCTGGCAGATTCATTTACTGATATGATTGTTACCCAGAGAGGATTCCAAGCCAATTCCAGAAGTATCACCACTTCTGACCAGATGTTGCAGGAACTTCTGGGTCTCAAACGATAAGTTTAAAACGATAAAATGAACCGCCGTAAGGCGGTTTTTTTTTACATTTCCTTTGAAAAATACAGATAATCCCATCCGTTATCTGAGAACCGTTTGCTGGCTTTTATAGGGGGGGAAAGGAGCCACAATCTCTGCGACTCCTTTCGTTAATTTAAGGAGATGGGAACGTATACCAAGCCGATCTGCTTTGTCAATAAAAATAAATATTTTTTTATAAAAAAACATTGTTTTTTTTAGGTTTACGTATACAATCCTTTTTGGCCTAAAACCAAATATGCCAATAGTGAAAATACTCGTAGCGGAAGATGAAGAAATATCCATGAAACTACTCCAAGCAATTCTGGATAAAACCCATTACTACGTGGTGTATGCAAAAAACGGCCAAGAAGCATTCCAGGAGTTAATCAACAACAATTACTCCATTCTCATAACAGATATTAATATGCCCATTATGGATGGTGTGGACTTAATTAAAAATGTGAAAAACTCCCAGAGAGATCCTGTGATCATAGTCCAGTCCGCTGTCCAAGAACTGGACATGATCATTGAAATTATGAAATACGGAGTTTTTGATTATCTGATCAAACCAGTCAATAAAGATGATTTACTCTTCAAGATTAACCGTGCGGAAGAAACTTACCGATTGCGGAAAGTGAATCAGTTAATAGATAAAGAAAAGGATATCCGCATAAAAAACCAGCTTAATGTGAACCAAAGTCTTTCCCGGATGATGTCCAGGGACCATGACCGTTTTGACAAAGAATTATTCCATAACATACGCACCGGTTTTTCCCAGGGGGCCGGTTTTGGGGGATTAATTGCTCTGGTATCGCTGATTTCATCCCAGGCAAAAAAAGAGGATAACCAATACATTATTGATGCTTCCTTAATGGATCTGGTCATTGAAAATGCCAAGATGGGAGAAAAAGCTCTGGAAGCATTCCAGGATATTGATAACATCATTAAAATGTCCATGGAAACAGAGAGAATACATCTTTCTGATTTTATTGAATTAATAAACAACATAAAAGGAAATCTTGCAGATAAATTGAAGTTGAAAAATCAAGATATAAAAATCAGTGAAAATAAATACAAAAATTTTCCCTTTTATCTGGATATTAATAGAGAATTGTTCACACGTGCCTTTACGGAAGTACTCATCAATGCCATGAAATACTCAAAAAACGATTCTCATATCATGATTTTTTTTCATTCCGATGATAATTACTTCAATATTGCCATACTGAATCAATCAACCAAAAATGATTCAGGAAAAGATTTTATCCCCGATGAATATGCCCGGCTGATCTTTGAACCATTTTTCCGGCTTACAAAAAATGTGGATGAAAGATACGGGACTCTGGAGTTTGGACTGGGTCTTACCATAACGGATAAAATAATCCGGAAGCATGGAGGAAAAATTGCCATAAACACAGTTCAGAATTATACTGATATGGATATGGATTTCAATAATTTAGTGAACCTTGAGATAGCTTTACCAATAAAACAGGTTAAGAATTAATGGAAGTAATGGTAAAAAATAAAAAATCACCTGCTCTTTTACATAAAAAGAAGGATTTTCTGTTCAGGAAAACCATTAAAAATGCAGGTTCTGTGGAGGGGATTGGGATCCATTCTGGGGAAAAAGTAAAACTTTTTTTCCATCCCATGGAATCTGGTAAAGGCATTGTATTTTATAGGAAAGAACTGAATGATGTATTTATCCCCATGACCCTGGATTATGTTGTGGATACCTCCCTGGCTGTCACCTTGGGAGTGGAAAAAACTTATATCCAGACAGTGGAACATCTTTCCTTTGCTTTGTTTGTTTTGGGAATTACGGATATTCTCATTGAAATTCAGGGTGGTTCAGAAATCCCCATTCTGGATGGTTCCGCAAAAGAATTTATTGATATTCTGGAAAGTCTGGAAATTCATGAATACCCGGAAGAAATAAAATCGATCGAAATTAAGGAACCCATAATTGTAATGGATGGAAATCGCTATATCGCTGCCATTCCCTCTGACCATACTATTTTTTCCTATACCATTGACTACCCCCATCCATTATTGGAAAACCTTTCAGTACAATTGGATTTTAACCGGGGACAGTTTAAAAACACGGTGGGGCAGGCCCGGACATTTGGATTTCTCAAAGACGTTAAAAATTTAAGAAAAAGCGGGTTAGGCCAGGGTGGGAATAAAGAAAATGTCTTGATATTTACCAAAACTTCCACCTATAACCAACGGAGATTTGACAAGGAGGCTTTATACCATAAACTTTTGGATATGATTGGGGATCTGGCTATTATTGGCAGACCCATAAAGGGTCATCTGCTGGGTTCCCGGGGTGGTCACGCACTGGATATAGCTTTTGGGAAAAAAGTAATCCAAAGATACCCCATCTCTTAGTTATCCACATTTATCCACAACTGTGGAAAAAATATACATTTACACGGGTAATTATAAAAAAATAATCATTCAGGGAAAAAAATTTCTTGTTTCCAATTGGTTTGCTATGGATAACCCCCGTGAGTATATAAGGGAAGAATAAAGGTTATCCACTAAATCCACCTATCCACACTCTCTATATATACTAATATATAAATAAAATATTCTCATAGTATTTAATAAATATATAGAGACCTATGGGATTTGTGGATTCAGGAAAAGTAGCTCTTATTACCGGGGCAACCGTAGTATTGGAAAGGCCTATTGTGAGTGTTAATTCATTGGCCGCTTTTCTACCCGGACCCATCGGCGAGGTATAATCTTCCAACAAGTTTTTTGATTGATAGTGATATTTTTCCGGAAGGATTTTCGGTCTGCATGAAAAAAATGAAATAAAACCAATATTGTTTTACAAAAATAATTCAATAAACCGCAGGAAAAACAGAAAAATACTTGATCAAATGGTTAAAAAAAATAAACCATCTCTATGAGACATAGGATAATAATTGGAATTTTACTGGGTTCGGTTTTTTTCTTTTTTCAGTGTGCTAGTGGCGATGAGTACAACAAAAAAGATGATAAAGGGAAAACTCCCCTGCACTATGCAGTGATCGCGGGAGAAACGGATAAGGCTGCAGAAATGGTGGAAAAAGGTGGGGATCCCAATATCCAGGATAGAGGCTGGAGCTCACTTCATTATGCCGTTTATAAGGGCGATTTAAAATTAGTAAAGCTTTTTCTGGAAAAAAAGGCAGATGCTAATCTTGCCTCAGAAAAAGGATGGACGCCCATGATGGTGGCAGCTTATTTTACAGAAAAAGAAATATTTGCTATTATGGATGCTTTAAAAGCCGCCGGGGCAAATATAAATGCACAATCCAAAGCCGGCAAAACTCCGCTTTATCTTGCAGTAAAAAAAGGCCAGGTGGAGAAAGTAAAATGGCTCTTGGCAATGAATGCGGATAAAAATATTGCTGCCCAGAATGGAGTAAAGCCTCTGGATTTGGCAAAATCCAGCAAAAATGCGGAATTGATAAACCTGCTTTCTGATAAATAATGCGAAGGGCAAAGTTTTGTCCAAATTGCGGACAAGAGAAACAATTCGCATGCAGTTGTGATTATGGGCGTTTAATGAAAGCAAAAATGGAACCCAATGATATGCAAAAGGATTTTTTCCATAAGCGTTTCTGTCCCAATTGTGGGCATAATTCCAGTCAGGAAACGTGTAAGCAATGTGGATTTCATTTCACTAACGATGATTTCTGGACTATAAAGTTATGGTAGTCAACCAAAAAGTGGGCACGACATTTGTCGTGCCCTGGTTGACTCGAATTGGGTGTCTTCTTAAATAGAGAAGATGCACAAGGTTCCGTACTGGGAGATACTTTCCCCTGTATACATATTCTCGGAATTGTAATAGCGTAAACTTGAACGATAGATTTAATTTTTAAAATATTTTCTAATTTTTTCTGTATATCCAAAAACAATATCCAGCTCTTCTTTTGTGTTGAAATAAGCAAGACTGATGCGGATACAGCCGGGTATGGAAAAAGCATCCATTAATATTTGGGCACAATGGTGGCCACTCCGGAGGGCG
Source organism: Leptospira biflexa (assembly GCA_020721865.1). Taxonomy (GTDB): domain Bacteria; phylum Spirochaetota; class Leptospiria; order Turneriellales; family DYLW01; genus DYLW01. The sequence goes on along the minus strand of DYLW01000022.1, from coordinate 12,530 downwards.
ACCTTATATTCATTTAGAAATGTGGCCACATCATGGTGGTGTGCTCCGGGTATATTAAAGGATATGACACTTCTGGCTTTGACCTTTCCTGTCTGTAAATCTTTTAAGGAGGGGCCATAATGCGGATATTGCAGAGACTCGATTTTTTCCACGCCGTATAAAGTAAGATCATTCTCTATCTTTTCTATTTCCGATGGGTTTTTCTTTTGGATAAATTCCATGGCGGCAGCCATCCCAAAAATCCCGCCAATATGGATGGTCCCAGCCTCAAAGCGGAATGGGTACGGCGAATACGTGGTATATTCTTTCTCCACCTTTTCAATCATACCACCGCCGCTTTGGTAGGGTTCCATTAAATTGAAAACATCCATCGGCCCGGTCAAAAACCCAATTCCGGTGGGTCCATAGGCTTTGTGACCGGAAAATGAATAAAATAGCGGAAGAGTGCCACCGGAGGATGATATTTTCTTTTTAAGGGAAACCACGCCATGGGGGACTTCCTGGGCTCCGTCGATATGAACCAGAGTACCATTTTTTACAGCAAACTCCAGAATTCTTTCCAGATTATGGTGGATTCCCGTGACATTGGAGACGGATGCCAGAGAAATAATTTTAATGTTTCCCGGTTTCAGGTTACTGGCCATCCGGAAAAATTCCTCCATATTCAAAGTGCCATCCGCATTGACAGGAATATAAAAAATATGGCATGATTTTTCTTTGGCCAGCCTTTGCCAGGGAATGATATTGGAATGGTGCTCAGATTCAGAAAGAATAATCACATCGTCCCTGCCCAAACCGGTTTTCCAGGATGAATACTGGGCGGAGAGTTCTTTCCCTGCATGGGAAAGCGAGGCGGCCAGCAGATTAATGGACTCCGTGGTATTACGGGTGAAAACGGTGCCGTAATTCTCCGGAGCGTCCAAAAATGCCAGGATTTCTTTTCTGGTGTTTTCCACAAATTCCGCAGATTCCTGTGCGGGATGATAGGAACCCCGGTGTATATTGATCCCATATTGTTTATAATAGAGGGCAATTTTATCCGCGACAGAATTGGGAGTGAGCGAACTGGCCGCCGAGTCCATAAAAATATAATCAGGATGGTGGGAAAAAAAATCAAAATCCTCTTTGTGGTTTATATCCAAAAATCAGCTCCTTGCGGTCAGACTTTGGACGTTATTTCAGCCATAAAGAAAAAAGAATACTCCACCCATCAGAATACCGGCAAAACTGATACTCATAAAATTAACCATATCATTGTCCACAAAAGGAATGCCTTTTACCAGAGAATGTCTGGAATGGAAATTTCCCCTCCCGGCTTTTTCTGTGATTTTCCCCGATGTATTTTCTCTATAGGCAACCTGGACAGTTGCTCCCAGAAAGCTGTCAATGACAGAACCTGTAAAACCCCCCAAAATCATCCATGCCATAATGGTGGGTTCAAAGTGGGTGGAAAAAGTCCATAAGATGATTTCCGCTATCCGGTTTTTCTGTGGATTTTTGCGTATATCATACCGTGACCGGCCATCATAATAAATCCTGTATGATGGATCCAGTTCCATCAATTTAAAATCTATTCCGGGTTTTATTCCAAAATGGGAAAAAAATTTCTCAAAGACATCCGGCATCAGATACCAGGTGGGTCCAGTATCAAAGGTGAATCCTTTTTCCGTGTATTGGTTGGCCACTCCTCCCAATTTTTGCCTGCGATCAAAGACGGACACATCATATCCGGCAGAACGCAGGTACAGAGCAGAGGCTAAACCGGATATCCCGCCACCGATAATGTTTATTTTTTTCATAGAGATAGCAGACAATTTGAAATGACTATGTGGTGACAATTAAGTAATGAATCCTGCCAGATACGGCCATCTGGAATCACTTTTTCTTTGGAAAAGCTATTCCGCATTCCCCGGATTTGGCTTGACGGCTGGTTTGGGAATTTTAACAGAAATAATGGATGATGCCACAAAAGATAAATATGTATTAACAAAAGAAATAATACACTCCTATGAGAATAGCTGGATTTCCCGCTGGGATGAACAGAAAACATACCGCTTTTCCGATGAAGACTCACGGGAAAAATACTATGTTCTGGTAATGTTCCCCTATCCCTCCGGCAGGATACACATGGGGCACGTCCGGAATTATTCCATTGGCGATGCGTTGGCAAGATATAAAAGATTGCGTGGCTTCAATGTGCTTCATCCCATGGGTTGGGACTCCTTTGGCTTGCCTGCGGAAAACGCTGCCATTAAGAATAACCTTCATCCCGCCAAATGGACTTTTGCGAATATTGAGACCATGAAATCCCAGCTCCGCAGAATGGGGCTCTCCTATGACTGGAGCCGGGAGGTGGCCACCTGTACTCCGGAGTATTATAAATGGAACCAATATATATTTATTAAAATGCTGGAAAAAGGCCTGGCATATAAGAAAGAAGCATCCGTCAATTGGTGCCCCAAGTGTAATACTGTTCTGGCCAATGAGCAGGTTGTGGATGGAAAATGCTGGCGGCATGGGGATACATTGGTGGAGAAAAAAGATCTCTCCCAGTGGTTTTTTAAAATAACAGAATTTGCAGAAGAGCTCTTGGAAGGACATAAAGAGCTGGAAGCGGGCTGGCCGGGGCGGGTGCTGGCCATGCAGAAAAACTGGATTGGAAAATCCGTTGGCGTTCGGGCAAAATTTCCTCTCAAGACAAAGGTTCCAGGATATGAATACCTGGAGATATTTACCACAAGGATAGATACGGTCTATGGCGTGAGCTATATGGCGGTGGCACCGGAGCATCCCATATTGAAACAGATATCAGATCCCGGCCATAAGAAAGAGGTGGAGGATTTCATCCATAAAGTACATAATATGAGTGAAATGGACAGAGAAAATCCCAGCCTCAAGGAGGGAGTTTTTACCGGACTCACCTGCGTTTCTCCATTCAACGGGGATGAGATCCCCATTTATACCGCAAACTTTGTCCTTCCGCAGTATGGGACGGGTGCGGTGATGGCTGTTCCCGCCCATGACCAGCGGGATTTTGAATTTGCCCAGAAATATGATTTACCCATAAAAGTGGTGATTGTCCCTCCCGGAGAAGGCCTGCCGGATGCTTTAACCCAGGCATGGACTGAATACGGCGTTCTGGTGAATTCCGGAGATTTCACCGGCCTGACCAGTAACGAAGCAAAAGAAAAAATGGCCGATTTTCTGGAACAGAAAGGTCAGGGTGAAAGAAACATAAACTACCGCATCCGGGACTGGCTCCTGAGCCGCCAGCGTTATTGGGGAACCCCCATCCCCGTGGTTTACTGTGAGCATTGCGGAATTGTCCCCGTCCGAACGGAGGATCTGCCGGTGGTGCTGCCAGAAAATGTGGATTTCCGGGGTAATGTTTCCCCGCTTCCGGAGCATAAGGAATTTGTGGAAACCACCTGCCCGCAATGCGGAGGCAAAGCCCGCCGGGAGACGGACACCATGGACACCTTTGTGGATTCCAGTTGGTATTTTTATCGGTATCTGAATCCGCATAATTCGGATACAATGATTGATTCCGGTTTGTCCGCCCGCTTTATGCCGGTGGATCAGTATATCGGTGGGATTGAACACGCCAATATGCACCTTTTATACGCACGTTTTTTTACCCGGGTACTGGAGAGGCTGGGAATGGTCCGGGAGAAAGAACCTTTCACAAAACTGCTCACCCAGGGAATGGTGATTAAAGATGGAGCCAAAATGAGTAAATCCCTGGGGAATATTGTGGACCCCAATGATCTGATTGAGAAATACGGAGCGGATACTGTACGCATTTTTACCTATTTTGCCGCTCCACCGGAAAAGGATCTGGACTGGTCAGATTCTGGGGTGGAGGGAGCCTTTCGCTTTGTCCGCAGGCTATACAGATTTATAACTCCCCTCATCGACCGAGGGGTGATACGCTATTCCTCCAAATATCTCCGATCTCTGGAATTTACTCTGGGAGATAATCTGCCGGAACGGACCTCCATCATCAGGAAGGAAATCCACCGCAGTATTAAGAAAATCACACAGGATATGGAGAATTTTTCTTATAATACTTCCATCGCCCGATTGATGGAAATGCTGAATGTGTATTACAATCACTACTTTAAGGAAGATATGCAGGAGGAGAATTTTTCTGACGAGGAAAAAGAGATGATGTCCTGCTCCCTCACCCGGTTTCTGGTATTGCTCATGCCGTTTGCTCCCCATATCGCCCTGGAGCTTCTGAGCCGGATGGGAATGCAAACCGAAGAAGATTTGTCCTGGCCACGCTATTCAGAAAAATACATTCAGGATGATGAGATCACGGTGGTGGTGCAGATCAACGGAAAACTGCGGGATAAAATTATTGTACCAGTGTCTTTGCCCCAGGATGAGGTGATTGCTCTTGCTAAAAAAACAGATAAAATTATTTCACTTCTGGAAAATAAAACCATCAAGAAAGAAATATATGTTCCCGGCAAACTGGTGAATCTGGTGGTATCCGGATAAATTCAGGATTTTTCTTTGGATTTCAGGGATGGATAATCAATTGCCACGCAGTCGTGTTTTTTCTTCAGAATTTTGATTTCCGGCTTGAAATCAAACTGGGGACCATTCTTCTCCATCTTATCAATTTCTGTTTCCAGAGACAGGATGGATTTTCCCAGATTGGATATCTGCTGCAGGACTTGTACCGCCAGCATCTGCTGATTTTTTTCCAGACGCTGAATATAATCTTTGGGGGTTCTGAACATGAGGGGGCTGAATTTATGCTTAGCTTGGGAAATTAAATTATCCCGCCTTTCCACCAGTCCTTCCATCTCTTTCTTTTTTGAATCCAGTTTATCTGTAAATTCCAGATCAATACCGCAGGAAAGTTTGGTGGGCATACAGGCTTCATTTCCTGCTTCGTTGACCACAATTTTTCTTTTGGCTGCGAGAATTCCCCCCACCACAAGGCCTTTTTTATTGGTGACTTCCACGCTTCCATTGCAGTATACTTCGCTGTTATAAATATAATCGTCCACGGTCAAATCACCCATCACTTCCACTTTGGCATTCTGCAGATACGCGGCATGGAGGTTTCCCATCACTTTAATTCTGTCTTCTTTGCCATCTCCAATGGCTCCACCTTTTAAGGTCATATCTTTGGAGGAGAATAAATGGGCCCCTTTGCACGTGCCGTAGACAGTCATGGAGCCAAAGCTGTACACCTCAAATCCATTGATAACCCCGCCTTTGATGGTGATATCCCCCAGAAATTTAACATTGCCAATTTCATAATCAATATCGCCATTGATTTCCAGATTTTCCCGGATGGAGATACTGCGTTGGGTCAGGTACACATAGCCATTGACCTTACTTTTGACAATTTTTTTGCCATTCTCTTCTGCCAGATACAGGTTTTCCCCCATCGCAGGCCCACGGGGTTCAAAGACAGTTTCAATTTCACTTCCATAAACATCCCTTCCGTTTTCATTTTTTTGATCCGGATGAAAGATGCCAATTTCCATATCTTTATGGACTTCCACAATGGATGAGCGTTCTTTAAAATCAATGGTGCCGTTCTCTTTCAGGGTTCCTGCCTTTTTTTCCACTTTTATTTTTGTTTCCACATAAGCCGGATATCCATCCAGAGGTTCCTTGCCCTCCGCAATCAAAAGTTTATAGGGTTTTCCCGCTTCTGCTTTGCTTAAATCACTGCCCAATTTTTCTTTGGATATAAAAGATAAAAGTCTTTCTTCGGATATGATGGACAGCACCTGATCCAGGGTGGGCATTTTCCCATCCCGATTGGCTACCACAATCAGCCAGGCCTTTGTTTTTTTCTGGTTCAGAATAACAGGGGAAATAATAGAAATCTCATCTCCCACATATCCGGCATATCCATAGACCAGGGAATTGAGGGATTTTTCTGAAGTGTTGATATAAAGCTTTTTTTCATCAAAACGGATGGAGCGGTGGGGATTTTTTTCAATGGGTTCCCCAAAGCGGGCAAGATCATTTTCCGTTCCTGTCAATTCCTGAACAACAATTCTATCTCCGGGGAGGACAACATTCTGCGGATAAGGAATGGATAATTTTATCTGGTCCTCTTCATATAAAATCCGGAACGGTTTCTCCGGACCCACTTTAATATAATACCAATCCTGCATTTACGTCCCTATCCTTTAATATTCGACGTAAAGAAAACAAAAAAACAAACAATTTCGCTGATAAAAAGATTTTCCCGATGCTGGGGAAAAAAAAGATGGGGCATGGGACATCTGGAGGAAAATTATAAAAAATATGCGGATATCATGGAGACCGGGAATATCCAGATAAAAATAGTCTCTGCCCCCCGGAATCCTTATGAGATTGGGATTGCCTCCGCCCGCACTTGTTACTCCTCCCGTGGTGTAATTTTTCCGGAAGATATCACCCAGAATCCCAAAGAAATAGAATTGGCGGAAAATATTGCCCGCTCCACCCTGAAAGCGGGTCACCTGACCACCCGGCAGCATTCCCATTTCATTTTCAGTATTTCCGGAGTCAGCCGGTATCTGGTATGGCAGAATCTCCATTTCCATCCTTATTATAACTCGGAGCAGGTGTCCCAGAGATATGTGGAAGTAAAAGACAATGGTGACTGGTACCATCTTCCGGAAGAACTGAACCAGCCAGAAATACATTCCTTTATGGCAGAATCCCTGGAAAGCTACCGGGAGCTCATCCGCTTGTCCATTCCAGTGGTGGAGCGGGAGTATTTTCGTATCCACCGGCTCCGGGCGGCTAATCCATCCAGATACCAGAAGGAAATACAGAAAAAGGCGATGGAAACTGCCCGCTATATCTTACCCATTGCCACCGGTACTTATCTGTACCATACCATCAGCAATCTCACCCTGCTCCGCTATTATTCCATGCTGAACCGATTTCCGCAGACAGAATGGAAAATTCTGGTTTTAAAAATGATTGCGGAAGTAAATAAAATTTCTCCGGAAATGGTGGCGGAGCTGCCGGAGCCACTCCCTCCTCTCCCGTCCACTTCTGAAGAGGAGACAATCCATCGGGCGAGGGAAAATAATAAAAAGTTTGATTCCAGCCTTGCGGGAAAACGATCCCGTATGGTGGATTATCCACGGGCAGCGGATCTCATTCTGAACGCCCATCCCGGATTTGCCCCCAAAAATTTTTCCTCGCTTCTGGATTCCGCAAAAAATCCGCTTCTCTCCGATGTGGTTTTTCCCGTGAGTCTGGATCCGGAGGCAAATCTGTTGAATCAGTTTACATTCACATTCCAGAGAAAGATTTCCCATTCTGCAGATTCTCAGGCACAGCGGCACCGCACATTGGCGGGCTCCCGGCCTTTCCTGAAAGATACCATGACTCTGGAGCCGGATTTCATAACCCCCGCCCTGTATCTTTCCCATCCACCGTTGCGGGATTTTTATGGCCGATGGATGGAGCATCATTTTGGCAGGATCTCCCGGTTGCACCGGAGCGGGACTTCTCTGGATGCTTTGGTGTATCTTCTGCCCAATGCGTATCCCGTCCGGTATTATGAAACCGGCAGTGCTCTGGCGTTTTTTCATAAATGGAAAACCCGGACCTGTCTGAATGCCCAGGAGGAGATTTTTGCCAGTTCTCTGGATGACATCAGTGAAATGGAAAAAATATTTCCGGACGCAGCGGCACACATTGGCCCGCCCTGCGTGATCCGCCACTTGCAGAAACCACGTTGCCCGGAAGGGAGCCATTTCTGCGGCATTCCGGTGTGGAAGACCGGCTTCCGGGAAAATAACCGGATTCTGTGAGGGGGTAATGGGTTCTTTCCCATAAAAAGCTTTTATCTCTGAATGGATTTTCCATCATTGGCCAATGAAGAATGTTTCCCATGTCCTGGAATATGTCATCGTTCTGGTGGTTTCCACGGTGATTGGCTTGCTTCCGTTCTCCTTTATGGATACCCTGGCCGGATGGATAGCCACGGTCATTATGCCACTTTTTCCCGGAGCCACCCGGAGAATTAAAACCAATCTGGAGAGGGTTTATTATCCGTGGTTAGCCGCCAATGATCCGCACTATGAGCCTTGGTCGAAAAAAAAAGAAAAAGATTTCATCCGCACCAATCTCCGCCATTCCCTGCGGGTCTCCATGGAAATTTTCCATAGCCGCAAGTTCAAAAACCCCCGCTTCATTGATAAGTACATGACCCCGGCCAGTCCCTGGGTATATGAGCATTTTAAGAATCAGAAAAATGGAATTGTTGCCTTGGAAGGGCATCTGGGAAACTGGGAGCTGGCCATCCCATTTTATTTTCGTTATGGGGTGTCCATAAGCTTTGTGGCCAAACATCTGTCCAACCCTTATGTGGACAAAATGCTCCTGAGACGACGCAAGACTTATGGGGGGACAAATTTCTTTATGGAAGAATCCTCTGGCCTGGTGAAACACCTCCGCCAGAAAGAAATCATCGGTCTGGTGGCAGACCAGGACGCTGGGGCAAACGGAATTTTGGTGGACTTTTTTGGGAAGAAGGCGTCCACGTTTGCAGGCCCGGCCATCTTTACCTATCTGAGCGGTGCGGAGTTAATGGTCTTCAGTTGTGTGTTCATGGGTAAAGGTAAATATATGGTAAATTTAATTCCTGTGTTACCTGCCGGTCTTCCCAAAGGATCCCGCAGTAAGGATGTGATCATCCAGGAAGTTACCCAGAAATGGGTTTCTGCACTGGAGACAGAATGTGTCCGTTATCCGGAGCAGTATTTCTGGATCCACCGCCGATGGAAGCACTCTCCGGGCTGGGTGCGATAATAATTAATTTGTTGCCCTCTGGAGGCAGTTTTTCATTTTTGAACAAGAATCAAATTCTTCCCGGGAACGGATGGATTCATTGATCATATAAAAAAGGAGCAGATATGGCCATAGACAGTAGCAATCTTTTTGAAGAAAATCCGGATATGCAGTTTCATTTACAGGAAATGGTGGATTGGAATACCGTGATACCATTAAGAGAACAGGATTTTAAGGATTATAAAATTTACCAGGAAACCGGAGACGAAACCTTCGCCTACGCATTTGGGACAGTGGAAGAAGGGAAGGAAATGTATGCTACCATCCTTTCCGGTCTGGGGGAACTGGCCTCAAAAGAATTCCTCAAAAATGCCCGCCTCATTGAAGAAGAGGGATTTAAGCTCAAAGACGGCCAGGTGATTTTTCCTGCCGCCATGAAAAAAAATGTGCAGGTCTTAACAGAGAACGGATATATGGGCTTATTGCTTCCCCGGAAATACGGCGGAATGCAGATCCCCAATACCGCTAATATGATGGCCACCGAACTGGTTTCCACGGGGGATATCGGTTTGGGGACACTGCCAGCCACCCAGGATCTGGGCGATATCATCTATAAATTTGGAACAGAAGAGCAACATAAAAAATATCTTCCCAAAATTGCCTCCGGAGAAATGGGGGCAGCCATGCTCTTAACGGAGCCCAATTACGGTTCTGACCTCCAGAATGCCCAGACCAAAGGGGATGTGGCAGCGGATGGCAGTGCAAAGGTGACTGGCACCAAAATGTGGATTACCCACGGAGCACCACACAGCGAAGGCGGCCAGGTCTATCTGACTGTCACCCGTACTGTAAAAAAACCGGACGGAAGTTTTAAGTCCGGTGGTGGCGGTCTGTCTCTGGTGTTGACCCATTCCAAAGATGCGGATATTGTCTCTCTGGAACATAAATTGGGCATCCATTCTTCCCCCACCGTCCAGTTGTCCCTGGATAATTCTCCCGGAGAGCTGGTGGGTGTGGAAGGCCGGGGGCTGATAGAGTACACCATGGCTTTGATGAACGCCGCCCGCCTGACGGTGGCCGCCCAGTCCGTGGGTGCTTCCCAGATCGCCCTCAGAGAGGCTCAGAAATACGCCAATGAGCGGGTCCAGTTTGGGGTGCTCATCAAAGAAATCCCGGCAGTAGCAAAAATGCTGGAAGAAATGGAAATTTCCACAGAAGCATCCCGTGCCTTGGTTTATAAAACTGCACAGGTGGTGGATATTTATGAAGGGCTGGAAGAAAAATTTATGCACCAGGGAATGAGCAAAAAAGAAGCCCAGAAAACAGATGAGTATGTTAAATATTCCAAGCTGGCCAAAGTGCTCACACCGTTCAGTAAACTCTATGCAGCAGAAGAGGCCAATCGGAATGCATACCGGGGGGTCCAGGTCTTTGGCGGTGTGGGGTATAGCGAAGAATTTGACATTGCCCGGATTTACCGCGACGCCCGAATCCTGTCCATTTATGAGGGAACATCCCAGCTCCAGGTGGTTGCGGCCATCGGCGGGGTGCTGGAGGGGTATTCCAAAGACAACAGCACTTTCCTGGAATACCAGAAAAGTCTGCGGGCAAGTCTTACTCTGGAGGACTGCATGAAATCCTATTTGAGCCGGGTGATCAAAGGCGAACAGATCATCAAGGAAATGGTGGCGGAATTCAAGAATAAATCCACAGATTTCAAGGGAAAATACGCGGTGAATGTGGTATGGTCAGCCATTCTGGTTTTCAACTCCCATCTTTTCCTCCAGATGGCGGTGAAAAATCCGGATATGAAAAAACGCAAAGCCCAGATTTTCATCAATGAAATGCTGGCCTATGTGAAAAACACATCGGAATTGCTGACCCTGCAAGGGGAGCTGGATAAACCGGATAAAACCGAATAATCCACTCTTTCCTGATGACATAAAAAAAGCCGCAGATGCGGCTTTTTTTATTATCCGTCTAAGAGATTAACCGGAATATTCTTTGTCTTCCGCTTCTGCTTTTTCTGTGCCTGGCTCATCCCCACCTTCCGAGTCAGCGGAATCCGGGAGAGTAAGCCCTTCCAAAGGTTTCACTTTTTTAGCCACTTCCGCCAGGTTCTCCGGTATGGGGATACCGTAAAAACGCAGAATCTGCACTTCCAGCATATCTGTGACTTCCGGGTTTTCCAGCAGATAAATCCGGGCATTGTCCTTGCCTTGGCCCATTTTATTATCGTCAATGGAGTACCAGGTTCCGGATTTTTTCACCAGTTTGAGTTTCACCGCTTCATCCAGAACATTGGATTCCCTTGAGAAACCTTCATCAAAATAAATGTCAAATTCGGCCTTACGGAAAGGGGGTGCCACTTTGTTTTTCACGACTTTCACGCGGATCCGGTTGCCAATGGCGTTTTCTCCCTTCATGATGCTTTCTATGCGGCGTATATCCATCCGTACCGATGAATAGAATTTGAGAGCGTTTCCCCCGGTGGTGGTCTCCGGTGATCCAAACATTACACCAATTTTCATCCGGATTTGGTTGATAAAGATAATCACGGTATTGGTTTTATGGATGGCTCCGGTGAGTTTACGCATGGCTTTGCTCATCAGCCTGGCCTGGAGACCCATCTGCATGTCTCCCATCTCCCCTTCAATCTCCGCACGGGGAACCAGAGCCGCCACCGAGTCAACGACAATGATGTCGATGGCATTGGAGCGGACAAGGGCTTCCGCTATTTCCAGTGCCTGCTCTCCGGAATCCGGCTGGGATACCAGCAGTTCGTCAATATCCACCCCCAGGCGTTTTGCATAAGACGGGTCCAGGGCATGTTCCGCATCGATGAATGCCGCAATGCCCCCCAGTTTCTGGGCCTGTGCCACAATATTAAGCGAGAGCGTGGTTTTTCCGGAGGATTCCGGGCCATACACTTCCACAATCCTTCCGCGCGGTACCCCGCCAATGCCCAGGGCTATATCCAGTGGCAAAGCCCCGGTGGGGATGCTGGGGATGGAGACATCCGCAGACGCATTCAGTTTCATGATAGCACCTTTGCCAAAATTTTTTTCAATCTGCATCAGTGCGGAATCCAGTGCGTCTTTTCTGGATTTCACATTTTTATCGTCTTTTACGGGGGATTTTCCCATTTTTTCCACTTGTGCCATTTTCATCTCTTTCCACGTTATATTTTCCGTTACTTTCTCTTTGTCAAGCATATTTTTTCCTTATTTTGTATTTCCCAAAAATGGGATACTTAACTATGAAAATCCAACCTCGTTTTTTTACGGAAAACTATGTATTTATGAATAAAATTTTATTTTCCAAGTTTTTTTTTGAATTTTTTTCCAAAATTTTCATTAAGAGGGGGAAGATTCCCATTTCCAGGACAAATACGTTTACTCCCCAAACAAATCGACGGGGATGGGGATTTCTGTTTTTCCGGTATGTCGTTTCCCGTCATTCTCCATCGGCCGGGAAAACGAGCTTTGTCCGATGTTTCCGCCATAAAGCGAAAATCTTCTTGTGCCCGTCCGCACTTTGGTGATATCCCGCCGAAAGGTGTACGTATGGAGAGGAATGACGAGAGAGGGGAAACAAGTAAAAGGGGTCAATGAAAAATAGATATTGACTCTTTGATGAGAGATGCAACTGTTATACCCAATGTTGAAGGAAGCATGCTATGGAACCAAAACCCACGTACCAGGAATTGGAAAATGAAATAAAAGAACTTCGCAAAAAATTATCGGAAGCAAAAAGAG
>DYLW01000021.1 GCA_020721865.1 Leptospira biflexa | reverse complement strand
TAGCCAACGAAGCCGGGGATCTTCTGGTGAAGCTGGTTCCGGAAATTGAAAAAACCGCAGAGCTGGTCAGTGCCATCAACTCTGCCAGCAACAACCAGGCGGAACGGGCAGACAGTATCAATGCCTCTGTTCAGAAGCTGAATTCGGTGGTGGAGCAAAACGCAACATCAGCGGAGGAACTGGCCTCCACCGCAGAAGAATCCACATCCCAGGCAATGGAACTACAGAGTATCATGTCTTTCTTTAAGACAAAGAAAGAGCACTTTTAATTCCGGGTTATTGCAATCCCGCCGATGGGCTTTCCTCCTCCAAATATTGGATGGGGATGGCATTGACCCGGAGAATGTGTACATTACCCACCAGCCAGAATTGGTTTTCCACCACCCAGCTCACCTGGATAAAGTTGTCCGCCTCGTGTTCCGCCATAGACGCATCAAAAGCCCGGTTCATATCCGCCGGCGGGGTCACCGTCCATACCCAGAAAAGATCAAAACTGGAGGCTTTCAGCTCCACCGGTTTTTTGGTTTTATACTCCATGGATTCCATGGGACGGGCAGAAGGCTTTATCCCGCCAATGGTATAGCTGGTTAGGGCACATCCTTGGAAAATCCAGAAAATGGGAAGAATCCAAAAAAATCGCTTTGCCATGTTATTTCTTTGTTGCCGGGGGTTCATTTTTCTTTAGCTTAACCACTTCGCCGGTGACCACAGCGGAAGTACATCCAAAAAGAATAAAATTGATATTCTTTTCATAAAGCTGGATATTGATCATGGCATCTCCCTCTTTGGACTGTACACCTTTTTCAATGGCACGGGCAATATCCGGACGCTTGAGAGGAATCATAAAAATATGCCAGGCCTTGTCCGTCGCTTCCGTCCGCCCCAGATTTTTTTCAATCTGCTCTGGATTCACCGGAATATTGGAAACCGCTACTCCGCGTGGACTCACACAGGAAAATGCAAACCCCAGAACAAGGGCAAAAGCCGGGATTATTCTTTTTTTCATAAAATCTCCTTTTCTTGATACATTTATTAAAATTTTACTTCAACACCAAAGTTCGGTATAATGGAATCAAACAGACCGCCGGATGCCTCTATTTGCGGATTGGCGGATGAATAGGGCTGGTCATAATTCCAGTTTTGGCTTCCTTTGAACGCATGGTTGTACACATTCAGAAACTCAATATAGAAACTGATTTTTCCCCATTCATGCACATTGGAATAGGAATACCGCACATCCAACTGGTGGTTGATGCCAAACCTTTTGGAATTCAAATCCCCATCCACAGGAATATAACGGGATGGGTAGGTGGGATCTTTAGTGGCCTCATAGGCGGTATCCAGGGTGGAACCCACAATGGGAGTATACGGAAAAGATGTGTATAACTGAAATTTTCCGCTGAATTTATGGTTTCCACTTATATATCCGACGATGAGTTTTACCGAATGGCGGCGGTCATAATAAGAATCAAACCATTTGCTTCCCTCGGAGTCCAGATTTTCCGGAAGACCGCTGGTGAAGCGGGATTTTGCATAGGAATAACTGATCCAGCCAAAAAAATCCTTTGAGCCGGTTTCCCGGTCTTTGCGGATCAATACCTCTATACCCTCGGTTTCCCATTTTGCCGTATAGTATCCTGGACGCCATTCTCCGGTATTACAGGTGCTGTCCGAATTGGGAGGGGAGCCGTCCGTACAATAAGGATATGTGGTGAGCATATCATAGAAATTATTCTGGAATCCTTCCACTTTTACGGCAAAAAGCGAAATTTTCTGTTCCACTCCCGCCACCCGATGGATTCCACGGATAGCTTTTATATGCTCATCGCCTTTTTCTGCAAGAGCCGGAGTATTGTTGAAATAATATGGATTGATAATGAGATCGGAAGAATAGGTTCCATAAGCCACGGACAGAGTGGTTTCTGTGGGGAAATCATAGGAAGCTCTTCCCCGGTAATCCACGGTGGTATTTTTAGTGCGTTCCGTCAAATCCGCCCGGACTCCCGGAACCACCTTCAAACCGCCAAAGGTGAATATATTTTCCGCATAGCCATGCACAAGTCCGTTATAGGTAACTTTATTTGTATAAATGGTATCAAACTGGTTGGGATCATTGAAATCCGGGAGGGTGTAAAGAAACGTTTTGGGTATCAGAGATTTGGAACTGGAGGTAAACTGGTAGAATTCATAACCCACCCCGGCATCCAGTTTGGCATGATCCTCATACCATTCCCAAACCGTTTCATTTTTTACCCCATAGATATAGGGTTTGTTATCCGTATAAAGGTCTTTCAACCAGAAGGATTTGGGCAGGGTCGCAAAAAGATGATAATCCGTGAGAGAAGCATAACTGATCACCGTATTCTTCAATCTGTCCGATGGGTGAAAATTATAATAAAGGCCATAACCCTGAAAGAAAGAATCCTGGTTGAATTCCGCCCCAAAAACCAGGGGATCCAGTCCTTTTTCCACGGCTTCTTTGCGGTTTTCATCTCTGAATTTGTTAATGACTTTGATGTAATCCTTGCTCCCCATCACCAGCACGGATACGGAATGATCTTTGTTCAGGTAATATTTCCCTTTTGCCTGGTAATCATAATACTCCGGAACCACTTCCGCCTGGTTATCGCTCAGGATTTCAACCACCGTGGGGATAATCAGACTGAAATAGGAATAACGTCCGGAGACAATCCAGTATCCATCCGCTTTGGGCTTATTTTCCGGATTGTCATAATACGAAGGGGCGGGGTTTTTCCAATAAAGTGGTGTCTTTATGAGAGCATTGGAGCTGAATGCGTTGACCTCGGCATAACCGCCAAATTCTTTCACAGAATCAATTGTGTTGATGGAAATAATGGCCGCATTCACCTGTCCGTAAGAGGCCGGTGCTGCAGAGGAAAATACGTCGATCTCATCCATCAGGTCGCTGTTGATGATCGCATGAAGACCTCCAAAGTGGTAGGGAGTGTGTACGGGAATACCGTCAATATAATAGCGGTTAAACTGGTCATCCATTCCCCGGATGATCATGGGACCCACAAATCCATTGGTACGCATAATACCGGGCATGGAAGTGAGGGCGTTCAGGGCATCCCCAAAAGAGCCGGGGACTTCCTTCATATCCTCCACAGTCATGGTATACCGCCCGATTTTCTGGATCTCTCTTTTCCCTTCAATTCTCAACGCCTCGCCCTGGATTTTGGAGGTGTTCAGATAAAAGTCCATTCTGGTGGCCATGGTGACAGTCACCTTTTTTTCCACCCGCACAAAGCCGGGGGAATTTACCAGAACCGTGTACTGCCCAGCATCCAGATTCCCAATAGAATATGTCCCGTCCGGATTGATATTGCTTTTCCTTTGGGCTTCCAGAACCACTACGCTGCCCATGTCCAGCGGACGCCTGTCGTAACTCCGGTACACCCGGCCGGAAAGGGAAGAGGATGCCTGGGCGGGAAGATATTCCAGAGAAACAAAGGCCAGACTGATGATGACCAGGATATTTTCTCCAAATTTGTTGATTCCTTTCATAAAATCTCCTTTCCGTTCATTCCTGAACATCCATATAATACCGCAATGGCATTTCCATTTTAACGGGAACTTTTTTCCCTTGAATGACCGGCGGGGTAAAACGGGCACTCATAAGGGTGTTTCTGGCCGCACGGGAAAAATCCGCAATAATCTGTCCATAAATTTCCGGGGGTACATCTTTATTCAGCCTGGTTCCCTTTATGGTAACGTCCAGAACCTTTCCGGAGGGAGAAATAAAGATTTCCACATACAGCGTGGCCTCTATGCCCATATCCCTTGCCGATTTGGGATAAATTTTCTTTAGTTTGCCGATGGGTTTGGGCGGAGCGATGTTGGGGTAAAATGATAAATCTACCGCATCTGACAGATCAGAAGTTCCCCGTGCTCTTTCCGTTGTGGCTTCGTCCGATGTTTCCCCTTCTTCCGTGGAAATGCTTTTTTTCACAATCCTCCTGGGGGCTTCCATAGTATCAATATTGACAATCTGCAGATTTTCGCTCATATTGGTATCTTCTTCAATTTCCAGGGGGGGGGAATAAAAAAGAAAGACCAGCGTTATCAGAATAGAAAAAACAAAAGAAAACAGATATGGATTTTGGTCATAATACCGGATTATGCTCATGGAGACCTCCCCTCTGGTTTGGGTTCGGCCATAAAAACCACATTCAAAAATTCATGGGATTTCAGGATATCCAGCAGTTTCTGGATTTTTTCATAGGGAAGATTTTTATCTGCGGTGATGGAAATAATCCGGTCTTTTTCCCCGGATCGCATGGCAAGGTTATCAGAGATTTCATCCAGATCCACCTCTCTGGATTCAAAATAGTATTTTCCGTCAGCGGATATAGAGATATAGAAGGAATCCTGTTCAGCTCCCTCTGTTTGGGCTTTGGGGAGTTTGACTTCCACCCCCTTGGGGGGTTCTGACGTGGTGGAGGTCATGAAGAAAATAAGCAGGAGCATTGCCAGATCCGCCATTGCGACCCCACTGGATACAACCTTGATTTTTGCAAGAAAACTATTCATATTCGTATTCCGTTCATCTATCTATAGTCTTTCAGGGAAATTTTATGCAACTTTTTTTCTTTTGCCGCACTCAGGGTGTCCACCAGTCGGTCATAGGGTATATGGGGTTTCATATAAATCACCATGATGGTGTCCTTATTACGCTGCTTTCTCTCCTCGATAATTTTCAACAGTTCGGGTCTCTGGATAACCTTCCCTTCCACCATATATCCCTGGTTCTCCGGATATACTTCCAGAAGATTTTTAGCATCCACCTTGACCGATGCGGCATTGGTGGGCAGCGAAAGAAAAACCCCCTGGCGTAACACAAAGGACGCCGTCACAATAAAAAAGATGAGCAGTAAAAAAGCCAGATCCGCCATGGATGAAAACTCACCCGGTGCATTCACATTCCTGCGAAATAGGTTATTTTTCCGGTAATATTGGGAGGCCAGATTTTTTTTGGAGAGTGGCATATACCCGCCGTTATTCCGCTGAAGATAATCTGGGTAAATCTTTTATTTTTTCTGCGATTTCTTCTTCCGCACCGGAATATATCCGCTGTACCAAGTGGAGAAAAAAACTATAGGCTATAATGGCAGGGGCGGCAACCATAAGCCCACCGGCGGTGGTCACCAGGGCCACCTGTATTCCCACCGCTACCACTTTTGCGTTTACTGTGGTTGCGGCAGCGATGGCGGCAAACGCGTCAATCATACCAATAACTGTCCCCAGAAATCCCAGAATGGGGGCAATATTCCCCAGACCATTCAGAAGGGCCAGACCTTTCTCCATGCGGTTCACATAAATCTGGGTCTCTCCCCGCAGTTCCGCTTCCATCTCTTCCTTGTATTTTGCACCGGAAGCGGATGCTTTTTGGGATAAATATCCTGCCAGAATTTTCCGCGAATACATCCCGGATTTAAGATAAAAGATGCTTCTTTCTATGATGATTGTCATGGCAAATACACCAATGGCCAGGATCGGGATCATCATTGCCCCACCCGATTTTACCGTATCATAGAGAGATTCTCCGGAGGAAGCCTTGCCCTCTGTAGTTGAAGGCACTGGTTTTGGGACTCCCTCTGCCGGCTTATCCTGTGCGTAGGCAATACTGCTGATGATCAATATGGCTGCAAAAATCGCCACCCTTCCGGCATTTACTGATTTTCTCATATCCCCCCCATAAAACTATCCGCCGTAACCATCAAACGCAATGCGACGATGTATGACAATTTTTTTATACAAATTCTAAAAATTTTCCATTTCGTCAAGGAAAATTCTCTTGTCCCATACAATGGGCGGGATATGCGTTTAATAGCGGTAGTGTTCCGCCTTATAGGGCCCTTCCACTGGAACGCCCAGATATTCCGCCTGTTTCTGGGTTAAACGAGTGAGTTTCACCCCCAGTTTGCCCAGATGCAGACGTGCCACTTCCTCGTCTAATTTCTTGGAAAGGCGGTAAACTCCCACTTCATAGTTGTTTTTCCACAGATCCATCTGGGCCAGTGTCTGGTTGGTGAAGGATGCACTCATCACAAAGGAGGGGTGGCCCATGGCGTTGCCCAGATTCACCAGCCGGCCTTCCGAAAGCAGGATAATGGAATGGCCATCCGGAAAAGTGTATTTATCCACCTGCGGTTTGATATTCTGATGGCGGATGCCAGGATATTCCACCAGTTTTTCCACCTGGATTTCATTGTCAAAATGGCCGATGTTGGCTACCACAGCATGGTCCTTCATCTTCTCCATGTGGTCAATCCGGATAATGTCTGTGTTTCCGGTGGTGGTCACATAAATATCCGCCTCCGGTATCGCATCCTCCAGCAAAGTTACCTCGTAGCCTTCCATGGCCGCCTGCAGTGCGTTTATGGGATCAATTTCCGTGATGAGAACCCGGGCACCGGCATTGCGTAGGGATTGGGCGGACCCTTTCCCCACATCTCCGTATCCGCAGATCACAGCCACTTTCCCGGAAATCATAAGATCTGTTCCCCGGCGTATACCGTCAATGAGGGATTCCCGGCAACCATACAGATTGTCAAACTTGGATTTGGTGACGGAATCATTCACATTGATGGCGGGGAATAAAAGCTCATTTCTCTCCTGCATCTGGTACAGGCGGTGGACTCCCGTGGTGGTCTCCTCGGAAACCCCTTTTATTTTTGCCGCAATTCTGGTCCATCTTTGGGCATCTTCTTTTATGGATTTTTTTAATAATGCGTAAACAATATCCAATTCTTTATTTCCGGTGGATTTATCCAGCATGGCCGGATTTTTTTCGGCTGCTACCCCTTTATGGATAAAAAGGGTGGCGTCTCCACCGTCATCCACAATCAAATCCGGTCCGGAACCATCGGGGAATAGCAGAGCTCTTTCCAATGCCCACCAGTATTCTTCCAAAGTTTCCCCTTTCCAGGCAAAAACCGGGATTCCGGCTTTGGCGATGGCAGCAGCGGCATGGTCCTGGGTGGAAAAAATGTTGCAGGATGCCCAGCGTACATTCGCTCCCAGCTCCACCAGAGTTTCAATCAGGACGGCGGTCTGGATGGTCATGTGCAGGGAACCGGTAATTTTAGCTCCTTTTAATGGCTTTTCTTTTCCAAATTTTTCTCTGACCGCCATCAGCCCCGGCATCTCTTTCTCCGCCAGAATCAGCTCTTTGCGACCAAAATCGGCCAGGTTGATGTCCGCTACTTTATAATCATTCATATTGGTTCCTTGTTTGAAGTTTATCCTTTCGCACGGTAGATAATGGAATCCGCATAAGCCGTAAACCCAATTTTATTCAATATGAGTGTTCATTTTTTTGGGTGGTCAGATTACGAGTTTGGCCAGAATTTGCAGTCCGGAGCGTATTGCATGGCAGTGCGGGGCAATCATGGTTGTCTCTGATTGCCGATGTGGATGTCCAGTGGGTGCATGTTTTTATTGCTTGACAGTCATGAATAAATCCCGAATTTATAATATGCCAATAGTTGCGGATAAAGATGAGGTGGACGCCTTTCTGGATGAATTAAACGAAGGTCTGCGGTTTCTGGATGATTCCATCATTGCACTGGAAGAAAATCCGGATAATCATGAAATTCTGGAAGAAATATTTCGGACTGCCCATACCATAAAAGGGAATGCGGGCTTTTTGAGTTTATCCAATCTGGTTTCCCTGGGACATGCCATGGAAAGCGTCTTCATGGAATTCCAGAAGGGAAAAATCCCCATTACCACCGATGTAATCAGTACTCTGCTGGAATGCAAAGACAGGATTTCTGAAATTGGGCAGTTAATATCGGAAGGGGGAGAGCCCACTTCCGTGGAAACAGAATCTCTGGTTGCTAAAGTGGAAGCCCTGTTAAAGAAAAAACCCCAGAATCCCCATTCCAATGCTGGAGTGGTCCAAGGCCATGCCCATGATGATTTTGAGGAAATGGAATATGTACCCAATGCTATTTTAATCCGGGTATGGGTTTCTCCCAACGAGCAGGCACCTGCTATCCGGGCGTTTCTGGTGAAGAACAGAATAGCGGAAATTGGATCCATTCTTTCCTCTATTCCGGAGGAATCCCAATGGGAGGAACCCATCTTCACCGGATCGGAAGATAAGGAGATCCGTTTCTGGGTGAAAACCTCCGTACCCAAGGAAGAAATCCCGGAAGCCATTAAAGTGGATTTACTGGAAAAAATTGATGTTTTGGATGAAGAGGATGTGAAGCATCTGATGGGAGTCCGGAATGGGAATGAAAAGAGCAGCCGAAAAGAAGGGGGAGTCAAAGAGGATGTATCCACCAGTGACACCATCCGGATTCCTGTTTCCCGGCTGGATCGGCTGATGAATTATATTGGAGAGCTGGTCATTGCCAATTCCGGCCTCAGCCAACTTCATGAAAAAACCCGGGAATTTTCCCAGCTTCAGGAAATTTCCAAAGAGCTGGCGGACAGAAATAAAGAGATCTTCCGCATTTCTGCGGACATCCAGGAGCTGGTAATGAAATCCCGTCTGGTCCCCATCGGTCAGGTGTTTAACCGTTTCAAGCGGTTTGTCCGGGATTATGCCATCCGGGCGGATAAAAAAATTAATCTGATCATAACCGGGGAAGATACAGAAATAGATAAAAAAATTGTGGATGAAATCATTAAGCCGCTCACCCATATTGTCCGTAACTCCGTGGACCATGGAATTGAAAAAGTCGCTGATCGGGTGGAGAGTGGCAAGCCCAAAGTTGGAGTTCTGAAACTGCACGCATCCCAAGAAGGTAATTATATCAATATTATTGTCACGGACGATGGAAAGGGTCTGGATTTCAAGAAAATCCTCACAAAAGCCCTGGAAAAAAATCTAATCACCAAAGAAGAAGCCGTGTCCATGAATAAGGACCAAATCCAGAATCTGATTTTCCACAGCGGTCTTTCCACAAAAGAAGAGGTGAGTGATATTTCCGGAAGGGGTATTGGGATGGATGTGGTCAAACACTCCATTGAAATACTGAACGGAACCATTGATTTGGACTCCGAACCGGGGAAGGGTACCCGCCTTCTGATCAAACTCCCGCTTACTCTGGCCATTATCAACGCCCTGATTGTGGGTGTTGAGGAGGAAATTTTTTCCATCCCCATGGCATCCATTGTGGAGACACAGATTGTCCTGGCAGAAAATATTATCATGGTGGATGGTAATGAGATGATCCGGTTGCGCAACAGCCTGATTCCTCTTATTCGGCTGAATAAAATATTAGAAATTGCGGGCAACACGCAACAGCAGAAATATCCGGTTATTGTGGTGGAATTTAACGACAATTTGGTGGGAATTCTGGTGAACCGGTTTCTCACCCGCCAGGAAATGGTTATCAAATCCTTAACAGATAATTACCGCCAGATTGAAGGGATATCCGGGGCATCCATTATGGGCGATGGCAGTATCATTCTGATTCTGGATGTTCATGGGATTATCCAGCTCCACCGGAACCGGTTTTCTTCCGGCGGTTTTTCTGCAGATCCCTCCGCCCGCTTGAAACTGGATATTCCGGCAGCGGAAAAAAACGCACGGGGTATCCGTTTATATTCCAAACCTGTTGCAGTGCAGGAATCTGCTCCGGAAGAAAAACCGGAATCCAAAATTGCGGATACCGGAGAAGAGGATGATGAAACAGTGTCCCCGGAACCGGAGCATCCGGAAACAACGGAGGAAAGCTCCCCGGTGAATGTACGGAATACTCCATCGGAATCTTCTGCTGAATCCACCCCGGCACAAGCAGATGAAATCCCGCAGGATCAGGATGAACTGATTGCAAAAATTCTGGCAGAAAATAACATCCCCATGCCGGAATCCATGCTGAAAGAGGCGGAACAGAATAAAACAGAAAAAACCACCCCCGTTTCTGATGCCGGCAGCCGGGAAAAAACATCCATCGCCATTGATGACGCCGGAAAGTATATTCAGAATATGCAACGCCTGCAGAAAGTATTTGAACCGGAGAATTTCCAGCAGCTCAAAGACTGGCTCAGACTGGGGAATGACCGGGCCATCCAGGGGATTAAAGCTTTGACCGGTTCCCGGGACATACATTTGAATAAAAGCAAAGGCCAGAGGGTCTCTGGGGAAAAGCTGGTTCCCTTTCTGGCTTCTATTAAGAAAGGGGAATCTGACCTGATTGATTTTATCCTACCCATTCTGCCCATGGATGGCAGGATTCATTTTATCCTGACCCGAGAAAATGCCCGGAAGATAGTGGGTCTTTTATTCCGGGAAGCAAATCTGGAGCCCTTGGAGCAAATTGAGCTGGATCCCATTCTGGAGGTAACCAATATTCTGGGAAGTGCGTACACAAACTCTCTCTCCCAGATTGCGGATGTTCCCGTGGAACCTGGTATTCCGGAAATTGTGGAATCCGGTGAAAGTATACTGGAAATAATACGTAAGGCCGTTAAGGAAACCCGGTATAAGATACTGTATATTGAAAATCAGTTTGTCTGGCAGAGTGAGGATGTGGAAGCAAAATTATTAATTTTAATCCCGGAAATCCCTAACGATAAATAGATTAACAATTGACATCAGAAAAGGAATTGGAGAAAAGGAAAAATGGCAGCACCAGGAAATGTGAAGATTTTTATTGTTGATGACTCCGGATATATGAGACAGGTGATCCGCAAACATCTGGAAAACAAGGGTTTTGAAATTGTGGGAGAGGCCAGCGATGGACTGGAAGCAGTGGAAAAATACAATGAGTTAAAACCAGATCTTGTCACCATGGATATTTCCATGAAAAAAATGAGTGGAATTGAAGCCACTCAGAAAATAAAAGCGTTGGACCCCAAAGCGAAGATTATTGTGGTGTCCGCTTTGGGCGAAGCCAAATTCATCAAAGAGGCCATTACCTCAGGAGCAACGGATTTTATCATAAAACCGTTTGATGAAAACCGCCTCATCTCCTCCATTATGAATGCGATAAACCGGTAAAAAAGGAATGAATATCACAGAATCCTATTTATCCA
This sequence comes from Leptospira biflexa, assembly GCA_020721865.1. Lineage (GTDB taxonomy): Bacteria > Spirochaetota > Leptospiria > Turneriellales > DYLW01 > DYLW01. The sequence continues at coordinate 33,994 of DYLW01000021.1, read as the reverse complement.
ATAAAAACATATTTCTTCTCACAAGAAATATTGATGTGGTACAGTCGTATCTGAAAGAAAAGAGTGCCAATGTGGTGGCGTTTACTTCCATCCCCTCCCATGAAGAAGTATTGCTGGAAAACTGGGATGTTGCTTTTCTGGATTATTCCATACTTAGAGAAGACATTGAATTTCTGTATTTCTTCAAGCGAAATTATTCCACTTTGAAGGTGATTATAGCAGCCAAACCGGAATCCATAAAAAATATGGATAATGAGGTGAACGGCTTTGCGGATTTTTTTCTGGAAAAGCCCTATAACCGTAATTCTCTGGATGCGATTTTCAAAAAAATTATTTATCTTCCTCTGCGGAATAAAAATATTCTGATTGTGGAGGACGCACGAATTTCCCTGATGAAAATGATGGAGATTGCTCAAGCTCTGGGTGGGAATGTTTTTGGCTATGCAGACATTGACAATGAGACAGAAGTGCTATCCCGGAATTATGAAATTGCCATTCTGGATTTAATTCTCAAGAACGGAACCACGGTGGATTTTATTGAGATCCTCAAAGAAAAAGTCCCCAATGTTCACATCATAGTGGTATCTGCATTGCCCCATGCTCTGGAAAAAAATCCCACTTCTTTCTCCATGGTGGATTTTATCTACCCCAAGCCCTGGGATGAAAAAAAACTGGAAGAAACCCTCATTGACATTGTGGAGCAGCCGTATTCGGAAAGGCGGAAGTCCATCCGGAAAGAAGGAATTCCCTACTGCTGGGTATCCAGGTATAACAAGGAGATGGATTTGAATGAACCCTTTGAATCCCCCTTCGTTATCGATATTTCTGTGGATGGAATGAGTTTCCAGTCATTTCTGGATTATGAAAAGGAAGACGTGGTGACAATCTGGATTCTGAATCCCGGCATGAATAATACACACCTCTTAGAATTAAGGGGTGAAATCCGCTGGAAGAAAATTTCTGGTGGTATTCCTCCTCAAGAACAGAAGTCCTATGGAATTATGCTGAATAAGGCAACGTCTCGGGATTTTCTGGATTACCAGAAATTAATAGCACATTATACTAAGATTGCTCGTTCCTCCGGGTGAAAAAACCGGAAATTTTCTTCCCAATATGGGAGAGCAGGAGAGTGAACGCACCTTCGGATGCTCTCTTAATATAAAGGTATGCTCCCAGAGCCACCATGACAAAATTTCCCAGCCATGTGGCCAGCATGGGATGGAGTCCACCTTTTTCTGACACTGCATCGGAGGAAAGAAAGAATATAAAATAAAGAAAAATGATCATTACGGAAATCCCCAACCCCATGCCCTTACCGCTTCTGCGGTTCACAATGCTGACCGGAAATCCAATGATCAGAAAACTGAGGGCGGCGAAGGGCAGGGCAAGTCTTTTATGGAATTCCATCCGCAGTTTATGCAGATTTGTCTTTTGATCCCCATCGGCCAATGGACGTTTTTTTTTCAGATCGTCAATGGCGGTATTTAATTCCCGGAACGTGAAGGACGTCATTTCCTTGTCCAATTGCAGGTCATCGGTGAGTTTATCCGCAATGTGAATATCCATGAAACCATTGGAAAAATCAATCCGCTGGAAAGATTTATTTTTTTCATTATATGTGAAAACATAGCCTTGGTATAACCGCAGGGCACGCATGGATTTTGGGGGGGATTTGCCGTCCGCCCCGGTGTACACCTTGCGCATTTTTTTTCCTTTTTTTGCACTGATGAACCGGGTGGTTTTCATCTCTCCGTCGATTTTTTCCAGCTCCCGGATCTGGATATGGAAAATTTCATCTTCCCCGGATTTGTCTTTTACAATTTTTTCCAGATAGATGGTACGCATGGAATTTTCGGTTTTATCCAGAAGTGTGAATTGTCCTTCTTCCAGGATGGCAATGGGGTCATGTGCCCAGATTTTCCGGCCAATGACCCTCATCTCATGATAGGATTGGGGAATTACCTCCTGGTTAAACCAGAGGAGGAAGATTGTGATGAACACCCCAAAGATAAAGAAAGGGCGGAAAATCCGGGGATACGTGATGCCACCGGCTCTCATGGCGATGATCTCTGAATCTCCGTTCAACCCCCCCATGGCAATAATGATGGCCAGGAGAGTACTCATCGGAATGGTAAAACCGAATGTCCAGGTGGAGGAATACGCAATCAGTTCCAGAAGATAGGAAATATCCATCCCTTTTTCAATAATGCGAGTGATTAAATTTTTTAAATAGAAAACCAGAATGGTGAATGTGAAAAAAAAAAGCCCCACAAAGAACGGCCAGATAAATGTCTGGAATATATGCGTGGATATTATCGTGGGTTTGAATCGCTCCCATGGGGGAAGCACGGCGATGAATTTATCTTTCAGAAATAATTTCATAGACCGCTTTGGCTCCCTTCAGTGTGAGATTCACATCAATGATATCAAAAAAATCATGCTCAAAACCCAGACTGTCAGAAATTCCACCGGTGGCTATGGCCTGGATATTTTTATATCCCAGGGAGCGGGCGTGGTTTTTCAAACTATGGATAATCTCTCCCACCAGTCCCCGGAAGCCAAAGTAAACTCCCTTTTCAATGGAGTCCACAGTATTCTTTCCCAGAATATGGTCCTTTTTTGTGAAGCTGATGGCCGGAAGTTTGGCGGTCCGCTTGAAAAGAGAATCCGTGGCCGTCAGGATTCCGGGAGTGATCAAACCTCCGGTGTAGCGTTTTTCCAGAATCAGGCAGAAGGTGATGGCCGTGCCAAAGTCCGCTATGATCATGGAATCCCCGTAATACTGGACGCCCCCGGCCGCGTTGGCTATTCTGTCCGCCCCCAGATTTTTCTTATCTTCATAGTCAAACGTGAAAGGAAGGGGACTTTCCCAGGTAATTTCATGAATGCCGGATATCTTCATCATGTCCAGCATCTGGCGGATCACCGGAGACAGGCCGGGCACCACGGAGGCAAAAACCGCAAAATGGATGTCCTTTTCTTCAATATTGTTGTACCGCAACCAGGGAAGAACCACAGAGAACCACTCATAAGAGGTATTCTTTTCATGAGTGGAAAACCGTGCCGTGGCCACCAATCGGTTATGGTCCCACACCCCAAAAACGGTGTGGGAATTTCCCACGTCAATGGCTAATAATAAATTTTTCGCCAATTCTTTATCCGTCCTCCTGCGGTTTTGCTTCTCCAATAACAACGTCAATGTTTAATTTGACAATTTTACCGCCGGAGTTTCTCAGAATGGTGAGCTGGATTTTTTTACCCACGCCCTTGCGGAGAACGGTGTTTTTTAATACAGAAAATTTATCCGCCGGTTTTCCGTCCACATGGGTTATCAGATCATACTGCCGCACTCCGGCTTTGAACGCGGGGGAATTCAGAAGTATGTTACTCACCAGAAGTCCTTTGTTGTTTCCCAATCCCAGAGCCTGGATCTGTTCGTCTGTCACTTCATTGGTGACGGAAACGCCAATCTGGGCGGGTTTGATGTGTTCCCCTTTTTTGAGTTTTTCCAGAACACCCATTGCGTAGTTCATGGGAATGGCAAAACCGATGCCCACCGAGCCTCCGGATTGGGAATAGATCATCTGGTTGATCCCAACAACTTCCCCGCGTATGTTGAGGAGTGGTCCGCCGGAATTTCCGGGATTGATGGCAGCGTCTGTCTGGATCCGGGGCACTCCGTCCTGGGTGTCCACGTCTTCCTGATTTTTGGAGGAAATGACACCCATGGTGAATGTGCTGGAAAGGCCAAAGGGGTTTCCAATGGCGATGGCAATATCCCCCACTTCAATTTTATCCGAGTCTCCAATGTACACCACTTTCAGCTTGCTTTTGGGTTCCACTTTGATCAGGGCAATATCGCTGGTAGCATCCATCCCCACAATTTTTCCGGGGAGTTCCTTCCCATCCCGGAATTTCACCGTGATTTTATCTACATTTCTGATCACGTGATGATTGGTGACAATAAAACCGTCTGCGGTGATGACAAATCCGGAACCCAGACCCTGCCGTCTCTGCGTGCGTTTTCCCTGCTCCGGTATGTTGAAAAAATGGCGGAACATGGGGTCGTCCATAAAAGGATGATTGGCTATCTGCACCACCTGTTCGGTTTCAATGCGGACAACCGCCGGGCTCACCTCCCGATAAATTTCCCGGAGGGCAACCTGGAGAACGGACGCATCTTTGATGGCATCGGATTTATTTAACGGATTATCGGAAGCTGCCTTTACCTCCAGCGGGGAGTGGCTGCAGGATGTCATAAAAGGGGAAACAAATGCCCCTAACAGGAAAATAAAAATGACCATATTCACCAACTGCAGGCCGGTGAGTTTGACGTTTCGTTTTTGTGGAAAAATCTTCATGTTATCCTCCAGAATCGTATTAGTGGAATACCTCTTTAATAAGACCCATTGATTAAAACCCTGGTTCCGTTTACAGGTCCAGCTCCTTCACTTTTTTTGCATTTTCCTCGATAAACGCCCGGCGGGGTTCCACTTCATCCCCCATGAGCATGATAAAAATATCATCTGCGGCGACCACATCGTCGATGGAAACTTTCAGAAGAACCCGGTTTTCCGGCTCCATGGTGGTTTCCCATAGCTGCTCCGGATTCATCTCTCCCAAACCTTTGTATCTCTGGAGCGTATATTTCTGGTCTTCTTTGTGCTGCTCAATAATGGCATCCCGCTCTTTATCGCTGTATGCGTATGTTCTCTTTTTCCCCGATGTAATCAGATACAGGGGAGGACGGGCGATAAACAGATTTCCGTTGTCAATGATCGGTCGCATGTAGCGGAAGAAAAAGGTGAGGATTAACGTCTGGATATGTGCACCGTCCACGTCCGCGTCCGTCATGATCACAATTTTATGATAACGAAGTTTGTTCACATCAAAATCTTCCCCAATGCCGGTTCCTATGGCGGTAATTAGTGCCGCGACTTCCCCGTCGGAAAGGATTTTTTCAATCTTGGTTTTTTCCACATTGGAGATTTTACCTTTCAGCGGCAGAATGGCCTGGAAGCTTCTGTCCCTTCCCTGTTTGGCGGAACCGCCCGCAGAGTCTCCCTCCACGATGAACAATTCAGAGATGACCGGATCCCGGGAACTGCAATCGGCCAGTTTCCCCGGAAGACCGCTTCCTTCCAGAGCACTTTTTCTCCGGACAAGCTCCTTGGCCTTCCGAGCGGCAATCCGGGCGGAGGCGGATTCCATACACCGTTCAATAATTTTCTTGGCGTCCGATGGGTTCTCATCGAAAAATTCCGCCAGACCTTCATAGACCACAGACTGGACAATGCCTTTCACTTCGCCATTACCCAGCTTCATCTTTGTCTGTCCCTCAAACTGGGGATTTGGAATCAGGACGGCAAGAACCAGAGTGAGCCCTTCCCGGACATCATCTCCGGTGAGCGGGGCGTCCATTTTTTTATCCAAACCCATCTTTTTCTTGTATTCATTGATTGCCCGGGTCAGAGCGGTCCGGAATCCCTCCAGATGCGTTCCCCCTTCTCTGGTATGGATGGCGTTGGCAAAGGTAAATATCTGTTCGGAATATACATCGGAATATTCCATGGCAATTTCCACCTGGATTCCGTCCCGTTCCATTTTTATATAGACCGGCTTTTTCTGGATGGGGTGGCGTTTTTCGGACAGCAGTTTTACAAATTCAATAATTCCGCCTTTATACTGAAAGGTGGCCTCTTTTGCGTTGTTTTCATCCCGGCAGTCCCTCAGGAATATTTTCACTCCGCTGTTCAGGAATGCCAGTTCCCGCAACCGGGAGGAAAGCGTATCAAACCGGTATTCCATGGTATCAAAAATGGTGTCATCGGCCAGAAAACGTATTCTTGTCCCGTTTTTCTTAATTTTTCCCTTTTCTTTGACGGGTGCAGATGGCACGCCTCTTTCAAATTTCTGGCAGTAGATTTTCCCATCCCGGTATACTTCCGCTTCCAGATGCTGGGAAAGGGCGTTGACCACAGAAACCCCCACACCATGAAGACCGCCGGAAACTTTATAGGCACCATCGCCGAATTTTCCGCCGGCATGGAGCTTGGTGAGTACCACTTCCAGAGTGGAAACCCCCACTTTTGGGTGGATGTCCACGGGAATACCCCGACCATTGTCCAGCACGGAAACCCAGTTTCCCGGCTCAATCCGCACTTCAATGGAATCACAAAAACCGGCCATAGCCTCGTCAATGGAGTTATCCACCACCTCATACACCAGGTGGTGCAGACCCGGAAGATCGGTGGAACCAATGTACATCCCCGGCCGTTTGCGGACAGCTTCCAGACCTTCCAGTACCTGGATATTCTTACCGGAATACTCGCCTTCCGGCTTGGTCAGCATGGAGGGCGATGGGTTTTCATTTTCCGGTGGATTGGTTTCGTCAGAGGCCTTTTTGGGCATTGCTTTCTCCTGGTTTTTCTATGTTTTTCAGAATTTCATCAATAATATCGTTTTTTTTCTGTATTTCCCGCGAAATCTGCGGTTCGTTATCCGCCATTTTCTGATTGGGAGATATATTGTCGCTTTCTTTTCTGCCCATATCCCGGTTTTTCCAATAGATTATCCCCACGGTGGTCTTTATTTTTTCCACGGGAGCATCCATACGGATTTTCAACGCCGTAATAATCTTCTGGTGGTACAGATGGATCTGCTGGGCAAAAATGGAGTGGTCGCACCGCACATAAAGATCCTTGGATTGGATGCGGTATGGATAGGTATGGACGGCCAGCGTCTCCCCCGCGATATCGTTCCATTGTGTCTGGATTTCCATCATCACTGCGGCCAGGCTTTTCCCGGTGCTTTTTTTCTCCGCAGTTATGTTCCGGATGATGGTTTTAATTTCTTCCTGGGATATCCGGGAGGGAATCATAAAAGGTTATTCCGGCATGGGCTCAGATTTTGTATACTGGTAAAGGAAATCACAGCGTTCCCGGATGTCCTTTGCGGTGATTTTATCAAACCGGGAAGTGGCAAAGCCTTCCACGGAGATGCTGGCCGTGGCCGTGGCCCATACCGCTGCGTGGCGGATGTCATCCAGACTAAAAGGTTTTCCGCCATTCCGGGCATGAACCCGATGCAGGTATGACACAAATCCGCCCGCAAAACTGTCTCCGGCACCGGTGGGATCTTTTACCATCATGGTGGGATATGCCGGGGCGAAAAATAAAAATTCTTTTCCGTCCAGGATGCCGCTGATGAGGACGCCATGTTCCCCTTTCTTGACAACCACCATCCTGGGACCTTTTTTCCGGATCATGCCGGCGGCTTTGATGAGATTCACTTCCCCGGATAGCTGGCGTAATTCTCCATCGTTAATAAAGAGAGCATCCACTTTTTTGATCATGGCCAAAAGTTCGTTTTTTCGGGAAGATATCCAGAAGTTCATGGTATCCATTCCCACAAAGACCGGCTTTTTCATCTGCCGGTATACCTTCATCTGGATGATGGGATCAATATTTCCCAAAAATAAAAAATCGGCATTTTTTTTCTCTTCATCCAGAACTGGATTGAAACTGGATAAAACCCCCAGAATGGTATCATTGGTGTGGGCCACATTCATGTCATTTTCATAAAAGCCCTTCCAGTAAAAAGAAATCTGGTCTTTGGATTGCACAATGCCGCTGGTATCCACGCCTTTTTTCCGCAGATATTGGATATACCGGGCCGGATAATCTTTTCCCACAATGCCGATGATGGATGTGGGGGCGAGGAAAGATGCTGCGGTGGAGAAGTGACTGGCAGACCCCCCAATAATCCCGATCCTTTCCCCGTAAGGTGTTTTGATATCGTCCATTGCCACGGTTCCCGCCATTACTATGTTCATGAATGCTCCTTGTATGGTTTCTTATCTGGTTTTGGGAGACATCCCGTCAACGATGTTATGGGGGGGATGGCCTCCGAGGTGTCGGATACAGCAAGAATACCATAAAAGCGTGCTTGACTGCATAATAAATATTTTAATTGTAATTCAGTGAAAATTTATCTGGATAATTGTTGCCTCAACAGACCATTTGATGATCAACGAAATATTCGTATCAGGTTGGAATCAGAAGCAATTAAAATGATTTTCCAGAAATTTGATAATAACGATTGGGAATTGATTATCAGCGATATATCCATTTTTGAGGCAGAAAAAATTAACTCTTATAATCGAAAGAGAATAATCCAGTTAATTTTATCGAAGACTTCTTTTCACGTAAAAATCAACGAACGTATTAAAAATCGAGCTCTTTATTTTGAAACAAATGGAATTAAAGCTTTTGATGCACTTCATTTGGCCAGGCAGAAGAAGTTGCTGATGTTTTTTTAACGGTGGATGACTCTTTTTTAAAAAGGGCCAATGCCGTTCGGGATATAAAAATACGAACAGAAAATCCATTGAAATGGATACAGGAGATATTCTAATGCAAACCACGGAAAAAATCAGTGATAATGAAATACGTTATCTTGGGTTGGAAGCCATTAAAAAGGAATTGGGAATTGCGGGATTTGTTCGTTTTATGCAACTCTTTGACAATGGTTCCGGAGATTATTCAAAGGAACGCTCCCTGCAACAGGAAGAATTTACTGTGGCGGAAATTGTGGAGGAAATAGGGAACAAGACCAATGGGTAGAGACCGCCGATGTGGGGGTCAGCGTTGATTTCCCTTATTTTTTTAGTAATGTCCAAAATTCCCTGGGTGAAAGAATTTTACGGGAATTATATATTTCTATTTTTCTGAATTCCTTATCTCCAGTGATAATAAAATCGGCATTAATATAGTCGCATAATTGAAGGATGTTATTATCGTCCTTATCCCTGCATATATCCGGCACTTTGTTCGTTGGTTTTGCATAAATAAAATTTTCCTGAAATAATTTTACTTTCTCTTCTATCATATACAGAGGTACTTTCATTTTTTCAAGAAGAACTTTTTTAAATTCTGCTAAAATAATATCAGAAACATAAACTTGATAATTCATATAACAGAAATCCAGAATATCCGCAGAAATTCCTCCAAAGACGGACGCGGATATTATAACATTTGTATCCAGAATTACTTTCAAGGATTATTCTCAAAAATATCATCTTCCGAAAAAAAACCAGCCTTTTCTGCATAAGGTAAAAATTGATTACGGGTATTTTTCATTTCTTCTATGAAAATATATTTCTTTATGGCTTCCAGTACAAGATCACTTCTTCGTGAATTTTTAATTTTTACGAGGTGATCCAGTTTCTGCCCCATCGCTTCATCCAGACTTATGCGATAATATCTTCCATCAGCTTAATATAACAAGGACGGGAAAATCTGCCCAATTTTATTGGGTGCAGAAGGATGAGGGGGGCTCGACAAATAATGCCATGATCAATAATTTCCACAGCGTGCATCCAGACAACCTTTACAGGAGAAAATATGAAAAAATGGATTATGGCGTCTTTACTGGGACTGGGCTCCCTTATGTCCTTGGCGGATGTATGCATTTGTTTATCGATGCCGACGATAAAGAGACAAAAGCTTTATACTTGTACGCAACAGGAACAACGGTGGGGAATATCAGCGGAGGAGGACGCTCCGGGGTGGACGCCTTCTGTGTAAGCAATAAACCACCCTCTCTGATTTGCACTGGTGGACTCCATGCGTTTATTAATGTGAGCGTCTCCGATAAAGTTGATTTCTTTACTACCGCCTACCCCTCTCTGCCCCAGGATTTACCGGTGTATAATCTGGATAAAACCAAAAAAATAGCGGATGACTGGGCAGATTTACTGGATAACAGCATTGATATGAGTCTGGCCGATGCGGGGATCGCCACAGTTGCTTATTGGACGGGAGGGTTGCAACGGATACTTGCACGGGTTGGGCGAACCCTGGTGGAACTGGTTATATTGGTAGTCACACCGCTACCGATAGCCTCTGGTTCAATAGTACTTCAGATGGTTGTAGTATACCCCACTCCATTCTCTGCCTGTGCTGGGATTGACCTGCATAGGACGGTCCATCGGCGGGGGTCACCACCGGAGACAAATCCATCGCCGTGAATGAGACATAACGCCGGTGACGTCATCCCCACAAAAAGCGGATTTTCGTTGACGATGAAAAGCGGAAATTACGATAGGGCAAAATTTCATAAAGAAATCATAAGGAAAATATATGGCAATGGTGAGCATCAATCCGGCAAGCGGGGAAAAAGAAAAAGAAATTTCCACCCACGATAATTCTTTTGTGGAAAATCATCTGAAAAAGGCAAATACGGTCTATGAAGACTGGCGGCACACTTCCTTTGCGGAAAGATCCCGCCTCCTTTATTCCCTGGCACGCGTCCTGCGGGAGACCAAAGAAAACTCCGCACGGATTATGGTGAAGGAAATGGGAAAGACTATTGTGCAGGCACGGGCAGAGGTGGAGAAATGTGCCTGGGTGGCGGAATATTACGCGGAGAAAGGCCCGGAATTCCTGGCCGATTTTTCCATCCAGACAGATGCGTCCAAAAGTTATGTGGCTTTCCAGCCTCTGGGAATTATTCTGGCCATCATGCCATGGAATTTCCCTTTCTGGCAGGTTTTCCGTTTTGCGGTTCCCACCCTTATGGCGGGGAACATAGCTCTTTTGAAACACGCTTCCAATGTGCCACAATCGGCCTTGATGATTGAAGAAATCTTCCGCAAAGCCGGTTTCCCGGAAAATGTATTCAAAACGCTTTTAATCACCTCTGGTCAAGTGCCGCTGGTTTTGTCCCATCCCGGAGTACAGGGTGTTTCTCTCACCGGAAGCACGCCGGCGGGAAAAAGCGTGGCAGCTCTGGCCGGCCAGTATATGAAAAAAGCCGTGCTGGAGCTGGGGGGTTCGGATCCGTATATTGTTCTGGAGGACGCGGATATTGAGCTGGCCACGGAGAGCAGTGTGACCGCCCGCCTCATCAATAACGGCCAGTCCTGTATCGCCGCCAAAAGATTTATTGTCCACCGTTCCATCCGCAAGCAGTTTGAGGAGGCTTTTGTGGAAAGAGTCCGCAGCAAAAAAATGGGGAATCCCTTGGAAGAGACTAATGACCTGGGACCCATTGCACGGGATGACCTGCGGAGGGAGCTGCATGACCAGGTGGAGCGAAGTGTTCAGGCTGGGGCCAAAGTTCTGGCCGGCGGAGGCCTGCCATCCGGCAGAGGATTTTTCTATCCGGTGACTGTCCTCAGTGATGTGAAAAGGGGAATGGCCGCCTGGGATGAAGAAACTTTTGGGCCGGTGGCTCCCATCAGCTTTTTTGACACCGATGAGGAAGCGGCAGCTTTGGCCAATGATACCCCCTTTGGTTTGGGAGCGGCGGTTTTCAGCCGGGATCTGGAAAGAGCGGAAAAACTGGCCAAAAATGAAATCCACGCCGGTTCGGTGTTTATCAACGATTTTGTGAAATCCGATCCGCGTCTGCCCTTTGGCGGGATCAAGGAATCCGGCTACGGGCGGGAGCTGTCCATGTTTGGTATCCGGGAGTTCACCAACATCAAGACCATCCGGATAAAATAAATCGGGAAAATACATTTTGTAAGGGAATTAAAAAATAATCGACGTCCAGATGATAAAGTGAATTTAGAGCTATACATTTTGTAAGGAGTGAATATGAGCATAATTTTATTAATGGTTTTAATCTTTGGCGGTTATATTGCTATGTACCATCTTTATGGGAAATTTATTGCCCGGAAAATATTTGCGATGGCAGACAATTCCGATGTGCCTTCTCTCCGTTATGAGGACGGTATGGACTATGTCCCATCCAGAAAAGAGGTGATCTTTGGCCACCATTTCACTAGCATTGCCGGCACGGGTCCTATTGTGGGGCCGGCCATCGCCATCATCTGGGGTTGGGTTCCCGCCGTTCTCTGGGTTTTTCTGGGAAGCGTGTTCATGGGGGCTGTCCATGATTTTGGATCCCTGATCATTTCTCTCCGGAACGACGGAAAATCTCTCTCCGAATTCACCGCCCGATATATCAATCATCGGACCCGGTTATTATTCTTTGCGGTGGTTTTCCTGGAGTTATGGATTGTGATTGCCATCTTTGGTTTGGTGATTGCCATCATTTTTGCTATTTTCCCTTCGTCCGTGATTCCCGTCTGGCTGGAAATCCCCATTGCCATGACCTTGGGTTATCTTCTCAAAAAGGGGAAAGGAAATCTGACCATTTTGTCCATTGTGGCTCTGGCTTTGATGTATCTCTCCATCGGCATTGCGTATATCTATCAATTGGAGCTACCCAAGGAAATCTGGGGAATTCCCTCCACCGGAGTCTGGACCATTATCCTCCTTATCTATGCCTATATTGCTTCTGTATTGCCCGTAACCGCTTTGCTGCAACCCCGGGACTATATCAATTCCCATGAATTGGTTGTGGCCATGGTTTTGCTGACCCTGGGAGCGGTGGTTGCATCTTTGGGAGGGATGACCATAGTGGCTCCGGCGGTCCAGTCCCATCCGGAGGGTGCTCCTTCCATGTTTCCCTTTCTGTTCATCACCATCGCCTGCGGGGCCATCAGTGGATTCCATTCCCTGGTTTCGTCCGGAACGTCCAGCAAGCAGGTTTCCAATGAAAAGGACTCTTTATTCATTGGCTATGGCAGTATGCTCACGGAAGGTGTTCTGGCTTTTCTGGTGATTATTGCGGTGGCCGCCGGAATCGGGATGGGTTCAGAGGGGCTCACTGGCAAAGCCGCCTGGGATGCCCATTATTTTTCGTGGTCGGCCACGAACGGGCTGGGGGCCAATATTGCCGCCTTTGTTCATGGCTCCTCCAATATGATGGAGTCTCTGGGAATGGGGCGTACCATTGCCATTGCCATTATGGGGGTTTTTATTGCCTCCTTTGCGTCCACCACTTTGGATACAGCCACCCGGATCCAGAGGTATGTGGTTGCGGAAATTTTTGAATCTATCGGTGCGAAAAAATTGGGGAACCGCCACATTGCCACTCTGGTAGCGGTGGGGACAGCAGCGATACTTGCTTTCATCACCGGAGCCGATGGGAAAGGGGCACTCAAACTCTGGCCCATCTTTGGGGTGGTGAACCAGACGCTGGCCGCCCTGGGGCTGATTGTGATCACCATCTATCTTCGGGAAAAGGGTGGATATAAATGGATGGTCTCCGGAATTCCGGCTGTGTTTATGTCCCTCGTCACGGTTTATGCAGGGGTTTTAAACAACATAAATTATTTTGAGACCGCCAACTATCTGCTGGCTTTCACCCAGGGTGTTATTATTCTTATTGTACTCTGGATTATCATAGAAGGAATCCTTCGCTTCCGAAAGGCAGGGGAAACCCATTCGTAATTTTGTTACGGCTTTTCTGATTCTGGGGTTTTTTTATAGTGTATCCCATAGTCAGGAGATGACTCCGGAAAACCCACCCGTGGAAACAAGCATTGAGTCCGGGGTGGGGACGGGGTTTGAAATGTCCGTCTGGAGCGACCACCACCGGTTTGCTCACTTTTTTTTGGAGCCATTCCTCCATGCCCGGAAGGATATTCTCTTTCTGGATGCTTCCTTCCGCTTAGGGGAAAAATCCAGATCCTGGGACGATCTGCCTTCCCAGAGCTACGGGAATTACCTGGAAGTGGATGAGGCCCTGGGCGGACTGGATGGGGAGCAGAATAAAAAAGGGTTTTCCGCGGGCATAGGGAAGGGCATCCAAAAATCCCACTACGGAAGCTTTTTTCTGCCTGCGTTATACCAGAGCCCCATTCTGCCACAGGAAATTTATGTGCCACCGGAAGTTTTCCGGAGAGATCTCTATTACACCGGTGGATTTTCACAGTATCGGTATGGTGCCAGTCACACCCGGATTCTGTGGGATATGGAAATGGCTTCTTCCCCCCGCCCGGAGTTTAAAACCCTCTGGCTGGAGCAGGAGTTTCTGGATTTGGGTTCCCCCAACTGGAAGCATTCGTTTCTTCTGCAGGGTTCTGCGTCCGGTTTCAACATCCTGAATCCACGGGAAGCCGGGGAGGTGAAACTGGAACCGGGGTTTGGGGTGGGAGCCGAATACGCCCTGGAAATCTACTCCATCGTAAGAATCTTTCTGGGTGGCGGCTCATCGGACCGGGATCATAGATTATACCATTTTGGAACGGAATTTATATTTATACCGGACTGGAAAATCCATACGGAAGGGCAGGTTAACTCCCGGGCATTTTCCATTGCCGATGCGTGGAAGACCACTCCGGAAGAACCCGTGAAGATCATCCAGACCCTGCAACCCGGTTTTGAGTTTTATGCGGATATGGAATACACATACCAATCCATGCTGGAGGTGAGGCTTTTTGTGGATAAGCATGAATCCCGTCCCTGGGATTTTGGGGGGAAGACCGGGTTTCGCTTCTCTTTTTAAGGAGGAAGGGGGTTGGATTATTCCTCCCAAAGATTTATTTTTCGGATTGAATAACCGATGATATATAATAGATAGGGGATACTTGCGTATTATATAAGTCAAGATGATCCGGATAAAAATTATGATGAAAGAAAATTACGGTATTGCCATGAAAAAGAAAAGCGAATTCAGGAAGGGTATTATTTTTGTCATCCTTTCCGGAATCCTTGTTTTTTCCGGCGGATTTCTTCACCCCCAGTATGTCCTGCCGGATAATAAAATGGTACCCGTGGATGAGCAAAAACCCCCGGAAAAACCCAAAGAAAAAAAACCAGAAACTCCGGAAAAAAAAGCGAATACAGACATTGTCCGGAGGCTTCAGGTAAAGGTGACCGGGAAGCTGAATGATGCGGTGCTTCTCACTTGGTTGCCACCGGAAAGAAATGATTATCTCATTGTAGCCCGCTCTCGGGAACCCATCAATACTGTAGAAAAATTTTTGAACGCGGAATCCATCGGCATTATTGCGGGAAATACCACAACCCATACGGACATGGATTTGGATGAGGGGAGTTATTTTTATGCGGTGGTTTCCAAAAGCGATGTGAAAGCCAAGAATATATTTTTTAAGCCTGGGGAAAATTTCACGGAGGAAGCCATCCGGATTGAATCCACCGGGAAAAGCACAAAAAATGAAATCATTGTAACCCATATTTATGCAAAGGTGCAGGAAGACGGGTCCATCAAACTCACTTGGAAGGGGGTGGATGTACCGGGCGTGAATTACATCGTTTACCGGTCTTCCAATCCCATCAGTTCCAAAGAGGCTCTGGATACAGCGGAAAGAATCAAAGTGGTGGATAACGGAGCGGAGTTTTATTATGATTCTTCCATGCCCGGTACCGGTATTTATTACTATGCGGTGACGCTCCGGCTTCCCGGTGAAATTGAAAATCGCGTGCTGGCGGAGAATAAAAATTTCATCGCTTTTGGTATTTCCTATGACGGTATCCAGCAGGAAATCCCCCGGTTTTTTAAGGCGGAAAGAAAGGGAAATAATTCTGCCGCCATTGAATGGAAAGACGCACCGGAAGTGGCCGGGGTGGTGGAGTACCGGGTTTACCGGTCTTTGTCTCCTTTTGCGGTGAAAGAGGATTTGGCGTCGGCAAAATTAGCAGGAAAAATTAAACCCAATGTGGGCTTTTTTGTGGATCAGAATTTACCGGATGGGAAATATTTTTACGCCGTGGTTTCTGTGAAAAAAGACGGCAGCGAGACCGCCGGGTTCATCGACAACCGAAATACGCAGAGTATGCCGGTGATCATTCTCCAGAATACGGATGATATTGCCGATGGCTTTGCCCTCTTTTCTGCGGTGCAGGCAGGAACTATTGTCCAGTTGAACTGGAGTCTGAAAAACTCCCTCCGGATTTCTCCTGACTATGAACTCTTCATTTACCGTTTTACGGAAATGCCCCGGTCGATGGAGGATGTCCGGGCAGGAATTCCATTGGAAAAAGTATCCCCCACCCTGAACCAGGGGAAGGATACTCCTCCGGGAAACAATAAGTATTACTATGCGATATTTCTTCACCATAACGGGAAATTTTATCCAGACGGATTTTTTAATGGGGTAAATTTTGCCGGTCCCATAGAGTATTCCAGTATGGCGGATAAAAAATCCTCTGTGCCGGGGGCCTGGGAAGGCTCTCTGAACAATGGCAATGTCCAGGATATTGAGGAACCTTATATTCTGTACAGTGATAAATACCAGGAACCCCGGCAAAAAGAAATTCCTGAAGAAAAAAAATCTCCGGATACCACATCGCCTGCCCTGAAAACAGAAGAAAAAACCTCCCCTCCGGAGGAAGAAGCCCGAAAACCCGTAATTCCGGAGAAAAATAAAAAACCAGATAAAATAGAAAAGAAAAAACCGGACACCAGCGAATCCAGCAGAATAAACCATATCATCCGGACCACGTATCTGAAAAATGATTACTCTGGTGCTGTGGAACAATTAAAAAAAATAAAATCCTTTCCGGATGAAGTGAGCAAATCCAAGGTTTATTTTTATTTGGGTCTTTCCTATTACAATCAGGGGGAGTACCAGACAGCTTTAAAATATTTTTCCCATTCTTTGGTAAAAAAATTCTATAAAGAAAGGGCCGGTTTCTGGTATAAAAAAACAATAAGGCAAATCAGGGGATAAAATGACAAAGAATACAGCTATAATTTTGGGGATTGGAGCCATTCTTTTCGCGATGATCATTCTGCTGGTGGAAACCCAGTATAACGGCCCAAAGGTAAAATCGGAAAATCTTCTCCGGAAGGGAAGTCTTCTGATGGAACAGGACACCCGGGAAGCCGTTAAAGAAGCCATGGATATATTCTTAACTGTCTCCTCTGATTATCCGGAAACCCGGGCGGATTATCAGGCACGTTTTTATCTGGCGGAATGCTATGAAAGGAATAATCTCAAAGAAGCAGCCCTGAAAAAATATTTGGAAGTGGCGGCGTATTCGGAACTGGATGAAAAGATGAAAAAAAATACAGAATTCCGGATTGCCAAACTGAAAATTCTCAAGGCATATAACGAAGAGGGAATGAGTTCCCTGCTATCATTGCTGGGGCAGACTTCGGATCCAGCATTGCGTTCAGAAATCTACACGGAAATAGGACGATTTTACCAGAATGAAGGCAATGCCGTGAAAGCCCAAAGGCAGTATGAAATTGCTCTCACAGAAAATCCCGCCAACAAAACCGCCCGGATTAATCTGGCCAGAGTTCTCATGTCCCAGAAAAAGGAAGGCCTGGCATTTGGGGAGTATGAACGTTATATTGATCATTACGGTCTTCTGGATAAGGAAAAAGGCGAAGTGCTTTCCCGCTATAAAAATGAAGCCTACAACGCGGGTCATGAACTCTATAAAACAAAAAAATATGCAGAAGCCAAACAGTATTTCTCCTTAGTTGTGAAAAAATTTCCGGATACCCCAGAAGCCGATCTGAGCTATTATTATCTGGGAGTGATGGAGATGATTGGGCAGGATTATAAAAAAGCCATTCATTATCTGAACGCCGGAGTATCCAATTCCCCCCGCAATATGGATGAAGCCTGTTATATGAAAAAAGGGGAATCCTATTTCAAACTAAATGAATTCGTCCGGGCTGCCTCTGTGTTTCAGTATATGCTGGACCATTATCCCAAATCTGCATACCAGAAAATGGCCAGCGATTGGGCTGCCGAATGCGAAAAAGCTATAGAAGAAAGATCCACCGGCATGGAAGAAGAAACCCCGGAATCTGATGAAGACATTATACCGGATAAAGATGAAAATGAGGAAACCCAGCCACCCCAGGAAGAAAAAGAAAAAAAAGAGGGAAAGGTGGAAAAAGATAAGGCTGGGCTTCTGGATGTGGATGAGAAGGAAAAATACTCCTCTGGTGGTTCCCGGGAAATTGGTCCCTGAGCGGGGTTTTTCCACTAAAATAATATTTGTTCCCATGCCAGCGTTTTTTTTTGTGGCACTATGCCAGCAGATATAGTGATCGGTGCCCAATGGGGTGATGAAGGGAAGGCAAAAGTTATAGATTATTTAGCCAGCAAAACAGATATTGTAGTGCGTTATTCCGGCGGAGCCAACGCCGGGCACACTGTTGAGGTGGGTAACCAGAAAATAGTATTCCATCTTGTCCCCTCCGGGATGATGTATGAGAACACCATCAGCGTTCTGGGCGGGGGAATGGTCGTTGACCCGGATGCTCTGTTTGATGAAATCAAAGACCTGGAAAGCAAAGGTATCAAGGTAAGAGACCGCTTGCGGATAGCGGATAATGCCCATGTCCTGCTTCCTTACCATAAAGAAATGGACTCCATTCAGGAAGAATCCTTGGGGAATAACAAAATTGGAACCACTAAACGTGGCATTGGATTTTGTTATACAGACAAGGTGTCCCGCTGGGGAATCCGTATGCGGGATTTAATCTCGGAAGGATTTTATACAAAAAGGCTCCCCCTGATTCTGGAGCAGAAAAATAAAGTATTAGAGAATATTTATAAAAAAAGTCCCATCTCCCTGCAGGAAATGACAGATTATCTGCGTAATATTGCGGAAAATGTCCGGCCCATGCTGATTAACGCTCCCTATTATCTGAATATGGAGCTGGATTCCGGAAAAAATATTCTTTTGGAAGGGGCACAGGGAACAATGCTGGATGTGGACTTTGGAACATATCCTTTTGTGACCAGCTCCAATTCCACCACCGGCGGGGCCATAACCGGTACCGGAATTTCCTTCCAGCATCTCCGGGAAGTGGTGGGTCTGGCCAAAGCCTATATTACCAGAGTGGGGGAGGGTCCTTTCCCCACCGAGCTGGAACCAGAGCTCGGAGAAATTCTCCGTAAAGCCGGAAATGAATACGGGGCCACTACGGGTCGTCCCCGGAGAACAGGCTGGTATGATGTGGAAGTGATCAAACATGCGGCACGTGTCAACGGCCTCACATCTCTGGCAATGACCAAGCTGGACGTTCTGGATTCCTTTGATACCATTAAAATCGGCGTGGGGTATGAGCTGAACGGAAAAAGAATTTCGTATTTTCCGTCCGGAGAAGTGGAAAACGTCAAAGTTCTCTATGAAGAAATGCCCGGCTGGAAAGAGAAAACTGCCCATGTCCGCAACAGAAATGACCTTCCCAAAAACGCCCGCAAATATGTGGAAACCGTTGAAAAATTCACCGGGCTTCCTGTGAAGTGGATTGGTGTTGGACCCAAAAGAGAGGACATGATTCTGGGCAAGTAGCGGAATGACATTTCGTGAACTTTTCCAATATCGAGTATTCACCATTTCCAATTTTCTATCCCTCTCCCGGGTGATTGCCATTCCCTTATTGTGGCATTATACAGAGAAGAGTCTAACCCAGAGCGTATATATGTACTACGCCCTGGGAGTTGCTTTTTGTATGGTTTTATCTGATTTCCTGGATGGGTTTCTGGCACGGCTCCTGGGGCAGGAAACCCCTCTGGGACAGTATCTGGATCCCCTTGCCGATAAAGTGGGAGTCATCTCCACTCTGTTTCTGCTTTATTTAAACAAAGGATTGCCCCTCTGGTTTGTCATCTTTATTCTGATCCGGGAAATGGCGGGGGTTTTTTTTGGATCATTTTTGCTTTTCAGGAGGAACCTGCTTGGTAAACCGAATTATTGGGGAAAATTTGGAGTATTTTTTATTTCCATCAGTTTTTTGTTTTACCTGCTGGATTGGCAATATAAAAAGTGCTCTTTATACTTTGTTGTTTTTATTTTTGCCGGTGGAATGATCAAATATACCAGTACATACTGGAAAACGGTTTTTCTGCCTGTTGAGTAAAGCGTAATAGTATCAGAAGGAGGGAGTTATTATGTGTGGAATTGTGGGATATATTGGACCCAAATCTGTCTCATCTGTGTTGCTGGTGGGGCTGCAGAGGCTGGAATACCGGGGGTATGATTCCGCCGGGATTGCAATCATGGATAGATCTGAATTGTCCATTCAGAAAAACAAAGGGAAAATTGCCGGATTGGTGGATATTGTGAATAAACGGCCCATGCCGGGAAATCTGGGAATTGGGCATACCCGCTGGGCAACGCACGGAGAGCCATCCAAGGTGAACTCCCATCCACACACCAATTCTTCGGGTACCATTGCCGTGGTGCAGAATGGAATTGTGGAAAATTATATGGAGTTAAAAAATGAACTCATGGACGATGGGTTCATTTTTTCATCAGAAACGGATACGGAAGTGATTCCCCATCTGTTTGAAAAATATCTCAAAGAAAATTTTCGTCCGGAAGTCGCTTTCTTACGGGTATTAAAAAGAATTGAGGGAAAATTTGCCATTGCCCTAATATCAGAAAAAGTTCCGGAAAAAATATTTTTCGCAAAAAACGGAGCACCCTTGATCCTGGCCATTGGTAAAGACGAAGATAACCAGCAGAAAGAAAATTTTCTGGCATCGGATCTTCCTGCCCTGGTGCCCCTTGCTAAAAAAGCCTATTATCTGAAAGATAAAGAATGCGGTTTTATTACCCAGGGAACAGTGGTATTGAGTGATTTTGATGGAAATCTCAAAGAACCAAATTTTGAGAAAATTCTCATGAAAAGCGATGACATTGAGAAAGGGGAATTCGACCATTATATGCTCAAGGAGATCTATGAGCAGCCGGAAATGATTGAACGGATACTGTCCCACCGAATCAACGAAAATAAACACATCATTTTCAATGAATTAAAAATGGAGAGGGATTACCTGGCCCGCATTGGAAGGATTGTGATTCAGGCGTCCGGGACGTCCTTGAATGCCGGTTTTAACGGTAAAAATTTCTTTGAGCAGTTTGTGAAGATCTTTTCTGAAGCGGATTATTCATCGGAATTCCGGTACAGAAATCCGGTGGTGGCGGGGGACAGTATGGTGATCGCCATCAGCCAGTCCGGAGAAACGGCAGATACCCTTGCCAGTCTCCATGAGGCAAAATCCAAATTTATTAAAGTATTATCCTTCGTAAATAATATGAATTCCACCATGGCACGGGAATCCGATGCGGTGATTGATTTGCTGGCCGGTCCGGAAATTGGGGTAGCTTCCACCAAAGCGTATACGGCGGAATTACTGAACCTGTTTCTGTTTGCACTGTATTTAAGCTCCATTAAATGGATACTTCCCAAAGAAGAAAGGATTCAGTTCTTAGATGAAATCTATACCATCCCGGAAAAAATGAGGAGTATTCTCAAGAACCATGAACGCTTAAAAGAAATTGGTGCATATTTGAATACAGTGAATGATACAATTTTTCTGGGACGCACCTATAATTTTCCCACGGCTCTGGAGGGTGCACTCAAATTGAAAGAGATTTCCTATATTCATGCATCCGGATACGCCGGGGGAGAATTCAAACATGGTCCCATTGCACTGGTTTCCGAAAAAGTGCCGGTGATAGCCATTGTCCCCCAAAGTGAAATCCGCACCAAAATGATCTCCAATATACAGGAAGTGAAAGCCCGTAATGGAAAAATCATTTCCATCATCACTGAAGGTGACCAAGAGGTAAAAGACCTATCTGACTATTATTTTGAGATACCTCCCGTGGCCGAGCCTCTGTCACCTCTTCTGACCATCCTTCCGCTCCAGCTCATATCTTATTATACTGCACTTTACCGGGGGTGTGATGTGGACCAGCCGAGGAATCTGGCAAAATCTGTCACGGTGGAGTAAATGGGGCTGGCGGAAAACAAAGAGAAAAAAGAAACCCAGGTTATGGAAATTATCCGCGAGCTTCGGCTGGGGGATAATGCCGTTCTGGAGGATTTTTTTAATCTGTATTCTGATGATATCTACAATTTTCCCATCCGCAACTTTCGTTTTTCGGAAGATGAAGCCGGGGATTTTTACCTCTTTGTTTTTGAAAAACTCCAGGATGGGGAAAAACTCCGCAAGTTTGAGGGGAAAAGCAGCTTCCGCACCTGGTTTTTCCGGGTTTTGCGAAATTTTACCATTGATTTTATTCGCTTCAAAAGATCCAGAAGCATCCAGGAAAGAGTAATCAACAACGAGGAAGTTCTGGAAAGTCTGGTAGTGGATTCCTTTGATCAGGAGAAGATACTGGATAATCCCATCATGGATGTGATTGATTCCATGGTCGATGAGTTATCTCCTTATGACAGAGTCCTTTTCAAGCTGGTGTTCGTTTTATATACATTTTTTTCCGAAGAAGAGATCCAGTATTTGATTAAACTTTCCGGAAAAAAAAGAGAAGATATTGTTATTTTCATCTCAGATCTGAAAGAGGAAGGCCTGAAAAAAAACAGAGAGTATTCTGCGTATGAAGAATCCGTGAGTGCCCTTTACCTGGATATCCTGCGGCTGGAAAAAAATCTCCGCAGTTTTTTTGAAGATCACCTGGATTTGGAAAAAGATCCATCGTCCTGGAGCGAAAATTATGAAAATCCCCAATATCCACCCGAAATCATTGATTTGATACAGAAATTGGCCAGAAAGAAGCAAACCCATGGAAGAATGGTGCTCCAGTACAGAAAGACCATCGGGGGAATACGGGCTCCGTATAAAAAAATTTCGGAGCTTTTGAAAACCACAGATAAGGTTGCTTCCGTTCAGTTTTTGAGAATATTGCAGAAATTGGACCAAAAACTAACGAATTCCGGGTTTTTTTAAAAAAAATGTTGAAAATAGAGTTGGGAGGCGTCTCATTGTACAGAGAGCAGGAAAGATATTAAGGCGGGGTTATGGAAAAGGATATATTTTTAAAGCTTTTAGCAGAGGATAGAGAGGCAGAATCGCAGAAATCCCTCCCGGCTGCGGATTTGGATATGGCTGGCTATGGGAAGTTATTTACCTTTGAGCAGTATTTAAAAAACTTTAAAAAGCGACAACTGTATAAAATGCTGCATTCAGACACATCGGAAAAGGACATTCCCATTCCGGAAGATCTGGAGTTTGATAAGGCGGAAAAAAGGACTCCGGATTTTCTGCTCCAGTTTGTGCACCGTTCCCTTCGCAAGGAAAAATCCCTTAAACCCACTCTTCGGATTGTTTTATCTTCAAAAGTGGATTCCGGAATCCGTTTCTTCCAAAACGTTGTGGATGGCTTTCTTTTATCAACCACACAAACCAATATGGTACCCGCAAGAGGAGGGGAGATGGCCGGGCAGAAGGTGACTCTTCTGGAAGCATCCATGAAAAATACTAAGGATAATTCACCGTTGCTGCACTACCAGTTTATCAAAGATGGGGAACGGAGCGTTTTACTTACCATCCTGATGGATAAGGAGCTTTCTGGCAAAAAAACTGTATTTTTATACGCGAATGACCGTCTGCTAAAAACCTATGAAACATATCAGAATACAGCTTTTTTCCCGAATATTCTCACTGGTCAGTATTCCATCCGGGTGAATGCAAATACGGGCACGGTTATCAGCGAAACTGGTATTGAAATATACCAGAATTAAACAGAAATAAAAAAAAACCCCTTCCGGGGGTTTTTTTTATTGTCTTTTGGTGGATTTTGGTGCTTATGCTTTTACGGCTTGTGCAGCAGCTTTTGCCGTTTCCACTATACGCGAAAATGTTTCCGGATTGTGGATAGCCAGCTCGCTCAGCATTTTTCTGTTCAACAGGATGTTTGCCTTTTTGGTGCCATCAATGAAACGGGAATAGCTGATGCCATTTGCCACACAGCCAGCAGAGATCCGCTGTATCCACAGTGCACGAAAATCTCTTTTTTTCTGTCTGCGGTCGCGGTATGCCCACTGGTAGGATTTCATCACGGCGTCTTTGGCCGTTTTGTAAAGACGTCTTCTCCCGCCCCGGAAACCCTTGGCTCTTTCTAATACTTTGTCTCTTCTATTTTTATGAATGGTACCATTTACTGATCTCATAATATCCTCTTATTTGACTAAAAGTCGGTTCATTCTGCCGGTATCTGATTGGGAAACATAACCGCCTTTTGCCAATTGGTTTTTTCTTTTTGGCTTTTTCTTGGTTAATATATGGTTTTTATTTGCTTTTGCTCTTTTTAATTTCCCGGACGCAGTCAGACGGAATCTTTTCGAAGCCGCCCGGTTTGTTTTTATCTTAGGCATGGGTCTAATGAAGAAAGTCAGACACGGAGTCAAGAGAAATATGATCCGGGAGGGCTTTTTGTTGCGGGTTGCTCCACAATTTTAGGGCGTCTTTTTCCGGAAGTATCTTTTTCAGCTCTGGCAGGGAAAATGCCCTCAGATTATCCATTGCAGAAATGCCCAGGAGGGACCTCTCCTGGTGGTCAATGATGGTGACATTCGTGGTTACCCAGGGATGTTCCCTTTCTGTGGCATTCCGGAGAGACCCCATGAGAGCTCCGGAGGCCAGAATTTTTACGGTGATGGGATAAGAACCCATGGGGCGCCCGTAAAAACCCCAGGATTCCTTTTTTTCCAGAATCACACCGGAGATGTGGGTGCCGGTGGGGTATATTTTTTTCAGCATGGGGATATCAATATCATTGCGGATCTTATCCTTGTAATAGCGGAAGCGGTTTTCCAACCGGGATGTGTATCTCCATTTCTCTGTCCGCAACTGGGAAAAGAGTGGAGTTTTTTCCATCACCCTTACTTTCCGGATGTTAATCCTTCGCAGCAGGATGCCCAAATCCAGGATATTCTTCAGGAAATCATAATTTTTGCGGAAAGTATCCATATTTTCCCCGGGAAGTCCGGAAAGAAAATTCAAACCGGGGTGTATTTTCCATTGGCCGTTGCTCTTCCCCGTTTCCTGCAGGATTTCCAGAACCCGCAGCATATCTTCCGGTAGAATTTTCAGGTGATTTTTTTTCACAACTTCCGCATCGGCGGTTTCCATACCCATGGCGGCCACATCCTGGGGAGTGTTATGGGTGGCAATGATCTTCAGAATTTCTCTGGACTCCGTGGGCCATGTGGCAATGACTCCGGGGTTGATATTATCCAGATGGAGGACTTTTAAACCGGGAACTGTGTTCCGGATTCCGGAATACAGGCTTTCCAATGCGGAAACATCGGGTTGGGGAAACCCATTGGCCCAGGTATCTTTCCGGGCGTGGAATGTCATCAGATCACTCTGGCAACCCAGCCGGAAGTACTCCGCACCGTTATCCCGGAGTGCACCCATCTCTTCCAGTATATGCTCCACCGGACGGGAGGCAATATTTCGGCCAATCCCGTCTGCACAGAAACTGCAGTGGACTTTCCGGTTGCAGCCCATGGATGTCTCCAGCTCCACCATGACGTATGGATACCGGTAGTGGAGGGGAAGGATGCTGGCCCCGGTTAATGCTGCCTTCCGGATGCGTTCATAATAATCCGGCGGTATGGGCAGTTCAGCGGAGGCACTGGGCAGAGGATATCCACCGGAAAGCCAGAGTTCCATGGGAGAGAGAAAAACCGCCCCCAGTTTTTCCAGATTGCTTAATTGAGCGGTGGGCAGGAAACGGAGGGCTCCGTCCACATATATTCTGCCCTTCAGATGTGGATTTTCTGTGAGAAGTTTTGCCGCCTCCGCCGAAGTCCCAATCCGGGCGGAAAGGTATTTTCCGGGGACGGTGGCCCCGCCATACAGGAAAACTGCCCCGTATTCTGCCGGTATTTTCCAGGTATCCCGTATTTCGTCCACGGTTTTGTAGTCAACGCTGGATTTGGCAAAATACTCCAAGGCTGCCCCGTATACACTGCGTATTTTGGGGGAAATGCTGGGGGAAACTCCAAAACAGGATGGTTCGTCTGTATAAAAATCCAGAATCAGAATTCTATTCAATGCTTTTTGTCTCTGGCTTCTCTTTTTTCCCTTACCCGTTTTTTTCCGGATTCCCTCAATTCCAGGAGTTCATCCCGGAAAGAGGCAGCATCTTCATAACGTTCCCGGGAAACAGCAACCTGGATCATCTGGTTCAGGACTTCTTCCCTGGATTTGCTTATTTCATCGTTCTTGGGGGATGGGACAGTTGTTTTTTCCGTTTTTTCCAATTCGAATTGGGTGGAATCCATCAGATCAAAAAACTGGTCGTCCATCATATCATATTCATCCAGCATTTCCTGAATTATATCATCCTTGGAATCCGGCGATGGGGGAAGCCCCAGTTCGTCCAGAGCGTCTTCCACGGATTGCAGAAAATTTTCATTCATCTGGATTTCGGTTAGAGAAGCATCTTTTACTTCATTCATATTCTGGGATGTCTTTTTATAAACACTTTCTTGTAAATAGATGGGAGCATTCATCCGCAGTGCCAAGGCCACAGCATCGGATGGACGGGAGTCTATGCGCATTTTCTTCCGGGCTGGCTCCGTTTTTCCCGTAAAATATATTGTCGCATAGTAGATTCCGGAACGATAATCCCGGATGATAACCCTCTCCACCGTGGTATCCAGCCGGGTTGCGATGGTTTTAATCAGGTCATGGGCAATGGGGCGTTCTCTCTTCTGGCCATTCAGGGCGATGGATATGGCGTACGCTTCCAGCGGCCCAATGAAGATGGGAACAATTTTTTCTTTTTTGACCGGCTTCAGGATGAGTACCATGCCCATTTCCGTCATGGATACTTCCACGAGATCAATTTCCAACAACATGATATCACATAAATACTGTTGATTGATTGTAAAGAATAAAATCGTTTAACCCCGGGTTTTCAGCACTTTTTGTGTTTCCATGGCAATCTGTAGCTCCTCATTCGTGGGGACAACCAGAATGCGTACCGGGGAAGCCGATGTGGAAATATCCCGGATTCCGGAGCCCGGAGCGGAGTTTTTTTTCAAATCCAGCTCCATCCCAATGTGCTCCAGGTTTTCCATCACCATACGACGCATTATATCTGAATTTTCCCCAATCCCGGCGGTAAACAACACAGCATTCAGTCTCCCCACCACCGCCAGGTATGCCCCAATGTATTTTTTTATGCGGTAAGCATACATTTGCAGGGCAAGCCGTGCATTGGGGTCTCCTTGGTCACTTTTTGCTATAACATCCCGCATGTCGTTGCTTCCGGCAATTCCCTTGAGCCCGGATTCTTTGTTGAATATGCGGTCCAGATCGTTCATGGACAAATTGGCCTCTTTGGCAAGGTAGAAATGCAGTGCCGGATCCAGGTCCCCGCTGCGGGTTCCCATGATTAATCCTTCCAGCGGGGTCATCCCCATGGTGGTATCCACGCTTTTCCCGTTCCGAACGGCAGCCATGGAGCATCCATTGCCCAGATGAATGGAGATAAAATTGGCGGATTCTGCCGGAATCCCCAGAAATTCCGTCGCTTTACGGCAGATATAGGCATGAGATGTTCCATGGAAGCCATACCGCCGCACCTTGTATTTTTCATAAAAAGAATGGGGCAGGGCGTAGTGGAAGGCGTAATCCGGGATACTCTGGTGGAAGGAAGTGTCAAATACTCCCACCATGGGAATGCCGGCAAAAACCTGGCCTGCTTCCTCTATGCCGGTCAAATTAGCCGGATTATGCAGGGGGGCCAGCGGAACATGATCCCGCACCGCCTCCAGAATATCCGCATCCAGCAACGCCGGCTCGTGGAATTTTTCTCCGCCGTGTACCACCCGATGGCCAATTCCGTCAATATCCTTTGTTCCGGAGATGATGGGATGTTCGCCACTAGTGAGCAGTTCCACCATGCGTACCATTCCCTCCTTGTGGGAAGGTATTTTCTCTTCTTTTTCCAACTTAACGTTATGCTGTGGTGCCTTAAATCGGATTTTTGCAGTTGCCTCCCCAATGCGTTCAATGATTCCTTCTGCAAGGGATGTGTGATTGACCATATTGAAAAGAGAAAATTTTATGGAGGAACTGCCTGTGTTAATGACCAGAATTTTCATATTCCCACCTTTTTATTCTTTTTGTGCCTGGATGGCCGTTATGGCTACCGTATTCACAATATCCGGAACGGTACATCCCCGGCTTAAATCGTTCACTGGTTTATTCAATCCCTGCAGCACCGGCCCAATAGCCAGGGCATTGGCGGATCTCTGGACCGCTTTATATGTATTGTTTCCGGTATTCAAATCCGGAAAAATGAATACCGTGGCCCTGCCTGCCACTTCGCTGTCCGGGAGTTTTGTCTTTGCCACACTGGTGTCCACGGCGGCATCGTACTGGATGGGTCCTTCCGCTTTCAAATCCGGTCTTCTCTGGTGGAGAATCTCGGTGGCTTTCCGTACTTTTTCTACCTCTTCTCCTTTTCCGGAATCCCCGGTGGAATAGGAAAGCATGGCCACCCGGGGCTCCACGCCAAAAATCCGGGCCGTATCCGCAGAAGCAATAGCTATCTCAGCCAGTTGTTCCGAATTAGGATTGGGATTCACGGCACAGTCTCCATAGACCAGAACCCGATCTTCCAGGCACATGAAAAATACACTGGAGACGATGGATATTCCCGGCTGCGTCCGGATGAACTCCAGGCTGGGTCGGATGGTATGCTGGGTTGTGTGCACGGCTCCGGAAACCATACCGTCCGCGTGACCTTTATGCACCATCATTGTCCCAAAATAGCTCACATCCATCATTAAATCATGGGCAATATCCAGGGTAATTCCTTTGTGTTTTCGTAATTCAAAATAGGTCTGGACATATTCTTCAAAGTCCGGAGAATTGACCGGATCTATGATATTCAGGCCTTCCATTTTCAATCCCAGTTTTTTTATTTTTGAGAGAATTTCCTCTTCTTTTCCCAAGAGCACCAATTCTGCCACGTTTCTTCGGATGAGGAGATCCGCTGCCCGGAGTATTCTTTCTTCATTCCCTTCCGGAAGAACAATCCGCATGATCTTTTGTTTGGCTCTCTTAATCAGATTATGCTCGAACATTTTGGGAGTGACCACAGAAGGCCTGGTGGCGATAATTTTTGCGGTCAGCTCTTCGCTGTTGATGTTTGATTCAAAAACCCCCAGGGCGGTTTCAATTTTCCGGGTATCCCGGGGTGAAATTTTCACTTTCATCTGGTTCAACCGGGAAACCGTGGCAAAGGTATCCTCCTCCACCGTCAGAACCGGTATGGAGCTATTGAGACCCTTGATCAGGCGGCGCACATATTTCCCCGGCTTGAGGCCACCGGTGAGTACCAGACCCATGATATGGGGAAAGGAAAGGGAATTCGCAGAAATAAGAGATCCCACAATAATGTCTGCCCTGTCTCCCGGAGTGATCACCAGCGACCTCTCTTTGACATATTTCAGAAAATTGGACAGATTTGCGGCGGCCACCAAATAATGGTGTGCATGCCGGGGCATCTGTTCTTCCCCCCATAGAATTTCCGCATTCAGTGCTTTTTTAATTTCACACATGGTGGGTTTGGAAATCGATTCGTCTTCCGGAATAGCATAAATCACCTTATTGGCAAGGTAAGCGTCATTTTTCACCGCTTCACGGACTTTTTGCAGATCCGGGATATTTACACGGTTCACAATCGCCCCCATGACGGTACACCCCCGCTCTTCAAATCTTTCCATACTCAGTTTTAGCGAGCTCACGGAATCCGTGGTATTTTTATCCTTCCCGTTTGTCACCAGAAGAACGGGGGATCCAAAATTCTTAGCTAAAATTGTGTTTATGTCAAATTCAAAAGCGGAAGTGACACCTTCATAGTCTGTCCCTTCAATGAATACAAAATCAAAGTTCTCTTCCAGATATTTGTATTTTCCCATGATGGCGTCAATCAACTCATCGCTCTGGTCATTGTTGATCATTTCTCTGGCTTCATCCACGGTAAATGTAAAAGAATCCCGGTATTCCATCTTGAGCTTAAAATGATTCAGTAACAGCTCAATATCGGAATCCGGGATATCCCTGCTTTCCACGTTGATAATTGGCCGGAAAAAGGCCACCTTTCCTGTGGAACCTTTTAACAGTTCCATCAGTCCAAGTGCAACAACAGATTTACCGCTCTGCGGCTCTGTGGTCGCAATGTAAATGTTTTGTCCCATAAAACCTCCGTTTTATTGCCACAAATTTTTCATGGCGGGAATCATCAATGGTTTTTATTTTTCTTTTTACCGAATAAACCCATCTGGTCGATTAACAAATGCGAAAATTCCGGCTGTACCAGAAGCCGGATGATAATCTCCTTTGTTCGAATTTTCCTGGGTGATTCTGTGTTTTTTGAATATTTCTTGAACACGTACCGGAAAAACTGTGGAAGAATTTCCCTGTTTTCTCGGAACAACTGTACAAAAAATTCATACAATGCCTCATCCGGATTGGATGAATTTCTTGCTTTTTTAAACTTCTTTTTTGCGTCCTTGACTGTCATATCCCCCCCCCGATGGATTAAACGGAGTTAACCTCTCCGATGCTCCGTCTTACCGGGAATTGTTTCTTTTATGGCTGGTCAATAATTATAGCCAAAAAATTTCAATGAGCGGAGTTTTCCCCAGTACGGATTTATTTAATTTGTTAATTTTATCCCGGATCTTTTTATCTTTCTTAACACTGGACGAATTGATAATCTCAGAAATAATATCACTGGATGTTTCCTCCAGATGATCGATGGACTTCTGGAGAAATTTTTGGCTGGTGACACCCACATAGCGGATGGAAATAAACAATTCCCGTTCTGTTTCCCGGATAATGATAATCATCATCCCGTTTACCCCCATATCCATGCGTTTTTTATAGAGACCATGATCATTGTGGAGTTCTTTTTCCTCCACCAGGGTGACTTCATTGCCCATGGATGTTTCTTTCTTGATATCTTTATCCAGAGAATAAATAACGGAAGGATCCGGAATCTCCACCCGTATTTCTTTCCCCAGCAATTGCCTCATGGCAGAAAAATGGAGATTGTCTCCATGGATGGGAAAAACCACCGTTGGAGAGAGCAGTTGGATGAGCATAAGAATATCCTCTTTTTTTCCGTGTCCACTGGAATGGAATTCATGGGAATGGATCCCCACTACTTTTACCCCACGGGCGGCAAGATGATTGAAGGATTCATAGATCATCCCTTCATTCCCGGGGATCATACTGGCTGAATAGACAAAAAGATCTTTTTCCCCTAATCGGAATTTTTCAATTTCTTCCCGGGCCACTTTGTACATGGAGGATCCCGGTTCGGACTGGCATCCGGCCACCAGCCACACCGATTTTTTGGCATTGGGAGAGGGGTCACGCAGAGAAGTCACAGGAAAATCTATCTCCCCTGCCTCCCACGCTGCTGTCAGATGAGCTTTTATGGAATATCCCTGAATGCCCAGAGGAATTCCTTCTTTTTTGGTAATCCGGTAGATATTCCGGATTCTTTCTATGTGGGAGGAAAATGTGGAAATAAAAATACGACCATTCCAGGAATGGATGATCTGCTCCAGCTCGGATAACACCTCACTTTCCGCACGGGTCGTCCCGTCCGATAAAGAACCAGTGGAATCCATAGCCAGATAATCCACCGGCCCGAATTTACGGATATCGTCGTGATTGACCCTGGGATCATCCCCACGCATTTTGAAGTCACCGGAATAAAATATCTTTTTCTTTTCCTCAGGGATTTCCACGCCAATGGACAGAGCCGCCGGCACGGAATGGTTCATAAAAAAGAAATGCAGAACAAATGGGCCGGCTTCTTCCGATGTGTTTTCTTTAATTTCATGATAGACAAAACGCTCCAGTGGAAACCGGAAATCCCGCAATTTTGTTTTCAGGAGCTCCAGGGTAAAACGGCTTCCGTATATGGGAGTATTTTCCGGAATAACATCATAAAAATACGGGATTCCTCCAATATGGTCCTCATGTGCGTGGGTAAGAGCTATGGCCGATGGCGGAAGATTCATGGCGGGTATGAAATTGGGCAACATACGGGACATCCCCGGAAACTGGATATCCGGAAAACCACCCCCAAAATCAACCCATAATGTGAAATTTTTATATCTTAAAAATGAAAAATTAGAACCAAATTTACCAATTCCACCCGCAAAACCTGCGTATATCTTTTTTTTTCGTGTCCGGTTTTCCAGGTCATGGAAAGACTCGTCAGTTTTAATGTTTACCTGTAGATCCAAATCCTTTTTCTCCTCTATTGGTGGAACTAAGAGTGTGCGTCTGTATCCACTCCGCATCCCAGGTTTTTTCCAGAATGACTTGGGCAATCCTCTGGTGGTTTTCCAGAATAAATTCATTCTCTCCCAGATTGATGACGGGGATCATTACCTCTCCCCGGTAGTCAGAATCAATGGTTCCGGGGGAATTCACCAGAGTGATACCATGGTTTGCGGCAAGCCCGGAGCGGGGACGTACAGACAGGATAAATCCCTCTGGTATTTCCACAGCTAAACCGGTGGGTACCAGTGTCCTTTCCCCGGGTTTTAATACAACCGGTTTTTCCAGAAGGGAGTACACATCGAACGCACCGGCTCCGGGGGTTTGTTTTTCCGGAATCCGGGCGTCCTCTTTAATTTTACGGACAAGTATCCGCGTTTTACGGCTGAGTGCCCAATCAAACCTCATTGGGACTCAATAATTTCTGAATGTTCTCAAGCTTCATCTGTGCAAAGACAGACTGGGAACTCTGTGCATCCCGGGCAATGGAGGGGGATTGTGGATCCACCAGACCGGATGCAAACAGGTTTTCCTGTTTCACGGAATTTTCAATAATTTTGGCTTGCAGAATCTGATTTTCTGATTCAATCCCACTCGCCATTTCTTCTC
Organism: Leptospira biflexa; assembly: GCA_020721865.1. Taxonomy (GTDB): domain Bacteria; phylum Spirochaetota; class Leptospiria; order Turneriellales; family DYLW01; genus DYLW01. The sequence goes on along the minus strand of DYLW01000021.1, from coordinate 1,452 downwards.
TGCTTCCGGAAAATTCTGGGGTTTCTCTTCCGTAATGGTTTCTCATTGCATCGCCAAATTTTTTCTGCCAGCCGGGCTCTCCCTCCAGCTCACTTAACAGAGCAAGCTGCACCTGATTGCGGGAAAACGCCGTCTGCATTTGGTTCATCTCCTTTTGCAGCCCGCCGACTTTAGCTCTGAGGGTATTAATGTCCAGTGCGTTCCCCTCCCTGGGATTTTCAACTTTTTGTTCCTGTATCAAATTCCGGGATTGGGGCTTTGGCTGTGTGTTGAAGTTAACATTGTTAACTATGTTTTTGATTTCCTTTGATATTTCCATATAGCCCATCCTTTTGTAGTATAACTCCGGTTAACTTTATTCCGGACAAGTTAGTTTGTAAAGCAATATTTGCCCTATGTGACATAAATCGGCCGATTTGTGGAAACGCTGAAGCAGAATTCCATTTTGCGTCCCTTTTAATGATCGAGTTCCCATGAACCCTCATCGAGGTATGCAGGAAAATAACCGTCCTGCCGATGTGGTTAGCTTTTAAAATTCCGGATTAGTTCCAGTTTGGATTGCCTGTCCATGGATTTAATGGAGAACTCACGTTTCAATGCCTCCGGCCAGGTTTCATGGTATTCCACATATTTCAGTGTCACCGGCAGTCTGCCACGCAAATACTTGGCCCCTTTTCCGGAGTTATGTTTTTCTATCCGGGAAGGAACATCCATCGCACTCCCGGTATACAAGGTTCCATCCCGGCATTCAACGATGTATGTGTACGGCATCTTCTTCCATGAGATTTTCCAGAGTTTTGTTTAATCGGGTGATATCCACGGCTTGGTGATGAATCCATTCATTTCCGCAGATTGTGCCATATCTTTCACCTCGTTTACCGCATGGGCGTTCCCGGAGAGAGATTTTTTACGGCAAAAATGATGCTGCCATTATTAGTAAATTTCTTTGCATTACTGAGGAGATTCGCCAGTATCTGCAGAAGCCGGGTGGGGTCTCCCCAGACCAATTCCGGCAGGGAATCATCTGTTTTCAGGGAAAAGGATAATCCTTTCTGTTCAATTTCTTTTTGAAACATGGATACAGCGGACTGGATCACTTCCGGGAGATAAAAACTCTTTTTTTCCAATTCCATTTTTCCGGACTCAATTTCAGGTAACCTCTGAAAAATTAACCATTTTGTAAAGAATTTACCTTTGAAAACATGAATATTTTAAGGTGAGCCCATTTGTCAACACAAAAATATTTTTTCCCAAGGTGTAATCTTCCATAAAATTACGCTACCATTATGTCCTTATTTCCGCCAAATACACTGTAATAAATCTCGTCCGGAGTGGCCAAACGACGATGAATATTTTCCGTATGGTAAAATTTAAAATATCTCTTTACGCCCAATTTCGATCTCCCATGCAATCGTAGTTATTCAGGAAAATATCCTCGTATTTCAATGATCG
>DYLW01000020.1 GCA_020721865.1 Leptospira biflexa | reverse complement strand
TCTCCCCAGTGCGTTAATCCGGGAAAACAGGGGTGGATGCGAGTAATGGAAGAAAACATCCAGAGAAGAGGGAACAAGCCGGGAAAGATTGTTCACGCTTAATTTTTTCAATGCGGAAATAAGATATTCGGAAGTCCCCGTGGTCTCGGCAGCATACCGATCGGCTTGGTATTCATGGACGCGGGACAGGTAATTTCCAGCCACAGACAAAACCAATTCCATGGGAGAATATAGAAAAGAGAAGAATAAAAATCCCGCATATACACTGATATGATCCATGGAGAACACCGCAAACAACTCCGGATCTTTTATGAAAATGGACAGAATGAAAAACATAAGGAAGGAAGCGATCAAAGACTGTATCTGGTGGATAATGACATGCTTTTTTTTGTAATGACCCATCTCATGAGCCAGAACGGACAGAATTTCCTGCGGACTTAATTTTTCCACCAGCGTGTCATACAGCACAATCCGCTTGAGATTTCCAAAACCGGTGAAAAAGGCATTCAGACGGGTACTGCGGCGGGAACCGTCCATCGTAAAAATTCCTTTAAGACGAAATTTTTCCTTTTCTGCATACAGGGAGATGTCCCGGACCAGCTCATCATTTTTGAGCGGCTCAAACTTATTGAAAAGCGGCAGAAATAGTACCGGTGCCAGATACCCAAATGTAAAGGATACAACGCTGAAAAATCCCCACGCATAAAGCCACCCATCGGCGGGAAATGCTCCAAAAAACCACAGGGCTGCGGCTGCCAGTGGGCCACCCAGAAGGACGGTCAGCAGAATCCCTTTGATTTTATCCAAAACAAATGTTTTCACTGTTGTCCGGTTCAATCCATATCTGGCCTCCAGAAAAAAAGTGGAATAGATGGACGCCGGCAACTGGAGCAGGGTCATTATGGCGAGGATGGCACCGTAAAAAAGAAGACCGGTGAAAATTTCTCCGTATCCAAAAGAGCGGATAAAATCATCCAAAATGGGAAAGCCCCGGAGACTAATAAATAGCACCAGAACGATTGTGGAAACAATAGAAATCAGTACAGAAAAACGAGCTCTTTCATTATTGTAAGATTTATTTTTCCGGTATTCCTCCTCCCCCATCAAACCGGAAAGCTCCGGAGGAAGACTCTCCGGCATTTTTCTCCAGTTGAAATACTCCGTGAGAATTTCCACCGCAAGAGAGAAGAAGAGGAAAAAATAAACCAGAATTGCATATAAACTCATGGTTTCAGAATAATCATTTTTAACCCATCGGCCAATTTTTTATGGCTTTTTACAAGGGATACGGGGAAAGGATTTTTCTTTTTCTGCGTCCAGAAAAACTCCGGAAAGCGTTTCTTCTGGATACTGTAAAAATATTTCATACATTCCGCCTCCCATCTCCACCGCCCGCAATGTTATCTCCATTGGTGCGGTGTCTTTTTCTTTTGCACTATGATTCGTTTCCATCGCCGGCTTCAGAATGAATTGATAAACCCTCGCAGGATTGCTGCCATCTGGCCGGACCGATGGGAGGTTATCTCTGGAAACGGATTCCATTTCCAGAATCATCCCTCTGGAATCTGGAAAAATATCTTCCCGGTGCGGAAAAAAAATCTCCAAATTATTTTTTCCGCTTTCTTTGAAAATGCGGAGACTTCCCGTTTTATATCCGCATTTTTCCGGAATCCCAAACCCGTAATTATCCCCATCGTGGGACGATTTTTGCAGCATGATAAAACTCCGGGGAAAATCTGCCAGGGCGGGATGGGAAACCTTCCCAGAAAGAGAAGCCTCCTCTTCCAGATACCCACCAAAAACCCAGCCTTCTCCTGTCCCAAAGCGGATCTTTGTCCATCGCCCGGATTTTCCGGAGATACGCAGAACATTTCCGGTTTCCTCCAGAATTTCCACACTTTCCCCTTCCCCCAGAGTGCCCAGGACATTGCCCTCCGGATTTTCCCTCACCCGCAGTCCACCTTTTGCAGCGACCACTTTGAGAATTTTTCCGCTATCACCAATGTTTTTTTTATTATCCTTGGAGCAATCCATCAGCAAAAAAGACAGAGACAGAATCCCCAGCATGTATAATGGGATTATTTTTTTCATTTGTATTTTTCTAAACCATATTTTGGAAAAGCTTTCCATTGGCTGTGATCACGGAATACTGTCCCCCGTCAAGCTGTATTCCCGCAAAAGGGGAATAGAGGGACATATTTTTTGATATTATGTGACATAATCATAGTGAATTACTGTATTATGAAAGTCTTTGCGGTGACAGTCACCATAAAGGATATAACATATTATTTTACCTTATAATATATCTTTATTTGGAGGGGGTGGCGAATATATCCAGTTTTTTCCGGAATTCCAGCAGATTGCCCATAAAATAAAAGCCCAAAGTCTGGAGCAGAAAGATGCCGTGTGCCAGCAGAGAAAAAGTGTGGATATGCCGCAGGCTCAGATCACTTCCGGAAAGAGCCATAGACCAGAAAAATTCAAAAACTCCCAATCCCAGAATGGGATAGATTGGGAAAATGCGTAAAAATTTAAAGAAAAAAGAGGCCACAATGGCGGCAGAGAGCGGGAGCGAGGGAAGAAGAATCCGGAGGATAAAAACCCAGATAAATAAAGACACAAAAGCGTTGACGCTTCCCCAGACCCCCATGATGAGGCGGGAAAGCGGATTAAAGGCTTTATAATCGTCCTGAATCCGCGATATCCCGATTTTTACTTTATTACGGATATGCCGGAAATTGGGATACAGAAAGTAAACCCCCCAGGGGATGAAACGGGAGGAAGCAAACGCAAGAATGATAAACAGAATTCCGGTACCCATCCCCAAAAAAAGATGGTATCTGCTTTCAATAAATCCCATGAGCAACAATGCAGCAAGGAAGAAAACGGAAAGCAGGACATCATAGATGCGGATCAGGATAATATGGAACACGGGCGTCTCGCGGGAAAATCCCAGATCGTACAGTTTTTTCATATAAGCCAGCTCCCGTTCTTTCATGGGAAGAACATCCCGGAAAAAATTATTAAACAGGAACGCCATAAATATCCAGGAAAAGGAAACCGGGGATAGATACCACAATTGTCCCGCCCGGAGTATATTGAGCACAAGAAATAACAGAAAAATGATCATCCAGGAAAGCCAGCCGGGGTTCCGCAGCATTTCCATCCCCAGAGAATAATCCGCATTCAGTACCACCCATAAAAAATAGAGAGCAAATACAATATGCAGAATAAAAAAAACCCATCGTTCCAGTATTCCGGCTTTTTCTTCCACGCATCACTCTGGAGGATGAATCCAGAAAGTCAAAGAAAAAATATCCATGGTTGGAGAATGTCCCATTAATGGTTGGCAGCAGGTCTGGAATCCAAATACCGCATTCATGAAACCTCAGAAATACTTATGGAAAATTTCCATCTTGGCGGCCGCCATTCTATCCTTGTTGTTCCAGTGTTCGGAAGACAAAACATATCATCTTAAATTTTCTGATTCATTTCAGAAGAACCATCTTTCCGCCCACCGCTTTTCCATGGGTGCCGGAGACAAAGCCGGAATTGTGGTTATGGACGCCCGTACCCAAAAAATTGTTTATGCGGAAAACGCCGGAGAGTTTTTTATTCCGGCATCCCTGACCAAGCTTGCGACATCCATATATGCTCTGGATACTCTGGGGGAAGACTTCCGTTTTAAGACCACTCTTTATTCGGACGGAAAGCTGGAAAATGGCATCCTTTCCGGAAATCTAACCATTGTCGGAGGCGGGGATCCCGTTTTTAGTGTGGAAGACATGAGTCATTTTGTCCGGGGTCTGCATGAAAAGGGAATCCGGAAAGTCCTGGGAAAGGTTTTTTATCTGGACGATGAGATTGCACCCCGGATGAACATTGATCCAGATATGCCCAAAACCAAATATTATAATACCTCCTTCTCCGGATTAAATTTTGCAAACAATATACAGGAGACCATCCGTCCGTATAATAAAGGGCGGATATTCCTGACCCCACCCGATGCACACTCATCTGTAAACTGGAATCATTCCAACGGAGTATATCCGGACATAAATTATAAGATAGAGAATGGTCAATGGAAATGGATAATTTCAGGGAAATATAATGCAGATATTCCCGTTGCCCTTCCCGTTCCGGATTCCGGATATTTCTTTGCATGGAATTTTTATCTTGCGGCAAAGGCTTATGGAGTGAAATTGCCCGTTCCGGAGAGAATATCTATGGAAAAATTCCGAAACCTGGACAATTCTCCGGAGGAATTGGTCACCCATGAAAGCGAGACTTTGGGCGTTATAGTGAAGGATTTGCTTCTTGTCAGCAACAACCAGTGGGCGGAAGTTCTGATGGTGTTCACGGCACACAAGCAGAATCCAAAAATCGTCCGGATGGAAGAAGCCGCCGTGGCCATGAAAGAATATCTGGTGAAAACTTTCCCGGATGCCGGATTTGAAAAAAGCCGGATTATCAACGGTTCCGGGTTATCCTCCCAGACCCGCCTCACCCCGTTCCAGATTCTGACAGTTTTATCCCATGCCCGGAACAGATATGATTCCCAGGATGGCGGTAACAGCTTTGAGGAGATGCTGCCGGTGTCCGGAATTTCCGGAACACTGAAGTCCCGGATAACGGATGAATTGCTGCTTTACCGGAACCGTGCAAAAACGGGCACTCTGGCATTTGCCATCGGGATGGGCGGATATACCACCACAAAGAAGGGAAATCATTATACCTATGTTTTCATGAAGACAAATTTTCCGAATAGGGATCTTTATGAAAAAGACAAACTGGGGCCGGGGGAAAACTATAAGTGGAGCATGAATGCCCAGGAAGAATTTGAAAACCAGATTTTGCGCTGGATAAAGGAAAACTGAACCGGAGCCCCCTCCTCCGGATTCAAGAATTTTATTTGGCTACCCCAGCCGAATACTGCCCGTATGGGTCATACAGATGGTACACATCAAACGGCCGCAGAGGGGGCAGGGCTCCGGATTTTTTTTCCTGGTGAATATCCGTTTTTGTATTCACTAAAACCCCTGGCCGGATGGCAAGCGAAGATTGCATTTCTTCCCGCATCCGGATGGAATGGTCTTCTATTTCAGAGATGGTTCCGGTTATCCATTTTATTTTTACAGCACCATCCGCAAATTCCATCCAGTCGCCATCGGAATTATGGGCATACATTTTTTTAATAAATTCCTGGGTGGTGATGCCCATTTTTTTCGCGACCGGCCCCATTATCCGCTCTGACCATTCTTCAATGAATTTCAACATTTCTTTTTGTTGGGTGATATTTCCATAGTTATCTCCCCGTATCTGGTGGTGCAGAATAATGGCATGATCCAAGGCATAACTCTTGTCCGCACTGGTTGTGATCACGGCGGCCATGCTGGCGGCATAGGATTTTACCACCACATAAATGGGAGCACGGGAGGATTTCATTGCGGAAAGTATCTGGTATCCCGCCATCACAGAGCCACCCGGCGATGATTCAATTACCAGAAAGATGGGTTTGGAGTCCGATTGATTATTATAAAAATCAATCAAACGGACAATCTCTGCCGCACTATCATAAGTAATGGGTCCATCTAATTCCATTTTCCTATCACTAATGACTATTTTTCTTCCCTGGAGAGGATTTGCAGGATATCGTACTTCCCCAATAACCATATTTTTGATTTCATCGGTTTTTTTCTGCTTTTTTATCTGTGTTTCCATCTGGAAGATGCGGGTTTCCAGATTTTTCATATCTTCAATTTTTTTGGTACTTTCCAGGCGTATTTTATTTAATTCCAGTTGAATATCATTGTTTTCCTGCTGAAATTTTCTGAATGCGTCCTTGGTTTTCTCATCTTCCAGAGCGTTTTTGATCCGCAGATCATTGATGGTATCGTTAATCTTCTGCTGGGAGAGTTTTTTCTGTTCTTCCTCCAGCTTGCTTTTCGCTTCCAGATATTCCTTCTGCAGTTTCAGAAATTCAATTTCTTTCCGCATACTTTCCTCTGCCGGATCTGTGGCAACAGGCTTTGCTTTTTTATCTTCGGCGGACTGCGATGATATAAGAGACGGATGCAATATGGTGAGTGTAAACACCATAACAGCGATGATGGTTTTTCTTTTTGTCATTTTCATTTTTTCCTCTGTTTTTATTTCATGGCAAGTTCATTGGACGATTGCTTGATTCTATGAATTTGTGTTCCGGGAAAGAAAAAGGTGATTATTTCCCTGTAATTTTTGTTATGTTTTTCTGCCATCACTCTGGCACTATGCTGGCACATCCCCACTCCGTGTCCATATCCTTGTCCGGCAATAAGATAATTGTCATTTCCTTTTTTCACCGCAAACATGGTGGATTTGAGGCGAACTGCTCCCACTTTTAAGCGGAACGCATTACCCGTCATGACCATATCTCCCTTTGCAGTTTTCACATTAATTTTTTCCACACGGTTGGAAGGACTCCGGGAAACCACAGAAATACCGTTCACGGAACCATGAAAGATTTTATTCATTTCATTCCGGCTCACGGTGATCTGCCATCGGTTTTGGGGTACTTCATCGCAATAGGGATGACGGATATTAGGTAAATACGGCAGGTCATTCCCCCAAGTTTCCATGGATGATGCCGTGACTCCACCAGAGCAGGCAGAGAAAAAAACACTGGCCGGTTTTCCTTCATGGGTGATGATTTCTGCATGAGTGGCACGGACAGCGGAACGCACCACGGAATCATTTTCCCGTATCCCTTTGTACACCTGTGCGTTCGTGGTGGAGTCAATCTGATAACTGGAATTCTGAAGTTTATTTTTCAAATAATATGTCCGTGCAACCACCACCTGTGCCTTTAACGCTTCCATCGGCCAGGAGGGAGTCATCTCATGGGACACCACCGATGTCAGATAATCTTCCATGCTCACCATGCTGATATATAAATTTGTTTTATTTGTCTTGACAACTTTAAGCTTCCCCCGGTAAGTATGATTTTGAAAACGGTATGTACCGTCTTTGCTCACCAGTGTCCCGCTGCTCTGTGGAATCAATTGACCGGAGCCCTGTATTTTTCCGGAGTTGGTAAGAAAAACATACTGACCTGCATAGACAGGAAGCATCTCTCCCTGGTAAATTTTCACGAGAACATTATTATCCAGAGAAACGGTATCATCGCTCATCAACGGGAGTTTATCCAGATCCAGACTTCCCAAATGATTTGGCTCCGTGCCCTTGTAAAGATAAGGACTGCCCTTCCAGGAGGGAGGAGAAACACAGGAGGAAAATAAAAAGCCAATTGCAAGCGAATAAAAAATATACCGCGTCATGTTATCTTTTCGGAAGAATTCCATAATGGAAAATAAAAAAAAATTGACACCCAATGACCATTTTTGTTGCTCAATTCATGAAAATTCCCACAAGGCTGCTGTACTGGTTTGAAATGCCTCTGGATATTTCTGAAACCACTGTTTCAGAAGTGGATAGCCTGGAATTTTTAAAAAGAGATATTCTCCTGATATCGCTGCCCTATTCAAAGATAGACAGCGTTTTGCCAAAATTCCAGAATGATGTTTCTGCCACTGTATTCGCATTTAACCTGGATAATATTCTGGTGATGGCCAGGGCATCATCCAACGGAGCAAGGGAGTCTTTTTGCAAAACCTTTGCGGATCAGCTTTTTGAAGTGGGTCCGGAACGATGTATTATCCATAGCAAGATTATGGACACGGAAATCGAGAAAATCTTCAAAAATCGCCAGATCCGGTTTTTCACTATGAATACTGTGGATCACGGAGCCATGATCGCAAAAGCCATGGGAATTGTTGAGCCCATTTTCAAACAGAGTCCACGGAAAAGGCCAGTGAGTCTGATTTTACAATATTATCCGGAGAAAAAAATGGAAGCCATAGTGACTTCTATATCCTCCGGACGGAAGGTGGAAGGCTGGGTAAAACGCCTTTGGCTGAACGGATTATCCATTGTCCTGAAGCAGAAAGAGAACCTGCAACTTTTTGACAGGAAAAATATCGTCACAATATCTGCCGATTTTATACGTTTCCGAATTCAGATTCACAAATCCATTATCGCCGGAATGGATGATACCTCCATCACGGTAGTGTATAACATTCTGAATCCGTCCATGATCTCCGCCGATGAAGCCAATCACCTAATCAGGGAATTACACCGGGAAATGGATCATCCGGAAGACTGAATCCGTCCATGATCTCCGCCGATGAAGCCAATCACCGATCAGGGAATTACACCGGGAAATGGATCATCCGGAAGACTGAATCCGGGACAATGCTTCATGGGCTTCCAGCACAGCCTGCTCCGTTTTATCCCATCCAATGCAGGCGTCCGTGACAGAGATTCCATACTTGAGTTCCTGAGTGGGAACAATTTTCTGGTTTCCGTCAAAAAGAAAACTTTCCAGCATGGCTCCCACAATGTAATGTTTTCCATTGGCCTTCTGGATTAAAATTTCTTTTAACACCTTTGTCTGTTTATCATACTGCTTCCGGGAATTGTCATGGGAACAATCCACAATAACCAGAGGATTCAGATTCTCTTTCTGCAGTTCTTCCACTGCGGTTTCAATGCTTACCACGTCATAGTTGGGGACATTTTTCCCTCCGCGTAAAATAAGATTTCCCCAGGGATTTCCACGAGTTCGTACAACCGATGTGTACCCATCTTGATCTATCCCAATAAAACTATGCGGACTCCGGGAGGATTTCATCGCATTCAGGGCCACCTCAATGCTGCCATCGGTACCGTTTTTGTATCCCACCGGCATGGAAAGACCGCTGGCCATTTCACGGTGGGTCTGGGATTCCGTGGTACGGGCACCAATCGCTGCCCAGCTCACCAGATTGGATATGTACTGCGGGATAATGGGATCCAGAAATTCAGAGGCTGCCGGCAAACCCATCTCATTTATCTGCAGCAAAATTCTGCGGGCACGTTTCAGACCCTCCGGCATATTGTAAGATCCATCCATATAGGGGTCATTGATCAGCCCTTTCCATCCGGTGGTGGTACGCGGTTTTTCAAAATAGACCCGCATGACAATAAAGATATTATCCTTAACCTTTTCCCGCAGAAGGGAAAGTTTTTCCGCATACTCCATGGCCGCACTCTCATCATGGATGGAACAGGGCCCGACGATGAGCAAAAACCGGGGATCCTCTCCGGAGAGGATTTTCTTTATGACCTCCCGGGATTCATAAACATGCCCTTTAATGGAGTCCGTAAGGGGGAGCTCTTTTTTGAGTTCCCGTGGCGAAATCAACGGTAAGGTACGTTCAACATTAACGTCCGATATATTCAAAGTGGTACTCATTTGGGGAACAACCGGTCAATTTCTTCCTGGTTGTCATTCCTGGTAAACATGGATACCAAAACCAGAACAATGGCAGAAACCGGAAGGGATATGAACATGGGATCCACGGAGCTCCATGTACCGGATATCAGAGTATCCTTTCCAAAAAGGGCATTCGCAATCCCCAGCACAGAGGACTCTGCTGTATGGACAAATGTAATCCAGAACGCCGCAGAAAAAAATCCCAACAGAACACTGGAGACAACACCGGCACGGGTGGCTTTCTTCCAGTACAGTGCGGCTATGTATGCCGGCAGAAATGCCCCCGCACACAATCCAAAGAATATGGCTGTTCCACGGGCAATAATGGCTTCCCCTTTTACCATGACGATGGGAAGAATATACGCCAGAGCCACACTGATGATAATGGTTACGCCAATTCCCAATTTGGAAATGAATACTGTCTGATTCTTTGATTCTTCTTTATTTCCAAATTGTTCAAAGAAGTCCCTCGCGATAGCTGTACCCATTGTGTGAAACTGGGAACTCAAAGTGCTCATAGCCGCCGCCAGAAGGGTGAGCATGAAAAGAATCCCAAACCAGTGTGGCATCGCATTTTTTATATAAACAGGGATAATATTATCCACTTCGCCGCCAGCGGCAGCCACAGCGATGGTTCCTTTTTTTGTTTCTTCACAGGGAATGCCCTGGGCTTTTGTGATTTTATCTCCCACCTTCGCCTGTGGGAATTTTTTCTGAAGAAGGGCCAGATTTTTGGGAGTGACTTTCAATTCCGGAAGATTTGCATGTACTTCTTTTACCGCTCCGGATGTTGCACAGAAATCCAGATTATCCACATTTTTAGAAAAATAAACATTAGACAGGGAACCGGTCACAAAGGCCACCCCGGTCATCATCAGGATAAATATTCCACCAATCGCCACAGCCCGGTTCAGCTCCCGGTTACTCCGGACAGTCATGAATCGGACCACAAGCTGCGGCTGGGCAAGAACCCCAATGCCCACTCCCATGATGATGGTGGAAACCATGACCCACCAGAATCCGGAATTGAACGACGGCATGGATGTCCAACCCTGGTGTCCTTTGGCGGCAAGAGGAGGAGGCGTGGGCATTGCGGTCAGGGCTTTATGGGCTTCGGTAAACCCACCCAGAATATAATAGGTATACCCCACCAGAATCACCATTCCCACAAACATGATGCTTCCCTGGAACGCATCTGTATACATAACACCTTTCAGGCCACCCATAATCACATAAACAGCAATTATAAAGGAAAAGAAAAATAGAGCAGTGGAATAATCAATCCCAAACTGCTGTTCAATATATTTGGCCGCTCCGATGAGCACTACCCCTGCATAGAGTGGCATGAAAAGAAAGATAACAATGCCCATAAATTTTTGGAGGAATACAGAGGAAAACCGGTTTCCAATGAGTTCCGGAAACGTATGGGAATTCATTTTAAAACCTATCTCCCTGGTTTTTTTACCAAAGAATATAAAGGCAATGAAAATACCCATGAAGATATTCAGAAACGTCAGCCATAAAATTCCCATTCCAAAAATACCGGCTGCCCCGCCAAAGCCCACAATAGCGGATGTGCTGATAAACGTGGCACCATAGGAAAGGGCCATCACAAAAGGATGGATATTTCTTCCTGCGAGAAGATAATCCGATGTACCATGGGTATGTCTGTATCCCAGATATCCCAGAAGTGCAACAATCACCAAATAAACAACTACCCAAAAAATCGTCATAATTTCTCCTTAATAAATAAATCAGTCGATGGATTTTTCCATATCCATTTCATCTTTACGCCATTGGGACACATTCCGGGGCTCACCTTCTTCCCCTTTGTTCCAGTTGAGGATTCCATAGACCATGCATAGAACCGCCGCAAGGATGGAAAAAAAATACGCCAGAAAAACCCAGACATCACCAAAACCTAACATAGCAACTCCTTATGTTGAATTTTCCGCAGGAAGGATAATTTTCTGCACGGAATAAAATTTTTTATGTTACTCTCCTTCAGCTTATATATTACTCTTCTGCTTTTAGAATAAATCTGAATACCAATTGTTTCCCCATCGTCAAGTTTTTTTTTCATATACCCATACGATGTATGGGAAAGATATTGACGCCGCGTTTCAAAACAAAAGGGCATAATATAATGACGGATTATCGGTACCGGGAAATTCCCTATAATTATACTTCGTTCAGTGACAAAGAAATAATATTAAAATATTTTGATCCGGAAACCTGGGCAATTTTTGATAATCTCCGGGAAAAACGGGTGACCGGACGGAGTGCCCGTCTTTTTTTTGATGTTATTGGTCAGATATTTTTGATTGACCGCAACCCGTATATTTTCAATGATTTTCTGGAAAATTCCCGCAAATTGCAATCCCTGAAAAAAAACCTGCACAGAAAAATAACGGAAATTGAAAATCTGGCGGAGGGAAATCCGCAGACAAATTTTCTGATAAAAAAATTCAGGGAAAGGATCACCCTGTTCCTTTCCGTTTTTCCGGCGGAAAAGAAAAAACGGGCTAAAGCATTATCCTCCCTCAAAGCCCATACCCGGGAAAAAAATATTTTCTTCTCTGCATTCCATAAAATTGCCCATGCCACCGATGCCACAGACTGGAGAGTGGAAAATCCTTTTTGTGTGGTGTATCCAGACTCCATCAAAGAAATTCCAGGGCTGATAAAAGCCGCCCGGAAAACTGGTCTGTCCATTATTCCACGCGGGGCGGGCACTGGCCTCACCGGCGGGGTGGTGCCCGTACGCAGAGATACCCTTGTCCTTAATACAGAAAAACTGAAGAAAATCCATGGTGTGGAAAAACGTATTATATCCGGAAGAGAAATCCCGTTGATTTCCTTAGAAGCCGGGGTGGTCACGGAAGATGCCATGGAATACGCAAAGGCAAGGGGCTATATCTTTGCCACAGACCCCACCTCCGCATGGGCGTCCACCATTGGCGGAAACATAGCGGAAAATTCCGGGGGGAAAAAATGCGTAATGTGGGGCACCGCCATAGACAATATATTGTCTTTTGTCATAGTCACCGGGGATTCTCGTTTTCTCCGGGTTGTCCGAAGGGATCATCCATATAGAAAAATTGAACCGGAGGATGTGGTAATTTTTGATGTATATTCCGTGGATGACAAAAACCGCAGTCCGGAAAAGCCGGAACGCAGTATTGAGCTGAACGGTCTGGAAATACGGAAAAAAGGTCTGGGGAAAGACATCACCAATAAAGCATTGAACGGACTTCCCGGTCTGCAAAAAGAGGGTGGAGACGGAGTTATTGTTTCAGCTGAATTTGTCCTCTATACTCCGTTCCAGTATGCCCATACCATCTGTCTGGAATTTTACGGAAAAGATATGGATCTCGCATCCCGGGCGATTGTGGACATCCTGGATATGTTCCGGAAAACCGATGCGTGCTTTCTGACAGCCTTGGAGCACTTTGACGATAAATACATTGACGCAATTAACTATAAGAAAAAAGCAAATCGGAAAGAAAAACCCAAGGCTGTCCTGCTGATTGACATTGAAAGCAATGACGCACAGAAACTGGGGAAATATTCCTCCCATGTCCTGACCATGGTGGAAAAATACAACACATCGGCTTTTGTCGCGGAGGATGAAAAACTGCGGGAACACTTCTGGAAAGACAGAAAAAATATGAGTGCCATTGCCCGGCATACCAACGCATTCAAACTGAACGAAGACGTAGTGATCCCCATTGAAAAGCTTCCGAAGTTTGCGGATTACATTGAAAAATTCAATCTGGCCCATGAAATCAAAAACTCTCTGGAAATTATCCGGATGGTAAATACAATTTCTGAGAATTTTTTCATCGGGGAATTTTGCGAAGAAGAAAATGAATGCAATTTTCTGAAAAGCCGGATGGAGATTTTTATCCGTGAAGTAACCACCAGACAGGAAAAGTATACCTTCCTCTCACAGTACTTTTCCAAAAAGGGCAACCCCCTCCCGGCGGATTTATTTCCGGAAATTCCGGAGGCGGTACGGAATCGTATATCCAGCATCTTTCTTCTTGCCCGGGATGGATATATCCAAACCGATTTTTTCACTGAAATAAAGCCGCATTTGGAAGAATCTTTTTCCGGTTATGATGCTATCATAGACAAATTCCTCAGGGAAATGGAGAGAATCCGGGCACGGAAAATCATCATAGCCACCCACATGCACGCCGGAGACGGAAACATTCATGTGAACATCCCGGTTCATTCCAATGATTATGCTATGATGAAAGAAGCGGAAAAAACATCCGCAAAGGTTATGAAAAAAACCGTCGATTTTGGCGGAGTGATTTCCGGAGAACATGGGATTGGTCTGAGCAAGTTAAAATACATTGAAGCGGACATTCTGGATCAATACCAGAAATATAAAAAAGAATCGGATCCGGAGGATATGTTTAATCCGGACAAACTGAATCATGACTTTAATTTTGATTTAATATACACCCCATCTTTTAATCTTCTGGAGATGGAAGCCTATATTCTGAAATCCATTGATATGGAAAAATTATCCAATGAAATTTCTTCCTGTCTGCGGTGCAGCCGCTGCAAAACCGTGTGCAATACATTTTATCCGGAAGAAACAATGTTTTATCATCCCCGCAATAAGATTCTTGCCGTGGCCACCGTCATTGAAGCCGTCCTTTTTTCCATACAGACCGCCAATCGGCTGGACTTAAGAAACTTTGCCAAACTCACAGAAATATCCAACCACTGCACCCTCTGCCACCGGTGCGAAAAGCCCTGTCCTGTGGATATTGATTTTGCGGAAGTAACTCTGCTCATGCGGCAGATTTTAACGGAACGCGGAATCCAGCATTCCAAACCAGCCACCCGCCTCACGCTCTTTTATCTGAAGAAAAGAAATTATTATGTGGTTAAACTCTTCCGCTATGCCCTGCTGAAGGGAGCGTATTCCCTGCAGCGTATTGGATACTCCCTTAACCGGCCCTTCCGGAAAGTTACCGGAAGAATTCTTCCGTACTATGCCTCTATGCTCCAGAGCCGGCTCCCGCATGCCGGAGATAAAACAATCAGAGAAATTTTCTCTTTACGGGATAAGAATGCGGTGATCGCTTTTTCTCATCCCAAGCGGGAGATCATTAAATCCGTTTTTTATTTTCCGGGATGCGGGTCGGAGCGAATGTTTTCAGAAATTTCCCTCGCGGCGGTGGGCCTGCTTTATTACGCCGGATACCGGGTGGTGATTCCGCAGGAATATCTCTGCTGTGGCTACCCCCTCCTTGCCAATGGAAAACTGAAAGAGGCGGAGATAAAAGTATCGGAAAACAGAATGGGTTTCCATAAGATTGCGGAATCCATTGCCTATATGAATATCCAGAGCGTTGTGGTGACCTGCGGGACCTGTCATGAAATGCTGAAAAAACATTACCGGCTGGAATCCATTTTCCCACATGCGGAATTAATGGATGTCAATGAATTCCTGACCATGGAAAACATTTACCGCCTCCCAGAAAAATACAAAGAACAGATGATATACCATGAACCCTGCCATTCCCCGCTGAAAAAATACGGCCAGGAAAAAGTATTCCATCATTTATATTCCCAGGCTCCCACGGAAACCACTTTCTGCTGCGGGGAAGGCGGAACCTTGGCTCTTTCCACCCCAAAAATTTCTAATTCCATGCGTGCCAGAAAGACATTTTCCATAAGTGAATTATCCCAGGGAAAAAATGTGGAAGTGCTCACCACCTGCCCCAGTTGTGTGCAAGGTTTGTCCCGTATAACGGAGGGTGTCCATGTGAGGGGAAAATCTCTGGTGGTAAAAAATGCGGAAATATTTCTGGGGAAAAAATGGAAAAAAAAGCTTGTGAAAGACCTGAAAAAAGGGCTCCATAAGATCATCCTGTGAGACTATTAGAGTTTGACAGCCCAGCTTTTTAATTATTAATGATTCCAATGATAGCAATGAGAGCAAAAGTAAAGTTCATGCGAAATTTCACATCTGTCCGATGGGTGGAAAAAGTGGGTTGTGTATTCATAGGGGGCATCCTCATGATGGGAATAGTTTCCTGTTCGTCCGACGAAGCGGCGTATAAAGGGGATCTGGCAAACCAGAAGATCAAAGAGCTTTCCAACCGCTCCATCCAGGGGCAACAGTTTGAAGGTACAGAAGTGATCAACCAGGTGGAAGCAACGGTGGGTAATAAATCCATCACCACTATGGATCTTCAAAACGAGATAGATTATTTTGAACACAGAAAAAGTATCCAGAAAGACAAAAGAAATATTAAAAGTCAGATTCTGGATCTTCTGATTTCCAGGGCCATCGTGGACCAGATTTCCCTGGAGGAATCCATTCTGGTAACAGATAAAAAAGTGGATGAATTTATAAACAAAGAGCTGGAGAACCGGAACATCACAAAAGAAGCTTACCAGAAAGAAATAAAAGGTAACTTTGGCCTGAGTTGGGACGATTACCGTAAGGAATTAAAAAGACAATTCCAGACACAACAGGTTATCCAACTCAAAGTATCCGTCCCCCAGCCCACCCCTCAGGAAATTGAAGACTGGTATAAACTGAACAAGCAGAAGCTGGGAAAAACCTACTATGTCCGCGTCATCCTGCGCAAGTTCCAACCGGGCAATTCCAAATCAGAAATTGAGGCGAATAAGAAACTGGAGGAAGCCCGGAAAATGGCTGCCCGGGATTTTGGAAAAGCGGCCACAACCTACAGCCAGCATCCTTCTGCATCCCGTGGGGGACTTCTGGGATGGCAAAGGCTGGACGAGGTAGCCCAGTGGGACAGGACTCTGGCCGGGGTCATCCAGAACACCGCCAAGGGAACCCTGTCTCCGGCATTTAAGGGGGCAGCGGGATATTATCTGGTTAAAGTGGAAAATGTCAAAGATATCCCCATAGATGAAGTTTATTCCTTTATCCGGATGCACCTGTACCAAACCAATGAGCAGAAAGCATTTTATGAATGGATACAGATGCAGAAAAAAAGAATTGCCGTGCGGATTTTTCTGGAAAAATATGAAGAAAGCACCGGCTGATTTTTATGGCTGAAATGAAACTGGAAACCCGGACGGATCTTGCACTCTTACTGGATATCCATCCCCGGACACTGGAAGATTGGCTTCAGATTCTCCAAAGACCAGCTCCCCTTGCAGAGGCTTTGAAAATCTTATTGAACCACGGTCTGGAGAAAATTTTTCTTTTCAAAAATGTATTCCTTCCAGAGGAATCCAAGGAGCTTTTCACAAACCTGGTCAAGCTTTTGGGGAATACCATGCCGGAAATCCACTCTCCGGAAAAACAGAATATTATCCTCCAAATAAAAAAAATATTCTCAAATACGGACATCAACCATATTTTATATTTTACATCCATCCATCCCTTCTGGGATTTTTCCATAACATCCCGGCTTCTGGAATATGCGGATGAATACTATCCGGATTATACATTCGGAGAAAATATCCCTCCCGGGATGGTGCCGGATATTTTTTCCCGGTCATTTGCGGAAACTCTGGAAAATGAATTCCAGGATTTACTCAATTCTCCGGTGGATTTTGAGGTGATCCCGTTTATGCGGAAAAACCTGAATAACTTTCATGTGGAAATCCATTATGAATCCCCGGATTTCCGGATGTTGCGACTGGATTTTTCCCTGAAAAGCGACCGGAGTATCCTGGAAAGCCACCAATTTTTCCGGCAAGCCGGGATTCCGGATTATTCCGCATTGGAAAAAATCATGGCGGACAATCCGGAGATTTTATACACCCAACCATCGTATCTGGAAGTGGAAATCCATTCCGGATGTGATTATGCCTGCACGTTTTGTCCCCGCCAGTATATCCCCATTCCGGAAAAAAGTATCCAACCGGAAGCTTTGGATAAGATTTCCTCATTTCTGGACCAATCCCTGCGGGATGTCACCATCACCCTGGGCGGAATGGGGGAACCCCTCCTCCATCCGGATGTGTTCGGTATCTTCCGGAGATTCCTGCCACATCCAGCGTTAAAAAGACTTATTGTGGAAACCAATGGATTTTATCTGGAAACAATAATACCGGCTTTACCTGAACTGGCGGAACACATCGGCAAGATACTTTTCATCATCAATTTTAATTCCATAGAAAAATATGAGACAATTCATGGAGCACCGGCGGGGGCATTGGAGAAAATAAACCGCAACCTCCGGGATTTAACGCAAGTTTACCGGGAGCAAAACTGGAATTTGGAAAAGATATATATTCAAATGTTGAAAATAGAAGAAAATGAAATGGAGACAGACGCCATCTATGCCATGACAAAAGAATTGGGGATTTCCTTCCTTCTCCAGAAATACAATACATATCTGGATTTAATGCCACAGAAAAGAGTATCGGATATGACTCCTCTGGAGAGGAGTTTTTGCTGGCATCTACGGCGTGACATTTTTATCCGTGCCGATGGGTCCGTCTCATACTGCAAGCAGGATGTGGCGGGAAAAATTCCGGTGGGCAATCTCAAAAATGAGGAAATTCAGGATATTTTCCATCGCCGGCAGACAGACTGGATCCGGAATTACCGGGCGGACTATCCGGAAAATCCCGCCTGTGCCGTCTGTGACGAATACTTTACCTTTAATTTTTGAAAATGAAATTTTTATTTCTGATACAGGCACGGCTGGCATCCACCCGACTTCCACGTAAAATATTTGCCTGCATTGGAAACCGTCCACTGCTGGTTCACATCCCGGAACGACTGAAGCAATTAAAGAACATCCCGTATTCCTGGAAAATTATATCTCCCCATGGAGAGCGGGCGGAAATTCTGAACTCCCTCAAAGAGTATAATATCACGGAAGAGAACACCGGAGAAGGGGATGCAAGAGATGTTTTGTCCCGCTATCTGAAAAATTCCGCTCATCTGGACGATGCGGATTACATCATACGGCTCACGGCAGATAATCCATTTCTGGCCTGGGATATTCTCCAGAAAAATCTGGAATCCGTAAGGCTCCGCAAACCGGATTACTCTTACCCCTATGGTCTGCCTCTGGGAATGGGCTATGAGATCATCCGGGCAGGGGCGTTACGGAACATAGACCGGATTGCCAGGGAAGATTACCACCGGGAGCATGTGACCGTGTATTTCAGGGAGAAAGCAGAAAATTTCCGGATTGAAGTTTTTCCCATCGCGACGGAAAAAAACCGGACCATCCGATTGACGATTGATGAACCACAGGATTTATTAATGGCACGGAAAGCGTACAATTATTTTATCGGAATAAATTTGCCTTTTTTTTCCTATTCTCAGGTGATGGATCTATTCCGGGAGAATCCGGATTTTTTCCGGGATAACCGGAGGGTATACCAAAAAGCGGCCACAGAAACCCAGGCAAGCCCAAACAGGGGCATGGAATCTGGCCATCCGCAGGTATTGCTCTTTGCCCTATGGGGGAAAACCGCGTCCGGGGAATCCCATGGACTGGGACATCTATACCGGATGCGGGAGGTAAAAAAAATTCTGAAATCCATGGGCATTCCCTCTCTGCTCCTGAATTACTCCCGCCACAGGATTTTATCTGGAATTCACCAAGCCATAGACCAATTTTCAGAAGTAAAAATAATCATTCTGGACGCAAGGGATGGGACTTTCCCGGATTTTCCCCATCCGGTTTACCGTATTGCACTGGACAACCGTGGCGAGGGAAGAAAAACGGCGGATTTTATCTGGGATTCCCTTCCCCACTTTTCCATGGATAAAAAACAATTTCGCAAGAGTCTGCGACGGGCACTCTTGCCTGCCTCCCTGTTTTTATACTGCCCCCGTGCGTCCCAGGCTATAATCCAGGAAGCAGGGACTACCCCACCGCCGGAAACTGTCTTCCGCTATCCACCGGAGAAAAAAACAACTCCGGAAGAACTCCTGCAAAAGATGGAAAAATCTCCCGCCATTTATACGCACTTTGGGCAGACCATGCTGGCCGGCGTCTATTTGGGGAAAAACATCCTGTTGCACTCCCCGTCCCCCTACCATGAAAAGCTGGGGCAGGAATTCATCCGCCAGCTTTCCTCCACAGAGACTCCAGAAAAATATCTGGATGGGCGAGGCATGGAAAGGTTCTGCCGCTTCCTCCAAAGGCTGGCGGAAAAATAAATCAAGCCTGGGTTTTCACCCGGTTCACTCCGTCATGCCAGCGAGCCATCTCTTCCTGACGCTGACTTTCTTTCATGCGGGGATGGAAAGTGGAATCCGGCGGATTGAGCTCTTTCAAATCTTCCGGAGATTTCCAGAAACCGGAGCCCAGTCCCGCTAAATAGGCGGCACCCAGTACGGTGGTTTCCGGATTTTCCGGAATAATCACATCGGCATTTAAAATCCCTGCCTGGAACTGCATCAGGTATTTATTGGCCGTGGCTCCCCCGTCCACTTTTAGAGCTTTGAGGCGGAAACCGGCATCCTTTTCCATCGCCGCAATCACATCATAGGTTTGCATGGCAATAGATTTCAATGCGGCTTTTGTAATATGCTCAATGGTGGTTCCACGGGTCAGATTCAGGATGGCACCACGGGCATTCTGATCCCAGTGGGGAGCCCCCAATCCGGCAAACGCGGGGACAAAAACAATTTCTTCTCCTTCATCGGTGGAAGTGGCCATCCCTTCAGAAGCGGAGGATTGGGGGAAAAATTTCAGATTATCCCGCAAAAACTGGATCACTGCCCCGGCGATGAAAATGGACCCTTCCAGAGCATACACCGGATTCCCCTCTGCGTCGCAGGCCAGAGAAGTCACCAGACCATGCCGGCTGATTAAATTTTTCTGTCCCAGATTCATCACAATAAAGGCACCCGTCCCATAGGTATTCTTTGCCTCCCCGGCATTATGACAGAGCTGTCCGTACAGTGCAGACTGCTGGTCTCCAATCATGGAGTAAATGGGAATTCCATCGGGCAGAAAATCCAGCCCCTTTGTATAACCAAACAAGGACGATGATTTTTGCACTTGTGGAAGAATGGCCTCCGGAATATCCAGCAGCTTCAGTAAATCCTGATCCCATTTTTTTTCATGAATATTGAATATCATCGTGCGGGATGCGTTGGAATAATCTGTTTTGTGGGAAACTCCGGATGTTAATTGATACAGTAAAAAGCTGTCAATTGTCCCAAAAGCTATTTCTCCCTTGCGGGCTCTGTCTGGCAAACCGGGAACATTGTTCAGAATCCAGTGGATTTTTGTACCGGAAAAATAGGCATCAATGACCAGTCCGGTTTTTTCCTGCACCATTTGCCAGTGTCCGCCTGCCTTCAGCGTTTCGCAAAAATCGGCGGTTCTGCGGCACTGCCAGACAATGGCTTTGTGCACGGGTTTGCGGGTGGCACGGTCCCAGAGAACCGTGGTCTCCCTTTGGTTTGTGATTCCGATGGAATCCGCATCCTTTGGGTTCAGACCGGATTTCTGAAACACCCTTTTCATTAATTTCCCAATGGATTCCCATATTTCTTCAGCGTCATGCTCCACCCAGCCGGCTTTGGGATAATACTGCCGGAATTCCTCATATTCAGAGGCAATTACTTTTCCTTCGCGGTTAATAAGAAAAACCCGGGAACCGGTGGTCCCCTGGTCAATTGTGATTATAAATTTTCCCATACGCAACACTTGCATATTTAAAAAGGATGGCAAGTATTTTTGGTTTACAGAACCGCCTTGTTTTCCAGATTTCCCCATGCAGAAATCGGATGATTTTTCCCCCCCGGAAAAAAAGATTGAGATCCAGTTGGATCCGGAAATAATGCAGGGACATTACTCCAATGTGGCCAATATATCACACACAAAAGAAGAATTTGTCCTGGACTATCTTTTTATCCAGCAGCGGCCTGCCCCTTTTGGGAAAATTGTTTCCCGGATCATTCTCTCCCCGGCACATGCAAAAAGACTCATGAACGCATTGGCCGATAATATCCATAAATACGAAGAAAAATTCGGAATCATAGATTTTGCCGAAGATGCCCCACTGGAAGACCATATCCAGTGAGAGTACATTAACACGGATAAAGAATTGAAAAATACGTTCACTGATCTCAAAGAATTGGTTAGTGCTCTGTCCAAAGCCGGAAATGTCCCCGGAATCATTGTTTATTCCGATGACCATTATCCGGTGGAGGAAACATACCGAGCATACCAGAAATATTTGAAAAAAAAATTTCCGCACACAGAAGAAATCCACATCAACGGCAGGGAAGACCAGATGGAAAATTTCCATGCGGAATTATCCACCATCCCCTTGTTTGGAGAAGCCCGGTATATCTGGGTGCGTCATGCAGATACAATCTTTGACAAAATTAAAGCAAATAAAAAAGTTCTTTCCCGCTTCGTGGAGGATTTATCCCGGATTCCGGAGACCACTCCGCTTTTAATCCATCTGGATGAAAAAAAACTTCCGGCCGATTTTAAATTTCTGGAAGAAAAATTTCTGGTCTTTACCCCTGCCCCGCTCCGAGAAAAGGATGTGGTCGCGTATATCCAGAGAAGGTCGGAAACTGCCGGGTACACCATGGAAAAAGCGGCGGCAGGATTACTTGCGGACATCTGCCACCAGAGCCAGAAATATATCAACGAAGCCTTGAACCGTCTGTACCTTTATAAAATAGCAGAAAAAACCATTACAGAAGACGATGTGGCCATGGCCGCCCTGGATATTGACGGGAACTATTATTTTGCCATACTGGATTTGATAGCGGAAAAAAAAATATCCAAAGCGTTGCACCATGCCATTTCCCAGTCCGATGGCGATTCCACTATGATGTTTACCGGTATTGTAAAACTGTTCACAGACACGTACCGGTATATGATGCTCAGAAAGAATCAGGTCGCTTCCGTCATGGACATTATTGAAGATTCCAATTCGGCCTGGATGAAAAAAAAATCCGAAGAACGCATCCAGAAAGTGATCCGGAACTATGGATATTCCGGGCTGGAAAAAATCATCCTGAGTTTTCCAGAGCTGGATCATCAAAGGAAAGCCAACCCAAAACTGGAAAGCCACACTTTAATAAATTTTATACACAGCTTAAATTTCTGACTTTTTTCCCCGGAAAACAAGCTGCTTCAACTGGAGGCTGTAGCTTTCTCCCTTGGGATTTTTTGCGGATTTTGCCATCTGTTTCACCAGAGAGGCAAGCAAATCCTCTCCCATGTTGATATCAAATATTTCCCCACTCTCCTCATCAATAATATGAAAATGATCATTGAGGTTGGAATCATAAACACATAACGTGGGGGACACATTCAGGGTTTTTAAGAGACCCACATTCACAAACAAATGGAGGTTATTGTATATGGTGGCCCTGGATGCCACTTCAAATTCCTCATTGATCATCTGGTAAATTTCTTCCGCCGTTAAATGCTGGGGCTTTTCCAGCAACACAGCAGCCATCTCCACCCTTTGGGCGGTGGGGGTTATTTTTTTACTGCGTAAATAATCACTGATTTCTCTTTTTGTTTTGGGACCGGACATTATTTCTTCTTCACTTTTTTTGCTTTTTCTTCTTCTTCATCCGTGGATTCAATTCTGGCTTTATATGTATCAATACCGGTTTTGCATTTTTTTATGGTATCCGGATCTCCTGTCAGAAGAGCAATCCGCTTGAGACTTTCCAGAAGATGGATAGCGTGCACCAGATCATTTTTGGATTTTGTGGAAAGCTCGTATTTATTTCTATAATGGCCGGACGCATCAAAAAGCCCTTCCTTAACTATATTCAGCAGTTCATGACGGTCATAATAAAACTCTTCCCGTGGATCGCGGATACTTTCAATTTCTCTGAAATCAATCAGATTTTTTCCGGATACGGCCAGTTTGGACCAGAAGTCCGGAAAAGACCACTTCCATTTTGTGTTTTCCCCATACTGGAGGATCATGCGTTCAATGGCTTTTTGCATGTGTTTATAATAATTTAATTTCAATTTGGGATTAAAGGGATGAAGGGCATCCAACATTTCCCGGTTAAAATCCAGCGGCTCATCAATTTTCATGGTCACCAGTTTATCCATCTCTGCAAAAACCTGGGAAAGCCTTTTTTTAGCTTCATCCATATACGAACTGTTATGGGATCCGGCTTCTTTCTGGATGGCAAAAATATCCATATAAAGATGGGCCTGGATTATTTTTTTCACCACAATGCCCATTCGGTAAAAGGGAGCCATCTTTTTTTTCTCATTCATTGCTTTTTTATAAAAGGATATTTCTTTTTCAATCTCCGCAATTTCCTTTTTCTTCGTTTCCAAATCGCTACTGGATGTTGCACCTGAGGCCATAATAATCCATCGTCCTTATGCGTAAAAATCTACAATCTTTTGGCTATCCGGCGGGGGAGCAGGCGTGGTTCCCGCAGAACTCTGGCTTTCTGTTTCCACTGGTCTTTCCGGCGGGGGTTGTACCGGCGGAGCATTCACTGGTTGTATGTCCATAATCCATCCTTTACTGGTCTTTCCGGATTTACTTCAGTTTTTAGAAAGAATCCAGCTTTTTAATATGTATAGTATAAGAAATGACAGGGAGACTGTCAACAAAATTATGGAGATAAACTGTGCCTGCGTCCAGCCAAACACATCGGAGGGGTTGCGGCGGATGAATTCAATGAAAAAACGCATCACAGAATAAAGAATGGTGAACAGGACCGTTCTCATGCCGATGGGTAGATTTGCCCGGCGGATTCCCCAAAACAAAGAGAACAGAAGAAAAGCGTACATGGATTCCATGAGAGGAGTATTAAACACCCGCACGCCGGGATCGTTGTACAATTCCACAATCTTCTGCCAGGGATACACCCCATCCGGAAAGGCCATGCACAAAGGAGCCGGCCAGGCTTCTGCACAGCGGATTCCATAACAACCATCGCCGGATAGAAAACACCCAATCCGTCCGATTCCATAGGCAAGGGATACTGCCGGAACCGCCAGATCAAAAACCTCCCAGGGATGGGCTCCCTTTTTCCATAAATAGAGAAAACCCAAAACAAACGCTGCTGCCGCCCCGCCGTAAAAAGTGAGCCCCCCTTTATGGAGAAAAAAATACCAGAAACCCGCCCCGGCCGTCCAGGAGCTTTTCATCTCCAGTGCATAGAAAAGACGGGCACCCGCAATTCCCGCAATCAGGGTAATCACTACCAGAGTATCAGATATCAGGGGATCCAATTTTTTCCGGTGAAATTCTTTCTGGAGCACAAAATTGGCCATGAGAAATGCCAGAAAAAAGAGAACTCCAAAAACAGAAAAATCCGCCCAATACGCCCCATCATAATGAAGCCGGAATTTTCCACCGGAAACACTGCAACCGGATAGAAAAATTACGGCAGGCAGTAATGTCATCAATATCCGGAGTTTCATTGTTCAAACCCGAACTTTTTTGGAAATCCCTGCCTGCCGGATGCATTGCCGGATCTCCCGGGGAGTCTGCACAGACCAGTCATCCGGATCCAGCTTCTTTCCGGATTTTTTCCAGACGGGCATTAAAATTCCATCCCGGAATGCATTGATCATGACATTCTCCTCACTGGCAATCAGGCTCAGGGCACGGTAAAATCCTTTTCTGCCCTGGAAAATCATGGTTTTTAACTGATCAATTTCTTTATGATACATGGGATATCTTTCCAATAAAAAATTCCATAGGGGTTCTTTCCGGTATGGAAGACTTTCTTTATTTTTATCCACGGACATATCCACCGGCCCCAAATCTTCGGAAAGAAAATGCCGGGAGGATAAAAGCTTTCCCTTTTCCGGCGTAAAAATATTGTACTGAACAGAGTTATTGACATGCCGGTTCGCATACCAGATATATAAAACCAGAGCCATATCGTCCGTATTGTTCTCAAAGGAAATCAGATGCTGCCCCTCCAGAGTATTGCCCAGAAAGGAAGCATATTCCCTCAGTTCATGAAAACTCATCTGGTACAGCAGGGAAAAAAAATAGCCGGAATCCGTGTATAACCTTTCCCGCATAAAAACCTTAAAAATTTCCAGAGGGAGGAAAACCCCCCCGGAAGGGTAACGGAAAACCCACATCAGCTTTTTTTCCATTTCTTTTATCTGTTCATCCATACGGGATGCCGGAATAAAGCCAAAACTATCGAACAGAATTTCCAGCTCCTCGTGAAAATCATTCAGAATATTTTTATTATGCTCAATATTTTTTACCAGATGATACCAGAACCAGTGTACGGAAACCATGGGTGCCCGGGGATTGTCCCTTTGCAGCATAAACCCTGTTTTCCGGGAAAGATACGCAAGGTACTCCGGATTGGCCTGTTCCATCACTTCTGTCAATGGATACATTTTAACGTCCAATATCTGATCGGTAATGAAACCGGGAAAAATCGTTGATTTGCTTTAATTTTTCAATAAATGAATATACCTTTTGCAATGCCGATTTTTTATCCTCACCATGGGCAAAAATATTAAAAATACGGCCTCCGGTAGAAAGCAGCTTCCCGTTTTGTAATTCCATCCCGGCGGAGACAATCTCTATACCTTCCGGTATGGATGCTGGCAGATTTATTTCCAGATTTTTGGGATATTTTTCCGGATACCCCGCAGCCGCCACCACCACATTCACCCCAAATCCAGATTTGACTGGCATGGAATAAAAGCCGTTGTTCTCCACCATGGGCGGAGGAGAATCCACCCCACATGCCCATAAAATGTACGGAAATAAATCCGTATCCACCATGGGTAACACAGACTGGGTTTCCGGATCTCCCAGACGGCAGTTGAATTCCACTACAGAAATATCCTCCGCTTTCTCCGAATGAACCATCAAACCCACATATAAAATTCCCGTATACGCAAACTCATCAATAATCTTCCGGACAATGGCTCTATCCGCATAAGCAATCTGCTGCGGAGATAATGCCTCCCCCGGACACACCGACCCCATCCCACCGGTATTGGGTCCGTCCCCTCCGTCATAAGCCGCCTTATAATCCCGTGCCGTGGGCAGGTATACCGCCTCCTTCCCATTGCAAACCGCAAACAAAGACGCCTCCGTTCCCGTCATGAAATCCTGCAACAGCACCGCATTCCCGGCTTCCTGGAAAATCTGATCCTGGAATATTTTTTTCAATTGTTCCCTGGCCGATGTGCCCTCATGGTGAATGCTCACACCTTTTCCGGCAGCCAACCCATCGGCCTTGATCACCAGCGGAAAAGAATGGTTTGCCATGAGCTTTTCCGCTTCTTCCAGAGAATGGGCTGCGGAACTTTTTGCCGTGGGTATGCCCAGTTTCTGCATGGTGTTATAGGAGAATATTTTGGAGCCTTCCAGCATTGCCCCTTTTTCATCTGGCCCAAAAACCAGAATCCCCGGATTGGATGATTCCAGATGGGATTTGATGCCGGCCACCAATGGCACCTCCGGCCCCACAACCACCACCTGAATGGATTTTTCCCGGATAATTCCGGATATGGCTGGAAAATTAATTATATCCACTCCAGTAATCCGGTTTTCCAGACTCCCATTGCCAGGCAAAATATAAATACGGGATACCGCACGGCTTTTCTGCAGTTTCATATAGAGGGATGTTTCTCTTCCGCCACTTCCCAGTATCAGAACATTCATAGGGTGATGTCCATTTATTCCCGCCGGTGTAAATAGTTTTCAGACGCAACGGGAATGGGGTTTTGTTTTAGTCCCGGAGAGATGGGACATAAAATGGGACAGTCACCCTTAATGACATACATAACGATATATGTATTTAATAATAAGATTTAATTTTTTATTCTCTGAAATAGGCTTATCTCTCCTGGAGCCAGTTTTTCAGATAAAACAATAACGAGGAGGCCGCAAAGAGATACCGGAAGGATAAATAAATGATCACAATCCCAAGGGCGGTCATGATCCCCAGGCTACGTAAACCCGCATGGGCACTGAAAGAAAGGGAAAGAAAGGCAATGAACACGGTGAAATTGGATAAGAAAATGGCCGTCCCGGTCTCTTTAAAAATGGAATTCAATTTGTTGAAACCAATTTCCTGGCCTTTACGGAAAAGATGTATCCCGTTATCAATGCCAATACCTGCCAGAACGGGAAAACCCAGGATAGAAATATAATTAAAAGAAAATTCCGGAAGTCCCGTGGTTAGGTACAAAACCCAGGTAATGCCAAACCAACTGAAAATACCGGAAACCAGAGGAGCCAGAACCAGAATATATCCGGCAAAATTTCGCAGAAATACCGCCAGAGCCAGGATGATCCCCGCAGCCAGAAATACCAGAGCATGGCGGTAATCCTTTTCCGTCATGGAAAGGATATCGGTTAGAATAATATCTTTGGAAGCACCTTTTATGTTCTCCGCACATCGGCCATTTTTTTCCCTCCGGAGACAAACCTCACGAAATTCCTGGAGAAAATCTACCATCCTCATTTCCGGATGACGGGGATACAGATAATAAAAATATTGACCTTTTCCGGAAGCACCCTCAGGGATAAAGAACAATCGGCGGAATTCCTCCGGGAGTAAATCCACGGTAAAGGTGGAGTAATCCGCAAACCATGCAGCGTGCTGGAGAGAAAAATACTCCGGGGAGTTTACCTTTACCCCCGCCATGGCTTGTCTGACCAGAGCAGAAATTTCCTGCACCAGCGGAAGTTTTTCCTCCATATTATCCGGCATCAGGGAGAGTATACTCAGAGACTTCCCTTTATGAGCGGATGGAGATTTTTCCATCTTAGCGTGAAATTTTTTCAGACTGTCCAGATCGGGAAAGGAATACACAATCGGCGGGTTTTTTTCTTCAGAGACAATCTTTTCTATTTTAGCATCATTTATAGAATTCCGATGGTGAAAACCCAGATTATTAAAATTATTATCAAAATGCCGGTTATACAGGGAGAAAACCCCCAGAACATTCAGGGAAAACGCAATAAAAATCCACAGCCACTGGTGGGAGGTGGATTTACTTTGTACGGGGGAAAAGGTGGCCGATACCGGATTTATTTTTTCCGTGAAAAAGATCAAGAAAGGGAAGAATAAAAAATAGGATAAAACGGAAAACAAGACACCCAGAAGGGCAATAGTCCCGAATTCATGGTACGGACGGAATTGGGATGTCATGACGGAAAAAAAAGCAATGCCCATGATTCCAGCGGCAAAACCAATCCCCAGACTCAGCCGGGAATACGAAGCCACAAGGGCAGCGGATGTTCCTTTGCCAGAGGTTCTTTCTTCCTTGAAGCGGACATACAGATGAATTCCATAATGAATACCCAGGCCCAGAAGAATAGCGGAAAGAAAAGTGGCAATGGTGCTGATTTTTTCCAGTAAAAAATAGCTGGCAGAAAAGGTAAATGTCATCCCGGAAAACAAAGGCAAGCCAACGACAAAAAATATCCGGAGGGACTGGAAAAACAGAATGGTGAATGCCAGCAGGGCAATCACTGTAATACTCACCGTTTTCCAGATATCCTTTCTCAGGGTAACCAGATTTTGGAATTCCGTATAAAAATTTCCTCCATAGGTAATGGAGACCTCATCTTTCAATAATTCATTTTTTTCTATGTTTTTTATCTTCCGAATATAATTAAATGCGGCAGAATAATCCGAGACGGGAAAGGATGGCTTTATTAAAACCACCATTCGGGTAGCATTATCATTCACCAGATACGGATACTGCCGGTTTTTTCCCTTGTAACTATGGAGTATATTTTCAATAAAAAGAGGGATTGTCTTATTTTTTTCCAGGAAGGACACCAGTAAATCCCCCATAGTGGAGTAATCCCGATGGTTTTTTAATTGATTGCGGATATCCCGGAGGTCATTTGTTGCCAGATAAAGGAGGGAATACTTCTCCAGATTATTGCCCGGAATCTGATAAAAGGCGGATATGGTGTTTGCCCGGAGATATTCATCTTTTTCCAGAGTTTCCATAAAAACATCCCCGGCATTGATCAAACCGGTGATATTTCCATCCACTTGCCCGGCGGATGATTTCAACTCCAGCATCACCTCCAGATAGGAGAAACCACCCAAATCTTTTTTTATGGATTCATATTTCTGGTAGGATTCCAGGCCAGAAACCATCCGGGTTATATCACTTTCCATCTGCAATTTCAGTGAAAAATAAACTCCCAGACCCGTAAGTACCAGATACAGGAACAGAAATACCAGATAATACTGGCGGGAATAATAAATATATTTTTCCCAGAAATTATCCAATTTTTTCCGGAGCCATTCTCTCATTTGCTGGATTCCGCTGTGTCTTTATTGTTTTCTGCAAGTTCATCCTGGAAATAGTGGATGGTAAATCCGGTATAACCATAAATAACAGAGATGACCGGGTTAATGATATTCAGAAACGCGTAAGGTAAATATTCAATGGTGGGCACCCCCAGAGTGGAGCTCATAAACGCTCCGCAGGTATTCCAGGGAACCAGCGGCGATGTGAGAGTTCCGGCGTCCTCCAAAGTCCGGGAAAGATTGCGGGGTTTTAAATTCCGCTGGCGGTAGGCTTCATCATACATCCGCCCGGTTATCACGATGGACAAATACTGGTCTGCAGCCAGAACATTCATAAAAATAGCGGTGAGAATGGTGGACAATACCAGACTGCCCGTGCTTTTTGCCAGTTTCAGGATGGAATTTGCCAGGGTATGCAGCATTCGGCTTCCTTCCATAATACCGCTGAAAAACATAGCCATTAAGATAATCCAAACAGTATTGAGCATGGAAGCCATTCCGCCCCGGGTCAGCAGATCATCCACTTCTTTTAAACCGGTGTGCCCAATGTACCCGTTAGCAGAGACCTGAAAAACCGCCTTTATGGATAAAAAAAGATAATGATATCCGGTTTCCTTTCCGGAAAAAGCCATGATTGCATCCGGCTGGAAAATGACCGCAAAAATTCCTCCGGTGATGGTCCCAATGATCAACGCCGGGATGGCGGATATCTTCATTGCAATCAGCCCAAAAAGGATGACAATAGGCAAAATCATCCATAAAGAGACATTAAAATTATTACGAATGGACGCCACTACAAGCTCAATCTTTGAAGGATCATATCCTTTTACATCCAACGTAAAACCAATGATCAGATATAGTACCAATGCAATAGTCATTGCCGGACCAGTGGTATACACCATGTGGCGAATATGAACAAACAGGTCTGTTCTCACCATGGAGGATGCAAGATTGGTGGTTTCAGAAAAGGGAGACATTTTATCCCCAAAATAGGCACCACTGATAATGGCCCCGGCACTTATACCGGGGTGAATCCCCATGGTATTCCCAATGCCAATCAAGGCCAGACCCATCGTCCCCGCAGTGGACCAGGAGCTTCCCGTGGCCATTGATATAATGGCAGTAATCACAGCGGAGGCAAAAAGAAAAATTTTGGGGGATAATATCTCCAGACCCCATACAATGAGAGAAGGAACTACCCCGGCCAGAATCCATGTGCCGATGAGTGATCCCACTAAGATTAAAATTAAGATAGCTTGGGCCACAATCCCAATGGAATGCAGAATCTGCCTTTCCATATCCGCCCATTTGGTTCCTTTCAGAAATGCAAGAGCAGCCGCAAAAAACCCGCCCAACATTAAAGCCACCTGGGACGGGCCGGAGGTCGCAGAATCCTTGAAAACCAGGACAGACCCAATCAGGAGGACAATCAAAAAAAGGATGGGAATTACAGATACAAACAGAGAAGGATCTTTCACCTTGTTCATTGTGTTATTTGGCATTATCTGCGTAAAAAAGCCTTTACGGCAGATTGTCAAGTACTTATACCATTATGGTGACACTTTCCCTATCCGATTCCTGTAAAAATCTGGAAGAAATCCAACCAATTTTATTGGATAATTTAATCCGAATTGTAAATATTAATTCTCACTCCTCCAATATCCCCGGTGTGGAATTGGTGGTTTCTGTTCTCTTGGAACTGTTCCGGGAACATGCCCCGCATCTGGCACCGGAAAGAATCCCTCTGGAAAAATATAAGGAAATTCTTGCCAATGGCCAAATGGAGCAAAAAGTCCTGGCGGACTCCCTTTTTTTCCGGGACACCAGAAATATCCCCCAAACCCGCAAACTCCTTTTTATGATCCACTTGGATACCGTCTTTCCGCCGGATTCCCCATTCCAGAGAGCTGTACTGGAGAACGCCACCCTCAAAGGCCCTGGATCTGCGGATGCAAAAGGCGGAGTCATGGTGATTCTGGCTGTCCTTTCCTCCCTCCGTCATTCCCCGCTTTTTGAAAAATATACCATTGATGTCTTTCTGAATACAGATGAGGAAATTGGCTCCCCCGGTTCCAATGGAATCCTGCAGTCCATGGCAAAAAACTATGATTATGCTTTTGTCTTTGAACCTTCCCTGCCCGATGGATCATTCATTTCAGAAAGAAAGGGCAATGGAAATTTTTATCTGAAAATAGCGGGGAAATCCGCCCATGCCGGAAGAGAATTTCACAAGGGCATCTCTGCCATCCACGCGGCATCAGAATTCGTTTTTGAAGCCAATCAATACCTGAACCAGACCGATGGAATTACATTCAATACGGGGAAAATTGACGGTGGCGGGCCGGTGAATATCGTTTCGGATCTGGCCATTGTCCGTTATAATCTGCGGGTGGAGAATCCGGATTCCATGCTAAAAACTATCACCTTTCTGCAAAACCAGATTGCCCTCCTGGAAAAAAAATACGGAGTCCGCACAGAATCGGGTGGGGATTTTTCCTCCCCTCCCAAGGTCTGGACAGCGGATATGCAATACCTCTTTGATAAACTAAAATTGGCCTGTGAGTCCCTGGATGTACCGTACATAGTCCGCTCCTCCGGCGGGGTGAGCGATGGGAACAAACTCCAGGCCGCCGGTCTCTCCAATATAGACACCTTGGGAGTGATGGGTAATTATATCCACTCCCAGGATGAGTTCATGTTGACGGATTCGCTTTCCTCCCGCCCCCGGCTGGTGCTGGAAATCCTCCGGTTCATGGCGGAAGAAAAATAATCCTTGCCGGAGTAATCCGTGAACGCAGGAGGACTCATCATGTATGAGCAGATAAAAATTGCTTTTGGGATGGAAACGGAAGATCTTCTGAATAAAGATCATTTTGGCAATTCTGTTTTTTTCCGGATTGCGGAATTTAATCTTACGAAAAATATTTTGTCTCTTACAGAAAAAATCCCCAACCCACACAGGGATCATGGAGAAAAGTCCGCCGGTCATGGAGAGGAAGCTAAAGCCGGTGGAATCGCTTCCCTATTGCCGGGGGTTCAAATCCTTGCGGGACATGCGATGGGCACTAATGCAGCCAAAATGAAACAGAAATACCATATCCTGCTTTTCAAAAATCTGGACTTTTCTGCTGTCCGCAATTCCATCCAGGCAAACCCGGGAAAAATCCGAGAGTTTGTCCACCAGGAAGAAAAAAAAATCCTCCGTTTAGAGGAACCATGAATAAAATACCCTTTGATATTGCCCGTTTTTCCGTGGATATCGCCCAGAAAATTACCATGGATACGTTATCCCGGACAAAGGAGATGGTCTCCGGCTCCCTCACTTTTCTGGGAGACAATTTTATAATGGCATCCCGCCTGCCCCATATTGAAAAAACCTCACTTTCCTCCTTCCTGGAAGATTCCGGAAAATCCCTCCGGGGTGCAGGGGAGGACACCGGGGCGTCTTTGTTGCGGGCCATCAATGCCACCGGTGGAGCATTCCGTTCTGCCGTGGATGCCCTGGATCTGGCCGATGAGAAAACCCGCCAGATGCTGTTTGAAAATATACATGTGGCCAGCATTGCAGGGGAATCCTTTGCCGGGATAAAAGTATCGGAAATACAGCCTTCTTTCCGGGCAGAGGGAGAGGACATTTTAGCGGAGGAAGTGGCTAACCGTTTTACCCAATCGGGCTTAAAAAAAGCCGTCCTGCTGATTCCCGGTTTACTCTGTGATGAAACCCTCTGGAGAGATCCCAAAAATCCGCTGGTTATGGAAAAACTGTTTGCATCTCTGGGGATTTTTCCCATCCCTCTGCGGTTTAATCCCGGGCTCCATTTTTCTGAGAATGGGAAAGCTTTTTGGGAATTATTTGAGGACATCCGTTCCCTGCCTGCGTTCCGGGATAAAAAGTTTCACGTAATTTCCTACAGCCAGGGCGGATTAATTCTGCGGGCTGCCTTATACCTTTCCCGGAAAAAGGGCTCTCCCATTTCCCCACATTTGGACAAAGCCATAATGATATCCTCTCCGGACGGCGGTTCCTATCTGGAAAAGCTGGGATTTTGGCTGGGGGTGACCATGGAAAAATCCAGACTGCCGGGCGTCCAGTTGGCGGGCATCATTGGCAATGAAAGAAGCGATGCCATCAAGGATTTATCCCATGGAATCATCCGGCAGGAAGACTGGGAAAACTTAGAAAAAAATCCGCTTTCCGGATTGGAACATATTGTCCGGTATTCCAGAGAACGGTATTTTGGGGAGCTGGATGATCTGGATGCATACCAGATTTACAGCGTGATTTCCAGGGATGATAACGCCCTGCGACTGTGGATGGGGGATGGCATAGTGGAAACCGGGAGTCTCACCTATCTCTCTGACCGCGTGTTCCGGAAAAAATCCAAGCCGGAACGCCGGGTTTGGGAGCTCGCTGGGCTCTCCCATTTCCAGATTCTGCATTCGGAAGCGAACCAAAAAATATTGAGGGAGTTACTCCTCTGACGGCGTAGCTCCGGGAAGATTAGCCAGATACGCCAGGGAATCATCCGCTATGAAATGGATCTGGGGGATGACCCGCATGGGAATGACAGAGGCAATTTTTTTCCGGAAGAAACCACGGGCATTCTGGAGAGCGGATAAGGTTTTGTTATAAACATCCTTATCCTCCTCATAGATGGAGACATAAACCTTTGCATGTTCTCCGTCCGGAGAAAGCTCACATCGGACAAAGGTGACAAAACCCACATGGGGATTCTTCAACTCTTTCTGCGTGACCAGAGCAATGGTCTGGACAATTCTTTTCTCCAGACGCTTACGTTTTATGTCATTCATTACCGGATTCTGCTTTCTTTGCGTTTCTCAATGCACTCTCATCCTGGAGAATTTTGTCAATATCCCGGCTGGTTTCCACATTGTGGAAGCCTTCGATAATATCCCCGTTCTTCAGATCATTATAACCTTCAATGAGGATACCGCATTCAAACCCTTCCTTGACTTCATTGGTGTCATTCTGGAAGCGTTTGAGAGTTTTAATGGAGCCGGTATAAATAACCACCCCATCCCGGATCAGACGGACAGGGCTGTTTCTCTGGATAACACCACTGCGGACAAAACAACCGGCCACTGTTCCCACAGAACTGATGCGGAATGTCTCCCGAACCTCAGCTTCACCCAACGTCTCTTCTTTGATATCAGGACTCAGGAGACCTTCTATAGCGTTTTTCACATCATCAATGGCTTGGTAAATGATGCTGTAGTATTTGATTTCAATACCTTCTTTGGCAGCAACATCCCTCACCTTTGCGTTAGCACGGGTATTAAAGCCAATGATGATCGCGTTCGCTGCGGAAGCCAGCATCACATCGGATTCAGTGATCTCTCCGGTGCTTCCGTAAATAATGTGCACTTTAATTTCATTATTACTGATCTTCTCCAAGGAACTTTGGAGAGCTTCTACGGAACCACGCACATCGGCCTTGAGAATAATTTTAAATTCCTGAACTTTCCCTTCTTCAATAATCTCGTTCAGGTTTTCCAGCTTGACTTTTTTTATTTTCTGGGCCTGCTGCTGGCGGTTCAATTCCTGGCGTTTTTCAATGATATCCTTGGATTCCCTTTCTGATTCCATGACGTGGAACGGATCACCGGCATTGGGCACTCCGGTGAGTCCCAAAATTTCCACAGGCATAGCGGGCGGTGCTTCAAAGATTTTCTGTCCCCGATCATTCAGCATGGCACGGATTTTTCCACCCTCCATACCCACCACAAAGGGATCCCCCACCCGGAGAGTTCCGCTGGAGATGAGGACGGTAGCAACCGGCCCTCTTCCCTGATCCAGCTTCGCTTCCACCACCGTACCGACGGCTTTTTTATGGGGATTCGCTTTTAATTCCATAATCTCTGACTGGGTCAGAACCACATCTTCCAGTTTATCTATATTCAGCCCCTGCTTGGCCGATATTTCCACCATGGGCACGGATCCGCCCCAGTCTTCCGGGATCAGATCATGGACAGATAACTCCTGCTTCACTTTTTCCACGTTAGCATTGGGCAAATCAATTTTATTGATGGCCACAATGATGGGCACATCTGCTTCTTTTGCGTGTTTGATGGCTTCCACGGTGGTGGGCATTACGCCGGAATCTGCGGCCACAACCAGAATGACAATGTCTGTTACCTCCGCACCTCTCGCACGCATGGCCGTGAAGGCTTCATGACCCGGAGTATCCAGAAATGTGATTTTACCTCTGTCCGTGGAAATCTGGTATGCACCAATATGCTGGGTAATCCCCCCCGCCTCTGTGGAAACCACATCGGTTTTGCGGATGGCATCCAGTAATTTTGTTTTACCATGATCCACGTGCCCCATAACGGTAACCACCGGCGGACGGGTCACCAGACTTTCCTGGGAATCCTCTTCTTCCTGGATCAGGGTTTCATCGTAAAGAGAAACCACTTTCACACTACACCCATATTCAGAAGAGAGCAGAGTGGCAGTATCTGCGTCAATAGATTGGGTGATGGTGGCCATAACCCCCATCGCCATTAATTTTGAAATAATTTCTGATGTCTTTACATTCAGTTTGCGGGCAAGTTCTCCCACCTGTATGAATTCCGTTATTTTTATATCTTTGGGAATGGAAGAACGGGGCTCTACTTTCTTTTTTTCCTCCAGCGGGAAAGCCATCCCAGGACGTGGTCTCTGATTCACAAAAAACTTTTTATGCTCTTCTTTCTTGAGAATATCTTCCCGGAAATTTTGCTTTTGCTTTTTCTTCTTTTTTGTCGCGGTTGTTTCACTTTCCGCCGCTGGTCTGACGTCTTTCACCGGTTCCACGAATTCTGTTTCCAAAACCGGAGGCGGAGTTTTGGGCTTTTCAGGAGGCCCGGATATTTTTTCTGCTTTGGGAGCCAATTTTTTTTTGCTTTCCTCCATACGCAGGCGTTCTTCTTCTTTTTTTCTGGCTGCTTCCTGTCGGCGGAGAAGGACTTCCTGGGCGCGTTTTTCTTCCTCCTCTTTCTTTCTCTGAGAGATTTTATCCCCGATGCTTCCACTCTTGCTGGGTTTTTTAATGACTACTTTGGGTTTTTTCTGGTTATCCATTCCGTTTTATTACCTTTACTTAATTCTCACTGTCTTTTTTTTCTTTGGCATCTTCTTCTTCCTCAAACTCAACATTTTCAGAGATGATATCCATTATTTTTTTTGCCGTACTCCTGCCAATTCCTTCTAAACCAATCAAATCATCCTCCCCCATGGAAATCAAGTCTTCAATATATTTAATCCCGCCCTCATGGAGGAGTTTTTTAATCCGGGGGGCAAGGCCGGGAAGATCAGAAAGCGGAGTACCTTCCTCCTCTTCCTCTGCATCACTGGAAGCGGTGAAAAGACTGTCAAACTGTTTACGGATTTCCGGATTTGTTTCTCCGTCATAATCCGATTGCAAAATAACTTCAATCCGGAAGCCGGTGATATAGGACGCCAATTTGACATTGGAACCGTCTTTTCCAATGGCCAGCGACCTTTCTTCATTGTCCGCAACCACGGCCACAGCTTTTCTCTCCGCCATATCCACTCTGACAAATACGGGGCTGGCCGGTGATAATGCGTTGGTGATCATTTCTTTGGGATCTTCCGAATACTCAATAATATCAATGCGTTCATTACCCAGCTCCCGGATGATGGACTGGATGCGGACTCCCTTGAGTCCCACACAGGCCCCCACCGGATCCACATCGGATCTGTCTGAATGCACCACAATCTTTGTTCTGCGACCGGCATCTCTGGCAATATTTTTCACTACCACAATTTTTTCATAAATTTCCGGGACTTCCATTTCAAATAGTTTCTGGACAAACTTTTTATCAGCACGGGAAACCAAAACCTTTGTACCCTGCCCTTTGGATTCATTTTCAATGGAATAAAGTAACACTTTTATTTTGTCTTCCACCCGGTATTTTTCCCCCGGTATCTGGTGTTTTACCGGCATGATGGCTTCCACCTTTCCCAAATCCACATAAACGGTGTCCCCTCTTTTCCGGAGGATATAGCCATTCATCAGCTCTCCCACACGTCCGGAATATTCATCCCGGATATTGGTCTGCTCAATGGCACGCAGCCTCTGGGAAATGACCTGCATGGCTGTCTGTGCGGCAATCCTTCCGTAATCCTGGGGATATTCCTTGACTTCCACAACATCTCCAATCTGAGCTTCCGGTTTTATTTTTCTGGCATCCTCCAAACCAATCTGCATTCCCGGCAAGACAACATTTTTTACTACCTCACGCCGGGCCAGAATATATACTTCTTCCTGTTCCTTATCTATTACCACCCTGGTGGCGTCTGTGGTTTTATATTTTTTCCGGTATGCGGCCATTAATCCGGCTTCAATCACTTCAATCACTTCATTCCGATTGAA
This sequence comes from Leptospira biflexa, assembly GCA_020721865.1. Taxonomy (GTDB): domain Bacteria; phylum Spirochaetota; class Leptospiria; order Turneriellales; family DYLW01; genus DYLW01. The sequence continues at coordinate 7,079 of DYLW01000020.1, read as the reverse complement.
TCCCTTTTCAGAAACTATCTGATGGATGGCATCAAAAAATATTTTGGATGGCTCTTTTGTTGTCACTTTCTTTTTGGGCATTTTTTCCTCTTTACGTTATTTACTCATTTTATAATGTTTTTAAATCTCTTTAAAAATCCAGGTACAGGTTAATTCTTTGTATGTCCGTAATATTTATCCCTATCTCTGCATTCCCGTTTTTCTTATATATTCCCTGGTTCTTATTAAACTTCACCGCCGCCATTTTCCAGAAAATAGTTTCTTTCTCCTGGCGGACATAATCCAGAACGGCGTTCCGTATTGTCCCCTCTTTAAGGAAAGAAACTTTCATCGGCAGTTCTCTGAATCTTTCCAGATCATCCGGAAAACTGATTTCTCTTTCCGCTCCCGCTGAAGAAACCTCCAGAGAATAGCTTTTCTGGTCGCTTTCAGAAATCTCCGCATCCAGCTTCATCCGGAACAGACGGGAGTAGGTTTCGCATTCTTCAATGGTCACTGACCCCCGTGGATCGCTGGTTTTATCCAATAAAACCCGGATTTTCCACCCATTCTTTGTATAACCCACGGAAAAATCATAGATTTTCATCCCATTGGTAAGAATATCCAGAGCAATTTCTCTGGCTTTCCTTTCCAGTATACTCTTTCCAGCGTTTTCACTTCCGTTTATGTCCATTTTTCACCCCCTGCCAGGTAAAAAAAAAAGGCCTCTGGCCTTTCAATCCAGAGAGAAGAAATCAGCCATACTGTCAACCATCTTTCTATGCACGATTACTTCTTGACCGGGGATAACCTTATGGAAAATATCCTTCATGGATGATTTTGGCAAAAGAAGATTTCCACGAACAGCAGCACACCTTCAGGTTTTCTATTCTTATGAAAATGATTTGATTGAAACCGCTACGTATGCCACGGATATTTCCGGAAGCGGGCTTGCCTTTTATTCCGATGAAAAATTTGACCATGGTGAAATATTGAATCTGGAAGTAAAATTAAAGGGATCCAAGCATATCGTACACGGTAAGGCCAAGGTTATCCGCTCAGAGACAAGGGATGAATCCGAATACAACCTTACGGCAGTGGAATTTACGGATATGGATATGGGCGAAAAAATTAAAATGCTGGACTATTCTCTGGAGCTTTATGCCGATAATAAAGAAAGTGTGGAAACTTAAGCCCGTCATTCTTGTATTTTTGTTTTTCATAGCCGGAATTCCGGTATATTCCCGGTTTTATAATATCCGTCAATACTCCAATGAGCCCAATAAATTTATTCTGGTATCGGAAGCCAGAGAGGGTTTTACAGAGGCACGTTTGCAGGCAATTCTGGAATGTGGCCTGGGTCGCCACCAGTTCTGCATCCGGGCATTAGGGGAAAATCTTTCCGATGAGAATCTTCATATCCGTAAAATGAGTGCCCGGAATCTGGGATTCATCCATTCCACAGATGCACTGGTTTTTTTATACGATGCACTGGAGAAGGAAAAAGATACGGAAATCATAGCGGATATTATCTGGGCCATTGGCTATATTGGAGAGAAGGAATCCGTGGCAAAAATTGAAAGTTATTTGAAAGAAGAAAAATGGCAGATCAGGAATGCTGCGGTGGAAGCGATGGGAGATATCCATGCAGATTCCCAGAAAGCGACCCTGGAAAAAATGCTGGAATCAGAAAAAAATTTCCGGGTAAAAATATCCCTACTGACCAGTCTGATACAATTGGAACATCAGAATGTAAAGTACAGGACAATGCTGATCCTTCTGGTAAAAAGCAATGCCCCGGAGGAACGCTATTATGCTGCCCTGTCTCTGGAAAAATTAAAACTCAAAGAGGCCACTATCCCGCTCCAGGACGCGTTGCAGATTGAGGGAGAAGAAGCGGTTCGGGATAGACTCCGGCGTGCTCTGTTTATCATTAGAAACACATCGGAATCCCTGATGCAGTAATCCATCGGAATTAATTCCAATCGTCCCTTTGGACGCCGTTTATTATTTTCTCTGAAAGGGGAGAGAAATGAAATATACCAGAGAGCTCAGGATAACCATGGACGCTCCGCTGGGAATATCCACAAACCAGGAAAGAGCCAGACCACCCATCATGGTGACTAAGGAAAAGAAAATCCCTGCCCAGATCACCTGCTTATAGTGTTTGAAAAAAAGGAGTCCAAAACTGGTGGGCAAAACCACAAGAGAAGTCACCAGAATAATCCCCACCATTTTTATGGAAACCACAATAATGGCCACCAGAAACGCCAGCAGAATGGTTTCCAGATAAGAAACGGCAATCCCGGCGGACTGGGCAGACTCCGAATCAAAGGAGATGAAGATGAGCCTTCGCATGAAGAGCTGGTTAAATCCAATAAACGCAATCAGGATCCCCAGGGCCAGAAGTATATCCAGACCCAGGACCCCCAGAATATTTCCAAAAAGATAACCCATTAAATCAAAATTATACTCTTTTTTCAGCGACACAAACAGAATGCCCAGAGCCATGGAAAAAGCAAAGAAAATCCCAATGCCGGTGTCATAACTCACATTGGTGTTTTTTGTCATTTTAACAATTATAATTGCGGTGATGATACAGAAGATAATGGATGTCGCAAACGGAGAAATTCCCAGAAAAAAACCCAAGGCAGCCCCCCCAAAGGCAGTGTGTGCTATCCCCGCACCGATGAAGGACATTTTACGTATAACAATAAAAAAGGAAAGAATCCCAAATAAAAAACTCAGGATAAGCACCATAAAAAGGGCATTGAGAAAAAAAGAATCGGCAAATGGGTTCATAGCAATGACTGGCATTCCCTGGGATCTGTGTTCCAGAATATTTTTTTCATAATACAGGCTACCCTGTCCGCATAACGGTAAATTTCTGGTATGTCATGGGAGACCATCAGAATGGATCTTCCATTTTCTTTTTCCCTCCGGATAATCTGGTACAACTTGTCTCTGGAATCCGAATCCAGACCGGTGGTGGGTTCATCCATCAAAATGAGGGGGGAATCGGTTGCCAGAGTGCGGGCAATGAGCACTCTCTGTTTCTGCCCTTCCGAAAGTTCACAGAAACACCGGTCTTTTTTATCCCACATGCCGGTTTTTTTGAGATTATCCTGGATGATCTCCCTGTCCGTGGAATCCAAGTGCTCCACAAAACCTTTCTGGGCATGACGGGCCAGAGCCACCACTTCATACACCGGAATGGGAAACCGAATTTCATGCTTTTTTAACTGGGGCAGATACGCAATCCTTTTGTTGCCCGTGAAAGGTTTCCCCATAAGATGGAATTCTCCGGAGGAGATTTTCAGAATACCGGCTATTGCCTTCAGCAGAGTGCTTTTTCCGCTTCCGTTGGGACCAATAATGGCGATGAATTCCGATTTCTGAAGGGCAAAATGGATGCCCTGAAGGATGACATTATTTTTTTCATAAAGAACGCTCACATCTTTCAGCTCCAGTAACGGTAAATCCTGCGTGGTGTTCATTTCCATATCCCCGGAGGTTACCTTATTTTTTGTTTTCTTTCAATGCCTGGATGAGCACATCGGCGTTGTAACGCATCAATTTCAGATAAGAATTTCTGCGTGGGTTATTTTTCCGGCCAATGCCATCCACCCGCACCAGCGAGCCATGGATTTCCCTGGCCAGAATTTCTGCCGCCGGAGAAATTACCTCCAGCCCGATGATGACCAGATTTGCCTTCTCTTTCCGGGCACGTTCCATTAAATATTTCATCTTTTTTAACGATGGCTGATCGCCATGCCCTTTCTGGATTGAATCCAGAATGATGAGGTCATAATCCCTTGCCATATAATCCCAGGCGGGATGCCACTGTATGATCCGGGTACCTTTGTATGGCTGGAACTCTTTTTTCAGGGTCTCATGCAGGCTTTCCAGTTCTTTTCTATAAAGAGCGGAATTATTTTCCAGAATCTCTTTTTTTGTCGGATTCAATTCTGACAGCCGGGCAACCAGATGGGATGTTATTTTCCCCGCATTTTCCAGACTCAGCCACAGATGGGGATTGGGGGCGTCCGGAATGGCGTCACTCAGATAGATTTTTTTCGCATCCGGAGCCAAATATTTTTCCATCCATCCGTCCAGATGAGGGTCCACCCCCACAAATATTTTTGCCTTGCGGATACGGGAAACCAGAGATGGGGTGGGTTCAAACAAATGAGGATTTGCCCCTTCCGGAATGACAAAATCCACAGAAAACGCACCCTTCCCAATCTCGGATACAATATCGGCCACGGGGAAAAGGGAAGTAATAATATCCGGATTTTTATCTTTCCGGGAATTACAGGATACAGAAAAAAGAAAAATCCCCGCAAGGAATAAACCCAAACTTCTGCCATGGAGCATTCTCTTCATGATAATCAAATAATAGACAGGAAACGGGTCTTTGTCTATCTTTTTTTTAATTTCAATAAAAATAAAAGTGAAAGCAGAAAGGACACCGCCAGAAGCGAGGCCAGCCAACCCATGGCCGTTTGTAAATCATAGGTTTCCGCTGCCATTCCCGCCAAATACGGGAAAATCATAATACCCATCCCCATAAAAATCATGGCAAACGTATTAATGTCTTTTCCTTTTGCATTCCCAATGATATTCATAACGGCCACCAGCATGGGAAAAATGGAGGAAAGGAATAAGCCGGTAACGGCAATGGATGCAATTTGGCCGGCACGGCTGGACGACTCATACAGAAAAAAGAGATAGGCCAGAGATGCCGCCAGGATGATGGAGCTCAGAATGACCCGCCGGGATGCTTTCAGTGCCAGATACCCAAAGAAAATCCGCCCAAAGGTCATGGTTATCCAGAAAATACTCAATGCCATGGATGCCGTCTGGATGTCATAGCGGCCGGTCTGGTTCAGATAGGTGACCAGCCAGGAATTATAACTCATTTCAAAACCCACATAAAGGAGGGCAATCATCCCGCCGGCCACATAAAAAGGATTTTTAAAAAGCCCCAGAAAATTCCACACATCATGGGTATCCTCATCCTCACAGACAATTCTGGTCATGGCCATTGCCACCACAACGGCAAGGGATGCAAGCACCAGATACAGGGATTTCCACAGACCGTGCAGAATGAACCAGGAGGCCAGAACCGGCCCCAGGAGAGCACCCACCCCAAAATAAAAATGCAGAATGTTCAAATACAATGCGGTCTTTTCCGCTCCGTATTTTACCATGGACGTATTAGAGTTCATCTCAATCAGCCCGCCGGACGCCCCAATGCCCGCAAAAGCCAGAGCCATCATGGTGAAATTCCCGGAGACAAAAGCAATAATTCCGGCGACGGCCATGACCACCATACTCAGAAGGGAAGATCGTTTGGGTTTTTTCATCAGATAGGAGGCTGACGCCACTCCAGCCAGAAAACCCACGGATAGAAAAGTATTCACCAGGGAAGCGGTTTTGGGGGCAATCTGGAATTTTTCCGCAATGACCGGCAACATCGGGCCGATGGTGGTGATGGTTAAACCATATAAAAATAAAGAAAAGTAATGAACTCTCCTGCGATAAGCATCTTTACTCATGCTAAACATAATCTCCCCCGTGGTTTGTTTGCGGATTTACAGGGAAAAAATATTTTTCAGAGTCAGGGCGTCTTCCGCTTTTCCTTTTACAATACGGATTTTTTTCTGAAGGTATGCCATCTCCAGCCTTTTCTTTTTCAACAGAATGGCCGCCCAATCGGACGCTGAGGCTTCTATTTCCAGCGTGGGATTTTTATGCAATTCGCCTTTTTTCTCCGTGAGGGCACCCTTTTGTATTATATAATGGTATTGAAGAGGGACTCCGTTATTATCCAGATTCAGATTCACCACCGCTTCCCAGTTTTTTGCCTTTTCCGGAGAGAAGGCGTTTTTGAGTCCATCGGTGAGGGGCTCTGCCTGATCTGAATAATCTTCTGATGAGGAGAAAAAAATGGAAAAAATTCCCATCAGCCGGCGTGCCAGAGTGGGCACCTCCTCCACCTGGAAAAAGGATTTCTCCCTGGCTTCCGTATTTTTCATCCGGAAAAATGCTTCTGCATCCGGTTGGTCCCATTCCTCCAGATATACCTCTCTGGCCTTCATGGAAGATTTGGCTATGGACAGATTTATCTTCAGGATTTTGATAGCATCGTGGATGTCCAGCATGGGTTTTTCATTCCCCAGAATAGAATCAATAAAATTATGGGTGGCCCCAATGAAGCCATCCTTCCAGTCGTTTTTTATATCCGGAAAAAATTCCCAGGATTTTCCATGGAAAACCCGGACAATAGCTCCGGAATTCAACTGTCCGGTCATGCGTTCAATCACCAGAATTCCCCGGGATCCGGTAATTTCCACCATCTCATCATTCGCATAGTATTTGGATGGCAGGTTCATTTCCTTTGCGTGGGCGTAATCACAGACTCCATAACATACTTTGTCTTTATATTTCCAGTTGATAATGGCCGGAGAATCCACCACGCCATCAGTGCTGTCAATCCAGGCGAACACTTTTTCCATATCCCCCAGAAGATACCACGCCATGGCCCAGAGATGGTGGCCATGATCAAACGTCTGGAGACCCCTTCCCTCATTTTTTTCCTGAAGTCTCCACTCCCAAGTAGCCGGATTGATATCCCAACCACCCAGTCCTCCGCTAATGAAGCGGATACGGATATTTGTGATTTCCCCTAATTTGCCACTTTCCATGTAATGGCGGGCAAACTGCACCGGCGGATAGAAAATATAATTATCGGTCACCCGGAATATGCGATCCGTTTTTTCCACTTCTTCCTGAATTCTCCGGGCCGATGCCAGATCCACGGTCATGGGTTTCTGCAGGGCCACGTGTTTTCCCGCCCGCAGGGCTTCCAGAGCCACCATCTCATGGAGTTTTTGTGGCAACAGGATTTCCACCGCGTCAATTTCCGGATTGGCCAGAAGCTCCCGGTAATCTGTATAGATATTTTTTAATTTCCATTCTTTTTTCCGCTTTTCCAGCGAGCCCTTATCCAGATCCGCAGCGGCGATGAGTTTTGCCCTGGGGTATCGCAGGTATCCGGGATAGTGCATATCCGCGATGCGTCCTGTTCCAATGAA
>DYLW01000088.1 GCA_020721865.1 Leptospira biflexa | reverse complement strand
ACGCCCGGCTTCGATACGCCCGTATCCTTCTGCTATTACCATGAGTATTGTTAGCCCAACCAAAAAATACTCATGAGTTTTATTTGGTTGACAGAATAATACTCATTTTTATACCGGAGCATGGTGGGACGTTATCTGGATGCAAATATACGGGAAGACCTCAAAAAGAAAATGGTGCTTCTGGCGGGACCCCGGCAAAGTGGCAAGACCTCCCTGGGTTTATCTCTGCTGAACCCATCCACACCGGAAAATTCGGCGTATTTGAACTGGGATGTGCCCGTGCACCGCAGCCGAATCATCCAAAATGAACTTCCGCTCAAAGAACCCCTTCTGGTTCTGGATGAAATCCATAAGTACAAAAACTGGCGGAATCTGGCAAAGGGTCTTTATGACGCAGGCTATGGTAACCCCCAGGTTCTCATTACCGGGAGTGCTCGTCTGGATTATTACTCCAAAGGAGGAGACTCGCTGAGTGGACGGTATTTTTTTTTTCGCCTGCATCCCTTCAGCCTGATGGAATTAAACCCAAATCCTTCCCGTAACGATGTGGAACATCTGCTGCAGTTTGGAGGATTTCCGGAACCGGTATTAAGCGGGAACCTGCGGGATCTGAAACGATGGCAAAAGGAACGGTACAGCCGGGTGATTTATGACGACATCCGCGATCTGGAAAATGTTAAAGAAATATCCCTGATGGCAGTTACGATGGAGGCTCTGCCGGCCCGGGTGGGTTCCGTTCTTTCCGTGCGTTCCCTTGCGGAAGATGTTGGCATTGCTCCGGTTACCATTGACCGATGGATCAGGATTTTTGACTATCTTTACCTGACGTTCCGCATTCCACCCTATGGTGCTCCCAGAATACGGGCTGTGAAAAAAGAGCAGAAAATTTATTTCTGGGATTGGAGCCAGAATATTAATCCCGGAGCCAGATTTGAAAATATGGTGGCATCTCATTTGCTGAAATATTGCCATTTCCAGGAAGATACCCAGGGTGATTTGATGGAGTTACGGTATATTCGGGATACCGATAAACGAGAGATTGATTTTGTTGTCCTGAAAAACGCAGAACCGCTTTTTGCGGTGGAATGCAAAAGCGGGGATGGAGCATTGTCTCCCCATATAAAATATTTCAAAGAGAGAACCAATATACCCAGATTTTACCAGGTCCATTTAAAGGTAAAGGACTTTGGTCATGAAGAGAAATCCGGACGGGTATTACCCTTTGCCACCTTTTGCCGGGAATTGGAAATCCCCTGAAATGCGGATCATTCTATGATTATGATATTGTAATCAGCTTTAGAATTTCGTTCTTCATCAGATAATTTTTAATTTTAGGGAATAATGGTCGTAAGTCATCGATTCGGTTTGTGATTGCTTTAACAACAATAAAGTTCATCGCATATTTTTCCAGGTTTTGCTGATACTGAAGATTGGTATCTAATGTGATAAAAATTTCATAGTTTTATAGAAA
>DYLW01000002.1:59048-127958 GCA_020721865.1 Leptospira biflexa | reverse complement strand
TTATTGAATTTTATGTAAAAGATACAGGGGTGGGAATACCGGCCAACAGATTAGAGGCCATATTCAATCGTTTTGAACAGGCCGATTCTGGAGACACAAGAGCATTTCAAGGTTCAGGTCTGGGTCTGGCTATCTCAAAATCATATATTGAAATGCTTGGCGGAGAGATCTGGGTAAGCTCACAAATAGGCAGGGGCTCCACCTTCACTTTTATTATTCCGTACAACAGGCCAAATCTGAAAGAAAGCAGTGCAATACAAAATAAAGAGGACGAATCAGGAGCATCCATAAAGAATGTATCCATCATTGTTGCCGAAGATGAAGAAATTAACAGAATACTGATTGAAAGAATTCTTAAAAATCAAGTCAAACGCTTAATAATCACGAGCAACGGAAAGGAGGCATTAGAAAAATTCCGCGAAAATCCGGATACGGATATTATTCTCCTGGATATTAATATGCCAGAAATGAATGGTTATGATGCAACCCGTGAAATCAGGAAATTCAACACGGATGTTGTCATTATTGCCCAAACAGCCTATGGTTTACCCGGCGACAGAGAAAAAGCCCTGGAAGCAGGATGTAATGACTATATTGCAAAACCGTTTACAAAAGGGGAATTGATAGCGATGATACAAAAGTATTCTGGTTTTTAGCAATTTGTTACTTTTTGCAACAATTGTGATTGTATCAATTCTTCTTTCTCCGATTGTGAATGATTTGAATAAGTGGACCATGTTGGAGTATATTCCTCTGACTGGTTACCCCAGACATCCCATCCCGCCCTTGGTCCACGGGCAAACATCTCTAAAAAAGGACCCCGACTACACCGTGTAATCAAATCATATTGTTCATCCGGTTTTCTACTATGCTCACGTTTTTGAGCACAAATAATATTTTCCTGGGATCTTCCGGGCTGTAAGGTTCTGGCATTTTTGCCTTTTACACCAAAAAGTAGCATCTCAGTCACATTTCTAAAATAAAAGCCAACACCTCTGCGATCAGGGCCACCATCTTTTCGTATTTTATACCAAATCAAATTTGTTTTATATTCAAAGCCCCACTTTTTTAATACTGTAAGCCCATCCGGTAACAGAGCATTGGGAACCCAAAGATATAAATGAGCTGTTTCTTCTGTAATATCTTTTACTGGTAAATTACAAATATCCTCCAATTTCATGGTTGGATATCTATTCAATCGCTTATGCTCTGGTGCCATTTTCCCTGTTCTGTTTGTAAATTGCCAAGGTGGGTCTGCTAAAATGGTAGCGTATTTTTTACCTTTTGCATGAGTTATTAAATCTTCACATGGGTTAAACATCTGAGTCATCCTCATACAAATTCTTGGTCATGCCAAAAACAAGAATTGGACATCCGGCACCGCTTCCACCTTCAATTCTTGGTAATAATTTACCAATATGAGTTGTTGAAGCACCATAAGAATCACCTCGACCCAACTCATTAAAAATATCTTGCAGTTCGTCACTTCGAGTTATAATGACACCAACACTTATTGCTCTGAGATCAAATAATAAACGGAAATTATTTAAGTCTCTGTCATAAAATGGGTCTTTATTATTCCATTCTATTTCAAGAGCCACTTTATTCTTGTAGCAGTCGATTTTATGGGTTGGGGATTCCATTCTTTCCTCATCAACAACTATTTCTGTTTTAAATTCCTTTTCCACCCATCCTCTTGCATAAAGAAAACTGTCGATATATTCTGATATATTTGATTTTCTTCCCCCAGGATTGGTAATCTAATATCGTTTCCATTCATGAATTTCAAATTTTTTATGTAATCTTTCAGGTATTAATTCAATACCCATACTGCACAATGCGTTTTCTCGGTAATAGCGTAAAGTATAATAATGACAAAGGCACGCTCCAATGGGACGGGAAATCCAAACATATCCAGAAATTTTTGATTGACAGATGGATTTCCCTTTAATTAATTTTAAATTATCTTTTCATGAATTGCTGTTCGTCAATACTATTTGGGGATTACCGCCATTTCTGGCCGAAATCAGAAAAATATATTTATGGGTTGACAAGAACAGAATAATATATTATAATAAACAAGATGCTGAAGAGGGATATTGGTGTTTTTATTTCCAGAGAAAGAGTGCGACATTTCATTCCGGTATGGGAAAAAAGCCACTCTGGAAGGATTTTGGAATCCTTTACTCTGGGGGATTTTATTGCACGGGAGACGTCCGCCATCCACGGAAATGAAAAAAGAAATCCGGAAATGTCCGCCCTTGCGTTTATCCGGGATGCCGTAAAAGACACCCGGCTGGATTATTTTTCCTACTGGAAAGAAGATTGGACGTTGTGGTATTCCTCCTTTGATAATCTGAAAAAATTTTTTCATTTAATAAAAATCAATTCCGGAAAGAAATCCATATTGCCGGAGGAATTGTCTTTTGTATATCCAGATATTCTGCATCATTACCCATCGGCCAAAAAAAAAGACATACAGCGGTTGTTTGGGATTTACCAGGAAAAACTTGCCCAAGCCGGTGTTCTGGACGGGGCAGACAGAATAAATACAGTAGCGTTTTCCCCCCGCTCGGATTTGTTTGGCGTCTATGAAGACATTTATCTGGATTCCATGGAACTGGAAATGGCGGGAGAAAAAAGCGGTGGTATTCATTTTTATAACAGTGCAGCGGAAAAAAATATTTATCATTATTTACGCCAAAGAAGTACACAGTATTTATCATGGGAATCTTCGGAAAATTTTTCTTATAGTGAGCCCGTCCAATTTGTGGAATATCCCGCTGGTTTGCACCAGTATCATGCGGCTGCATCCTTAGCCCGATGGCTCATCACAGAAAAGAAGGCGGATCCCTCCCAGATTCTTGTGGTCTCTCATTCCCTACACGATCCAGTGCGCTTGGAATCGGCATTTATGTCTTATAATATCCCGCTTTTTTTCTCCCGTGGAAAAGCAGCAGGTCAGATTCCCGTTTTCAGCGAGATCGCAGCCATTGTGCGGAAAATTTCTGCCGGGCAGTCTTGGTACAAAAAATCCGCTTCTCTTCTCAAAAAATTATACGCAAAATATGCCCGGAATTACCATGAAAATAAAGATAATATATTTGTCTCGCAGGCTTCTCTGGAAAATATGATCTGTGTGAATGCCGCCATTGCCTTTTTTCGGGATCTTGAGAAAGATGGAACCCGTTTGCCGGTGGAATGGCTCCTCCAATCCCTGGCTGGTCAGAGCATCACGGTAAAAAATAATGGAATACTCACGCAGGAAGCAAACCAGACTCTGGGAACCCGCCCTCCCTTTGTGATTATGCTGGACGCGGAAAATATTTTTCCCGGTGCGTTGGATAATATTTTTTATTCCTCCGGGGACAGGCAGAAATATTTTTACAGCAATGACCCTGTTTTGTTGAGTCGTTTCTATTTGCAAAATATTATCCAAAATGCGGAAAATTTATTTGTTATGTTGCCTCAAAATCCGGAGAAGGCATCATTCATCCAATCCATTGTTCAGGATGCCCATCCGGCCGGAACCCAAATCCGGGACACCATCCGTACAGATCTGCACTCCCTGCGAAAAGGAGTTTACTCATCGGGAAATTTTTACACAGAAAAAGATGCCCTCATGCAAAAGCCGGATATTCGTTTTGCACTGGAAGAATCCCGGGAAAATTTTCTGGCACATATCCACAGCGGGGAGAAATCCCCCACCGATGGCCAGATTCTCCCAAAAGAAGAGAAAGTGGATTCCATTTCTCCGTCCAAATTTTCCCGTTTCCGGAATTGCCCGCACCAGTACTTTTATCAGTATCTTCTGGATATCGCAAAGCCCCTTCCGGAAGCGGAAATCCAGCCCATGGACAAAGGAAGCATTCTGCATAGAATCTTTGAAGTATTTTCCCGCTATATGCGTTTCAGACATCGGCGGGGAATGGAGAATTTTTCCAACGCCGATGGGTTTGCCATTCTGAATAAAATAATAGAAAATGTCCTCTTTCTGGAATGGAAAAATAAAAACACCTCGGCAAAAAATAACACAGATAATAAAATGTCTCCGGAATACCGGCAGCTATGGTATAGCATCAGAAAAAATTTGGATGAGGGGGAAAATGACCTGAAAAAAATCACCGGCATTGTCCGGCGGTTTTATGAAAGAGAGAAAGAGGCGGGGTTGTTTGCCCATCTCTGGAAAAATGAAGCCTGGCTCTACGAATTTTTTCAGGTAGATAAAAATCGGAAAAATTTTATATTTCCCGTGGGCGGACGCGATCTGGCCATCCATGGGCGGGTGGACAGGGTGGATATTCGGGAAACAAATGATTCTGTGGAAGTGGATATTCTGGATTATAAACCCATAACCAAAATGGATGGTGTAAGTCTCAAAGAAAAATGGGAACAAAACAAAGACTACCAGCTCATATTTTATCTGGAAGCCCTTTTGATGGCTATCAGGCAAAATACAAAAAAATTTCCCTTTCCAGCGGAAAAGAATCTTCGCATCCGGGCATACCTTTTATCATTTCACAAAGGCAATTCCGCTGGCTTTTCTGGGGATCCTTTTGCATTCAACAAGGTGGAATGGGACGCGGAAAAGAAAAGCTATGTGGCGGAAATTGGGCAGAGCCGGGGGAAAATAGTTTCCCTGGAAAAACCACGCACGGAAGTGGACAGCATTCTTGCCGGGGTGCTGGATTCCATGGAGAACGGTGATTTTTTTTACGCCGCCGATGAGAAGGCATGTGAAAATTGTGACTACTCCGTTTTCTGCCTGCGGTCTCTGCGTAAAGAAATGTCTCCAGATTTATTTACCCAGGACGATCCAGAGGAGGCAGAAGATGCCTGAAATGCACAGGAGAATTCTCGCGAGTGCCGGTACCGGAAAAACGTTTCTCTTAACCCGTGCGTACATCAATGCCCTTTTGGGGATTCCCATTTTTTCTTTGTTTGGGGAAAAACCGGATACCATGGAAAAAAGCGAGCCCTGTGATGTATCGGAAATTCTCACCATTACCTTTACAGATGCGGCGGCGGGAGAAATGAAAAGCCGGATACTTGCCCTGTTGAAAGATTTGCAGAAAGCCCTTTCCTCCGGGGAGTCGGAGGGTCTCCTATCCCAAGATCCCCTCACGTGGGAAATTATCCAGAATCTGAATCCAGAAATCCGGGGACAATTATTGTCCCACATAAGGAATTCCCGGATGAAGCAAAACCGCATGAGAGTTTCCACCATTCATTCTTTTGCCCAGTCTGTCCTGAATAAAAATGCGGATCTGTTAAAAAGAGACAAATTCCAGATTCTAACCCCTCGGGAGGCCGATGAGCTCATCCAGAAAATATATGGATCTTTTTTTTCCGGGAATCCGGATCAGGAAAAAAGGATTGTCTCTTTTCTGGACGCTGTGGGTGAATATAAGGGGAAGGACATCATAAAAACTTGGTGCACCAATGCAGAAGCCCGGAGAGTCACCAGAAAATTCAAACAAAGCCAAGAAGAGGGTGACTCCACCTTGCTTTCTCTGGCTTTCTGCAAAGAGCTGCTCCTTAGGAAACACCTTCCCACTATTCAAAAAATTGGCCGGTTGAAAGAAGATCTTCTGCAGATGTATCCGGAACCCATCCAGGAAAAAATTGCCGATATTTATCACCAGTTGGATAGCTTTGGGACAAATCAGGAAACAAAGCTGAATATTGATATTAATTTTAGAAGTAAGCCATGGAATTCCATTGAGAAAGAAAATCGTATTCCTCTGGAAATTCTGAGAGAAGCCCTGGGAGGTTTATCCTGTCCCATTCCCCCGGAGGATGAACTGGAAAACCGCCGCAGGGAAATTCTGGATATTATCCAATTTCTGGAGGACTTTTATTCTGAATACCGGAGGGAGCTGGATGTATCCCAGAAAGTGGATTATGATTTAATGATTGATCTGGCCACAGAAGCAAACCGTGGTGGCAGACAGAATTTCCGCTATATATTTCTGGATGAGTTCCAGGACACTTCTCCGGCGTTGTGGGAGTTTGCAAAAAATATCGCTTCTGAAAATACAAAATTTTTTCTGGTGGGGGATGAAAAGCAGGCCATTTACTCGTTCAACGGGGGAGATCCATCCATAATCTTGAATATATGCCGGGAGCTGAAAAACTGCGAAACTAAAGAGCTGACCCGGAATTTTCGCAGTCATCCATTTATCATTGAATTTTATAATCATTTTTTTTCTTCTCTATTCAAAATTAAGCGGTATCCGGAATATCCCATGATCACTTACGGAAAAAAAGGGGTTGAGGATGAAACCGCCTCAGTGGGATTTTTCTTTTCCTTCAAGGACAAAGAAAATGGTGACACTGCAACCAATCACCTGAAGGCCTTGGCCGCATGGATCCAAAAGATAAAGACTGGGGAGCTGGAAACATATGAGGATATCACTCGCCTGATGCGGGAGAAAAAATCAGCCATTGCGGTTCTTCTCATGAATTCCCAAATGGCACGTCCCTTGGCCATGCACCTGAGGGATCTGGGAGTGGAGACGCGGATGCTTTCTTCCTTTTGGGAGAGCAGAGAAGTCCGGGAGTTATTTTTCTTTTTGAAAACAATCGTCCTTCTATCCAGGGAGAGGGTAGGGAGTTTTACCAAAGAAGAACGCTATTATATAACCGGCGGATTGAAATCCCATTATCTGGGTTTTGCCGATGAGGAAGTTCTCCGACTTATTTTGGCATTAAAATCGTCCCAATGGGAAGAATCCAAAGCTGCCAGAGAGAAGATTCTGGATCCGCTTTTAAAGAGAAAAATACCCCAGATGATTTTTTCCGCAAATATTGTTTCTGCTCTCCAGTACATTATGGATGAGATGGACATTCTTTCCGCACTGGCTTCCTATCCGGATTATGAGGACAGGGCAGTTAATCTGGAAAAATTTTTGGAATATGCAACGGAATTTTTATCAACCCGTTCCAGCTCTCTGGAGGAATTTCTGGAGGAAACGGAATATTATATTCTGCATGGCGGGGATTCACCCGGAGGAAAGAATGATAAGGAAATTATCTCTCCGGTGTATATTGGAACCATTCACTCCGCAAAGGGTCTGGAATATCCCATGGTCATTATCCCGCAATTGGAAAAGAATTTTTCCCAGCAGGGAAAATCCATCGGTCTTATCTGGGAAAAATATATCTGGCAAAAGGAGACCGGGAATTCCGCCGGTAAGTCCAAAGAAAATTTGCAGGAAATATTTTCCGCAGGAATTCCCCTGGAAGATAAAACCCAAAACCCATACGCGGATATTACCCGGGTGATGGTGAATTTCAAAAAAGAAGAAGAGTATCTGAGGCAGCTATATGTGGCAATCACCCGTGCAAAAAATCATCTGGTATTTACCGGCATAATTCCGGATTCCCTGCTGGCGGAGAAGGGACAATTACCTCCGGTAAAGCACTTTTCTCCCGTGAGCTCCTTTTTGTCCTATTTTATCTATACAAGTGATCTTCTCACTGTGGCACTGGGGGAAAATCCGCAGAGCCGGTGGGCAGAAAAAAAAGAGATTCAGTTGGGAGAAAAAAGTTTTCCCGCCCAATTTTTCCATGCCCAGGACTTTCTGGACTGCGGTACACGGAATACCCCCCCAACCCGGAAAAGGGTCACTCCGGAAGATTATCTGGAAAAGTGGGAATACCCCAAACCGGATTCAGAGAAGGCGGGCGGGCAGATGGAAAAAAACCAGAGTCCTCCCGCCCTGCAACCGGAGTCCCCGCGAATCCAGGGTATCTTATTCCATGATCTGGTGGCTCGCTATTTTTCTGAGCTTGCGTCCCCCGGTTTGCCGCAAAAATTCCTGCGGGAGAACAAACCCAATCCGGGCATGGAAAAAATTCTGATTAAATGGAAGAATGACTTCATTAACCATGAAATTTACGGGGAGATCCTCGGCTCGCAGGAAAAATACTTTGAATTTCCCATAGAGATCAGTATCCCCGGCGGGCAGAGAAAAAAAATGTATGCGGATTTAATTTTCCGCACCGCCGATGGAAAATACTGTATTCTGGATTTTAAAACAGGTAAAGTGGACACAGAAGGCGACGCCAGAAAACTCACAATCCAGTACGGTTATGACCGGCAACTGGATGAGTACCAGGCGGCTCTTGATGGTACATTTCCTGAACAGAAATTTACCAAAGCTATCTATCATTGCTCCATTTCTTTTCTGGAATATCTGGATTAAAAATAATTTTTTTGTTTACAGGAAATGGAAATAAAATAATCATATTGCGTGCATGATATAAAAGAGAATTATCTTTTAAAATTGAAGAGTGGTCAGCCTGTTTCTTATAATTTCCTGAGCTACACCCATAATGTGAATCAATTGACCCATTCCCTGGTGCATGATGTTCTTGCGGAAAAAGATATGCTGTATTTATCTTCCATCATTGCCGCGTTTATGACAGAAATCATCAATAATGCGGTCAAAGCAAATCTCAAAAGGGCTTTCTTTGAGAAAAATATGGTGGAAATCACAGACCCGGACGATTATAACCGCCTTATGGAAAAATTCCGCAAGGAAGCGGTGGAAAAAATGGCGGATTATATTCCACACATGAAGGAAATTGGACTGCGGGTAAAAGTGACCATGAAAAAAAACGATAAATGGTTTGGGATTTCTGTGGCCAATAATACCGGGATGACAGCGGAGGAATTGGACAGGGTAAAAATCCGCATGGACAAAGCACGGGAAATCAACAGCATAGAAGAAATATTCGCAGAGATTTCAGATTTTTCTGAAGGGGCCGGCCTGGGGCTTATTATGAATATCATGCTTTTAAAAACATCCGGAATTGGCATTGATAATTTTTCCCTCCAATCCAATGGAAAAATAACAGAGGCCAGCCTCAAAATACCTTTCAGTATCTCCAAGCCGGAAGAAGTGAAAAAAATACAAAATGAAGTTATAAAAAACGTACAATCCATTCCTGTTTTTCCAGAATCTATAAACCGGGTGATCCAGCTTTGCGATAATCCCAAAAGCACCATTGAAGAAGTTTCCTCTGTCATAGAAAGAGACATCGCCCTGACTGCGGACATTTTGAAGCTGGCAAATTCCGGCGGTTTTATCACTGCATCCCGCGTAAATTCCATTTCCAAAGCGGTGAATATAGTGGGTTTCAAAACGCTCAAACAGATGGCCATGGCCAGTGCGTCCCAGAAAATTATGAACGAACATTTTAAAATATACACCGGGTTCTGGGAAGAGGCGTATAAGTGTGCCGTTTATGCCAAACTCCTGGCCGATGAGTTTAAAATGGGCAAAGAATCGGATACCATGTTTCTGGGTGGTCTCCTCCGCGATCTGGGAAAAATTATTCTGCACGTCGTCACTCCAAAGATATTAAAAAAAATCAATGAGGAATCCGGATCGTCCTTCACCACCGCAACCTTGGAAGAGGTGACCTTGGGAGTTTCCCATAATCAGGTGGGAGCGGATATTGCCGGCAAATGGAATTTTTCAGAAGAATTAATCCAGATGATACAGTATCACCATTTTCCGCTGGGAGCGGAGGAACAGCACAAAAAAGCTGTTTCCATCATCCATCTGGCGGATCTGTTTGTGGATATTGAAAACCGGAAGAAAACCTATAAAAATGCCGACGTGGAAGCGGCCAAACTGTTTAATTTTCAAAGCTATTCAGAAATTAAAAAAATCCATGAAAATGTGATGAGAAGACATAAAGAAATACAGGACAAATCGACCTGACGGAGGAAAAATGGCAGAATCATCCTTTGATGTAGTTTCACAGATAGACATGCAGGAATTAACTAACGCAATTGACCAGACAAAAAGGGAGATACTCACCCGGTTTGATTTCAAAGGCAGTAAATCCGAGCTGACTCTCTCCAAAGATGAGCTGGTGCTTTTTTCTGACGATGAAGGCAAGCTCAAGCAGTTGATCGATGTCATGGAAAGCAAACTCATAAAACGCGGTATTTCCCTGAAAGCCCTTCGCTACCAGAAACTGGAACAGGCCGCCGGTCAGAGTGTCCGCCAGAAAGCGACTTTCGTGAATGGCATCCCCAAAGATGATATTAAAGTAATTAATAAAATGATAAAAGATAAAAATCCCAAAATTAAAACCCAGATCATGGACGAAAAAATCCGTGTGACCGGTAAATCCAGGGATGAACTTCAGGAAATCATCGCCATGCTGAAAAACGCAGATCTTCCGGTTGCTCTCCAGTTTGATAATTATAAGTAATCCATAGGGGGGATCATCATGAACGTGACGCATTTATCCGCCCCCCCTCCGGACAAATTCCTCCAATAGGCGGGAGTATTCCTCCGGATAAAAGGCATGGATGTTATGGCCGGCACCGGGAACCACCCGATGCTCCAAAAGGGGGTTTTTTCCGGCAAGGGATTCCCCCAGAGCGGTATACTTTTTATCCTGCTCCCCGGAGAGATACAGAATGGGTATCTGCAAGGATTCTACCGCCTCCAGGGAATACGGCATGAAAGCATTACCGGAAAATACCAAGGAATATGCCAGATTTTTTTTCCGGATGTGCTCCGGAATTTCCGCAGCATCCTCTTCCTTATGGATTTTTTTATACAGAAAATTCCGAAAATCCGGATGCTCTTTTATACCCCGGAATACCTCCTGGTTATACCACTCCCGGAAAAATACATCCATCGGCTGGGCGATGAGTTTACGTGCATAGCGTACATCCATTTTGCAGCGATTTTTCCTCTCTGCGGTGTCCTTAATTCCCAGACCTGCGGATTCCAGCACCAGCCCGGAGAGAGATTCCCCCAGCATGGGGGCCAATCGGACAGCGATCCTTCCCCCCATGGAATAGCCCACCAGAATTATTTTGGGAACGCCCCAGGAGAGGATTTCCGCGGCCAGGGCGTTCGCGATGGAATCCGGATAATAGCAGTGGCGGGGAAAGGTATTTTTTTCCGGAGGGAGATTTTCGCCATGGCCGGGCAGGTCCAGGGATATGCCGGGGAAAGGCAACCGTTCCAGGATGGGCAAAAAGTCTCGTGAGGAGCCGCTCCATCCATGCAGAAAAACCAGAACTGTTGCGGAACTCTGTGGGTGCCCACCCGGCACGCCTCCGGTAAAACGATACTCGCAGGGGGACATTTATTTTCTCATCGGAAACGGGAAATCAGATAGAATACCAGACTCAGAAAAACACTGGCCAGGATGGAGGTGACCAGAGGAAAATAGAACGTAAAATTCTCCCGCCGGACGATAATATCCCCGGGAAGTTTTCCCAGCGGAATGCCCAGCCGGGGAACAAAATACAGGATGATCCCCAGAATCACCAGAATGACTCCGGAGAGGATCATCCATTTGCCCATAATCTGCACTAAATTCTGTATTCTTTCCCAAACCGGGGCATACGGTTTGTGAGGTTCCGGACATTCAAGCTTTTTTGGGACAAATCAAAACGGTAAATGGCCTCCATGGTCTTTCCCTCAAAGTTGGCCCGGCGAACCAGAATGGCGTTCTTCCCGTTCGATTGATAGTCATAGCGGACAACGTGGGAACGTCCGTTGATGAGCACCATGCGGGTATAGCTCATATTCCGGAAGACGCCTTCTTCCAAACCGTTATCCATCGAGCAGGCTACATTGACCAGAAAGTCCTTTTCCGATGGGCCGGCAAAGAAAGAAGTATCCGCAAAGAAGCTTTTCTCAAACGCCGTCAGATGTACATTTCCTCCCAGTTGAGCAGCATCTCTCTGGTATTTTTTAATCAGTTGATACACCGGATGTCCGGAAGAAACTCGGCATGGCTCCGCTAATACCGGATGGAAAAGAGACCCTGTTAGAAGAATTACCCAGATTTTTTTCATACAACCTCCTTGATTAACTTTCTTGTAGTATAATTTTATAAACGTTCCAACCCATCGGCCAATTTTTGCTTATCTTACAGGCTTCCCAAAAACAGGATGGAGGCAAAAATCAGGATAAAAAGAACCCCCACCCCGGACAGGCTTGCGTGCAGGATTCTAAATTTGGTCGGGGATTTTCCGGCAAATGCCAAAAGTCCTTTCCTCATATACAGTGTTATGATGCCCGCAAACGATATGGTGAACGCCATCCCAAAAGCCATGAAGACAGACGCGACCAGAGAAGTCCAGAAAATCTCCAGAGAAAATCCAAAGATCATGATGAGAACAACACCCGGACAGGGAACCGCTCCCACCGCAAGGGCAATGGCCAGAGACGTCCGTTCTTTCCTGTGGTGACCTGCCCCCTCCCCCAAACCACTGGCCGATGGGGGAAAAAAAGTCTCGCGTATCCATTCCACGGCCATGAAAATTCCAATTCCCAGGATGGCCGCATAACTAAAAATTTGGATATAGAATTCTGCTTTTTCCATGCCGGAGACGTAGGATAATAAAATCCATCGTAAAATGATGACCAGGATAATCGCGGATGCGGCATGGAAGAACCCGATCATGCTGCCCAGAGAAAGGGCATTTCTGAATCTGGCATCCCTGGAAAGAAAATAGGAAAAAACAACCGCTTTCCCATGACCCGGCCCGGCAGCGTGGAAGATTCCATATAGGAAAGAAAAAAGAAACAGGGACAAAACGGCGGAAGGGGAGGATTCGGATTGTATTTTGCGGGCATAAGTTGTCAACGTACCATGAATCCGCTTCTGGACGATTTTTATTTTTTCCAATAATGTGTTTGCGAAAAAAATGGATTTCCCATCCTGCTTGGTTGCCACGGAATCACCAGATTGTTCCCCGGAAAATCTCCCGCTTTCTTTTGTAATCATTTCTTTCTGCCTGGAATCCGGACGGGACAGGAAGGGATTCCCTGCATGGAGAAAAGCCGGAAATAATAGAATAAATAATACTATCCATTTGTGCTTACTTTTCATGGTCATTTCCTAAGTTCTATGATAATGATTTCCGGGTAACCCTCTCCCGTCCGCCGGAATTGTGCCCGGTTATCCACAACCCGGTGGGAGATTTTCAGGGAACC
Source organism: Leptospira biflexa (assembly GCA_020721865.1). Lineage (GTDB taxonomy): Bacteria > Spirochaetota > Leptospiria > Turneriellales > DYLW01 > DYLW01. The sequence continues at coordinate 114,969 of DYLW01000002.1, read as the reverse complement.
CGCATTGGTGACTGTCACTGGATTGCTTTTTATCAGGGTGAGATCTGTATAATTGCTGGGGTCTCTGATTACCAGCTCTGCCTTGGCTGGAAATCGGCCGGGTTTCAGAGTGACAGGCACCGTAAATATGTACACCAGACGGTTCCGGGCAATGGTTGCTTGGAAAGCCTCCGCATGGGACGGATAATAACTTTTTTTTCCCATTTTCATAAACACAAAATAGTGGTATTCTTTCAGGTTATCAAAGCCGTTTTTTTTGACCACCGGATTTTCGGAAGGGTCAATCTTTTTGTTTTTATTCGTGTCAAAGTCCTGGATCAGCAGGGAACTGAACATTTCATCAAAGACCCAGCGGAGTTTTAATGCCTGGACACCGGAATCATTCACCTGGATTTCCACACTGTGTTCAATGAAAACATGGGGGTGGGCCGCCAAATCTGTAATCTGGAATGCGAACGCCAGAATCCATAGCACTGCCCGTTTCATGGGGCATGAGGGAGTAGGGAAAACCGACGTCAAGGAATTTCCAATTATGTCTCATCTTTTGCCAATGGAATATAGAACAAGGTAAATTTATTATTCTTGATCTCTCAGTCTTTTTTTGGATATCATCCCTCATGCAAGCGGGGAAAGAAGAGAATCTCAAAGAAATTGTTCAATCTCTGAAACAGAAGAACAGAAAATTGATGGATAAAATTTTTCTGGATAAGATGAATGCAGGGATAGGCATTTTCTCCCAGTTTTTGAGTGCCATGTGGGAAGCCGATAAGAAAGTCCTCGCGGATTATCTGAAAAGCGACAAAACAAAAGAGATAATAGAAAAAAATCCTGAGACAGTGAATCCCCGGATCACCATAATGATCAATAAATACTCTCGCTTGGATGAAAAAGACAGTCGCGGCAGGAAGCAGGATATTTGAGAATATGGATAAAACATTTTTCAGGGAAAAAATACTCGTTTGAATTTTAAATAATTATTGATTTTTCCTAACGTGTTTTTTAAAAGGTACCAGCATGGATAAGAATTTAATTCTATTTGATTTTTCCGATGATGTCATCGCAAAGATGAAGGAAGAGCAGAGTATTCCCATTGATTTTTATAACAGAAAAGGGCAAACGCTTGTATATAAAAAAGAATCTGCCAATGAGCATGAAATTGATCAGTTATTGAAATTCAAAACCCAGGGTATTTATTACAATATCCGGGATGAGGCCAAACTGGGGCGGCACACTGTGCAGGAAGAAGATGTGCCCACAGAAGAAGGCCTCAGTAATAAAAAGCTTTTTGACCGGAAAGAAATTGATGATTTCAAATCCGGTACGGTGGAATTATTTGATAGCCTGGAAAAGGGGGCAGTGGATTCTATTTTTGCTCAGAAAACCAGAGAAAGGGTGGGGAATGTTTTTGAGAATTTTCGTACCCAGGAGGATATGAAAACTGGTCTTGTGAACATTCTGGAACTTCTGAAATCCGATGATCCCAAGAACTTTAACGCAGAGCTGGCCGTGAAGAAAACCGTGGTGGCCATGGCCATGAAAACCCGGGGCCTGAACGCCCAGAACGCACGGGAAGAATCCAAAATCCAGGCAATGGTGATGACCACCATGATGAGTGCCTTATTCAGTGATATTGGTAAAATGCGGATGAATATACCATCCCACAGTGATTTATCCGAACAGGAGTTCGCGTATTTGAGACGGTTTCCACTTATGAGTTATTTAATGATTGCACATGAGCCCACCATCGATCCCATGGTGAAAAGAAATATTCTCTGCCAGCGTTGCCCGTTGCCGGATGATTCCATTGGAAACAACTATCCCCCCAAAAAGTGGCTGATTACAAATTTTAATGGGCTGGTGGAGAAGCATAAAGACAATCCTAATCTTCTGAAAAGTCTCGCCGAACAAATCTACCTGATCAATCGCCCCATTACGTTCGATGAAGACGCAAATATTCTGGCATTGTCCTCCGAGTACGCCTCCCTTACATCCAAAGTCCAGTGGCGAGATGCTTTTTCCTCCAAGCGTGCCATCCAGATGATTATCAATAATTCCATTTTTACATACACCGCTCGGATTATGCGGGAATTTTTGGATTATGTTTCCATGAGCCTGAATGATAACCAGAGAATTTTGGATGATGGTGATTTTGTGGTGCTGGCCATCCAGAGCACCAAGGGTTATATGTATGAAATTGCAAAAATCACCCGTGCCTCCAAATTCCAGAGTATACCAGATGTCATCAAAGTTGCTGATATCAACATGGAAATGGTGGAGAAGGCTGGCAAAAAGATTATCCTGCCCCCCAAAGTTGAGAATATGAAAACCAACGTCCGTCGGGGGGAATACCTTCTTCAGAAAGACCAGTCCCGGAGGCTGGCCTATGCCATTGATTCAGAATATGATCCTGAAGTCTATGAAACCCTTTCCAACCTGAAAGGGGTGTAAGAATTTTTCGTTTGACAGAATACAGAAAAAATTAATTCAAAGTACATGGAATTTTCTGAAGTAATCCAGGAAAGACGCAGTGTACGCTGGTATCTGGATAAAGCTGTCCCATTGGAAATGATTCACCAGATTTTAGAGGAAGCGTCCGCGGCTCCCAGTTTTATGAATTCCCAACCCTGGGAAGTCAGTGTGGTCACAGGGGAAAGTCTGGCAAAAATAATCCAATTATATGACACAGATAAGGAATACGTTGTTCCCATCCCGTGGCCTCCGGAATGGCCGGACAGACAAGCCCGCTTGGTGGCAAATAACCGGGAGGCATCCGGGAAAAGAGTTCTTCCGGAATCCGGACGTGGCCGATGGAATTACAACGCTCCTGTAATTGTTTACCTGCATATTCACAAAAATCTTAATGAATGGTCCATTTTTGATCTGGGACTATTTGCCCAAAACGTCCTGCTCTCTGCAACAAACCATGGCCTTGCCACCGTCCCCCAAGCCAGATTGGTAATGCACGATGCAAAAATCCGGGATATCTTGGGATTGGGGACAGACAGAAAGTTGATTCTGGGCATCACTCTGGGTTATGCGGATTGGGATCATCCCAATAACCACATCAAATCCCAGAGGGATAATCCGGAAAACTGGATCACAGTCCATAATTAAGTGATATCTGCATCCGGGTTGTTAGTGTCCGCATCCCATTGGGCTTGACACCGGAATCCGCAGGGGAATTCTGCCGAAGAGGAACGCAGAAAATGAATGATATTATTGGAGATATACCACGCAACACAACAGAAATTACCCGGGTGTCCATCAGTGAATTTAAGGGGAAAAAATATCTGGATATCCGTATATGGTTCAAGGATGACAACGGGGAGTATGCTCCGGGAAAAAAAGGTGTGTCTTTGAATGTGGACGCCATCGCAGAACTGAAAAACCTGATTGCCCGTGCGGAAGAATCTCTGTCAAAGGAAAAAACGGAATAAATAAATTTTGGAGAGATAATATGAAGATCAAAGAAATTGGATGTGAAACCGTGAACTCCGTAAAAAAGCCGGAGTTTCCATGATAGGATACATTGGCGTGGAAAAAAACAAATTGCGTTTTGAAGAAATGTACCATTTTTGATTCCATTGAGCCGGATTCTCGCGGGATCGCATATTCCCATCGGTCATGATAAATTATGCTTTACCGGTAATGTCCGGATAATAAAATCACATCGTGGCGTATAGCGATTCAACCCATTTTATTAAAAAAGTCATCGGCATGAGCAAGTTTGAACATGCTGTGAGTAATTACTATGTGAGCGGTGGGTTGGAAGTTATCCCTCGCGATAATCTGGTTATTGCCACTGTAAAAGGAATAGGAAAAACCAGTAATCATGTCACCATAAAGCTGACAGAAAGAGATACTATTGAGAAATTCACCTGCACCTGCTCTTCCCGAAACTATTGTCCGCACGTAATCACCGTTTATGCGGATTATGTGTATACCCATGTCAAACCCGGGGAAAATAAAAAACCAGAGACCCCGCAGAAATTCAAAATCCCAGAAGGGGAGATTGGGTTGGACGATCTGCCCTTTTCTATGTTCGAAAATGATGACCGCCTCAAGGCCCTGCTTCTGGATCCGGAGATGACAAAAAATAAATCTCAAGAGGAAAAAATGGTCATGCAGCTTGGCTTGAAATACGGCCAATGGGGGAACAGCCAGAAAATAACGTATTCCGTCCAATTCCTGATTCGGGAAAAAGAGCATTCCTGGAATCGCGGGATAATGGTCACTCCAAAAAATATATCCCGATACACCTTTTCTCTGGACACCACAGAGCAAATGCTTCTTCCCCGGGTTCTTGCCGTGGGTGGAAAAGCAGACCTTTTTGAAATCTTTCCCTTTCTCCTGGAAGCGGGCATTCGTAAGATTTTCTCCTTTGAAGATGAAAATTTCTATACCATGGAAAAAGTATCCAGCATAGGTCTGGATTTTGATTTTTTCCTGAATGAGGATTCCATGATGCAGGCAGAAACCGTGTTTCACTGCAAGTTGGATAATGACGCTTCCTATACAGTGAGAAACACCGGGGATACTTTTCGGCATGGTATTTCCGGCGATTTTCTGGTCTTCATCCCCTATAAGGAAAATACTATTTATTATTATTTCTGTAAAGATGCATCCATCCTTCTGGTTCTTTCTGAATTGATGGAAGATCCGGTTATTCGTAGCAAACGGGAACTGGAGACCATGCAGAATTGGGTCAAAAAGCATAATTCCAATGCATTGATATTGGATTATAAACCCATGACATACAAAATGGAGACGGGCACTCCACAAGTGATTTTAGAATTATTTGAAAAAAATGAATCTGACTATATGGGCATGGTGGGTGTGCGTTTGATTTTTTCCTATGACGGACAGGAAATAGCCGCTTTGGATGAAGAAACAAGGAATTTTTTCCGGAAAGAAAATGCAAAGGGTAAAAAAGTTACCGGTATAATTACTCTCCGTGATTTTGAATTTGAGAAAAAAATCTTTGATCATTATTGGAACAGAGAGGGAAGTGATAGAGACAGGCTTTATGGTCCCAATCACAGCAAATTCTTTGATTATTATCCCAACGAGGCGTCTTTTCTTGCAAAATTTGGTGAAGAGATATTATCCAGCGGTCATTATATTCGCATCTATAAAAAACCATCCGCAGTAAAAAGAGTCCAACTTTCCTATAATGTCCGCTATGATAAAAACTGGTTTTCCGTGAATATTTCTGGAGAAGATGAGGAAAAGAAGAAGATATCTGCAGAGGAGATCAAGACCCTCCTGAATAGTATTGAGGGACACGACCTTGAGTACAATTCTATTGTTACAACTAAATCGGGCTGGATGATCCTTTCCAAAGAAGACATTAATTTTTTGCGAAAATACATCGGTAAGTCTGTGCGAACCCAGGAAGGGTTCCAGGTTCATGAAGGGCACTTCGCCTCATTGGAAGAGATATCCCAAAAGCCCGGCATCACCTTCCCTTCCCAGTTGGTAGAAAGACTTCGCATCTATGAAAAAATAAAGAATTTCCAAACCATAGAAAAAATACCTCCTCCCAATATCGCGAACACAATGTTGCGCCGCTACCAGCAGGAAGGCCTGAATTGGTTGAATTTTCTGCGAGAATATGGCTTGGGCGGGATTCTGGCAGATGATATGGGATTGGGAAAAACGCTGCAAATGCTTTCTCTTCTTAAATCTCTGCAGGACAAAGGGCAATTGGGAACATCTATGATTGTGTTGCCTTTGAGCACTATGTTTAATTGGCGGAATGAAATAGAAAAATTCACTCCCTCTCTGAAGGCATTTTCTTATCATGGCTATCAAAGAAAGAAAAGCAACGATTATTTTTCCAATTATGATCTGATTCTGGTCAGTTACCAGACACTCCGGATGGATGCAGATGTTTTCCAGACGTTCAATTTTGATTTTTTGATTCTGGATGAAAGCCAGTATGTGAAAAATGCCCATACAAAGGCATATAAAGCAATCATGGATATTCCTGCCTCTTATAGAATTTCCATGACAGGTACGCCGGTGGAAAATAATATCTTTGAACTCTGGGCACAAATGAATCTGGTAAACCGGGGGATTCTGGGGTCACTGAACTGGTTTCGCAAAGTCTATGGAAACCCCATACAGAAATACCAGGATGGTAGCAAAACAAGAGAGCTTCAGAAGATTATCCATCCTTTTATCCTGCGGAGAAAAAAAGAGGATGTGGCCAAGGATTTACCGGCAAAGGAAGAAATCAATATATATAGTGAAATGGAAGAGCAGCAAAGAGAAATATATCTTGCTTACTCCGGACAATACTATGAAGATCTTTCCAAAAAGCTGGAGGATAAAATGGGCACACAGCTTTTGGCCGGGATTCTGGAAGCCCTGTTGCGTACCCGCCAGATTGCTGTCCATCCCGGCCTTGTGGATGATCGGTATCTATCCGTACCATCCGGAAAATTCAACCGTATGATGGAGATGCTGGAGGAAGCGGTGACAGAAAATCACAAACTTCTGGTATTCTCTCAGTTCGTGAAAATGCTGAAAATCACGGAAAAAGCCCTCGCAGAAAGGGGGATATCCTATGCATACCTGGATGGATCGCTCTCTCCCCAGAAGAGAAAAATGGCCATTGAGAATTTTCAGCAGGATAAAAATCTACAGGTATTCCTGATCAGTCTAAAGGCCGGGGGGGTGGGCATTAACCTCACAGAAGCGGATTATGTATTTATCCTGGACCCATGGTGGAACCCTGCTGTGGAGAAACAGGCTATTGACCGGACACACCGCATTGGGCAGGATAAAAACGTTTTTGCTTATAGATTCATCACAAAAGACAGTGTGGAGGAGAAAATTATGGAATTGCAGAAGGATAAAATGGAACTCTATAAAACATTTGTCTCTTCCGAAGAAAGTTTTCTGAAAAAGCTGACCAGGGAAGAAATTTTGTCTCTTTTCAAAAATCCCGAATAAAATCAGTGGATTCCGGATAGATTAAACGCTTATCTTACATACCTTTTTCCACAATAATATTGACCAGCGGGATATTAACAACGAATTAATATACGCCAAAAACTTTTTTTCCGATTGACAATCAAAGCAAAACTTGGACTTGTACTTCTAATATTTTTCATGGAGGGTAGCGATGGCATTGATTGATGTTGTGGACTGGCAGAATAAAGAGGGAGAAATTCTTTACCGTTTTCCGGAAGGCGATGTGGTAATGGGTGCACAGCTCATTGTCCGGGAGCACCAGATTGCGTTTTTCATGAAAGAGGGCAAATTGGCCGATGCGTTGGGTCCTGGAAGGCACACTCTGGAAAGCAAGAATATTCCGATTCTGGAAAAATTGGTGAATCTGCCTTTTGGTGGGAAATCCCCTTTCCCGGCAGAGATTTTCTTTCTAAATAATACCATTATTCCAGATTTAAAGTGGGGAACTCCCCAGCCCATCCAGATCATGGATCCGGAATTTAATTTGTCCATACCGGTACGGGCATTTGGCAGTTATTCCATCAAGTTAAAAGATCCCAAAGAATTTCTTCTGATGGCCATTGGTAGCTGGCAGGCCAAGACCACGGAAGATATTGCAAAAACCCTCCGGGATCAGATTATTATGACCCGCCTGCAGGACTTAATCTCTGAATTCATGATCAAACAGAATGTCTCTGCCCTCAAGCTGACAGCATATTTGGATGAAATCGGAGAGGCCGGAAAAAACAAGATACAGGATGAATTCCATGAATTCCAATTAGAGCTGGTCAAATTCAATGTCCAGTCCATTAATATTCCAGAAGAAGATGAAACCGTTAAGCGTCTCAAGAAAATTCTGGCAGATAAAGCAGAAATGAAAATAATGGGCAGTGATTATGATAAGCGGCGGACATTTGACACAATGGAAAAGGCTGCCGGAAATGAAGGTATGGCCGGAGGCATGATGGGAGCAGGCATGGGCTTTTCCATGGGTAACCAGATGGGGGCCATGATGGGAAATATGATGAATCCGGGTATGCAACAGCCGGGAGCCCAGGCGGCACCACCGGCCAATGATCCCATGGCCAAGTTGCAGAAGCTGAAGCAGATGCTGGATGGCGGTTTGATTTCCCAGCAGGAATATGACACCAAGAAAAATGAAATATTAGCTTCTATGTAAACCACAAAAAAGGAAAAATTATGGCAGATTACACCTGTACGTCCTGCGGAGCTCCGGTAGCGGTAAAAAACCGGTTCAGTAAAGTCATTGTCTGTGACTATTGTGGAACCCACATGAAAATCCAGGAAGAAGGCGGACTCAATGAGCAGGGAAAATATCCCAAGCTGGCCGTGGTTCCGTCCATTTTCAAGGTGGGGGCATCCGGCACCATTTTGGGGAAATCCTTTTCTGCGTTGGGTTTTATGCGGTATAAGTATTCCGGAGGGCACTTTGACGAGTGGTTTCTGGATTACGACGGCCAGCCTTCCTGGTTCGCGGAGGACGAAGGGACATACACCCTGTATACAAATCTGGAGGAAGCGGTGGACGTTTCCGCCGTGGCCAGTCTCAAGCCGGGTATGATTTTTATCTTGGGAGGGAAAAAGGTCATGGTCAAAGAAAAAGGGGATGCCGAAATTGAGGGTGGAGAGGGAGAACTCTCCTTTTATCTGGAGCCGGGAACGAAGGTTTCCTATATTGAGGGAATATCGGAAGGGAAGAAGATTTCCATTGAATATTCGGAAGACGAAGTAGAGTTGTTTTCCGGGCGGGTGCTTCTGCGCCGGGATATTGAGGTGCGGTAATTATGGCCACAGAAAAAGTTATTAAAATGGAGTGCACAGCCTGTGGCTCCAATGATATCAAAAAAACATATCGGGAAGAGGACGGGGAGAAGATAAACGTAGCCAAGTGTAATTCCTGCGGTGCGGAATATGACCCCAAAACCCCGGAATACTACCATTATTTCCACGAGCTTTTTACCGATAACTCCGGCCTATTATTCCAGTTGGGAACCAAGGGAACGCTCCGGGGAATGGAATTTGAGATAGTGGGGCGGCTCCGCTACCAGGATGAGGAGGACACCGAACCATATCCATGGGATGAATGGGTTTTACTATCCGCAGAGGGCTGGTTTGGTTATCTGGTGGAGGCAGAAGACGGCAAGGCCGGTTATTATCTGTATCAGGAGCATGTTCCGGAAAGTCTGGATTTATACTCATCGGACGATGTGATTGAGTTCAACGGAAAAAGCATTTCCCGGGAAGATACCGGATTTGTGGGAAGGATTGCCGATTTTGATGGAGAGCTTCCCTGGATTCCCCAAATTGGGGAGGGGATGCAGCTCTATGATTTTGCCATCGGCAAGAACCAGTACACCGTGGAGCAAACGGAATCCGAAATTTCCATAACAAAGGGCGATTTTTATTCTTATGAAGAGGTGGTTACCGCTTTCAATGTTTCCGCAGACAAAGTGGCTCATCTCAAAGAAATGGGAGACGCACAAAAAAAAGGAAAAACCCGGGCACTGGTGTACGGGGCAGCCCTTGCGTTGAGTTTTATCTTTTTTGTTGGGGTAAATTTCTTTGATAAGGGTTTGCCCGCTCCATCACAGAAAATTATTCTGGAAATAAATAAAGTACAGGTGGAAAAAAACGGAAATTTTTATTCTGGAGGTATTCTGCATGGGCCGGTGGCCTTAAAACGCAAAAGCCAGCTTTATGGATTTGACCTGTTCGTGGATCAGAAAATCCAGCATCTGAACAATGACTGGGTGGCGTCCAAAGTGTATCTCATCAAAGCGGATTTACTGGCAAAGGAATTTGGAAAACCCATCACTCAGGAAAATGCCACTCTTTTGAATAATTATTTGGGTGATATTGATACGTTGGAAAAAGTGGTGGAGAATTATTCCTTCCAGGAAGACTTCTGGCATGAAAGCGGAAGGGATTCGGAGGGGCCATGGACAGAGAGTACCACGTTTTCCAGTGAACTTGCGGTTATGGATGATCCGGGTGATTATTATCTGTACCAGCAGATTTTCAGTAAAAATCCCCAAAAGGATAACTGGATCCCCATCGTGACAAGTGAAACACATAGTTCCTGGTATTATCTCCTGGCAAGCCTGGTGCTGGGTGTGATGCTGTATCTGGATGGCGGATTGAGGAATTCCAGTGCAAAAAAAGATGACGATGATGAGGATGACGATGAGTAATACCGCAAATAAAATTAATGGAGAAATACAATGATCCGCAGCATAATTATATCTGCCTTGGTTTTTGGAGGTGCGTTTGTGCTTTCCAACCAGCATGTGGGGTATCCGCACATCGGACCGCAGTATGTGAAAAAGCAGGCCGAAATCAGAAAATCAGTGAGGACGGGAAGCATGATTTATGGAGCACACAGATCCGGTAGCTTTCGCACGGGAAAATAAATAGTCTTGAATTTAGAATAAAATAACGGAGGAGAAAATGGATATAGCAGCTTTAGGAGTTGGAATTCTGGATACGGTGATTTATTCCCTGGTGGGAGTAATTTTGATGGCGTTGGGGTTTTTTCTGGTTAATCTGGTAACACCTTTTTCAGTGAAAAAGGAGATTGAAGAGGATCAGAATATTTCTCTGGGAATTATTATTGGTGCAGTGATTTTGGGGATATCCATTATTGTTGCGTCCGTAATTGTATCCCCATCGGCAACAAAATCTTCTTCTCCTGCACAAAGCCAGGAAATTTCCCGGTAATTGCAGCAAACCGCTCCCGGTTGGGCAAATAACGGGAATAGAGAAAAAAAGCATCCAAAAGCCGGGAGTCCCGGCTTATTGCTTTTTTCTGTATTTGTTCTTTCCCTTTGCGGGATTATTTATGAACTGATTCTGGGTTCTCTGGCGTCTTATCTTGCCGGGAATCCTGTTTTGCAGTATTCACTCACTATTGGGTTTTTTCTGAGCTCTATGGGGTTGGGGTCATATCTGTCCCGGTTTTTCCAAAAAGATCTGGTGCGTGTTTTTGTGGTTGTGGAGGTCCTCCTGGGGGTGACAGGCGGGATTTCTGTTTTCATTATTTATTATTTTTTCAGTATCTCTGAATTGTTCTATTATCTGCACATCTTTTTTCTGGTTCTCATTGGGACTCTGGTGGGTCTGGAAATCCCCCTGATCACGCGGATTTTAAAAGAGTACGGGGATCTGAAAGATATTCTGTCCAATGTGCTTTCTCTGGATTATTTAGGTGGACTGGCGGGCAGTCTTTTATTCCCACTGGTCATGTATCCTTTTTTGGGGAGGTTAACGACCAGCCTGGTGATTGGGATAGCCAATTCCGTTGTGGCACTCATTCTGGTCTTTAATCTTCTTCCCCCCCATCGGATAAAACACATAGTCTGGATGCCCGCCTTGGCCATAGCCGGAATGCTGGGAATGATATTTTACGGGGATGTCATTGAACGGACTCTGGAGCAGCGTCTTTACGAAGATGATATTGTGTATTCCGGGCAGACGCAGTTCCAGCGGATTGTGCTCACCCGGAACCGCAATGATTTCCGGCTGTATCTGGATGGTTCCCTCCAGTTTTCCACAACGGATGAATACCGCTACCATGAAATGCTGGTATTGCCGGCGGTATTCTGTCATAGGGATAGGCCACAAAAAGTAGCGGTTCTGGGCGGTGGGGACGGGCTGGCCCTGGCATCCCTTCTCCAGTTTGATTTTATTCAATCTATTGACCTAGTGGAGCTGGATGCCGATATGGTGAATCTTGCCCGGAACCACCCCGGCTTCCGGATGATCAACCGGGATGCGGTAAGAAATCCACGGGTACATGTGCATATCATGGACGCCTTTCAGTTCATGCGGAATCCGGGAGGCCTTTATGATATCATTATCGCAGATTTTCCTGACCCTCATGACGAAGTGCTTGCCCGGCTTTACTCCCGTGAATTTTACCGTATTCTCCAGAAAAGATTAGCTCCGGGGGGCATAGTGGTGACTCAATCCACGTCTCCGCTGTTTGCGGGGGAGGCATTCTGGAATATACACTATACAATGAAAGAGGTTTTTCCGGAGGTTATTCCCTATCATGTTTTTGTTCCGTCCTTTGGCCAGTGGGGTTACAATATGGCCATCCCGGAAAAATGCTCTCTAAAAAACAAATCGGCCATAATAGAAAAAGGGAATTACCAGTATTTCTCCATACCAGTATGGGAGAGATCCCGTATTTTTTCTAAAGACGAAATTCATCCCAAAAAATATGTGACTTCTTTTAACCGGCCCACTGTCTTCCATGAATATCTGCAGGGTTGGAAAAGTATGGACTATTAATTCTATGAAACCGGTTGTGGTCATCAGTTCCTGTATTGAGATGGAATCTTTCCGGTATAACGGGGGGATTATTCGGAGCCCGGCAGTGGCGGCCATGAAAGAAGAGATCCATTTCATTCCCGTTTGCCCGGAAGTGGCCATTGGGTTGGGAGTGCCACGAGCTCCCATCCGTCTGGTGCAGAAAAAAAATACAGACTTTTATTCTCTGGTCTCTCCGGAGGAAGGGATTGACCATACGGACGCAATGAATCATTTCTCCGGGTATTTTGTCTCTAATATCCTGAATCAGTCTGTGGATGGGTTCATTTTGAAATCCGGTTCCCCGTCCTGTGGACCCTCCGCAGTGAAAGTATATCCGGATAATCCCAAATCTTCCTCCTTACATAAGAAGGGACGCGGTCTTTTTGCGGACAGGATTATCCGGGATTTTTCCCACTTGGCCATTGAAGATGAGGACAGGCTCCGGAATGAAAAAATTTATGACCATTTTCTGATCCAGGTTTTCACCCATCGGCGATTCCGAAAGGTACTGCAAAGCCAGGCCATGAAGGACCTGGTGGATTTTCACTCTAATCATAAATATTTATTTTTGGCATACAACCAGAAGCTGGCAGGGGAATTGGGAAAAATCACCGCTAATATGGATGGTGACTAGCCCAGGAATGTTATACGCAATTATTATCATCTTGTGCTGAAAATTTTTCATCGGACGTATTCTCATAAAAATATGATTAACGCTATGGAGCACATGGCCGGTTATTTCAAAAGGATATCGATAAAGAAGAAAAAAATCTATTCATGGAACAATTGGAAATGTACCGCCAAGGTAAGACCGGTCTGGACACATTAAAAAATATACTCCGGCAGTGGATCGTCCGGTTTCACGAACCATATCTGAGTCGCCAGGGATCCTGAATCCATATCCACCCTCCCTTGCTTTTGTTTCCGAAAAATTTGATAAAACATACCATCGGATATAAAGCGGTTTACGGATTGTCTCCGGATTCCATGAAAACCGGACGCACATGAAAATTTTTTCCCCACGGGTATTCAGAGAAGTCTGGAAATTGGCATGGCCGGTGGTGGTCTCCATGTTCAGTATCACCGGTATAATGGTGGCAGATACCGTTATGGTGGGTCAATTGGGAAAAATTCCGCTGGCGGCAGCCGGCTTGGGAGGAATGGCATACTGGACGTTCTCTTCCGCGTTTATGGGGGCTTCCTATTCCGTACAAATCCTGACCGCCCGAAGGTTTGGCCAGAAAAATTATAAAGAAATATCGGAAATATTTTATCATTCGCTGGTTTTATTTGTTTTCATCTCTCTGGTTTTCACTTGGGTGCTATTGCATTTTTCCGTGGAGATTCTGGATGTCCTGTCCAATGACCCGGAAGTGATATCGCTGGGGGCAGAATACTTATGGTATCGTTCCCTGGGGACAATCCCCTTTTTTCTGGCATTCCTGTTTCGCTCCTTTTTTGATGGCTTGGGAAAAACAGGAGTGGGCATGGTTGCATCTTTTCTTATGGCGGTATCCAACATTTTTCTGAATTATGTTTTTATTTATGGGCATTTTTCTGCCCCCGCCATGGGGGTGAAGGGTGCCGGATTGGCTTCCGGCCTCGCTGCCGGAATTTCTCTTCTGTACTATGTTTGGGTTCTGACACGGGACAGAAAAGAAAGCTACCTCCGGGCACATGGGATCCGTTTCCGATGGGATGTTTTGCGGGAAATTGTGCTTCTGGGATGGCCCCCCTCTCTGGCGGAATTTGGGCAGAATCTGGGTTTCTTTGCCTTTATGACCCTGACTTCCCTGCTCCCCGGAGGTACGGGTACGGCATCCGCCGCAGCGGGTAATATTCTTTTTTCCGTCACATCCATCGCCTTCATGCCGGGATATGCTTTCAGTGTGGCCGCTACTACCATAACCGGGCAAAGCCTGGGAGCCGGGAAACAAAAAAAGGCCATCTTGGGTGCTCTGCATTCTTTCTTTGGCGGGGGGTTTATTATGGCCTTCATGGGAGTCATTTTTATTGTTTTTGCGACGGAAATTCTGCGGGCGTACACCCCGGATGCGGAGGTGATGCAAACCGCATTCTGGCCGTTAATTTTGGTTTCTGTTTTCCAGATGTTTGATGCGTCCAACATGATTTTCGCAGGAGCACTGCGGGGTGCCGGCCTGGTGAATTGGGTGATGTACCGCACACTATTTGTCACCTGGATTGTTATGCTGCCGGTTGCCGGATTTTTTGGTATATTTATGCAATGGAATACCATTGGGTTATGGATGGGGACAGTCACTTGGATGTTTTCTCTGGCTGTCCTGAATTTCCGGAAATTTTATAAGAAAGAGTGGATTTATAATAAAATATGAAAAAGATGGAATTATTAGCTCCTGCCGGGTCAGTGGAAAAAATGAAAGCCGCTTTTGCCTTTGGGGCGGATGCGGTGTATCTATCCGGCAAACGCTTTGGGCTTCGTGCCCAGTCCGACAATTTCCATGAAGAAGAAATGGAATATTCCGTGCGGTATGCCCATGATCTGGGAAAGAAAGTGTATGTCACCATCAATATTTATGCCCGGAATGAGGATCTGGAGGAGGTGGAAAAGCACATCCGCTTTCTGAAGACTATCCAACCGGACGGCCTGATCATTTCCGATCCCGGCGTGTTGCGGATGGTTAAGCAGTATCTGCCGGAGGTGGAAATCCATCTGAGTACCCAGACAAATCTCACCAATTACGAAGCGGTGAAATTCTGGCAGGACATGGGCGTGAAAAGATTCATTCTGGCACGTGAATTATCATCCGATGAAATACGACAGATTAAGCGGGAAACCGGTGCCGATCTGGAAATATTTGTGCATGGAGCCATGTGTATGGCATACTCCGGAAGGTGTCTTCTGAGTGATTTTCTGGCGTCCCGGGGTGCCAATAACGGTAACTGTGCCCAGCCCTGCCGATGGAGCTACTCCCTGGTGGAAGAACGCCGTCCAGGGGAATATTTCCCCATTGAAGAGGATGAAAGAGGGACGTATATTTTCAATTCCAAAGATCTGAACCTTGCTTCCTTTCTGCCGGAAATCCGGGAAATTGGAGTGGATTCCATAAAAATTGAAGGCCGCAATAAGGGAATTTACTATGCGGCCGGGGTCACGCGTGCGTACCGGGCGGCACTGGATATTCTGGCAGACATTTCCCCGCGTGTGGGAGAGTATAATCTGGAAATCATCCATAAAGAATATGAAAGCTTTCTGGAACCCATCCAGAGGGAATTATCTTACATCAGCCATCGGCATTATACCGATGGGTTTTTTCCTGGACGGGAAAATGGCGGCACGGAGGTTCCCATGCAGAACTACGGGGACAACTCGTATATTCGGGGAAGCGATTTTTTGGGAATTATTCTTTCCGTGAATCCAACCGCCCGCACAGCAAAGGTGGATATCCGGGGAAAATTTGTACCGGGGGAAGAAATTCAGGTTATGACCCGGAAAATTCAGGACGATTTTTTTATCCGCCCGGAGACAATTCTGGACGATGCAGGAACTCCTCAGGAATTTACCCGCCCGAACACAATGGTGGATATTTCTCTGGATTCTCCCATCGGCCTGGAACCGGGATTTTTACTCCGGCGGATTGGCAAGTAAATCCAGAACCATTTTAATATCATGCCAGACATCTTTTTTTAACGGACTGGAATCTCCTCCGTTTCTGAGAACATAACTGGGATGGTAGGTGGGCATGACCGGGATTCCCTGGAAAGTGTGCCATTTCCCCCGGAGCTGGGTGATTCCCAGATTTGTTTGCAGCAGAAATTTTGTGGAGGGACTTCCCAGGGTGATGATAACCCGTGGAGAAATCATTTCAATCTGCCGCAGAAGATAAGGACTGCACGCCGCCACTTCATCCTTATCCGGGGGACGGTCCTTTTTCATGGCCATGTCCACGCTGGGGCGGCATTTGACTATATTGGTGATGAACACATCGGATCGGGACATTTTCATACCATTTTCAATGATGCGGGTGAGGAGCTGTCCAGCCCTGCCCACAAAGGGGCGACCCTCCATATCTTCCTGGCTGCCAGGCCCTTCTCCTATGAACATGATTTGTGCGTGGGGATTGCCTTCCCCAAAAACTACCTTATTGCGGGTGATGGCCAGTTTGCACTTCACACAATTTGACACTTCCTCCGCCAGGGATTGCCATTGTATGGTTGATTCGGTCATGGTCATTTTATCCGGCAGGAAAAAAAATCAATCTTTAAAAAATCTTCTGTACCCTGCCGGCGGATATACAGATTTTTGGGAAAATGGCGAGCATTCGCAGGGGAGGATTTTCCATAAATTTCAAATAGCAGAATATCGTTGTTCATTTTATTTTTGTAAAATAATTTTGATAGACTGGTTTTCCCTGTGAATAAAAAAGCGGCGTCATAATAGGCCGATGTGTAAATGATTTTATTTTCTGTTTTCACGTATTTGGAATCCCGTGAAAAAATATCTTCCGGCAGATAACCCCGCATGATGGGATAAAAAAACTGAAACGGGAACAGATCGCCAAACAAGACCACCCATTGGTATTTTTCCATGGGAATGACTTCCGTTTTATTTTTTAGAAAATCCTTCTGTGTCACTTTTCCACCGGCAATATATACAGAAAAAATGGGAGATTTAAAAACGGTGTCCTTTAAAAGAATGTAGAGGGTGTCTCCTTGGGCGGAGCTGGTAGCTTTCAGATAACCTTCAAAATATTGATCCTGACGGTCTATTTTTCCTTTTAAAATGAAGCTGGTGGTCAAAACGGAATATGCGGCATAATTTTCTTTGAGGGTTTCCACAAACGCTTCTTTTTCCTGCACTTGCGGATTCTCTATGGGTATCCCCTTGACTTCCTCCGGGGTGCTCCGGCAGGACGCGAAGAATACCCAGAATACCGGCAGAATGGCCAACGCAAACTTACCGTTTTTTTTCATATTCCATAAACTCCTTCAGCATAAACTCCCCCACCGATGGATTTCTGAGATAAGCGGTAAGGATCTGGATTTCCTCTTTTGCCAATACCAGATTTTCCATATCTTTAAAGACATCCTTATCGCCATTCCGTAAAAGATCCCTCAGAGTTTTGTCTCCCACCGCTTCCTCCACGGAATTCAGAAATGAGTGGAATGTTTCCCGGGAGGATGCCTTAAAAATTTCATCGGTCATGGTTTTCTCCAGCAATGGTCCCAGTTCCTCTGTCCATTGGGAGAGATCCACTTCCGCTATTATTTGGGGTTTTAATCCGGCCAGGTTCTCCAGCAGCACTGCGTTCAGATCTTCAAACATATTCCTGTTTTCTTGTGATAAAATAAAATTAGTGGCAATCTCCACCACATTATCCATGAACGGTATAATGAAATCCCGGATTTGCTTTTCCACGCCCAGGCCGGAAACCGCATTGAAAAAGGGATTGATTTTTTTACTGAATGCGATGATGGCCTTATGGATCACATCTGTAAAAAGCTCCTTGATGGCCGGCTGCTTCATGATATTCTGGATAAATTCCGGAGGAATGTCAATGGTTTTTTTGGAATACTCTTTCCATTTTTCCCAGGTTTGGTCTGATATCCGTTCACGGAAGGACTTTTCTTCTTTCCGAATAAAGGACAGGAAAATTTCCATTATGAGAGGGCTCACTTTTTCCCAGTTTTCCCTTCTCTCATGGATAAAACCGTCCTTGTAATATGTGTCAAATTGACCTCTGGCAAAAGAAGTTATATCCCTTATTGGATAATCCGCAAGAGTATTCCAGAAGGCCCTTACCAGAAGCGGTATATTTTTCTGGAAAGATTCTTGGGTGGTCCGTTTGTCCCAGTACTGGGAGAATTCTTTTTGGGTCATTTCCTCTCCTCCGGATTGACGTGCGTGGTTTCTTTGTCTTTGGACTCTGCCATTCTCTTACGGATATAATTCTTATCCAGATCTTCGGAAGCATTGTCCCAGTGCTGGGTGGTCTTGTCATAGTAAAAACCTGCCATGGCAAATTCCTGCATCTGGAAATAGCTTTCCGCCAGATGAAAATAAATGACCGCATCCGGTTGCTTATTTTTTTCTGCAATGTCCGCCGCCAGAAGAAGTGGCTGCACTGACTGAGCATAATTCCCCATGCGGAACAAAATCCATCCATAGGAATCCAGGTAAGCTGCGTTTTCTGGTTCAATTTCCATAGCTGCCCGGATCATATCTTTTGCCCGGTTCAACTGCGTGGTGTTCTGGGAGTACGTATAGGCCAGATAATTCAGATAGTTTGCGTTTTCCGGATCCAGCTTAATGGCTTGCTCCATTAATTTTTCCATACGGGCAAAGTCCCCGGTTTTTTCCCATGCCATGGCCAGATAATAATAAAATTCCCCCGGAGGTTCCTGCTTCCTGTCCGTATACATTTTCACAGATGTCTGGAAAAAATCCCTGGATTTCAGATAGCCGGCCTTTTTATCTTGGGAATAATGGAAATACAGAAATCCTTTGAAGTA
The DNA here is from genome assembly GCA_020721865.1 of Leptospira biflexa. GTDB lineage: Bacteria > Spirochaetota > Leptospiria > Turneriellales > DYLW01 > DYLW01. The sequence goes on along the minus strand of DYLW01000002.1, from coordinate 96,183 downwards.
ATAATCAAACGGATCGGCCAGATTCATGCCGATGGCTCTGTCAATATATTTATGGGATTGTTCCACATTCCGGATTTTTTCCTGATTATAAAGCCAGGCCAGAGTCTGGTTCAGTTTGTGAATGGAATTTCCCCTTTCCTGTTTAAACTGCCCCAAGGCCTTACCGGAGATCAGGCGGGCTTCCATTTTTTTCTGCATGAATAGTATCTCACGCTGGGAAATATGGATGGCCCGTTTATAATACACCATCGCCAATGAGGGTTGTTCCAGCCCCTCCAGTATGGATCCATAATCGATATATGCTTCCCTAAAGGCTGCGGCTATGTCCTCTATGGAGGAAATTTCTTCCTTGGAAAAAACATCGGTTATTTTGCCGGATTCCCATGGCGTACAAAAGAATTTTTTATGAAAATCCTCTTCCTGTGAAATTTCATCCATTATAGTGAAATATTTCTGCATATAAATTTGGGAGATGGAATATGCGGTATATTCCTGGGCTATACCGGAAATGAAAATACTGCGGTCTTTAAGACTCTCCCTGTTTTTTTCCCGTTCCTCAATACGGTACAGACCAATATGGGCACTTAGTCTCCGTGGTTCATTGGAGAGAATAGCATAAAATTTCGCTTTAGCATCATTGTCTTTTCCGGTGGATTCCTCAATGATCCCATCAATCAGCGTATCCGGCTTGTTATCAAGAGCTTTGTATTTTCTGGCGATGGAAAGCGTATCCGGACTGTGGATAATATAGCTTTCCTCCGTAATTAAATATAAGGATTCCAGATTCCCTGGGCTGGATTTCAGAACACGTTCCAGAGTGCTTATGGATTTTTTAAAATTTCCTGTTATCGCATATAGCCGCCCCAGAAAAATGCCTATTTTATCATTGTCCGGCATCAATTCATAGGCCTTGGCGATGTAGATGATGGCATTTTTATCATCCTCCTGCTGGCTGTAGAGATTTCCAATTTCTGCGTACAGGGACGCCATTTCCATGGGAGCATGGCCGTTTTTGTTGATGGCAATAATGGCCCGTTTATAGGTATGGATGGCTTTGGAAATTTGCTTTTGCTGGGTATACAGATAGCCCAGAGAATTCAATGCAATTTCATGGTATTCATCTATCTCCAACACTTTCTGGAATGTGGCAATGGCCTCTTTGTATTCCATGGAGCGGAGATGCAGATTTGCTAAAAGAAGCAGGGACTCAATATCGTCTGACTTGACCCGGAGGGCATTTTTTAAGTATTTTTTTGCCACAACAGGATTATTTTTCTGGACTGCGATCTGTGCCAGATACCGGTAAACAATTTCATTTTCTCCGTAAGTCTCCAGATAATAGAGGAATACCTTTTCCGATGCATCCAGCTTATTCTCAAAATACAGACTGAAAGCCCTATCCAGCGTAAACTGGTCTTTCCCATTCCAGTCCGAGGCACTCAGCATCCCGGCAATCCACAAGGCCGTTATCAGAATTAGTAAAGTTTTTTTTGCCATTGCTACTTTCTCCTTATCTATGTAACCATTGATGAATATATTGCCGGGGGGAAGAATCTTTTTTATACCTTTTTCAAAATTATGATGGTAATATCGTCCCGGATGTGTTCCTGTCTGACAATTTTAAAAAAATGGTCAAGAAGAGCGTTCTTTATCATGGAGGCACTCATCTCCAAGTAATTGATGGATTTCAAAAATTTTATCATCACCGCATTGCCCATCTGTATGCTGAATCTCCGGTTTGCCTCTATCAATCCATCACTATAGGCCACGAGGATTTCATTTTTTTCCATGTCAAAATGAATGGAATTATAATTAGAGACCACTCCGGGAATACCCAGAAATGTGCCATTCAGTCTCCCGTATTGTGACTGGGCTGGAAAAACATCTCCCATTTTATTACCCACAACAATGTCAATATGACCAGCACTGGCGTACTCCACCTGCTTGCCGGATGTCTTCAACAGTAATCCAGTGAGGTGGTGCCCGGATTTCCCCATTTCCTGCGTTAATTCCATATTTATTTTCTGCAGAATATATCCGGGGTGGTGGCTTTCATATTTCCGGAAGTTTCTGAAGGCTATGGTTTTTGCTGCCATGGTGATCAGAGCGGAGGAGACCCCATGTCCAGAGACATCAAAAAGAGACAACCCGTTTAATTTATCCTCTTCTGAGTAAAAATCATAGAAATCACCAGATACGCTGGAAAGTGGCATGAACTCAAAATCTATTTGCCAGTCTTTGACTTTCGGAGGTCGGGGCAGAAAAAAGGATTTCTGGACATTGGAAGCCATGGAGATATCCTGAAGTATGGTTCTCTGGGCAAGGATTAATTTCCGGTTTGCTTCCTTCAGGTTTTCATTCATGGCCTGGAGCTCATCCAGATTTTCTTTCAACCGTTGGGTTTTGGATTCCACTTTTTTTCCCAAGTTTGCGTTTAATCTTTTCTTTTTAAATAATTCCCTGGAGGCTTTTTGCAAAGATTTCTCTGTAATCCGGGAAAACAGGAAAAGCAGGACCCCGGAAATTATCAGGGATGTCAGAATATTGATTAAAGAATCCCGGAAAACAGCGTTAAAAATAGGAAGGGTATGATGGGTAAAAAAATAATAAAAAAGGGATAAATTCAATGTGATAATCGCAAGCAGGGTAAAAGCCAGCCATATCCTGGACCCAAAAAAAATAGAAAAAACAATTAATGTCATAAAATGATAGTTCAGCGGATTTACTCCGGTATTAAGATAATCCTCAAACCGGTAGTAATAACCAATTCCCCAGATAGTAAAAATTGCCCCAAATAAAATTCCCACAGATAAGCGGTAGCCTCCGGATTTGAGTATCACCAAAGCGGTCAGGAAAAAAACCAAAAGAATAGTATTCAATCGTATGAAGACATACCTGGGCGATGGGCTTTGTATATTAAGCATTATGGTAGCCAGAAATAGAATGGAGGCTGTTATGATGGACCAGAATAATATTCTGGTCTTTTCGCGGATCAGATACGGCATACCCGAATATGCTTCCAGAAAGTAAGACTCAATCCATCTTATCTCTTTAAGTATTTTATTTTGTATCCGGGCTGCCGCATTTTTCATGGAGTTGTTTTGCCTATTCTCCTTCGTGAGCAATGGCGGCTTCTCTACCTCTTTTTTCGTTCACACTGAAGGTAAAAAGAAAAGCTATGAAGAAGAACACAGCGGTGATAAGGATGGCAGTCTTTAATCCCAGCTCTGCTTGAAGCACCCCCAGTCCCAGAATACCAAAAACTGCGGACAATTTACCAAAGAGCCCCCAGAACCCAAAAAATTCTCCAGATTTGGATTCTGGAGCGAAAAATCCCACCAGAGCCCGGCTGGCAGACTGGGTTGCACCCAATCCCATTCCTGCGAGGGAACCCACCCAGAGGAAAACAAATTGCGGTTCCCAGTTTGTGCCTAATATATAATTTGTGGCCGATGTGATATCATTGGTAAAGAAGATCAGAACAACAGAAATCACCCACAGTAACATGGTGATATTGTAGCTTTTGATGGCACCAAATCTGTCCTGTATATGCCCAAAGATAAACGCTCCCAGTGCAGCCGTCAATTGGGTGATGACAAACATTAAGGTTTGTGCCAGGGGCGACCAGTGGATGACCTGATCTCCATAAATAAAGGCAAAGCTGATAATGATGGAAAGTCCAGCGTAGGAAAAAAAATAGGACGCCAGGAAAGCCGTTAAATCCCTATAGTCCCGGATATCCCGGAATGTGCGGGACAGGCGGGAAATACCCACCAGAAGATAGTTTTCCTTGCCGGAGGTATCCCGGTTCTTTCCTTTTTCCTTCAGAAACAGAAAAGTGGGAATTGCAGCAAGGGCAAAAAATACCGCCGTGACCGGACCCACCAACCGCAGATTTTCAAAATTAGCAGGGGTCACAGTGCCAGCTTTCAGGGCAAAAATGGCAATTCCAGTGGAAAGGAGCCCACCAAAGTATCCCAATCCCCAGGCGTAACCGGAAATTTTTCCCAAGTCTTCCGGTTTGCCCAGCTCCGGAAGAAACGAAGAAACAAAATCTTCCCCGGATGCGAAACCAAAATTGGAAAGAATAATCAGCACAACGCCCAGAATCACCGCCCCCGGAGAAACAAAGTATAGAAGGGCGGTGGAAATCACGGTGAGAATATAGCTGTAAAACAGGAATTTTTTCTTGGATGCGGAAAAATCCATAATGGCACCAAAGACGGGGGCGGTCAGCACCACAAACAAATAGCTGATGGAAAGTGCCACGCTCCACAATAAATTTCCCAGCCGGTATTCCGGTTCGCCCGTGGGAGATCCAGAATCGCTCCCCACAATTAATCTGGGAAATATAATACTGAAAACAACAGTAATAATTACCGTTGTATACGACGAATTGGCAAAGTCAAACATTGCCCATCCGAATATTTCTTTTTTTTCTGCTTTTGGGGGGGAATTTGTCATAATCATCTCCGTTTTTTGGGTTTCTAAAGCTATTTTTAATACCTGGGATTTTTTCTCTCCCGGGCATTTTCTCTGGAGGATAACATAAATATTTTCTTTACATGGTAAATACATTTTTAACTGTATCTCAGTGCGGGCGTGGTGTAACGGTAGCACAAAAGCCTTCCAAGCTTTTAGAGTGGGTTCGAGTCCCATCGCCCGCTGATGTTTTCCGGCATAGTGGAAACTACAGGCAAAGTCAAATCTGTTGAAGTTCTTCCCGGCGGGAAGAGGTTTATCATTGAGAGTGATGAGTTTATTTTTGATGATTTAAAGAACGGTGACAGCATTGCGGTCAATGGTACCTGCCAGACTGTGGAGGAAGTACGCGGAAATTCTTTTCAGATATTTTCTGTTCCGGAGACTCTTTCCCTGACCAATATGGATTTTTTTTCCCAAGGCACCATTGTCAATCTGGAACGTCCGCTAAAATTCAATGACAGGATTGGCGGGCACATTGTCCAAGGGCATATTGAAGCCATGGCCGATGTAAAATCCATTGAATCCCATGAAAACTACTGGGATATTGAAATCGCGTTCCGCTCCCCTTACATAATTCCCAAAGGCAGCATTTCCATGGACGGGATCAGTCTCACAATTCATGAAATCACAAAAGACGGATTTCGGGTGCAGATTATTCCGGAGACACTCAAAAAAACCAACATCCCTCATTGGAAAGTTGGCCACAAGGTGAATATGGAAACCGATTATCTGATCAAGGCCTTTGACCACATCTCCCATTGGCGGGAGCAAAATTAGAAGAGCGGAATATACTTTTTTTCACCTTTTTTGTCCGTCTTCCTTATATTTTTTGAGAAGGGACATCTCCGGCACTAGGAGAGTGAGTTTTAAACTGCCGGGATTATGGTTCCAGTTATTGCTGAGTTCCACATAGCTTATTTTCTTTATTTGCTCCAAAACCATATTCCGGAGTGTGTATGTTCCCACTCCGTGGATCACTTCCACTTCCGGCTCCCCGGAAAAAAAAGCATTATCCAGCTCTGTGAGGAATTTCTGTTTTGCCTCTTCATAATGGAGTTTACGGATGTAAATGATTCTCACGAGTCCCCATTTCAAAAAAATGTTTATTTATCAAGCATAAAATAAGCTGTGGCATCGTGAGAACAAAGCCGGGTCTGGTCTTTCTTCTGTCAGGGTGGATTTTCTTTTCTCCCTCCGCTTATGGTCATGCCGGCGAGCCTTGTCCTGTCATCCTGAATTTTCACGAAGTGCGGCATTATCCCGGTCCCTATGGTCTCACCCCGGAATATTTTGAAAAAATTGTTATCACCATCAAAGAAAATAACCGGGAAATTATCTCCTTTATGGATTATTACTCTTTTGTGCTCACCCAAAATGCCAGAAAAAATAAAGCGGTGGTTTTCACCTTTGACGATGGTCACCCATCGGTGCTGGATTTTGTTATACCCATTCTGGATCGCTACCAGAGTGGTGCCACCTTTTTCATTTACACTGATCGTTATGCGGAAAAATCGTCCTTTTACGCAAGGCTCGCCAAACTCCCGCTCCGATATGAAATTGGCAGTCATTCCCTGAGCCATGCGGATCTGGTGGTGGCGTTACACAATGACCCGGCCCGTTATTACCGGGAGCTGTTTCTTTCCAGAAAAAAACTGGAATATAATACGGGGAGAAATATTAAAACATTTGCGTGGCCCTATGGTCATTATGAGGAACCCATGAAAGAATCCGTATTCCAGGCTGGCTATGAATTCCAACTGACCGCCGGAATTCTCCATCGGCAAAAAATTAGAGACAGAATCTGCGGGCGTTTCACGGTGAAGCGGGAGACAAAAATACCGGAAATCCTGAGGATGATCAACCCAGAAAGCTGGGAATAAAATTTTTTGTGTTCTCATTTTCCCGGATGGAGATCCACTGGTTTTCCCCAGCAAAAACCAGATTTTCTTCCATAATTTTTCGCAGTGTGGCGGCACTTTCTTTAATGATATCCATATCCAAATACGGTGCAAGGGGGATGGCTCCTTCTTCCAGAAAGGCTCTCCCGCCTTCATTATTTTTCAGGAGAGCATGGTCAAATACCCCCACATCCCGGCCTTCCGATGCGGCGTACCGGACGGTGATTCCCGCACCACTCTTGACTCCGCCTTCCATGAAAAGGGTGGCCGGAGAAAGTCCCGCTATGATCCTGTTCCTCAGGGGAAAATGAAACCGGAGCGGCTTTGTTCCCGGCGGGTACTCACTCAGGAAAAGCATCCGGGAAACCTCCGCATCCAGTCTCCGGTATAGATCAAAATTGGCCGATGGGTATACATAATCCGTGCCGTGAGCCAGAACAGCAATGGTGCCTCCCGTTTGTATGAGGGAAGAACGGTGAGCACTCACGTCAATCCCCAGGGCAAAACCGGAGACAATGGTTACGCCATGGGAGGCCAGATAGCGGGAAAGAAATTCTGTGAATGCAACAGACAATGCGGAAGGATGGCGTGTCCCCACTATGGAAATTTTGCGGGGATTCTGCAGGAGCTCAAATTTTCCACGGGCAAACAGACCAGGAGGAAATTTTTGGATCTGACGGAGCAGAAATGGATATTCTGCGGAAAAAAATGGAATGTACCGGTTTCCGGATTCCTCCGCACGGGAAAGGATGTCCCCGGCCTGGTTCATGGATGAGCGGAAAGTTTCCCCCAATACAATGGCCACGTATTCTGGAAGTGATAAAGAATTATCCGGGTATAAAAAGGATTCCTTTATATATTTATGGTTTATCTGGAGAGCTATGGCGGATTCTATGTTTTCCCGGTTATTTTCAAAAGACCGAATTTCAGAAAATGTATCCTCCTGCGGAAAAAGGGGAGCGGTTTCCATTTACTGTTTTATACCCACCAGAAGGGAGTAATTTTGTTTTGCTTTCTGGTATTCCGGAATTTTCTGGTATTGTTTGGGAAATTTCTTTTCCAGATATCGCATCAATTCATCCATTTCCGCCGCAGCCGAGGGAATATTGCCCATGATTTTGTGCATACCGGCCAGAGCAAAATAACTTTTTACATCCCCCGGATCATCATTCTGATACTCTGTCATGAGCCGCACTGCCTGGTTGCGGAATTCCATCTGGGAGGGCTGGATAAAATCAGCGTTCACCCGGTATGGGTTATTGCTCCCAAATCCATAAAAATACAACAGAGCAAGCTGGAATTTGGATTTGATATAAACCCCCAGTTTTTTATCCGGCAGGGCCAGGGATTTCAGGAAGTTTTTTTCAGCTTTTTCCGTATATTCATAATCCCATCCATGGGTTTTGGCAAGATTTCCATAGCATACCCCTAACCAGTAAAAAACTTCTGCGGAATGGTAGCCATAGGCCACGGCGTTTTCCAGATTTTCTGCACAGAGCTGGTAAGATTCTATTTTCGCAAAGGATTCCCCAATGAGGCGGTATAGTTTTCCAGCCTTCTGCCCAGCCTCAATTTTTTCTTCCACCTTTGCCCGGTATTTCATCACTTCTTTTTGCCAGTCTTCAATCTGCTCCCGGGAAACCGCCTTTTCTCCGTATCGTTTCACAATCTGCTTTTTCCGGTAGTCTTCTATCCATTTCCCCACTTGGGTATCACAGGAGATAAAAAAGACGCTGGTGAGGATGCCCGTCACAATGGACTTTAGAAGTATGGATTTCATAGAATTGGGTAGATTATGCCGTTATTTTGTAAAGTATATTTATTTTTTATTTTATCCATTCCAAACCAGAAAAAAACTTGCCAGCACGTTTCCGCCTGCATATTTCCAGGAATGACAATTCGGGAAATTCGCAAAACTTTTATCTCTTACTTTGGGGAAAAATCTCATCTCCACATGGGCAGTGCGTCTCTGGTTCCGGCCAATGATCCCACCCTGCTTTTTACCACAGCCGGCATGGTGCCGTTCAAAGAATTTTTTTCCGGAGTGGCCACCCCACCCTCAAAAAGACTATCCTCCATACAAAAATGTATTCGGACCACGGATCTGGAAGAAACCGGAAAAACAAAAAGGCATTTGTCCTTTTTTGAAATGTTGGGAAATTTCAGCTTTGGGGATTATTTCAAGAAAGAGGCCATCGAGTTTGCCTGGGAATATTCCACCCAGCATTTAAAATTTGAAAAAGACAGAATTCACATATCCGTCCATGATTCCGATGACGAGGCATACCGTCTATGGAAAGACCATATTGGGGTGCATCCTTCCCATATTGTCCGGCTGGGGGACAAAGATAATTTCTGGGGACCCGCCGGAGAAACCGGAGCCTGTGGACCATCCAGCGAACTGTACCTGGACAGGGGAGAACAGTTTGGGAAAGACTGCAAAATGGGGGATGACTGCGAACGGTTTCTGGAATACTGGAATCTGGTGTTCAATCAGTTTTTTAAAAATGAAGATAAAAAATTTATTCCTCTGGCCCAAACCGGGATAGACACTGGGGCCGGCCTGGAAAGAATAGCGTCCTTGCTCCAGAATGTGGATTCTGTCTATGACACGGATGAGCTGAAAAATTTACGGGATGATGTTGCCCGTGCATACCAGAAAGAATATCAGGATCAATGGATTACGCCCATCCGGGTGATCACTGACCATGTGCGGACGCTTTCCTTTGCCATGGCCGATGGAATTTTTCCCGGAAATGAATCCCGTGGGTACATTCTGAGGAGAATTCTGAGACGGGCTCTGCTGTTCGGAAAAAAGATGGGGCAGCGGGAACCCATGCTGCATTATCTGGTGCCTTCTGTAACCCGTTTGTATTCGGAGTTTTATCCGGAATTGTCCCTGAACCAGCAGACCACCATGCAGTTTATCCAGAGCGAAGAGAAAAGATTTCTCCAGACGCTGGATTCCGGATCCGAACGGCTGGAAGCGGTATTGCAGGAGGCCACAGAGAAAAAAGCCCCCGTCTCCGGAAAAGATATTTTTATGCTCTATGATACATTTGGTTTTCCACCGGAAATGACTCTGGAGATGGCAGGCAACCGGGGTCTTGTGGCCCGGATGGATGAATTCCGTGAGGAAATGCAAAAGCAAAAAGAACGGGGCAGAGCTGCCTGGAAGGGAGCATCCGCTGCCATTCCGCTGGATCCCCGGATTCCCGCCACCGTGTTCACCGGATATGAGAAAGAAAAAGACGCCTCCCGGATTCTGGCTTTGTACACATCCACGCAAAAACTGGAATCCATATCGGAACGGGAGATGCAGGGAAACCTTTATGTTATTTTTGAAAGTACTCCCTTTTATGCGGAAAGCGGGGGACAGGTGGGAGACTCCGGCTTTATTCAAACCGCCGATGGATATGCCCAGGTTCTGGACACCCAGAAAATGGGACACTACCACGTCCATGTTGTTTCCAAAATAGAAGGGAAACTCTCTGTGGGCGATGTGGCACAGCTGGAGATTGACACGGAAAAAAGATCCATGCTGCGGAAAAACCACAGTGCCACTCACTTGCTGAACGCCGCCCTGCGGAAAACCCTGGGAGACCATGTCCGCCAGAGCGGGTCCATGGTGGATCCATCGTATCTGCGGTTTGATTTTACCCATCCATCCGGACTCTCCGCAGAACAGATACGCCAGATTGAAATAGATGTGAATGAAAATATCCGGAAATCCCATCCGGTGACCACTCGGGTGCTTCCCATTGAAGAGGCCAGAAATACAGGAGCCTTGATGACATTTGGCGAAAAATACGGAAACATTGTCCGGGTAATCCAGATGGGGACAGACACGGAAAAAGCCTCCGTGGAATTTTGCGGAGGAACCCACGTTTTGTCCACCGGAGACATTGGTGCTTTTCTTATCCTGAAGGAATCTTCCCCCGGGGCAGGAAATCGCCGGATTGAAGCCAGGGTGCATAAAGAGGCCGCTTTTGTGGTAAACAATAAATTGGATTCACTTCTGGAAAATGTTTCGCTTCTCTTATCTTCCCCGGATATGGAGAAAGGAACGGATAAGCCTTACAGGGAGCAACTGAGCAAAATCAAAGACCGGCTGGAAAACCTCAAAAAAAATTCCACCCTGTCTCCGGATCTGGTTCGTGTCTGGATATCCCTGAAAGAGCTGGATGAGGAATACAAAAATCTGGAATCATCCATAAAAAAAGATGCAAAAAAGAAAAGCCGGGAAACAGGAAAGCTGGATTCCGGATTTGTGGACGCAATCCTGAATTCCAAGCAGAAAGACAAAAAAACTCTCGTTTATTATATGCAAGACCAGTCTATGGATTTTCTCAAATCCGCAGCGGATGTTCTGCGGGATAAGGAAAAAAATCTGGTCTTCATTCTATTTTCCAGCTCCGGAGAAAAGTGGTCCCTTGTGGCGGCATCCTCCCGGAAAATGGCGGAAGAGACCGGTCTCAACATATCTGCATCATTTAAGACTCTTTCGCAAGAACTGGGCATTCCCGGAGGCGGTGGGGGTAGACCGGAATTTCTCCAGGCCAGCGGACCTCTGACCCCGGATAATGGGCTTGAAAAAATGAAGGAAAAAATAAATCTGTTCGCGGAGAGATTAATACTTTAGAGATGGAATATACGCAAACCCAATATTATCAATTTGCAAATCCCCCTCATACCCGTATTCTGGAAAGCGGGGGGAACCTGGGTCCCATCACCATTGCTTATGAAACCTATGGAACTCTTAATCAAAAAAAAGATAATGCGATTCTGATTGCCCATGCCTTCACGGGGGATGCCCATGCTGCTGGATACCGGGAAGGCGATAAAAGTCCCGGCTGGTGGGACGCCATGATTGGCCCTGGCAAGGGATTTGATACAGATAAATATTTCATTGTTGTCAGTAATGTTCTGGGGAGCTGTGCCGGATCCACTGGGCCTTCTTCCATCAATCCGGAAACCGGCCGTCCCTATGGAACCAGCTTTCCATTGGTTACCATCGGCGATATGGTCAATATGCAGAAAGAACTGGTGACCAGCCACCTTGGGATAAAAAGACTTTTGAGCGTGGCCGGTGGTTCCATGGGTGGGATGCAGGTTCTGGAGTGGATGGTTTCCTATCCGGATATGATTCGCTCTGCCATCCCCATCTCCACCACCATCCGCCATAGTCCACAGCAGATCGCATTCAATGAGGTAGCCCGCCAATCTGTGATGAATGACCTGAACTGGAACATGGGGGATTATTATGGGAAAGAAAAACCCGCCAGAGGGCTTTCTGTGGCCCGGATGGTGGGACACATCACGTACATGAGCGATATCTCCATGCAGAAAAAATTCGGGCGGAAGGCAAGCCGGGTAGTCACCGGGGAAGACCCCTTCCGTGCAAATTTTGATGTGGAAGGGTATCTCCAATATAAAGGGGACAGCTTTGTGAACCGGTTTGATGCGAATTCTTTTCTGTATTTAACCAAAGCGATGGATCTATACGATGCGTCCCGTGGGCAACCGCTGCATGAAATGCTGCGGGGATTTTCCTATAAAGTGATGGTAATAGCCTTCCGTTCTGACTGGCTGTATCCGCCGTACCAGCAGATGGAAATTGTCCGTTCCTGTAAAATGGCGGGGATGGAAACTACGTACTGTGAAATTGATTCCACGTATGGGCACGACGCATTTCTGCTGGAGACGGAACGCCAGTCCCATCTCATTCACCATTTTCTGGATTCCGTGTATCTGGAAGAAGACGGAGAATCAACATGAAACCGAACGAAGACATTTCCATTGACCACCGGATGATCCTGAGTTGCATTCCACAAGGTGCCCATGTTCTGGATCTGGGTTGCGGAGACTGCACGCTACTGAAACTACTGAAAGACCAGAAAAAAATCCGGGGACAAGGCATTGACATTGACGAAGATGCGGTTTACCGGTGCGTGGAAAAAGGCCTGAGTGTTTTTTACGGTGACCTGGATTCCGGCCTTGCGGATTATTCGGATAAAAGCTTTGATATTGTAATTATGAACCAGAGTCTGGAGCAGGTCAAGAAACTCCGGGAAGTCCTCATGGAAACCCTCCGCGTGGGGAAAAAAGTGATCATTGGATTTCCCAATTTTGGCCATTACAGAAACCGTTTGCAGCTTTTCTTCAGCGGAAAGACCCCGGTGACTCCATCCCTGCCCTATCCCTGGTATGAAAGCCCCAACCTGCATTTTTTCACCATTCAGGATTTCACGGATTTCTGTAATGACTCCAGAGTTACAATTGAAAAATCCTGTTATGTCCAAAACAAGAAAAGAATCCATTTCTTCCCCAACTGGAGAGCAAACTTGGGAATTTTTCTGCTATCGCAAGGGGAACCATAACCGTCCGGTCGTCGCTAAAGGCATTTCTAAACCTATGGTCTCGCATCCATCGTGGAGTGATGACCGCATAAAGTGTGTCCTTCCTATCAATCCTTACGGGAGAGGTATTAAAGTATCGTCTTCCCTGAGGTAGCGGTTTTTTAAATATTCCGTACAACGTTCAATGTATAGTTCCGCCACTTTGTCCTCCGGATTTTTGGAAAAGATGTCCTGGAATATTTTCATCGCTTCTGCCATGTTCCTCCTACCAAAAAGGGTTAATCCTTCAGCAAATATTTTCGATGTTTCCTGTTTCAACGCATCGGTACGGCTGGCCATTACATCCAGAACTTCATAAATGGTTATGGGGGTTTCTTTCCCCCGGACTCTTGCATAGTCAATTTTCCGGATATGATATTTTTCTTTTTCCTGAATTTTGTCATAGGTATTATTGCTGATCAAAATGGATGTCATGTATTTTTTATTCATTCCTTCCAGACGGGATGCAAGATTCACTGCGTCAGAAATAACGGTTCCATCCATCCGTTCATCTGCCCCGATGGTTCCCAGCATCAGTGGTCCGGTGTTGATCCCAATACCAATCCGTATGGGTTCATTGCCCATTTTTTCCCGTTCCTGATTATAGATAGCGAGGGCGGAATGCTGCATCAAGGCCGCGTTCAGAGCATCTTCTGCATTCCGGTCAAACAGAGCCATGATGGCATCTCCCAGGTATTTGTCGATAAAACCATTATTGGAATGGATCACCGGCTGCATTTTTTTCAGGAATTCATTGATAAACTGAAAATTTTCTTCCGGGGTCATTTTTTCTGACATTGTGGTAAAGGAGCGGATATCAGAAAAAGATATGGTCATTTCTTTGGAAATATTATCCCCCAGAACAATCTGGGTCACATCTTCCTTGCCCAGAAGATCCAGGAATTTCAGTGGAACAAAACGCTGGAATGCCCGGCTCATTCTGGCCACCTTTTCCGATTCCGCCAGTTTTTCCTGGAGTGCGGTTTCTTTTTCCTGTTTTAAAATATTGATCCTGTCCGCGAGAGCCAGCGATAAAAGAATCATATTGGTTGCCCGGCCAATATACATTGCATAGGTAGTGAAAAAATTAACAGGAAAAATTCCCACAGTTTTTAAGACTATGACCATGGAAAACGCTATCAGAATCCCAAAGGCTATCATATAATATTTGGCGGCTTTATAGCCTCTGGAATATGCTATCACACCCACAATCCCCAGGGAAATATACTCCAGAAAAGAAAATGGCATGGACAGAGAGATAGCTTTATGGTAGTCTCCCAGAATGGAATAAACCATCATCACTACAATCACAACTCCAATGCCAATTAAAAACTTATCTGTTTTATGGAAAATATTTCCGGAGTTCAGAAACCTGCGGGAGAATAACAAGGCGGTTATATTGGTTAAATTCAGAAACAGGGGAATGTTATTATTCACCGTGAAAAGTGCCTCCCCATTAAATATACGGTACGCATTCCCCAAAAGAGTGTAATCCAGAAAGAATGATGCTGCCAGAAAGATTATATAATTCAGATAATTGATGTCCCTGACGGAAATAAAAAGAAAAAAGGTGTATAAAATCAATGCCACCAAAATCCCAAAATAAAGATGCAGGAATCCCTGTTCGGTATCTATTTTTTCCAAAAGATATTTATACTTCCACAACACCAGATCAATATTAATGGAACTGGTCGATTTTATTTTCATAACATACTGGGTGATTCTGTGATCCGAATTTTGTATATCAAAAAGGATATTCCGGTATATAATATCCCGTTTGGAATAATCCACACTATCCCCGCCTTTTTTATGGAAGAGGATTTGATTGTTCGCATCCAAACCGTAAAAATCAATCTGGTCGATGGGCGGATACCCATACTCCAGAAAATAATCTTCCCTCGCGTCCCTGTCATCTATCCGGAATTTTACCCAGTACGTAGCATCAGAGAATCCATAATTGGGCACATCGGCATTGCTTTTTTCCCATTTACCGGGGAAGTTTGCGGATACAACATCCTGGATGGAGTATCTATTATCCGCATCTTTATAAACCTCAATATTTTTTCCCACTGTCATGCTTTGGAAATTTTCCGGAACACGCATTGGTTCAGTGGGAAGAAGGGAGTTCCATGCCAAAACGCCCAGGGCCAGAATGATTATTTTTTTCATATTATCTCCATTATTTTTATCGTAATAATGCTTTTATCGCTCTCCAGACGATGATTGGGTTCAGGTAGCCACGATAAACCGGTGGCACCTTTTTATTTATTCCAAGAAGAGAATATACCGCCATCATTGCAGACCGGACAGAATATTCCACAGTAAAAACAACATCATCTTTTATTTCAACATATTGTCCCAAAAAGCCAAAATTCTCTGCACCATCAGGAATTACCTTCGGGCGGTCATATTTTTCCCGTATATTAAACTGACTTGTAATAAAGGGCATTTCTGTGGGAATGCAATGGGATACTCCCAGAATATATTCTTTGTTATCCACTGGCAGATGATACAAAACTTCCTTGAGGATTTCCTCTCCTGTACATTCTCCCATTTTCTTTTTAATAAAATCTCCATCCTTGTCCGGGAACAATCCATATCCCCAGAAAATATACTCATTCCGAACGTTCATTTTGTTCAAAAATTTCGATATTTTCACCACGAAAACCACCGTCACGAATTAAAAAGACTGCCCCAGCCAGAGAGGCAATTCCTCCTCCAATGAAATATGCCTTACGAGAACTTGCAGAAGAACCATCGTTTGCTATGGGTCTCACGTGGGACGTGTGTCATATTCGATGAGATTGTCAATAATAAAAATTATACTATTTTGCCAATTATTTATGCGATGTAAATGAAAATGGTCTCATGGGAAATCTAACTCCGCCGGAAATATGACATCTCAATACGCCCTCTTTTCGCACCATCCGAGATGGAGATATAAATTATAGAATAGCGATTTAGCGGATTTTCTTCAGCAAAAGCAGGGCGTTCCGGTTTTCCGGATCTGCTTTCAGGACTTCTTCCGCCAGATGCCGGGCACGGTCATGGTTTCCGGATATTCTCCAAGTGTCCGCCAGGTTGATGGTATTTTTCAGATTTGCAGGTTCCCGCAGACGCAACCTTTCCCCGTGATCTGTTGCCCGTTTGAAATTGCGGTTCATCTTGGCGGAGACGGAGGCGTAATACAGAGCCTCCGAAATTCCGGGATCTATTTTCAGTAATTTTTCTGCGTAGTGGAAGGATTTCACGTAATCCTTTGCCCGGAAATATGTTCGCATGGCCAGATCCAGAACCTCTGGAATGGTTTTGTTTTCCACGGCCAGTTTTTCCAGGATTTTAATAGCGGAGGCAAAATCTTTCTTTTTGACGGCCTCTGTTGCCTTAACAAAAGAATCCCTTTCTGCCATATCCATGCTTTCTCTGATCCCGGCGTTTTCCGGACGGTATGTGATCTGCATCAAAGAAAGGTCATCCGTGAGCTCACCGGTTTCCTTAATGGTTGCGGTGAGTCTGGAAATATCTGCGGAGGATTTTTCTATGTTTTTCAAGATTAATTTTTCATCTTCATTGATGATGCGGTTCCCCTCTTCATCCATCCCCAGCAGCAGGTCATCTCTTCCGTCAGATCCGATGATCAATGAATCCTGCGGCATCATTTGGAAGAGTTTAATCCATGGATACATCCGCACCCCTTCCATCCCAATTTTATGGAACATAAGCTCCTCTTCAATGAAGGATGCCTTGGCGTCCCGGTATAGAATCACCCAGGGATGTTCTGCGTTGATAAAATAGACCAGACCTGTGGATGTATCCATCAGCCCCAGAACCATGGACATGGTCATGGAGCCGTTAAAACCCTCAAAGATTTTCTGGAGTTCAATATAGGCCTCTTTGAGCCACCGTTCCGGGTAAAGGCGGGTTTTATCGGAATCTGGATCAATGGTTTTTTCTATTAAAAATTTCAGCACGCTACCCATTACCAGCACCCCGCCGGCTCCCTGTATGGATTTCCCCATGGCGTCCGCATTCAGGAACATCAGGTATGGTCGTCCCCGGAGGGTGATGGACTGTGCCATGATCATATCCCCGCCGATGTCTTTTGCCCATTTGCGGAATTTAAACTTTTTCTTTTCTTCTATGTAATAGTCCACCTTCACATTTTGCAAGGTATCCACATTATGAGCTTCTCTAAGCACATCGGTCAGAAGGGATATGAGAAAATAATCCCCGTCCTGCTGTTCCTTGAGTTGTCTGACCTCGGAAAGCGTTTTCTGGAGTTCTTTTGTGCGTTCATCCACTTTTTTCTGGAGATTATTCCGGACCTGGTTCACTTCATAGGCGGCAGAGACAATTCCCTTTCCCATGCGGATGAACTCTTTATCCAGACTTCTGCCATAGAGCTTTCCTTTTCCACCTCTGCCCAGGTCAATGGCGGCACTTTCGATTTCCAGCAGAGCTTCTTCAATGGAGATCAGATAAAAGAAAAGGAGGGAACCAACAACAACGGCGGTCATTCCAATAAAAATCCAAGGAAGCATATTAAAACCGGTCTTCCCGTCCTGGAAAAAAAACATCAGACCTAACTCAATCATGGAGCTCAAAACCAGAAAAGAGATAAAAATAAATTTTCTGCGGATACTGAAATAGCTTTTTTCTCCAAAGGAGATCCGCCGCATCACAAGCATACGTTTGAGTCGCCGCCGCAGTTCTCCGGTCAGCAGCTCTGCAATTACATAGGTATAAAAAATATAAGTCAGAATGGCGGAGAAAATGCCCAGAAAAATAAAAAACGCATTTTGTTTGGTTCCAATGATCAGCTCCTGGATGGTCACCGCCACCATAACTACACTGGGATAGATTCCAGCCGCAATCATATTGGAGTGGGGAAGCATTTCCGCAGCACGGTAGAGGTCCTTCAGGTATGTCTCTGATATGGTTGCGGAAATTTTTCCATTGTTGTAAAATTTATTGATCAGACGGAGAGAGGAGGTAAAGGATGGGATGCCCAGTCTTTCCAGAAACCCAAAGTGGAGAAAATAACCGGGGGCATATTCCACGAATACCAAAATAATGAAAAGCCTGAGAAATTCATCCGCAGTGCCGGACAGGTGGAATTGGACAGTGGATGCAATGAAGGTGGCAATATAACCAGCAATCAGAAACCCACCGATGGCAGAGATAATGGAAACAGAAAAAGTATAAGAAATCTTATTACTCAGAAAGACAAATATCCTAATCACCGGTTTAAAGATAACCGGATAATAATTGGTATAACGCACCGTTTTAGTTCTTTTTCTGTTCATAGCTATTCTTTATTCGCACAAAAATCGAATTAGATACAAGATCGGCGGTTTACATGGCCATAGCAATCCTTTTTTCCCGGGTCTATGAAAAATCCCGCAGAAAACCCATATTCTATTTGGCGGTTGGTGGGATTTTTAAAATATGGTGTATGGAATTTACGGTGAGCATCCCCGCAACCTCGGCCAACATTGGTCCGGGATTTGATGTCTGGGGAATTGCATTCGGGCTCCGGAACCGTTTTACTGCTGTATTTTCTGACCAAATTCCGCAGACGCAAAGAATCTGTAATCTGGAGTTTATCCCCGGAGAGCTTGTTCGGCAGACCACCGCAAAAAATGCTGCCGTCAATCTGGAAAATAATGATAATAATTTAATCTGCAAGAGCTATTTTTCCCTTTTTAAGAAAGCCGGTTTTCCACCGGAAAAAGTATTTGTGAAGGTTCATGTGGAGATTCCGCTGGAGCGGGGTCTGGGATCGTCCTCCACCGCTATTCTGGCCGGGATGATTATTGCCAATGAAATTATGCGGAAAAAACATGGTTTTGCATACACCATGGATGACATATTCCAGTTTGCCTCCGCTAATGAGGGGCATCCGGATAACATTGGTCCGGCACTCTTTGGCGGGTGGATTAATTCCATGAAAACAAATGGTAGGTATGTCCGGATGCAGATACCCCTGAAAGCACCGGTGAAAATCATGGGGATTATCCCGCATCGGTCTCTGCTTACATCCAAAGCCAGAGAAGTGGTTCCCGCCTCCCTTCCCATGGAGGATGTGACATTCCACACATCCCGCACTGGAGCTTTGGGATATCTGCTTTCCAAACCGGAATGGAATGCTTCTGAGACGGAGTTATTCCGGGTTGCCATGGACGATGTCATCCACCAAAACCAGCGTGCGGATTATATCCCCGGCATGAAGGAAACATTCCGGTACTGGAAGGATAACGGTGCGTATGGAGCCTATCTCTCCGGAGCCGGCACCACACTTCTGGGGTTCTGGCCGATGGGTACGGACGAAAAAAAGCTGGATCTCTCACGGAAGATGAAAGAAATGGGAGTGGATGCCACCGGATTTTTCCCCCGGATTGATGGGGAAGGTACCATCCTGGAAATTTAACTGTTATACTGAATATCATTATTAAGGATGAAACCAGAAGAAATTGTAGAAATCCTCCGGAACGCACGGGAAGCTTACTATAACCATGGGAATTCCCCCCTCTCCGATGCAGATTTTGACCGTCTGGAAAGTGAACTGAAATCCGCAGAACCCCGGCATCCGTATTTTTCCGCCATCGGTTCTGAAACGGACGCAGAAGAAGAAAAAACCAGCCATATCTATCCCATGCTCTCCGCCAATAAAGTGAAAAACACCGTGCAGTTGGAGGACTGGATGCGGCGACTTTCCCTTCCGGACGGAACGTCCTTTATTCTGGAGCCAAAAATTGACGGGATTTCCGCTTCCTTGCTGTACCGGGAAGGAAAACTCCACCATATTGCTACACGGGGGGACGGCAACAGGGGAAAAAATATTACGTACATCCGGCAGTATCTGGATTTTCTGCCGCCAGAAATTCCCACCGGGGAGATCTCCGGGTTTCGGGATGTGGAGATCCGGGGGGAGCTATTTTTGCCCAGGAATTTCCAGCAGGAAGAGGAATCCTTTTCCGGAAATGAAGATACCACAAACCTGCGTTCCCTGCGGAACATGGCGGCAGGACTCATTGGCCGGAAGGATAACCGCTCCGGAGTTTCTGCGGTGCGTTTCCTCGCGTACCAGATCCAGCCTGTGGGAGTTTTGTCGTCAGAATCCCGGAAACTGGAATTTTTGAAAAACACAGGGTTTCCCGTTATCCCGTATACCACCGTAAACAGTTTTTCCGGGATGGAACAATATTTCAATAAGTACATGGATTCGCTCCGGGAAGAGTGGGAATTTGAAACGGATGGCCTCATCGTTTCCGTGGATGACAATTCTCTTTTTGAGGAAATCAATTCCCGCTGGGTGGTGGATCACCATAACCATTACGCCGTGGCCATTAAACCGCCTCCATCGTCCCGGGTTTCCACCCTGCAGCAGATTCTCTGGCAGGTTTCCCGTCTGGGAAATGTGATTCCGGTGGCCGTTTTTGCACCGGTGGTCATTGGTGGAGCCACCATCCGCAGGGCTACTCTGAATAATCTGGCCAATGTGAAGGCACTGAAATTGGCTATGAATGACCGTCTGAAAATTGAGAGAGCCAATGACGTCATTCCCTATGTGGCGGAAAACCTGAGCCATACGGAGGATAATCCCGGAAAAAATTATGATCCGGATTTAATTCCCTCCCGGTGTCCATCCTGCGAATCTGTGCTGGAGGAAAAGGAAACCCACCTCTTCTGCTCCAATCCGGAATGCCCGGAAAAAATTATCCAGAAAATATTATTTTGGGTACAAAAATCCCAGATGGATAATATTGCAGAAGCCACCATACGCTCGCTCTATGACAGTAAAAATGTCCGCTCCATCCGGGACTTGTACCGGCTCTCCCGGGAAGACCTTCTGGCGTTGGAAGGATTTCAGGAAAAGAAAGCGGATAATTTTATCCGCCAGATACAGAAATCCCGGAAAATGGATTTTCAGGATTTTATTGCCAGCCTGGGGATTCCGGGTGTCCAGAGGAAAAGTCTGCAAAAGCTGGGAATTTTATCTCCGCCCGATTTTTTATCCTTTCAGGATGATTCCTACGTCATTGGGAAAAATATTATGGAATGGAAGAGCATTCCGGCCAATGCGGAACTCTTCGCCGAGCTGGTGGACATCATGGAATTTCCGCAGAATGTTTCCACCACAGAAAAACCCGGAGTGGTATTCACCGGAGAAGGGCCCATGCCCCGGAAAGAGCTGGAGAAAAAAGCCAGAGAAATGGGGTTTGAACCCTCCGGATCCGTGACCAAAAAAACCGCCGTGGTGGTCACTTCTGACCCGCAGTCTTCCTCATCCAAAATGAAAAAAGCACGGGAGTGGGGAATCCCCGTGAAAACATACCCGGAATTTTTCTCCGGTTAAGGCAGCAATTTCTCCACCGCTTTCAACTCCCGGTAGTTATTGTATTGGGAATAATCCTTCTCTATCTCTTCCTTGATCTTTCTGGAGATATAATAAATACTGCGGGTGAACGGAGCCTTGCGGTAGGGTTCCACCCACTGGACAATATAGCCATCCGGGGTTTCCCAGAAATAGGCTCCGGAATTATCCTTGTTCATGCTGGCTCCGGTTTTTTCCCCGTACTTCTCTTTAAGCTTATTGTAAATCTGGTCAGAGGGTACAAAAGGAAAATAGCTTTCCATGAAAAAGAAACGAGGGATGTCCTCTTCCTTCTGGTTTTCCGCCGGAGTGGCACTGCTTTCTTCCGGGGAAACCGTCTTCCCGGATGGATCCACTTTCTTATAGAACACATACCGGTAATAGATACCGTTTCTTTTAATTAAAATTTCCTTGTCTGGGATATCCCGGATAATCTCCGCCGGATCTTTCACTTCTGGATTGGAGGAAAGCGTGCGGAACTCCTCTTTAACATCCGCATATTTTGTGGACCACAGAATCCCCTGGAATCCGGTTGCACTCTCTTTCCCGGTGTTTTCCTTCTTCTTCTCCTGATCTTCCTGCTTTTTTTTATCATCCGGGGTCGGCTTGGGATCCGTTGTCTGTGGATAGTGTGCCGTGGACATGGCAATGGTTATAATGACAAGTACTGTTTTGATTCTATTCATTTTTGGCATAGTCGGTTATAGTATCGACCCATTGCCATAAAGGATAATCAAAAATTCAGTCTGGGGGCAAAAGTGGCCGATCTATGTGGGAATGGTTATTTCTATTCTCGCGGCTTTTGCTACTTTGGGCGGGACCTTATTTGCTTTCCTTAAAGGGTATGGTTTTATTTTGGGTGGGGTTGTTTCCATTATTGTGGGAATAGCCGGGATTATTGCTTTATTGTTACTGACTCCCGCAAAGGAATTCGTGAACTATATCCATATCATTGTAATATCTTCTCTGGTGATTATCATGGGGTTTTTGTTTTTCTACGCCCAATGGAAGGAGCAGACCAAACCAGGGGAAAATAACTTTTTTCTTGACATAACATATTTCCAGTTTATCCATGCCGAATGGAACAGATCAATTCCAGTATTCGGCTGGGATGGAGAGAACGCATCGGCTTTGGGGTGGGGGACTTTGCCCATAATCTGGTGTTCCATTCCATATTGACATATCTCACCTATTTTTACACAGACGTGGCCGGTATCTCTGCGGCGAGCGTGGGCATTATTTTCCTGGTGACCCGCATCTGGGATGGCATCAACGACCCCATTATGGGATTTATCGCGGACCGCACCCGCAGCCGATGGGGAAAGTTCCGGCCGTATCTCCTCTTTGGGGCCATTCCCATGGCGGCCATTCTGGTGGCCACTTTCTGGAGCCCGGACGCATCGGTGGGCATGAAAACCACTTATGCCGCTTTAAGCTACACATTGTTGGGTATGATCTATACCATGGTCAATATTCCATATTCCTCCTTGACAGCGGTGATGACCCGGGATACCCAGGAAAGAACGGTACTGACATCCGTGCGGATGCTGATGTCCGGGCTGGGGATGATGACAGTCATTATTGCCACCAAGCCGCTGGTGGATCTATTCCCATCGGAAAAAGCCGGATATCCTTCTGTTATGGCCATTTATGCCATTGCCATTGTGGCGGTGAACTGGTACACCTTTGCCAGTGTTCGGGAGAGAGTCGTGGAGGTAAAAAAGAGCTACCCGGTTTTCCGTTCTTTCCTTATGATTGCCCAAAATACTCCCCTGCTTCTGCTGGGAATTTCCGCTTTTGCGGGTCTTTCTGCTCTCACGGTACGGAATGCATCCATTATGTATTACTTTGAATATTATCTGGGAAAAAAGGATATGGTACCCGTCTTTTTTATGGTTACCTCCATACCGGCGGTTCTGGCCTATGGGATTGCACCCTGGCTTTCACAGAAATACGGGAAGAAAACAACGTTTATTGCGGCTAACGCCGGGACATTTATAGCGGGGACAATTCTGTTTTTTTGCACTCCGACTATGATTGCAGCCATCTTTGTGTTATCCACTTTTTTTAATTTTTTTGGGGCGTTAGTGGGGGTGATGACCTGGTCCATGCTGCCGGATACCGTGGAGTATAACCAGTGGAAAACGGGAATACGGGCGGACGGTGTGGTATATTCCGTGTTCAGTCTCTCCCAGAAAATGGCCATGGCCGCCGGCGGTGGTTTGATGGGGATGGCCCTTGCGTTGGTGGGATATGTCCCCAAGGCTGCCCAGAGTCCGGAAGCATTGTCTGGCATCTCTGCCCTGTTTGCTCTGGTGCCGGCCCTTTTTGGTCTGGTTTCTCTGGTGTTGATTTTGTTTTATCCCATCACCAATGAATTTTACCAGAAAATTCTGCGGGAAATTGCCGAACGCGGGGAAGAGGCATCCGGGTCCATCAAATAGCCAAATTTATGATCAATCTCTCCGGAATAAAAGTACTCCTGTTTGATCTGGGAAATGTTATTTTTGAAATCGACCGCCAGCGGACCTTGGATTATTTTGCGGAAATTCTGGATGACCCACGGATTCGGGAGGATACAGATCCACTGCCGATGGATGTGTACTTCCGTTTTGAAAAAGGACAAATTGACTATCATGTCCTGATGCGGCATCTGGAAGGCCGATGGCAGAAAAAAATCCGGGAAGAGGATTTCATCCATGGATTTAATCTGGAGATTGTGCGTCCGGTGGCGGGCGTGGAGGAGCTTCTGCTACAGGCAAAAAAATCGTTCCATTTGAGTGTGTTAAGCAACACAAATGCGGTGCATATTCATTTTGTTCGGAAGAAATATCCGGAGATCATCTCTCATTTTCATACGTTTTTCACATCCTATGAGCTGCAGTCCAGAAAACCGGAAGGGGAGATTTTTCGTATCGCCGCACATCGGCTGGGGGTGGAACCGGAGAATATCCTTTTTATGGATGACCGGGAAGAGAATATCCATGCGGCCGGAAATCTGGGGTTTACCACTCTCCATGTTCCCCATCTTTCCGATATGCACCGGACAATAAAGTATTTACAAAATCACCGCCCTGAACAAACATCCTTTCAAGGAGATACCAATGAAGAATAATCCACTGCGATTGGAGCCGTATTACGTAAAAAAACCCTGGGGAGGAGATTATCTGAACCACCTCACCGCCACGGAAAATCATCCTGTGGGAGAGATGATCCTGGCTTCTGCCTTGGATGTCTTTCCCGTCCGGGCGGTGGATGTGCACACATCGGAAACGATGGCGTTCCAAGACTACTGGGCACATAAGGCCCCGGAAATATGGAAGCACCAGACCGCCGATGCGTTTCCACAGGAATTTCCTCTCCTTTTGAAGGTGTTATCCACAAAAGATAATCTCTCCATACAGGTGCACCCATCGGATGAGGATCTGAAGTCCATGGGGATCAAAGGCTCCGGTAAAATGGAAAGCTGGGTGATCCTGGACGCAAAGGAAGGCTCTGCTCTTTATCTGGGGATCCGGAACAACGTGGATATTTCCCGGATTGAAAAACTGATGGAAGAGGAAGACGCCCTGCGACATTTTTATTCCTACATTCCAGGAAAAGGGGATATTTTTATACTGACTCCCGGGCTGGTGCATGGAACAAAGGGAGAAATTCTTTTTTATGAAATCCAGCAACCCTCTGACTTCACATACCGCATCTATGACTTTGGGCGGGGGAGGGAGTTGCATCTGGAAGATTCCAAAAAAGTTATCCGGAAACAGAATGTGAGAATCCAGAAAAATTATGATCCGCTGGATGAGAAATATTTCAAGCTTAAGATAGAAAAAAGCGATTCTCTTGTCACCCCCGGAAAAATATTCCGCGTGGATAAAAACTTTGAAGTGATCACGTATTTTGGGGAAGAT
The DNA here is from genome assembly GCA_020721865.1 of Leptospira biflexa. GTDB lineage: Bacteria > Spirochaetota > Leptospiria > Turneriellales > DYLW01 > DYLW01. The sequence goes on along the minus strand of DYLW01000002.1, from coordinate 71,117 downwards.
GCCCGTATCCGTTTTCATTCCACGGAGGAAGGTGGCAGAGAAAAAATAGAACCGTTGTCCTGGGGTACATCTTTCTTCTTATGGAAAGGTTCCACTTTTTCCATGGAATTTCCGGCAGAAAATTCCGGTGGGCGTGAAATAAAAGTAAAGGATTCTCTACTGGCATTCGCTTCCGTGTGAAGAAGGTAATTCTCCAGCCATAGAAAGGGTTGGAGAAAAATGGCGTTTTTTTCCAAGGTATGAATATATTCGCGATTTTTCTGCATCCTTTCTATCACGCCCCCATCGGCCATTTTATAAAAGGTTTCTTTCATGTTTTTAAAATTCACGCCGATGGATTTCACATTGAATGGCTTGTTCTCCGGTAAATACGGATTACTGTTGATGTTTTTCTGGTACAGGGAGGTATTCAGATCATAGGAAAAAGCGGAAATAAATTTTAACAAAAAAAGGAGAAACTCCTGCGGGCTCAGCAGAATATTGGAAATCTGGCGGATGCTGGACTGCATATCTTCAAAAAGACTCCCCTGGTCAAAATCCTTGAGCAGAATGATGGAAAAATCCGGATTGTTATCCATACTCTTACGGATCTCCCTGAACATGCTCTCCCGTTTCGCCCGAATTTTTGACTGGAAATAAGATATATCCGAATCCAGAATCATACAGCAGTGTCTGGATTCCAGAAGTTTGGTGAGCATAGCGGCGGAGTGAGCCAGGGAAACCTGGTATCCCAAACGGTATAATATGGAATGGATAAGGTTTTCGATGTGCATGGGCAGAAATGCCAGAATCACCCTCTCCTTGGGAATCACATTATCCTCCCCGGCCAGAACCATTTGTGATCCGTGTATCAGAAAGTCCCGTAAGGACACGTAATGGGCAATACCGTGATGGAACATCAGATTTCCCAGCCGCCCACGAGAGGATAGAGGGGAGACCACCAGCGAGTGCATGGTGGCATTCTGCAGCAATCCAGACTCCGTATCCGCGAAGATAACATTGCCACGGAAAGATAACTCTTTCAAAAGGGTTTCCATGGCACGTGCACCTGCCAGATTATCAGGTTTCAACTGATAAAATAGTATTTCTTTTATTGAGTTGCCGTTGTGGATGCAGGATTCCATATAGTATCAATGTGACATAATAAAGTGCGAATGATGGATGGCGTGTCAAGGATGTATTTTGGAAAGAAAAATCTTGACGTCGGGTTTCATCTATTTTGCTAATCAACTATGATACAAGTCAAAGGTCTTTGCAAAAGCTTTGAAGAGCGTCCGGTTGTACGGGATATCTCTTTTTCCGTTGCTAAAGGAGAGGTTGTGGGACTGCTGGGGCCTAACGGAGCGGGAAAAACCACTACCATGAGAATGCTCACCGGTTATTATAATGCGGATTCCGGAGAGATACAAATCGGCGGGAAAAGTATCTCCAAAAGTAAAAGAGAAATACAGGCTATGATTGGGTATCTGCCGGAGAGTTCTGCTTCCTATTCCGATATGATGGTCTGTGATTATCTGGATTTTATGGCCGCCGCCCGGAATGTGGACAATAAAAAGGATGCCATTGAAAGAGTGGTTTCCCAAACCTCTCTGGGTGATCATTTTTACCGTCCTATCTCTGTTTTATCCAAAGGCTACCGGCAGAGGGTGGGTCTGGCGGCCGCGTTGATCCATAATCCGGAAATCCTGATTCTGGATGAGCCCACATCGGGACTGGATCCCAACCAGATTGTGGAAATCCAGGGCCTGATCAAGGGGCTGTCCAAAGAAAAAACCATTATACTCAGTACTCACATACTCAAGGAAGTGGAAGCAACAAGCCAGAGGGCCATCATTATCCATGAGGGTAAAATTGTGATGGATAAGTCTCTGGAGGAAATTTCCAATATGCAGAAGGGGGCTTCCGGAATCCGCCTGACACTCAAGGGGATTGTGGACAATCTGGATTCCCTGATTGAAAAAGAAATTCCGGGAGTGAGTATTGCCGGGGTGGAATTTACTCCTTCCGGAGAAACCCTGATCAGTATCACATCCAATCGGGATGCAAAAGAGACCAGTCTGGATTTATACCGTCTGGTGGTGAAAAACCAGTGGCTTCTGCTGGAGCTGTACCGGGAAAAATTTTCCCTGGAATCTGTGTTCCGGGATCTCACTATCCAGAATCAAAAAGTTTGAGGGGGGAAAATATGAAGTGGAATTTGAATATTAATTTTAAAAATGTGTCCGTGGTTTACCGCCGGGAGCTGGCCAATTATTTTAACACGCCAATTGGCTATATCTTTCTGGCCGTATTCCATGTCATCATCCTGCTCTTTGTTTTTTCCATCGCCCAATTCTGGGAAAGAGGGAGATCCATTGATTCTTTTTTTGAGAGTCTGCGGATTGCCTATGTTATTTTCATTCCCACCATTACCATGCGGCTGTGGGCGGAAGAAAAACGCAGTGGAACCATTGAGGTGTTATTCACCCTGCCCTTTGAGACCGTGGAAATAATCCTGGGGAAATATTTTGCTGCCCTGGTTTTTCTGGCCATTGCCCTGGGAACCACCCTGTTTCTTCCGGTGACAGTCATATACGCGGCATCCCCGGACATCATGGTGATTCTGGGCGGATATCTGGGGGCTTTTCTGATGGGAGCAGCCTATACCGCACTGGGGTTATACCTTTCCTGGTTGAGCCGTGACCAGATCATTGCGTTTTTACTCTCTTTTGCGGCAGTTTTTTTGCTTTTTTTGATGAACTATCATCCAATCCTGCAGCATCTGGGGTCTTTTAAAAGTGTGGTGGCGTATTTATCTGTGAGCTGGCATTTTGATGCCATGTACCGGGGGCTTCTGGATACCAGGGACATAATCTATTTTGCCGGATTTATTTTCGCATTCCTGTATCTGAACATGCGGGCTGTGGAGAGATCCCGCTGAGGGAGGAGAAAACTATGTGGAATAAAATAATACAAGATAAAAAAATCACCACGATTTTAATCATTCTGAACCTGTTGCTCCTGAACTGGGTGAGCTATGGTCTTTATCTGCGTTTTGATGTTTCCCGGGATGGACGGCTCCGTATGACAGAATCCACCCGGAAGGTGGTCAAAGAAATTCCGGATCTTTTGAAAATTGAGGCATTCATTTCTGATGATCTGCCTGACCAATTGATCCAGCCCATGAAATTTTCCAGGGATTTTTTGCAGGAGTATGCCAATCTGAATTCCCGGAAAATTGAACTGCGGATATCAGATCCGGATAAAAACGAAGACGCACGTAACCGTGCCAATGAGCTGGGCGTGAAACCGGCCACTATTGAGATGATTGACCGCCAGAAGGGAGAGGGCGGGGTGAAACGGCCGTATCTTTCCGCTGTGGTGATCTACGGGGATGAAAAGAAAGTAATCGCCAATATTGTGGACACAGGAGAAATGGAATACCAGCTCACATCCACCATTCATCGGTTTGTCCGGCCCAATGAAAGAAAGGTTGGGCTTCTGGTAAACTCCGGTAATTTTAATGTCTCCGATGAAAATAATCCGTTTGGGTCTTTTGGGTACCTGAACGAAAGTATTGAACCCACGTATGGAAATCTGGTTTCTGTGAATCTGAAATCCGGGGATGTCCCGGCGGATGTATCTGTTCTCATCATCCCGGATCTGGCCGGCATTGAAGAGATGGATCAATACCGGATTGACCAGTATATTATGAAGGGTGGCAATGTGATTCTCTCCGCTTCCGGGATGCAGGTAAATTTTCAGAATTCTATGGCATTTCCGGTGCGTCGGGAGCTGGCCGATTTTTTTACACATTACGGTGTGGAAATTGGCGGTAATATGGTCATGGAACCACGGCAGCATTTACCGCTTGTCCGCCGGGTGAATATGTTTGAGGCCATGGAATATCCGTATCCCGCATGGGCAGTGATCCCTTCCGGGCAGATGGATCCTTCCAGCATCATCACCAAAGATATCAAAGCGATTTTTATGCCATACTCCAGTTCCATAAAAATCCACAATCCGGGGAAACCAGCGGGAGCACAGGACGGGAAAAACCAGACCCCTCCTCCCGCAGAAACATCCTATACCGCACAGATCCTTGCCCGCTCTTCACTGGAATCCTATGTCCAGGACAATATGGTGTACATTGTACCGGAAGCCATGTCCCAGCCCAAGGATGAAAAAGTAAAACGTGCCACCGGAAGCGAAAATCTGGCAGTTCTCCTCAAGGGGAAATGGCAGAGTTATTTTGCCGGAAAGGATCTGCCCAAAAATCTGCCTGCGGATGTAAAGAAGGAGTTTCTCCAGGCATCCATCAATGCATCGTCCATTCTGGCGGTTTCTTCTTCCTATGCTTTCACTGATTTTGGAATCCAGCGTAGCCAGGGGATCAACCTGAGCTTCATCCATTCCAGTGTGGATGTTTTAAACGGAATGAATGAGCTTCTGGAATTACGCAAGAAAAACCAGGCCGCACCGCAGATGAAATCCATGGATAATGCGGAGAAAAATATTTTTACTATACTGAACATTGGGTTTCCATTTTTTATCATCATATCCATTTTTATATGGATTTATCTGAAAAAGCGGGCTCTTTCCGGAGAGTTTTCCTTTAAGATTCCGGGCAACATTTTTTCCAGAAAAAACACGGAAACAGAAATAAACAAACACAAAGGAGAAGATCATGCTTAAAAAACCAAACGTTATACTCCTCGCGTCTGCGACAATCCTGCTGTTGATGGGTTTTTTAATCCAGGACCCTTTTTCTCTCCTGGAAAGAAAATATGAAGACGCCGAACGGTTTTTTGAACTGGAAAATATTGACCAGTTAAAAAGCATCAAAGTCATGCAGGGAAAAGATATTGATAAAAAATTTATCAAAGAAAATGACGTCTGGGTACTCTCCTTCCATAAAGGGGAGGAAGCCTTCAAATATAATGCAGACAAAAAGGCTCTGGATGACCGGCTGAAAAAACTCTTCCAGATACGCAAATTCAATGAGGTAACTTCGGATGCTGCCCGTTATGAAGAGTATAAAGTCTCTGATAATGATATGTCTCTGGAACTGGAAACCGAAGGCGGAAAGAAGTATGTGGTTTTTATTGGAAAATCTGCGGAAACTCACAACTCCACCATGGTGAGACTGGTTCCGGAAAAAGAAGTATATTCGGTAAAAGGAGCCCTCCGGGATGAGTGGCGTTCAGAGGCCGATGTATACCGCGATAAGAAAGCGTTCAACATTAACGTCAATGATGTACAACAAGTGATTTTTACCGGGAAAAACCGCTATCGTCTGGAAAAAAATGAAAAAGGTGTCTGGCATGTGAACTGGGGAGCCATTGTCTCCGATGCTAAATCCGATAGAATCAAAGCAATTCTGGATGGACTCCGGAAACTGGAAGGTTCATCATTTTATGACGGTACTCCCGGAAAACTGGAAAGCAAGATTGCAATCATGCTGGCCAACGACCAGGAAGTGGAGGTGGAAATTTATAATGTTAAAGATAATGAGCTGGTATTCCGTTCCACAGAAAATCCATACTGGATGAAAATTCCCCGTTATCAGGTTGATCCCATTCTGGTGCCTTATGAAGAAATAAAGCTGGAAGGTAAAAAAGAAACACCGTGATAAAAAGAATTTATTTTACGGCAATCATTCTGGGAATGTTTGCCATGGTCTCTTGTGGGAACGCATCCAGAAAAGCGGATGAGGGTTTTCGCTTTCTGGAGCAGAAAAAAGAGATCAGTGCACTGGATGCATTCAATGAAGCCCTAAGGGATGATCCGGATCATCCACGGGCACTCCTGGGGATTTCCGTTCTCATGTCCCGCAATGAGCTGACCCGGCCCATCGCCCTGCGTAATCTCCGCAATGCAATGCCGGGATTAAGCCGTGAAAAGGATAAGAATCTTGCCTGTGAGTTATTAGCGGAAGTGATGATTGCGGAAAACCAGAAAGAGGGTGCCATGAAATTTCTGACGGATGCATTTGCAAAGAAAACCTGCTTCTCAGAAAAATCCCTCTTCATTCTTTCCGATCTCCTCAGAAAAAGTGGGCAGTCCAAAAACGCAGAGAAAATCCTGAAAAAAAAAGTCCGGCCGGAGATGAAAAAAATCGGCATTCTGCATGCTCTCATCCTCGCAAAGGATTTATACCAGTATCCGGCTGCGGTTCACATTCTGGAAAACATGAAGCTCTATGAGCTTTCCCAAAACACGGAAGCCATTCGAAAAAAAATATTCCTGAATATGCTGGTTTACTATAAATTCGGAAATATTCCCAAGGCACAGGAAGGGGCACGTCTTCTGGAAAAAATCCATCCGGAGGAAAAAGTTGCCTATGAAAAAATGCTGAAAAATATGCAATACGGGGCACTTACATTTACATGGCCGGAATTCACCTGGGAAGAGCTTTGAGGCTTGAGCGGATATGGAATCCGGATACCCGCCACCAAAGGATCAGGAAAGATTCTCCATTTTTTTCCATTTCAGCTTCTGGATAATTATCTTTTTTCTGTATGCTTTGCAATTTCCCCGCTGGATATACCTTTCTGAGGCGGAAGAGAAAATTAAAAACTCTCTGGAAAATGAATCCCAGAAAGAAATCAGAGTATTGATTGAAAACCCCAAAGAAAAATCCCCTAAAGAAAAAAAGGAAATGGTGTTTCTTTCTGATCAGGAAATGAAAGCCAGGGGGAGACTCACAAAAGAAAAAGGCTTTGAGGCCCTTTCCAGGGACGATGTGCTGGAGTGGAATGAAGAAATCCTGGTGCCCCGGAGCATAGTAATAAATACTTTTAGGGGTGCAGATTTTCAGATCACCCTTGCAGCGTTGCAGTCTCCACTCAAAAATATAGAACGAACAGTGCACTCCGCCTCTGCTTTGCGGAAAATCCCCACCCATTATCAGTTTCGTGACAGGTTTGCTCTCGCATGGGATTTAACCGGATCTCCGCGTATTCCTTCCAAAGATTTCAAGCATTTTCAGTATTTCCGATCCATGCTGGAGAAAATAAAAGGGAACTGGGCTCCACCCGGTGGTATTCCTTATCCCATATACGATGATGATTACCATTCCATGTCCCCAACTCCGGGGTATACCAGGTTTTCCTCCTTCCCCAATCAGGATGTGAGGATTGTTTTTCTACTGGATGAACGTGGCAATGTTCTGGATGCGAAAGTCCACCAGTCTCTGGGTTACCGTTCGCTGGATAAGTCCCTGCTGGATGCAATCTTCTTTTCCAGAAATTTTGGTTTGCCCCCGGCGGAACTTATCAAAGATGGTACGTTGGTGATACCGATAATATTTCGTATTATAACGCATTGATGGAGGATACATGCTTGCAACAGGTAGCTTAAATTTTTTTGGTAAAAATAAGGAAAAAAAGCGAAAGATCATCCGGTCACGGGTGGTTCCCCTGAATGAAATGACTTATTGCCCGGAAGTAGACGAAATTTATATTCTTCCGGTTGCCAACGATACTGAGAAATTTTTAAGAAAAGTATGGGGTTCATTTACCAATAAAATGGTCTCCATGACATATTCAAATGATCAGCCGATCTTTGATCATGCCGTATTTGAATATGTCCAGGCACCCAATTTAAAAATTGTGACATCCTCCTCCCACTTCATGATGAAGGAATACGCAAACGGAGTCATCCCCAAAGAACTGAATAGTTTCATACAAAAGACAAAGCCCATCCGGATGTATCATGAAAAAAACCTGAGTGCCAGAATGATCCGCTCCTCCATGAAAAAAATCCACAATGGAGAGATGCCGGATGTAGAATTTGTTAATCTGAAAGAAGATAAAAGACTCCATCCCAAAGTGCGGACACTGATGACCCCCACCATGAATTACGCCGCCGGAATTCCGCTTTTTGTGAATGATCATCCCATTGGGGTAATTTGGGGAATTTACCGGAAGGCAATCACAGAGGATAAACAAAAGGAAATCGAGCTTCAGTTAAAATCCCTGTTCCAGGCGATTTCTGAAATAGTGGAAAACCAGTTAAACCGAGGGAAGGATGATTACGCAGCCCGGAGAGCCATTGAGAAAATTGATACCCGCTCCATACGGGAGAAGATATTCTATACCCGATATGGCAAACAATTAAAGCCGGTTAAATCCATCATATCCAAATCCTACATCAACGGCAAGTACTATCGGCTGGATGCCAGCTATACGGTTCCCACCACAAACGGATATAGCATCAGCTTCAAACGGTTCCTCCCCCAGGAAAGAAACAATACCCACACCATTGTGGTAATGCTTCCCGGGTTTTTCTGCAATCGCTCCCTGATGGACCGGCTTGCCCGTGAAATGACCATCCATTATGGTTATCCGGTTTTTTCTCTGGATATGCGGGGACGTTCGGAATTGACCCTGCCCAGCGGTCGGATACGGGAAGGGTGGACCATTGATGATTATATTCAGGAAGATTTTCCCACAGCTCTCCAATGGTTACGGCAGAATTATCCGGAGGATAAAATTATCGTGATGGGACACAGTATGGGCGGGTTTATTCCCATGTTTTATGCGGGGAGTTTTGATAAAATTCGGGCAAAGGGAAATTACAATAACCTTCCCGACCCGCACGAGGTGATACACGGTATTGTGGCCATCACCTCCCCTTCCTATATTGATCTGGAAATGGACATACCGGGGATGGATCTCATCCGCAGCCTGGGCAGCTTTGCTTCCACAAATACGCTCACATCAACCTTGATAAAATTCACATCCCGGATAACTCCTAATCCTCTGGTGACTATCAATCTGAACACATTTTTTACATTCCTGCATAAGATCAGCCAGTCCATCCGGAACTTTTCTTTTGATGTGGGTACCAATTGGCCCACGCTCCGGGATTTTGTGGGATACCGGCAAATTACCCCACCGGAGTGGTATTTTCTCATGGAAGATGTTTTCTGCGAGGAGTCCGCAAAAGTGATTGTCCAGTTTATGAAATCCCAGTTTTCCCATAAACATCTGGTTTCCTATGACGGAGAAATTGACTATACCGATGATTTAAAAAATGTCCAAACTCCCCTGCTGTCTGTGGTGGGGGCTGTGGATAAAATTGCTCCCCCGGATACTGTTGTTTTTGGTTATGAAAAAGTCAATGGCCCCAAAGAAAAAATGGTCTTTGAGCAGGGTCATCTGGGGATTACCATACACCCTCCCACTGTGCGTGCTATCTGTAAAAAGACAGATTCATGGATACGAGCCATGAAATAAGCGTTGAATAATGATAATCTAATTCACCAGAAGAGTGTTGTGCAGAAATTTCTGGATGGTATCTTTGCTTTCTCTTCCTATTTCCATAAAGCGTGTGCCCGCTTTTTTACCGGAAATGTTAGTGACAATGAGGGTCGCCTTGATGGAGACGTTATCCAGAACGAAACCCACATCCAACTCATCCCCAATGTAAAAGGATGTTTTTCCTTCCAGACGGATTCCCCCAATGCCCACATCGTAAATATGGCAATCCATCCAGTCCTTGTAGCCAACAAACCGGTATTGTCCTTTTAATTGCACGCGAATCCGCGCACTCTCCCTTTTCTGCTTATCCGGAGATAAAAAGTTTCCACCTTTGCTGACCATAGAGCCAGCTAAAATTTTTCCCTACCGCCGTCAAGAGTTTCCAAGGATGCAATTTCACCCCGGGAAGTTGTATGGAAGCTGGCCTCGCATCCAGATATCGTTTTTCCGTTTTCTCCACCGTCATAAATCCGAATGCTGGATAAACGGATTATGGGTTTTTTCATGGCCGATGGTGGTTGTTTCTCCATGGCCAGGATAGACAAGGGTATTCCCATCTAAGCGGAATAATTCCACATTAATGGATTGCAGAATTTCTTCCATGCTTCCGCCCGGGAGATCTGTCCGGCCAATGGATTCATAAAAAAGAGTGTCTCCGGATAAAAGCTTATCTTCAAAAAGCAAAGCAAGGGAGCCCGGAGTATGTCCTGGAGCCGGTATAATTTCTGCGTGGAAATCCGGAAAGGGCAGAATCTTTTCCTGCCGGAGATAGTTAATGGAATCCGGCAGCTTCACACGCGGAAGGCCAAACAGGGCGGATTGGAAGGATAGTCCCCGCAGCAGACTTTCATCTTTTTTAGATATCAGGAGTGGCAAACCATACTGCTCGCTGAATTCCCGGGCGGAGTAAACATGGTCAATATGTCCATGGGTGGCCACAATTCCGGTGACGTCTCCCCCTGCTTTTTGGATGGCGTTCCGGATAATACCGGACTCATCGCCGGGATCCACCAGCAACAGGTTACCGTTTGCATTGTTGCGGACAAGGTACGTGTTCACCATAAAAATCCCGTTGGGAATGGTGATCACAGAGAATTTGCCTTCCGTCGTCTCCATGGGTTTAAGATAATAAAAAAACCGGCGATTGCCGGCTTTTACAGTGGAGTTTTGTCAAAAAATTTTATTTTAGAAAGCTCATCATGGAACGGAGTTTTTTTCCCACCTCTTCCACTGGATGAGATTTTTCCTTGTTTCTTAATTCATTGAACTCTTTATATCCGTTTGCGGTATCTGCAATCCATCTCTTCGCAAACCGTGCTCCCTTGTCTTTCTGGATATCTTCCAGCACTTTTTTCATGCTTTCCTTCACCCGTGCGTCAATGATTTTGGGACCGGAATAGAGATCTCCGTATTCGGCGGTATCAGAAATGGAGTGCCGCATTTTTGCCAGACCGCCCTCATAGATCAGATCCGTAATCAGCTTAGTTTCATGCAGACATTCAAAATAGGCAATTTCCGGATCGTAACCGGCTTCTGTGAGGGTTTCAAATCCGCTCATAATTAAGTGGGAAATCCCGCCGCAGAGGACAGCCTGCTCACCAAAAAGATCTGTCTCTGTCTCTTCCCGGAAGCTGGTCTCCAGAATCCCGGCACGTCCGGCACCCACTCCGGCCGCATGGGCCAGAGCTCTTTCCTTTGCCTTTCCGGAGGCATTCTGGTGGACGGCAATCAGGGAGGGAACTCCTGCCCCCTGCGTAAAAACCCGGCGGACCAGATGTCCCGGGCCTTTGGGGGCAACCATATACACGTCCACATTTGCCGGTGGTTTGATCAAATCAAAGTGGATGTTAAAGCCATGGGAAAATACAATTGCGTTGTTTGCTTCCAGATGCGGCTCAATGTCCTTCTGGTATATATCTTTCTGGATGGTATCCGGGGCCAATATCTGGATAATGGTGGCTTTTTTCGCAGCTTCCGCCACGGTATACACTTGGAAGCCGTCTTTCCGTGCGGTCTCTATGGATGAGGAGCCTTCCTTGAGCCCGATGATGACATCCAGCCCGGAGTCTTTCATATTCTGTGCCTGGGCATGCCCCTGGGAGCCATATCCAATGACGGCGATGGTTTCTCCCTTCAATATTCCCAGATTACAGTCTTTATCATAATACATATTTGCCATAATATTTCCTTAGTGCATCCTGGGATTGTTTTTCCTGCTGTCAAACAGAATTCATTACCATTGCCGATGGGGGAAATCCCAACCCGGCGTTATTCCTTATCCCAGCAGATGCAGAGGACGTGTCTGGATTCATTGTAAGCCAGAGAGGTATTGTCTATCCAGTGAAAATCAAGGGAATTTGGATGTCCCATATAACCGCTTCCGGCACCTGTCCACTGGCCGCAGGTGGTCGTACCGGCGGTTCCGCCTGTCCAGTGACCATCTAAGTTGCCCATGGCCTCATGAATTGTCACATCTATGGTGCCGTCCGTTAGGTCTCCCCAGTTGTCCGCAATTTTTTTGGTTTTATCCGCGTTATAAATATCCGCTGTCCACGGCAGGGACGGGAAGTTTTTGTCCAGATTATAGATGGTATCGTTGGCATCCACACTCAGGAGAGCGTGGATCTCCCCGCAGGAAAGATTCTGCGGTTTATTAATCTCACACCAGCCGTCCACTCCGCTCCTGCCACCGCCGTTGATATTTCCCATGGTTTTCGGTGTTGCATAGATAATTGTTGGTTTCTCTCCGGTGGACACATCCAGAGCAGAGTGGAGACATCCGGATAAGGAGAGGAGGATTGCCACCGCAACCGCGATAGAAATC
>DYLW01000002.1:0-58948 GCA_020721865.1 Leptospira biflexa | reverse complement strand
GTGGAGACATCCGGATAAGGAGAGGAGGATTGCCACCGCAACCGCGATAGAAATCCCGGCAATGTTTTTCCCCTTGCGGGTTGCTGATAATACCTTCATTGAGGATTGTCTCCACATGGAAGATGTGCTGTCAATAATTATGGGATATCCCTGTCCCCCGGAGGACAAAAACCCCGGTGTGGATGGACATAACGCCGGTGACTGTCACCCCGGAGGACAAAAACCCCGGTGTGGATGCGACATAACGCCGGTGACTGTCACCCCGGAGGACAAAAACCCCGGTGTGGATGCGACATAACGCCGGTGACTGTCACCCCGGAGGACAAAAACCCCGATGTGGATGCGACATAATGCCGGTGACTGTCACCATGAGAGACAAATTTAATCGGAATAATCCGGAAAGAGGACAATAACTCCTCCGGAATCCTTGATGCGGGATGTGGATTTTACTAATGGCCTGCGGTAATCCCGGAGAGAGAAATCAAACTCGTCCGATGGGTCTGCATCCAGAAGAAGAAGATCGGCCGGGCTCATGTGGATATTCCCAAAGACAGCATTTCCTCCGCCCAAGGATAGAAAGTTTTTCCCCTTTGTCCGGTTTTTGGGGGACTTTCCGGAGGAAGAGAAAGAAATGGACATGGAGTTCTCTTCTGCATTGGTGGCCAGTTGCAGGATTGTCCCCTCCATGGACGGCGGTGGCAGCAAGGCCAAAGGGGAGATGAAAAACCGGTTCTTTTTAAATTGGATTCCCTTTGCGGTGGATTTTGCCATCAGGATTTCTATATTCATCCCGAATTGTTTCATTATATTTCCTGCATAAGGATTTCCCAGGGTATTTATTTTCAGGATTTCCACCACAATAAATCCGGAGAATTTATCATAAAAAATCTGTCCCTCCAGCAGAAAGGGAATCCATACCACCATGTTCATTTCCCCCTTAATCCGGATGGGTATGGTTTTCTTCTGGGATGTTTCCGGGAACTGAATGGCGATATTTCTGACAAGATTCTGGTCCTTTCCAAAGACCAGATCGTTAAAAATAGCTTCCATTGCTGGGGCACCGATGCGGATATTTCCTTCCTGTATCCGGACAAAATACGCGGTGGGGTCATCAAAGAAAATTGCGGAACTCTTTCCTCTGGGGAAAATGAGAGCACGCAGAGAGTCCACATGAAGCTGGATTTGGGGGGAGACCCGGATGAGCATACCGGAAATTTCCAGATTCACCGGGCCACCGCCGGCCGTATATGTGGCTTTCTTTTCCTGCACCAGGGGGGTTTTATTGGAGGCAAGAAAGCTTCGCTCCAGAAAATGGTACAAGAACAATCCGCCGATGGCAGTAGCAACCCCGGCCAGAAAGAATCCGGGCAGGAGAAACCTTTTTTTATGCACCTTCTTTTTCCTCTGGATTTTTGGTGAAATAGCAGGCCAGCCCGTCCCCGGAAACCAGTTCCTTATAACAGCGATTACAGGAGATACATTCTGCGTTCCGGTGGTCGCCGGATTCCCACCTCCGGATTAAATCCGGTTCCCGTATCAATGGCCGGGAGATGGAAATAAAATCGGCCATATTATCTTCCAGAATTTTTTCGCAGGCCACAAGAGAGCGGTATCCTCCCACGCTGGCCACGGGATACGGTACAATATTCTTCCAGCCCCGTGCCTCTTCTGAAAAATATGCCTCATTTTTTCCGGGTTTTACTCCGGGACGGGAAACGCCTTTTCTTCCGGAGTATGCGGTTCCGCCGGAAATTTCCACAAAATCCAGTGGCCATTTCACAGCCAGCCGTGCGTATTCCAGGGACTGTTCCGGAGTGAGGCCTCCTTCAAAGAAATCTCCTCCGTTTATTTTCACAGAAAGAATAAAGTTATCCTTATCCATTTTGGCAGATATTTTCCGGATGATATTTCCCAGAAGCCGGATTCTTCCCTCCGGGCTCTGGCCATATTCATCGTTCCGGAGGTTGGTGCCTGGAGATAAAAACTGTGAAATCAGGTATCCATGGGCGGCGTGGATCTGCACTCCGTGAAACCCCGCTTCCGCAGCATTTACGGTGGCCAGGACAAATTTTTCCTCAATACTTTCAATATCTTCCAAAGTGGCTTCCCGAGGCATATCTCCATACAGTTTATCTGGAATGGCAGAGGGGGCGAGCCCGGGGACTCCACCGTTGTATTCCGGACGGGCATGACTACCGGTGTGTACCAATTGTAGAATCCACTTTGTCTCCGGGTGGCGGGTTTTGAGAATGGCCAGATGCTTTCTGAATGCCTCCATATTTTCCCGGGTAAAAATGGATGCCATTCCCCTGGACTGGCGTCCGTCCAGGGAGACGGAGGTGTATCCTGCGATGATCATGCCCGCTCCCCCGGATGCCAGTTCATCGTAAAAGCGGAACCAGGATTCTGTGGGGTTTCCCTCTGCATCGGCGAAGCCGTCTGCGGTGGCGGAGCGGATAAATCTGTTTTTTACGGAAAAAAACTTTTTTTGATAGGGCTGAAATACTCGGAGCATGGGAAAGAATTCTCCGGACAGGTAAAAAGAAAAGCATTTTTAAAGAGATTGACGGAAAGTATACAACTTCACAAAATACGTCATGATCCGCTATATGCTCCAGGATTTGTATTCCAATAAATACATCCGTATATCTTTCCTGGTATTTTCTGCGTTAATTCTGGCATCCATTTTATACCAGAAACGCATCGGCCTGTCTAATTTTATTGATAATCTTTTTGCCCGTCCACAGTTTGACAATCCGTACAACTGGAACGGGCCTTTTGCATATTCAGAAAATACAGAAAAGGCTTTCAAAAATTACCAGAAAGGGATGGAAGACCTTCTGGAACTGGCTGTGGATCTTTATGACGCCAAAGACATTTCCGATGAAAATCTCTGGCAGAAAAAATTTTCTTTCACCGAAAACTGGGATGTTCCGCTCCAACCCAAAGCAGCCTCCCTGATTCATACCCTTCTGGCGGACACAGGAAAATTCTGCGAGAATAGTTTTTACATGGTCAGTGCCCGGAAAAACTGGGATTTAGAGAAAAGGCTGGATACGCGTGCCCGGAAAGAAGGGGGTGGCCCCTATGATTTTGCGATAACAGAAAACAATATCAATAAAATCCGGGAGAAAATTCTGGAGGCAGATGAGGATTATTTTTCTTACGCCATACAGTACAAACCGGATTTTTATCCAGCATACAATCTGCAGGAAGATTTGTATTTTGCCACTTGCAAGAAAGACACCCCCTATGCCTGGTGGGAAAAAGCAGTTTCTTATATTGAGTATAAACACAGCAAAAAAATTTACTTTCAGGACGTGAAGCAGTATGAAAATTTTACGTCCTATGAGCTGAACCATATGCTGTTTGAAAACCTCAAAAAGGATTCCAGCTATATTTTCTATCTCCGCAATCTTTTCTTCCGCAGTTATCGGATTATCCCGGATGTGGAAAGCCAGGTCCGGAAATCCTGGTCTGTGTTCACCCTTTCCGGGAACAAGGATGATCTTATGGATTATGTGGATTCATTGCGGAAAAAAGCCCGATATTCGGATCCCACAGAAGCGGGCAAAATTCACGATAAAATTTATGCACTGGAGTATCCCGGAATTGAATATGAATACCGGTATGTGGCTGCATTGGCTGAGAGTTCCTTCTATGCCGGAAATTATCCCTTTGCCAGAAAATACATTGATATTATAATCCAGCAGAATCTATCCAGAGAAAAAGATGAGACTAAATTTGCGTTCAGAATGGATTTAATTTTAAGACTGAAAGGGTTTTAACGATTGGAATTGACGGGACGTATCCCCGGCACAGAAAAGCCCATGCAGTCGGCAAAATATTCCCAATTACCCACATTTACCCAGAAAGAGGTCCCCAAAGACGCGGCCATCGCATCCCACCAGTTGATGATTCGGGCGGGATTTATCCGCAAATCGGCCTCTGGTCTCTACTCCTATCTGCCCTTTGGATATGACGTTTACCGCAAAATTGAAAATATTATCCGCGATATCATGAATGAATTCGGAGGGATTGAGGTACACCTTCCATTGCTGACAAACCGGGAATATTGGGACGCATCCGGCCGATGGCAGAGAATGGGTAAAGAGATGATGCGTATGACAGACCGCCATAATGTGGAGTATGCCCTGTCCCCCACGCATGAGGAAGCCATGGTTGCTTTGGCTTCCGGGTTTTTGAAGTCATACCGCCAGCTTCCCGTGAATTTGTACCAGATTGGGGAGAAATTCCGCGATGAAATCCGTCCCCGCTATGGACTCATCCGCTGCCGGGAATTTGTCATGAAGGATGCGTATTCATTTCATATAAATAACGAAAGTCTGGATGTGACATATTCAGATATGCGGAAGGCATACCGCAAAATATTTGATACCATCGGTATTGAAACCATTCCCGTCCAAGCAGATTCCGGCTCCATGGGTGGCAGCGGATCAGAGGAGTTTATGGTTGCTTCTGAAATTGGGGAAGAGACTCTTCTTATATGTAAAGACAAAAACTGCGGGTATTCATCCAATCAGGAAAAGACGGAATATATCTCCCCATATAATCCGCAAACCAGTAACCCGGACATTAATCCTCCGGAGAAAGTCCACACTCCGGATCAGAAAACCATTGAAGAGGTGGCGAATTTTCTGAAAAAAGATAAAAAAGATTTTATAAAAAGTGTTATTTTGGAAAATGAAGAGCTTATTGTGGTGGCTTTCATCCCCGGAGACAGAGAACTGAATGAAATAAAAATTTCCAATTATACGGGAGCCAATGAGCTCCTCCCCGCCACTGCGGAGGCCATCCGCATTATTACAGGGGCGGAACCTGGATATGCAGGGCCATACCAATTGCCGGTGAAAAATGGCCAGAAAATCCGTATTCCTCTTGCCGATGGGCGGGAAACGGAAAAAACGGTTTTCCTTGCCTATGACCGGAATCTGCGGGGAAGAAGTGGCCTTGTGGGTGGTGGCAATGACACCGGATACCATTATATCCATCTATCCCAAGAGCGGGATTTTGTCATGGAAAATGTCTATGATCTTGTCCTCGCAAAAGAAGGGGATATATGTCCATCTTGTGGAAAATCGCTTTTATGGGAAACCAAAGGCATTGAAGTGGGGCACATCTTCAAATTGGGGGACAAATATACCCGCTCCATGGAAGTCACCGTTTTAAACGAAAATGGAAAACCCATTTATCCGGTGATGGGATGCTATGGCATTGGTCTGGGACGGACCATCGCCACCTTCATTGAGCAGAACCACGATGATAAGGGAATAATCTGGACTCCCCGGCTTTCTCCTTTTTATTTTTATTATGTGGCCATTTTTAAAGATGCGGAAGAAAAAGCTGCCATGGATGCTTTTTATGACGAAGTGTGCATAACCGGAAAATCGGTGTACTATGATGACAGAAAGGAAACTCCCGGAGTGAAATTCAACGATGCGGATCTGGTGGGTTTCCCGTACCAGATTATCATAGGGAAAAACTACCTGTCCTCCGGAACCATTGAGCTGAAAGAAAGAGCCACCATGAAAAAGGTTAGTGTGGAGAAGGGGGCTTTTCTCTCCGCCTGCAGGGAGGACAGTATCCCATCGCTCTTTATGGACTAAGGACTTACACCGGCGGATTTTCCCCTGGGGAATATTCCAAAACCATTAATGTCATATCATCCCGGATGGAAGTGGCAAAACGCCGGATCTCTCCCATGATTCCTTCCACGGCGTGGTGCGTGGGTAAATGGGATGTTCTCCGGATGGCTTCATCCAGACGTTCCAACCCAAAGCTTTCGGATTCTCCGTTGGCGATTTCCGTGATTCCATCCGTATAGAGTACCACCCGGTCACCGGGCTCCAGTTGGTTTTCCACGGATTCATAGAGATCATTGGATTCTATCAGGGATCCAATAAACATGCCCCCGGAATCCAGCTCTTCCATCTTCCCGGTTTTTCTGCGGTAAAGTCTTGCCGGAGGATGGGACGCATTGCCATAAAGGAATTTTCCTTTTATGTCAATGGTCATATAAAAAGCGGTGAGATAATCCTGGGTGGTGATTATCCGGGAAAGCTGGGTATTCACTTCCCGGAAGATAGCATTCGGATGAATGGAATTTTGTCCCGCTGTGGAAAATGAGATCTTTGCCATTGCCGTGATCAGGGCTGCCGGAATTCCATGACCGGAGACGTCCGCACTCAGGACTCCCAGATGATCGTGATCCAGCAAAAAGATGTCATAATAGTCTCCCGTGACAATCTCCATCGGCTCCCAGTACACGGAAATGGAAATATTTTCCCACCGGAAATCTGTGGGAGGAACCAGCCCTTTCTGGAGATCGGAAGCAAACTGCATTTCCAACTGCATATTCACGTCTTTTTCCCGCAGAGCGGAGTTCAGAATCAGAAGCTCCCGGGTACGGGTTTCCACTTTGCGTTCCAGCTCATTCTGAAACTTGGAGACTTTTCTTGCGGTGGATGCAATTCTGTCCTCCAGTTGCAGGAATTCGGAATCCAGACTCTGGGAAAAAAGAAACGCCTTTTTCCCCTTTTCTGCGGAGACCATGGCATCGTTAATATCCTTCAGCGAGGAAAAAATCATATAAAGTATGGTCCGGTTTCCCATATACAGAATCACCATGGAAAGCAGAAGATAGACAGCCAGTGCAGTGAGATTAATAAAATAAGCAAAATGAAGTGCATTACTGGAGGCAATCACCAGAACAATGAACCCCATAAAAAAATAAAACTTCACCCGAATGCTGGAGGTGGACCGATTCTGGAATAAAATACCCTTGTTCAGCATGATTCTCTTACATTGTGATCTCAGATAACCAGTGGCTATTTCTGAAAATAAAAAGCTGAACCCACCATGGATAAAGAAAATAATCAGGAAAATGGTGAGCCCCACCAGATAAAAGCTTTCCATGCTCATAAATTCAAAATCATAGCTACCCCGGGATATTATGATAAAATACAGCAGAGAAACCAGAATCACAGAAATCAGTGCGTTCTGCAAGGGAAGACGCACCAGAGCGGAGAGAATCCTTTTGTACTCATGGGGAGAAAGCTGGGTGGAGATGGACATATCCTTATCGATGGTGGCGTTCAACAACCGTATGGTTTTTGTCAATCCGGGAATTCCCAAGCGGTGGAAAACTCCAAAGAAAACACCGTGAATAATTCCATTTACGATAACAAATAATAAAATCCGTTCATAGAGAGCCGGAGAAAAGGACACTCCCGCCGCTTTTGAAAAACTCACCGCCAGAATATATGCGAGGACACCGGAACCCAGAGACAGGGAGGACACCGCAAAAGAATAGGATGTATAGCGGTTAATCAATCGCAGGACGAAAGTGGTGAAAATCTGCACTTTGTAACATAGATTTTTTGTTCACATATTGTCAAACCATTATAAAATAGCCGGTGAGATGGATGGACGCCGTTTTTATATTTTTTACCATCCTGGTGGTTTATCTGATCACCGGAATTCATTTCACTAATTTGTTCATATCTGTGCAGAGCGGGAAGAAAAGTCCGGAAATTCAGAAGATGGCTCCTGTTCCGGAATATCTGGATTTTTCCTGGAAGGATTCTCTGGATAAAATACTCCGGGGGAAAAATTCCCGCAAAATTATTCTTCTGGTGGTCTCCCCCCATCGGACGAATGATGGACATTTCCGTCCCGGAGAACTCAAGGAAACCCTTAAAGAGTGTTGTCCTGTCTTTGTAATTTATGATTCCTGGTTTGAAAAGGCATTTCCCCGGCTTCCTTTCCGGGCAGCGGAACATCCAGGAATGGTGCTCATGGATGAGGCCGGAGTAGTGGTCGATAAATGGCCCATCCGGGAGGAAACCACTGGAGCCGCCGGGCGGATGCTTGCGGAAAAAATCCGGCTTCATGAGGAGCAGCAGAAAAAAGAGGAATCCTCCTTTTTTCTGGAGATGGCATACCGTGCCTTCCAATCCGGCCGCTCGGAGAGAATGCGGCATTATCTGGGAATGGTAAGGAGGCAACGCGGGCTTTTAAACCCGGACGAGCTCCGCTATCTGGCAACTCTGGAGGGCAGGCTGCGGAAAATGGACTCGCTGTAGCGGGGCTTTGGGCACAAAACCCCCGCCGATTATGAATATCAATACAGCATTATGATGGATTAGCTATCACTGACGATAGATATTTTCTGTTTTTTGCCGATGGGTTGATTTTGGAATATGTTATCTATTAGACTATGCCCTCCTATGCCTGGTAGAGGATAATTTCGGATTGGTTCAGATGCTTACCTCGGAATATAATTATCATCTTCTGCCCAATTCGCGAGGTTGTTAATGATATATTGGCGAATCCGATTTAATTCACTCATTGCTTAGTTCCATCGGAAAATTTTTCAATAGTTCATTACTCTTCCCAGACCTTGTCGATGACACGCTTGATTTTGTTTTCGTAGGTTTTGATGAGCTCCCGGCAGCCGTCGATGACTTTGCGTTCGGATTCGATTTTGGCAACGATTTCTTTCTGGACTTCAAGGGGCGGGAGGGGGATTTCCAAATTTCGAATAAAGTCCAAAGAGATAATTTTTTGTGTTGAACCTGAAGATTGCATTTGATAGTGACTATGAAATAATTCGGAATCAAGAACTTCTTTTGGATATTTATTTATAACTTGTGAATCAGGTTTGAATTTTATCAACGCAACATTTTTGATAGCAAAATCTCGGTCCTTTTTTACAATTACTGGATTTCCTATCGTACCAATCATAGGCATGATAATATCTCCATCATCAACAAATGAACGTTCATTGATTTTCTCTATATCTTCCTTAGAGATAAGATTTACTCCTGTAAAATCTATGTAACCATCTCTGAGATTTTTGGATGTAATTAATGGATAGCCATCGTCTTGGACATACTTCGGACTATCATGTGTTCCGTCCCTAACATCTCACACATCCCCCAGTTTCACCATCGGCCATTTCTGATGTTTCCTGATTTCAACTGTTTTATATCTTTCCCCAGTCAGGTTATATTTTCCATTTTCTGCCAGATTCTCTTTTTTTACGAGCAAAGCACTGCAAGGCTTTTCTTCCGCAATAAATGATTCCGGCTTATTATTCCGAATAGCAGCGATATAGTCCTTAATCACATTCGTGGCATCGGGCAGATCGTTTTTCTCAATTTCCGCCTCTGAGCACCAAGGCCAAAACCGTCATTTTCGATTTTCACAAAAAGAATGGAATCTGTTTTTTTGGCAAGCTGTCTATCCATCAAAAGAATCGAAGTTTTAACGCCGGAATAGGGATTAAAGACGCCTGCGGGGAGCGACACAACTGCATAAAGATGATTTTCCACCAGCATTTTCCGAAGGGCTTTGTAAGCCGTCGCCTCTGAAAAATAATCCCGGTACAATTAAGACCGATGGCTGTTTCTGCAATTGTTAATATTGCGTCTGTCCTTGTGGATTCATAACCCGAAGGTGGCGGGGGTGGTTGTGGACCTTCCCCGCCGGTACCTTCTTTTGGCAGGCTGAGCACTTCATCATAATTAAACTTCTCTTCAAAATATTCACAGTTGGCAAAGAAATCAACCATCTTGAAATTTTCTTTTTGCTTTTCGCCCGTCTGACTTTTTAATTGCTCCAATATTTTCCTGATGACCGCTTTCGTATGCAAAAAAAAATAGATTTTTTTCCATCAAGCCCTCTCCACAATTTTAATTTCCTCTTCCGTCAGGCCGTATAGTTCATATACCAGCTGGTCAATTTCGCGGTCAGTGGCGTCGATCTGGCGTTGGATCTGGGTGATTTCATACGGCGTCTTTGTATTGAGCATCAAATTTTTTTGTTTTTGAATAGCTTTTGCATTTTTTTCTATGTTTCTGACTAATGCTTGTTTTTCTTTATTCATTGTGTTGTATTGATAAATAGGAAATGCTCCCAATTCCTTAACCTTAAATTGTGGGAAAATTTTTCGTTGCATCTTGTCATACACCTTTTGGAACCAGAAAGATAACAGCCTTGAATTTATGATGCCAAGCAGAAAATATAAAGAATAACTATTCGTTGATGAAAAAATAATCATACTG
This sequence comes from Leptospira biflexa, assembly GCA_020721865.1. Lineage (GTDB taxonomy): Bacteria > Spirochaetota > Leptospiria > Turneriellales > DYLW01 > DYLW01. Next base: position 48,860 of record DYLW01000002.1, on the reverse strand, counting down.
TTGATGTCATTGTAGTAAAGTTCTTCAACCAGTACACCCATCACCATATACGGAGGTTTCGCTGGTATCTGCCGAACCAGTATCCTTTCTCCATCAAAGGGTACTGATTTTCTCGGTTCTGCCAACCAATCGCCATAGCTCAAATAGGTACCAGACCACCGCAATTGATAACGATGTACATCTACACCATTCAGATATTTCCCAAATGATTTGTTCGCTGGTTCTTTGGAATGATAAACTCTATCTTTTTTTTCTTTTTGTGTCTGGCGGGGATTTCCTTTGCCTATCTGATAAGCTTTAAGACCAGTAGAGACCGTAGCAATTGTCCCCAATCTAATGGAGTTATCGTGCATCTTTTTCAGGATTGCCTGTGCTTTTTTATCTTTCAGAAGACTAATTTGAATAATATAGTCCGGCTCCCTGATTTCGCTGTGCTTTACTTTGAAATGATTATGAATTTTCTGTTTTTGCATTTCTGCAATAAATATACTTTTTTGTTTTATTTTCTGAAGGAGAGTAATCGCAGTGTCCACATCCGCCGCCTCAAAAACTTTATCCAAAATATTGATAATCGTTATGTTTCCAAAATTAGTAAGTAAAAATTTTCTGAAACGGGAAAAGGTAGCAATGGTTAGCCAGTTATTTGGAATTATAAAACCAAGAAATCCCGAATCCTTTAAAAATCGTTCTACTCTTTCTGTGAAAAGGGAGAATGTATTTAATTGAGAACTTTGATGAAAAAATTTATGGTAGTAGTAAGCTTTCTCCAGTGGACTAAAACCATCGTTACGGGTAAAAACATAGGGCGGATTTCCAATCACAGCATCAAACCCGCCAGCCTTAAATATTTGCGGAAACTCAACCTCCCAATCAAAAGCATTGATTCTTTGGCGCTCTTATTTGGAAATCTCGATGAATGTTTCTGTTTTAGTATCTTTACTTTTGCTTTTCTTCTTAGCGGAAAACGAATAAAAATCACTACCAATCAAAGAATTGCCGCATTTAATATTCTCTGCTAAATCCGGCAATGCCCTTTCATTAAAAAGTCGTAAATTAGTACCTATAGTTTCCTGATTTTCACCTTCAAGAACCTTCAGTAATAAATTAAGCTTGGTTACCTCAACAGCCTGGTGGTCAATATCCACACCAAAAATATTATTGGTAAGAATAGACTTTTTCTCCCGCGTTGTTAAAAACCATTGTCCACCTGCCCCCTGGTAAATGGCATCCTGCCACTTCTTTTCTTGGGCTTTCCGTTTTGTTTTTATATCTTTGGCATACCAGTCCCGGTGCCAGTCCAGCAGGTACTGATATGCATAAATTAAAAACGATCCCGAACCACAAGCTGGGTCCAGAATCCGAAGGGGAGAATGCCCCTTTAACTTGCCGGCGACCATTAAAGGAGTTTTTCCTTTCAGAAATTCTCCAACTGTGTTTTCCACAATATATTTTACTATGTATTGGGGCGTATAGTACACTCCCCCCGCTTTCCTTACATCCGGTTTCTCTTCAATTTTAGCCTGTCCATAAGGAGTAAGGCGAATCACTTTACCCAAAAATTGCTCGTATACATTGCCAAGAATATCAGCGGGAATTACCGAAAATTCGTACTGGGCAGGATAATACAATGTAGAGATAATTTGTTTTAAAATCTTGTCATCAATTTCAATTCCCAAGCTTAATTCATCTGGAGATGTATTACGGTCTTTTTCTTTCCTGAAATGAAACAAGCCCGAATTGTATTTTTCATCAGCACTTTGGAATAACAGCTTCAGATTCTGATATATATTGGGTTTTTCGGATATTCTTTGCAGATGGCCATATTCTTCAATTGCCCTCTCTTCACTGATTCTCAAAAAAAGAATCCTGTCTATTGTTGCCTGTACAATAAAATTTAAAGATTGGATGGACAAAGTGTTTCGGTGGGCAATGTTTCTGGCGAGCATATCCCTCCAGATTTCCATTTCTTTCAGGAATTCTTTGTCTACCGGTGTTGTGCCCCTTTTCTTCTTTGCGTTATTAGTGTATTCATCAAAGCTTCCCTTTAGAATTGCATCTTTAGAAAAAATGGAAGAAATGTAATCCCAATGCTGGGCATATTCCCGAAAAGTGCAGTAAAAAATCCGTGCTGTAGATGCTTTGTCATTTTCAGCGGGTTTAATGGTGGTGTCATAAATAGCAAACTCTTCAAAATCAGTAAGAATAGAGAGGGGTAACCCGGCATTCCAGCCATAACGTCGCAATTGGTAAGCGGGCTCAACATTATCATGCACATTGACTGCCGGTTTTTTGGCCTCCAAAAAAAACTTTCTCTGTCCACCAATCCTGAAGGAATAGTCTGGGGCTTTGGTTGCCCCCTGAACTTTGATTGCGTTTTCGTGGATTACGTCTTTGTATGTTTCCGCAAAACCTTGGGTATTATCCATATCCCAGCCTAATTCCTTAAAAAAGGGATCAATAAATTCTATTCTAACCCGCGTTTCATTATAATTTTGTCCTTTATATGCATCGTAATTTTTATCAAAGCGTTCCACAAGATCAGACATTTTTAACGGCAGTGCCATTGTATATTGTCCTTTTTTCAGAAGAGTAGTCAACCATTATTCTTTATAAGTGATTAAAAATTTTAATCACGAACCGCGAAGCATAGCCACACAATATAATGACATTATCCTTTGGCAAAAAAGATCCAGACATAGATGCCTTCTCTACAGCCATCCGGAAAATCCTGCCGGGGGGATAAACTTAAATTTACCGATGGATAATTACTTTAAAAGTATTGTCATCCCTGCCATCAATAAAATCGATATCCGGATGGGCTTTTAGAGCCCTCCGGATTCCATTCCCAAGGCCACGATACGGGAGCATTTTTGTTGCAAATGATGCTAAAACCGGATTGCGTATATTGGAGTTTCCGGCTTTTATATTATTGACGGTGAGATTATTGGGAAGGTGGCCGGGACTGATGATTTCTATTCGATTACGAAAAATAAAAATGCGGATGGGAGCGGAAATAAAATAATCTCTGTGTATCAAAGCATTGACCACAAGTTCTTCAAAAACAATTTTGGGGATTTCCGGGATCCCCAAAGAATTTACGGACTGTCCGGCCTGCTCATGCCGGATGTACATCATCAGGAATGCAACGGTATGGTGGAAAATGTCCTGCAGATGGCCGCGGATATCCCGGCTATCCATATAATTTTCCTCATCGATGTCCGTCCCCGGATAAACAATGGCTTTGACAATAAACAAAGGTAGATGGTAATGAGCGTTTTTTGCGAAAAGGAGAGCACCAGCAACCGTAAATAAACCATTTTTCATGAGATTCATGTTCTCCAGGATGGAGGCGATGCTGATTTCTTGGGTGGAGATGTCTTCCCCAAACTCTTTTTGAAAAAATTCTGCAAAGAGAGACTTATTCAGGCTATCCACCGTTAATCCGTCCACGGGAATGTCATCCCCATGCAGAAGCCCGGAACTCTGGAACATACGCTGGATCTCTTCACGGCTCGTCACCTTTCGCTTGTCACTGCCTGATTTTAACCAGATTGTCCCTTTATTGTCCATGTAAGGTTTGCTGATACCTTTGGGAATCTTGACAACCATGACGGTTTTGCTATCATATAGAATGTTTTCCGTTAGGGGATTGCAGGCCGGTTTGACTAATTGGGAAGCAGCATTGGATACTATTTGATTAATGCGGTATATATCATCCGGGGAAAGGCCGGAGACGCTGTTTGTCTTATCATCAACCCCTATTAAAATGATTCCTCCTTCTGTGTTCAGGAAAGCTGTCATCTCCGCAGCTATGGATTCCGCATTTGTCACATTGCCTTTGAATTGGTGCATGCTGTCCTCACCGCGTGCAATGATTTGGTGGATTTCCCGAATGTCCATGTCCCATATCTGCCGCATGGTTTGTGGATTGTCAAGGTATTTTTACGGGGATATATGGTGGCATTGATTGCCACCCCACCACTATGGCTAATCCGGAAGATTATGCAGGAAGAATGGTATTTTGGCTTGACGTTCCAGGGATTTATTTGCATATTCTATATGATCTATACAACCGTTTAATTACATTGGGGAGATTTTTATTATGCAAACGATTACCATATCTATACCGGAAATATTGAATAAAAATCTGGAGCAGCTTATCAGTGATGGATATGCCCCAAGTAAAGAGGCTGTCCTTTCAGAAGCATTGTCTCGTTATGTTCAATCCCATAGCCATGAAATCGTTCGGACCCAGATATTGCGTGACCTAACCTGGGGAATCACCGAGTGATCCTCCGGCAGCCTGCTCTGTTTGATGCCGGCCCGCTCATTCATCTTGCCGAACTTGGTTTGCTTGATCTTCTTAATCTTTTTAAAAAACGCTATACAACAAAACAAGTGCTTTTTGAAGTGGAAGTGCATTATCATGCAGGTATAACAGAAAAACATGTTGATTTGTGCGTTGGAGTGGACTCAACGCCGCAAATTGTATATGACATAGCAAAAATTTTTTCGTTGGATGCGGGAGAAATATCCGTGTTATCCTGTATTCTCTTATTTCATCCAAATGCTATATTTGTCTCTGATGATTCAGCCGCACGGCTTTCTTCGGATACCCTTAAAATTGAATCTGTGGGTACTCTTGGGATAATAATAAAAGGGGGCACCTTGGGGCTTATCCCAAAGCCTGAAGCACTGGATGCACTACGTTCCATCCCAAATAGAACGAGCCTTTTTATCAAAAAGGAGCTCCTTTCTGAAATAATCCAAAAAACCCATAACGCTTGGCGTCTTTAATTAAGATATCTGCCTTTATTCCACCGTTAATCCGTCCACGGGAATGTCATCCCCATGCAGAAGCCCGGAACCGTAGGGCTGCGGGCTTGTTATGGGAACAAGGCGGAGTTCATTCTATGGATAAAACTAATTTTAAGCCTTTTTCCATTCGATGAGTCAATCCTGAATTCAACTCCCCAACTTTTTCAATGAGAAATGATCTATCAATAGTTATAATTTGTGAAATATTTATTACAGACTCTTTTGATAATCCGCTGGATTTTGGATTTAATAAAATATTTCCCGGAGCTTCTGCTAATTTCAGGTTAGACGTTATAACCGCACAAATAATAGTATTTATTTTACTTCGATTAAATGAATCGGATTGAATAACCACCACGGGTCTGCGAAATCCTGGTTCTGATTTCATCGGTTCTGGTAAATCCACCCACCGATATCTCCTCTGTTTACCATTTTTCCTGATTATTATTTAAAGAATAATATTGAATTGAGTTTATTTCCTTTTCAACAATTGATGGAGTATTTTCATAAACCCGATTCAGATTTTCAGTAATATTTTCTTCATCTCTTTCCTTCATGTATTCGGTAATGGCTTTAGTGTAGAATTTGCTTCTGCTAATACCTTGCTTGTGAGCAAAATGCTCAGCCTGCTCAAATATTGGATCTGGTATTGATATTGCTGTTTTCATGCAGATAGTATAACCATAGTTATACCATAGGTCAAGTTTTTATTTATATGTCTATGTCATCCAAACCCTATTGTTACGGAAAAATGCAGTTTTACATTGTTCCCTTCAACCGGTATTACAAAATTTACAATTAATTGCAAATAGTAATATTTATTTCAAAAAAATATTACTAATGCGGAAAAACATGAGAATGAATCTCAATATAAGCTGTTTTCTCCCTTTTTTCCTGCTTTCCTTGACCGCCCAAAGAGGCATGGCAGGAGGAGCCAAGGAGTACTCAAAATGAAGAAAAACAACAAACATAAAGTTTCATTAAACAGGAAGGATTTCCTGGAAGTCATGGCAAAAGCCGCCGTGATGATGAGTTTACCCGTGGGTGGAGCCAAAGAATTGATGGCTGCCGTAACAGCAGATAACCGGCCATCGGTAATCTGGCTGCACTTTCAGGAGTGTACGGGATGTTCAGAATCCCTATTGCGTGCTTCGCATCCCAAAGTGGCACAGTTGATCCTGGATTTAATTTCTCTGGATTATCATGAGACACTGATGGCCGCTTCTGGCTACCAAGCGGAAAAGTCCCTGCATGATGCCATCGCAAAGGGAAATTATATTCTGGTGGTGGAAGGCAGTATTCCGGTTAAGGACAACGGGATATACTGTAAAATAGCCGGACGCACTGCGATGGATATCGTAAAGGAAACGTCCCGCAAAGCGAATGCCATCGTGGCCATCGGAAGCTGTGCAAGCTGGGGAGGAGTCCAATCCATCGGTATTAATCCCACAGGTGCCAGCGGAGTTGCAGATGTGATCAAAGACAAGCCCGTGATTAATCTGCCCGGATGTCCCGCCCAGCCGGATATTTTTCTTTCCACCGTTTTGTATTTATTGACATTCAAGAAGGCACCTGAGCTGGACAAACAGGGAAGACCGCTCCTGGGTTATGGAACCACACTCCACGACCATTGCGAGCGCAGATCCCATTTTGACAATGGCCGATTTGTAACCAAATACGGTGATTATGGCCACCAGCACGGATGGTGTCTGTATTTAATGGGATGTAAAGGGCCGGTTACCCATGCGAGCTGTAATGCCCAGACCTTTAACGATGTGGGCGTATGGCCAGTGGGTACAGGGCATCCCTGTGCCGGATGTACAGAAAAAGGTATTGGATTCACCATGCCCATCCATGAGCCTCCCAAAATCACATCTGAACTTTCCGGAAGACCGGTTATTCTGGACAACGAACTGGTGGATGGATATCCCAAAGTGGGCGAGGCTAAAGAAAGGGGAGCTGGAACGCTGGTTGGAGCCGGTGTAGCCGGGGCTGCCATCGGGGCGGCAGTTGGATTTGCCGGAGCAATGGCCGCAAAACTTCCTGCTAACACCCCAGTGGAGGGAGAGAATGAAAAAGAAAAAGTCCAATAAGGATAGTGTTGCCATAGAAACAGTTGAATCTGATAAAATTTCCAGGAAAGATTTTTTGCAGAAAGCTGCAGCCGTTCCTTTGATTATTTCCGGAGTGGGAGCGATTTCTTCTCTGGATGCGGCTGGGGTCACCCATGAAGAGGCAAGAGATTTTCTGGGTTATCTTTATGATTCCACTTTATGCAGAGGTTGTCGTGCCTGCGTGGGCAACTGCATAAAAGTCAACGACATGAAGAGCCTGGATGGAGAAAACTGGAATAAAAGGGACACGGACGGTTATACCCGTACATCCATTCGCATCTATAAACATGATAAAAACCAGTTTGACTTCATCAAAGCCGGCTGTAACCACTGCCTGCACCCATCCTGTGTAAGTGCCTGCCCGGTGACCGCTATGATGAAAGATCCGGTGACTGGAATTGTCTATAACGATCCATCCAAGTGTATTGGATGCCGTTACTGTATGGTTGCCTGTCCTTTTGATGTGGTGAAGTTTGAATGGGATAACACTTTCCCAAAAGTAGTCAAATGTGACCTCTGCATCAATACCAATCTTTCTGAAACCGGTCCGGGAATTCCTGGATGTGTGCAAGCCTGCCCGTCCGGAGCTTTGAAATTCGGGACCAGAGAGGAGCTTTTAAAAGAAGCTAAAAAGCGGATTGCGGAAAACCCGGAAAGATACAACCCAAAGGTTTATGGAGAAACAGACGGAGGTGGTACTTCCATTCTGTATCTGGCGGATACCAATTTCAACAATCTTGGTTTTCCCAAAGATCTGGGTGATAAATCCCCTGCCGTTCTTTCTGAAAAACTTCAGTCAACCTATAAGGGTCTGGTAGCCCCCATTGTGGGATATGGAATGCTGGCCTATGTGGTATTCCAGAATTATATGCTCCAGAAAGATGAAGACAAGGAGAAAAAAGAATGAACATCGATACAACAGATAAATCCTTATTAGCACGATGGGCGCAGTTTCCTCTCCTGTACAGAATGACCACAGGGTTCATGATTCTGGCCGGATTGTTTATCTTAATACGTCTGGCCATTGGCTTGGGTCCAACAACCAATATGAACGATGGTTATCCATGGGGAATCTGGATTGTCTATGATGTGGTGGTGGGAACTGCACTGGGAACCGGTGGGTTTTTGATGGCTATTATCATTTACCTCTTTAATAAGTGGGAATACCATCCGTTAATCCGGTCGGCCATCATGACCAGTGCATTTGGTTATACCATTGCAGGGATTTCCGTGATTATTGACCTGGGCCGATGGTTTAATTTTTACAGTCTGCTCATGCCATGGCGATACAATGCACATTCCGTCCTGTTGGAAGTGGCTCTTTGTATCATGGGATATACCATGGTGACTTGGATTGAGCTGTTTCCGGCTTTTGTGGAAAAAAAAGATCAGTATAAATTCATGCAGTTTGCCCCTTTGCGGAAGGCTGCTGAGTTTATTGCCAATAATCCCAAAAAATGGAACCGGATTCTGGTGGGAGTAATAGCATTGGGGATTCTTCTTCCCACGATGCACCAGTCTTCTCTGGGTTCCATGATGGTGATTGCCGGAAATAAAGTGCATCCATTATGGCAAGCTGGATTCCAGCCCATCCTGTTCCTTTTTTCCGTGGCCTTTATGGGATACAGTATGGTGGTGGTGGAAGCATTTGCGGCCAGAAACTTTTTCAACGTGCCCTGTGAATGTAATATGATCCGGAAACTGGTACCCACCGTGGCGAGTATTGCTACACTGTGGATTATCATGCGGTTTTCCAGCCTGTATTTTGAGGGAAAATACCATTTGATTTTAACCAGTGGAATGTATTCCATAACATTCTTTCTGGAAACTGCCATGGTGCTTATGGGTACCTATATGCTGATACGCTACCGCTATGCCGGAAAGCCAAAGAGAATTTTTGCGGCCGCTTTTTTACTGGTATTCGCCGGAGCACTGTACCGGTTTAATGTGTATCTGATTGCCTATGATCCCGGCCAAGGATATACTTATTTCCCATCGGTAATGGAAACCGCCATCACCTTTGGATTTGTGGCTGCGGAATTGACCCTCTATTTTGTTTTCATAAGGTCATTTTCCATACTGCATAGCGAGAAAAAATAGTAAATTATATAAAGGAGAATTGATAAAATGGGACAAAGAATAACAGTAGATCCAATAACAAGGATTGAAGGTCATCTTAGGATTGACGTAGAAGTAGATAAAGGTAGAATTGTTAATTCATGGTCATCAGGGCAGATGTGGAGAGGGATTGAAGTTATCCTGAAAGACCGCCATCCAAACGATGCTTGGATAATTACACAAAGGATATGCGGGGTTTGTACCACTGTCCATGCCATAGCCTCAGTACGGGCAGTGGAGAACGCTCTGGGAGTTGATATTCCTCTGAACGCCCAGTATGTTCGCAATCTGATTCTTGCCGGCCATGGTCTGCATGATCATATTGTGCACTTTTTCCATCTTTCTGCCTTGGACTGGGTGGATGTGGTGAGTGCCCTCAAAGCGGATCCCAGGAAAACCGCTGCCGCTGCACAAAGCCTGTCTGACTGGCCGGGAAACAGCGTGAAAGAATTTAAAGCCGTTCAGGATAAATTAAAGGGCTTTGTGTCCATGGGACGTTTGGGAATTTTTGCAAACGGTTACTGGGGACACCCTGCCATGAAATTAACACCGGAAGAAAACCTGATGGCCGTGACCCACTACCTGCAGGCACTGGATTACCAGAGATATGCAACCCAGGCGTATGCTATACTGGGAGGTAAAAATCCTCATATCCAGAACCTGACTGTTGGTGGTGTAACCACAGCCATTAATCCGGACAATGACACCGCATTGAACATGGAAAAATTGATGAACATTAAGGGTCTTCTGGATAAGGTTGATTCTTTTGTGAAAAATGTATATCTGCCCGATGTTCTGTATATTGGAAGTCGCTATGCAGAATGGCTTTCCATTGGCGGTGGGGTTCCTAATTATCTGGCTGTACCGGATATGCCTCTGGACCGTGCCGGACAGAAAAACGACATGGTGGGAGGAACCATCGAAAATGGAAACCTTAAAACCATCAAACCTATTGAGAGTTTTGATGATGTTTATTTTGAAGAAAATGTAAACGAAAGTATTGCCCATAGCTGGTATGAGGGCGAGTGGACACGTCATCCTTACAAGGAAGACACCGTGCCTGAATACACAGACTTTGATCCCAGTGCCAAATATTCTTGGATCAAGGCTCCCCGGTTCACCTTGGGCAAAGAGAAAAAACCCATGGAAGTGGGACCAGCCGCTCAGGTGTTCGTGGGCGTTGCACAAAATGACCCATTGACCATGAAATGGGTAGGGGAAGCCATGAAGAGATTGAAAGGTTTCACCGGTAAGGATCTGCCTCCCACAATCCTGAATTCCACCATTGGTCGCCATGCCGCCCGTGCTATCCGTGCCGCCATGCTTTCTGATCTGGCACAGAAACACTGGGGTCTGTTGGTCAACAATATTGGCAAAGGCGATTATGAAATTGCCCAGCCAGTGACATACCCCAAAGGCGAGATTCGTGGTGTTGGATTCCACGAAGCTCCTCGTGGTGCACTTTCACACTGGGTGATTATTGAAAATGGCAAAATCAAAAACTACCAGGCAGTGGTTCCCTCCACATGGAATGCTGGCCCCAGAGATGGAAAAGGGGTAAAAGGCCCATACGAGCAATCGCTTGTGGACAACCACCCCATTGCCGATCCCGGGAAACCCCTGGAAGTATTGCGTACTGTCCACTCCTTTGACCCCTGTATCGCTTGTGCAATCCACATGCACGATCCAGAAGGGACAGAAATAAACCAAGTTCAGGTTGCCTCCAGCTGTAGCATCTGAATTTCTTGACTCTATGGTGCACTAATTTTTAGTGCACCATCTTTTTTTTAAATTACCGATGAAAGTGAGATCAAATGGAAGTGTGTGTTTTTGGAATTGGGAATATTTTAATCGGGGATGATGGTTTTGGATCCCGATTTGCACAGAATTATAAGAATGAGATTGAATCTCTTAAACCGGGTTCCATTGAGGTCATTGATATGGGGGCCCATACCATAGAGGCCATTGATTATCTGAAGGATCATCTGGAATGCAAGTATCTTTATTTCATAGACATCACGAATGCCCACAAATTGGACGATGAAATTATTGTGCTGGATAAAGAAGCACTGACCAACAAGCCCAAAAGCCGGATTGTCATGTCCGAGCATTCCGGGGGAATTTCAGAAATACTGGAAACTTCGGAATTCATGGGTTGCCTTCCCCCCCATATCCAGTTGATTGGAGTTAGACCCTTCAATATGGAAACCGGCATGAGTCTGTCCCATGAGGTGGAAGGGAAGATGGAAAAAATCCGGGATTTTTTGGTTGCGGATATTAAGAAAAATCTAAACCTTGATTAAACCTTGATTAAAGCTGGGCTTAAAGCGGGGTTTAAATCGTCCGGATAAAATTCCAGTAAGACTCTATGTCTGTATCTGTGTGTGCGTCGGAAAAATAGGAGATCAGATTTTTACCATATCCTGCACCAGCCATCAGATGATGCTTTTCCACGCCCAAGGCAATCCCTTTTTCCGGATTTTCGTGGCTAATGGAAATCTCATGGAAATAGTCTCCCTGCGGAAATGTTAGATGTATGTTGCCGGATTTCCGGATTTTTTCCAGGATCTCTTTGGAATGGCACAGGCTTGTTTTCATGGAATTCTTCAAGCCTTCCCATCCCATGGACGCCATATAAATCCCCGCCCGTAATGCCATAAGGGATTGGTTGGAGCATATATTGCTGGTTGCTTTTTCCCGGCGGATATGCTGTTCCCGGGTGGAAAGGGTAATCACATAGGCGTCTGTTTTTTCGCCTTCCGGAGTTTCTGCCGTGGTTTTCCCAATGAATCTTCCCGGCATCTGCCGCAGATATTTCTCTTTTGCGGAGATAAATCCCAGGGATGGCCCGCCAAAGCTGACAGGTATGCCCAAAGATTGGGCTTCCCCCCAGACCAAATCTGCGACATCACCGGGGGCGGGTAGAAATGTCACCGAATGTAGCTCATTGGTTCCGTAGAGAATCTGTGCATTGGGGAAAATTTTCCGGGTATCCTGCCAGTTTTTCTCCACAATGCCATAAACGTTTGGGTTCGCAAAAGCGACAATGTCCACTTTCTCTTTGTCCGGAATCTGATCCCAGCGGGTAAAACCTTCCTGACCATCCAGATCGGCCTGGAGTATTTTAACGTTTAAAAACTTTTGTATGGATTCCGGGAAGTATGTCCAAACCACATCCATATACGCCGGATGGATTCCACGGGAAAGCACCACAACGGATTCTTTACTGGAATTTCCCCGCACACGCAGTGCCATGCGGATGGCTTCCACCAGAGCGGTAGCCCCATCATAGAGTGATGCGTTGGTGATATCCATGGAAAGGAGGGAAGACATATAGCTTTGGTACTCATAAACGGCCTGGAGAGTTCCCTGTGCCACTTCCGGCTGGTATGGGGTATAGCTGGTGACAAAATTACGGATATTGGAAAGGTGGTTCACTGCTTCCGGAATGGATCTTTCATACAAACCAAAGCCCGTAAAGGAGAGACCTTGGAATATTTTTTTCTCCAGAGTAGTGGACTCCCGTTTGATTTCACTTTCCTGCATTGGTTCCGGCAGTGTGCCTCCGGTAATTTTCAGCGAATCCGGTATATGCTTAAAAAGATCATCATAAGACTGGATTCCCAGGGAGGATAAAAGTTCCTGCTCTTCCGGCCGATGAAAAATGTCGTCTATGTTCATTTTAATGGTTCTTTAATGGTTTATGGATTCCAGATAGGAATTATACTCCGCATAGCTCATCCCGGGGTGGGCATGAGCAACTCTGATTTCAAAAAGCCACCCTTTTCCATAGGGATCTTTATTGACCAGCTCCGGGGTAGAAGAGATTTCTTCATTTATTTTTATGATCTCTCCGGAGGTGGGAGCGTAAATATCAGAAACTGCTTTCACAGATTCAATGGTGGCAATGGCATCTCCGTGTTCCACACTATTGCCCACTCCGGGCATATCCACAAAAACAACATCCCCCAAGGATTTCTGGGCGTAGTCAGTTATGCCCACTATGGCGACGTCTCCGTTTATTTTCATCCATTCATGGCTCTTCGTGAACGATAATTCTTCTGGCTTCATAAGCCGATTTTTAATGACCACCGGGCGTGAAAAGAATTTTATGATATGGACAGATGATAGGCAATGCGTTTGAATAGCTCGCTGGGGATTACCGGTTTGGCGAGGAAGTCATCCATACCCGATTTTTTTGCCTCTTCTCGTGTTATCTTCAGTGCGAAGGCGGTCAGGGCAATGATGGGAACATGGAATTCTGTTCCTTTCTCCAGCTCTCGGATGGCACGCACGGCTTCGTAGCCATCCATCTCCGGCATCTGTATATCCATCAACACCAGATTAGGACGACTTTTTTTATATATTTGCACTGCCACTTTACCATTCTCCGCACTTTCCACGGAATATCCCTCATTTCGCAGGAGGATACCGGTGGTTTCCCTGTTCATGTCGTTATCTTCCGCTAACAAAATGGTAAATTTCTGATTATCCATTATTATCTCTGGTTTGTTTTCATTCTTCATATCTTTCCATGGGTGAATATTTTCACATTGGATTGATTTTTTAATGATGTCAATGAGCTTGCTTTTTTTGATGGGTTTGGTAATAATTTCTGAAATGGATGGATGCTGTGAGTGGTCAATGTCGTGGGTCTGGGCAGAATATAAAATAATGGGTATGTTGCTTATTTTGAGGTCTTCCCTGACCATGCGGGCAAATTCCAGGCCGTTGATATGGGGCATCTGAAAATCCGTGAGAATAAACTGGACATCCTTTCCTTTACTGAGAAAATTAATGGCAGACGTTGCGTCCGGAATATCAATCACATCAATTTTTTCTTCCCGGAGCATGGTCCTCAAAATGGCCAGATGGGTGGGATTGTCATCCACCAGCAGGGCTCGGAATCCCTCCAAACACAGATTTTTGGAGAATCTGTTTTCCAGAGTGGGGACCTCCGCATTGATGGTAAAATAAAAAGTGCTACCCTGGTTTTCTTCGGATTCCACAGAGATGGACCCACCCAGAAGCTCCACCAATTTTTTGACAATGGGTAGACCCAAACCGGTGCCGGACTGGGTTTTTGTGTAGTTGGACTGGCCCCGGTTGTAATTCAGAAAAACATCATCCAGTGAGTCTTTGGGAATTCCAATTCCGGTGTCAGATATGGAAAACTCCAGTTGGATTTTGCTATCTTTTTCAAATATTTTTTTAACGATGATATAAATTTCACCTTCTTTGGTAAATTTTATGGCGTTACTGATTAAATTCATCAAAATCTGACGTAGCCTCCCCCGGTCAGAAATGATCATTTCCGGAACATTGTTTTCCAGAAAATAGTATATTTCCAGATTTTTTGCCTGTGCGGCCAGAAGAAAGGAATCCACAACGGACTCCAGCAAATCTTCCACGGATAGCTCTTGCGGATTGAGATCAATTTTTCCGGATTCAATCCGGGAGAAATCCAGCACCTCATTGATTAAATCCAGAAGAGCGGCACTGGAAGAAGAAAGTCTTTTCACATATTTCTTTTGCTCCTCATCCAGATTGGTGAATTCCATAATTTCAATCAGTCCGATGATGACCGTTAATGGGGTGCGGATTTCATGGCTCATACTGGAAAGAAAATATCCTTTTGCGTTGGATGCTTTTTCTGCCGCCAGCTTTGCCCTTTCCAGTTCTTCTTCTCTCTTTATGCGGTCTTCAAATTCCTTCTGGATTTTCCTGGACATTTTGTTAAAATAGGTTTCAATGAGTTTGAATTCATCCTTTGTATTTACATAAATCCGATGGGAATAATCCCCCTCATCGACCCTTTTGAGACCATCCACCAGAATTTCCAACGGGGCAAGGATTTTGTTGGATATTCGCATCAAAACAAGAGTACTCAAAAAAATCATGGAGATTGTAATAACCACCATCACCAGTAAAAAGGAATTTTGCTTTTCCTGGAGCACAGAATCGTTATAATAAACAGTAATTTTGCCAATCACTTCATTTTGAATCCGGAGAATCCGGGGCGATGGGATCAGGTGGTGGTGAGCGGTTTCTTCTTTTTTCAGGGAAAAATTATTTATCCCCAGAGTATCCTCCAGATCGATACCGGAAATTTCACTGTCCATGAGAAAAGATTTGAGTCCCTGTTCAATGCGGTTTTTATCAATATTCCAGAGTGCATCCGCGATGGCTTTTTCAATGAGGTTATCGGTGTCCAGTATCTTCGCATTCAAACGGGACAGTTCATTCTTATGCTGATAATATATGAAGAAAAAAGAAAAAATGGAATTGAACACGACCAGCGATCCAATAATGCCCAAAATAATTTTATATTTAATTTTCATGGCATCTGTTAAAAGGAATTTTTAATCTGCACATAGGTTCCATTCGCTTTTATTACAGATAAACCCTTATTGAACGTGTAAAGATTTTTTTTATAATCTTTTTTTTTCCGGTTAAATCCCAGGTATTGCTGGATATGGGCTATGGGATAGGGGATGGGTTTTATGGCATCCTGGTATTTTAATTTCCGGATATAATACATTCCCACATTGCGTTCCGCCAGAGCAATGTCCACCCTATGGTTGTAAAGCTTATGGAAATTATGCTCATCGAACGCACTTTCATCTTTATTCACAGATAAATTCATAAACCATTCCGGATACGCATACCCCAAGCCCGTCCCGATTTTATAAGGGTTCAGATCGGCGGGTTTGGATATCCGGATTTTATTTTCCGTGTGGGCAAAGAAAATCAGATCATCTTCCAGAATGGGGGCGGAATAGGCAAACCAGTTCTCCCTTTCTTTTTTATACCAGAGGGTAAAAATTCCATCGTATTTCCCCTTTTTGGCATTTTCCAGAGCACGGTACCAGGGTTCAAAGACAATCTCCACATTCTTCTCCCCCGCCGCATGGAAGGATTCCACAATAATGGAAACTAGAATTCCCCTATTGGCCAATTCCTTTGTACTGTAAGGCGGATATTCGCTGGTCACCAGTGTAATGGGACCCCCGGTAACCAGCGAAAAGAAGGAAAAGAAAAATGAGTACAACAAAAAAAGAAAAACTAATTTCCGGGGGATCAACCCTAGGCTCCTTGGAAAATGGGTATTTTCTCTTCGTTAAAGTATTTGAGCCGAACGGGATGTTCCACTTTGAGTGTCTCCACATTCACGTCTTCCACTATGGTTAGAAGTCTGGGGCCTTCCTGCAGTTCCACAATGCACAATGCGTAGGGAGCTTTTTCCTTGAGTGACCCAAAGGCAGCATGGACGATGGTGAACGTATGGATTTTGCCGTTTCCGCTCAATGCCACTTCCTCCAGATTCTGGGAGTGGCATTTCTGGCAGGCCATGGTGGGCATTAAAAACGGACCAGCTCCACAATCTTTACATTTGTATCCTGTTATATGTTCCATAGTGTGCCCCCTTAAAAACCTTTCCGGTATATGTTTACCGCAGCGATGCCGGGGCTTCCGCCCAGCGTATGGGTTAGTCCCAGATCGGTTTGTTTCACCTGGCGTTCTCCGGTGAGTCCGCGCATCTGCTCAATGATTTCAACCGCCTGTGCCACTCCCGTCGCACCGATGGGATGGCCTTTGGATTTCAATCCACCGCTCATGTTCACCGGTATTTTTCCCGTGATTTTGGTATGGCCTTCCGCTACGGCAAAGCCACCCTCTCCCTTTTTGAAAAATCCCAGATCTTCAATATCCAGAATTTCCGTAATGGTGAAACAGTCATGGACTTCCGCCATGTTTATCTCTGAGGGGGAAACTTTCGCCTCCGCGTATGCCTTTTCTGCCGCCCGGACTGTGGAAAGCAGGGATACAAAAGATTCTTTATTGGCAATATTGTTATCTTCCGCACCAATTCCGGCTCCGATGATCCGCACCGGCTTTGGGTGCAATTTCTTTGCGTCATCCGATGGCATGAGCACAACCGCAGCGGCTCCGTCTGTCACCAGAGAAACATCGTGCAGACCCAGCGGGGAGGTGATCATGGGGGCTTTCATAATCCGGGGCAGATCAATCTCCTTTTGTTTGTGTGCCTTGGGATTTTTGGCCCCATTTGCGTAGTTTTTTTCCGCTACCATGGCCAGATGCTCTTTGGTAGTTCCAAAATCGGCCATGTGACGGGTGGCATATAAGGCATAAATGGATGGAGCGGCAACACTCAGCGAGTTCCCAAATTCCGGATCCCCGCCCTTGGCAATAATACGCATGGTTTCATCCGGAGTCTTTGTATTCATTTTTTCCACCCCCAAAACCAGGGCGTTTTTATACACCCCGGCGGCAATCATGGATTTTGCCAACTGGATGGAAACCGCTCCGGAGCTACACGCATTCTCAATGTGTATGGAGGGGGTGTTAGGAATTCCCAGAATGCTGGCCACATAAGGACCAATCAGGTTCAGGTCATTGAAGTCCGTGGACGCATAGTTGCCCACATAAATCACTTCAATCTGGTCCAGGGTCAAGCCGGAATCCGCCACCGCCTTCATCCCGGCTTCAAAAATCAGTTCCCGGATGGTGACAGTCTTGAGCATACCAAACTGGGTCTGGTATGCTCCTGTAATGGATACTTCTTTCATTAGTGTACTCCGTTGAGTCCGCCGTTTACGTTTAACACTTCGCCAGTGATATAGGAAGCCATATCGGAGGCAAGAAACACAATGGGCTTGGCAATATCCGATGGCTGGCCTTTTCTCTGGAGGGGAATATGCTTCACCATCTCTTCTGCCATTTTCTCCGGAATCAGGGATGTCAGAAAGGTTTCAATGAACCCCGGAGCCACGGCGTTCACGCGGATGCCCATGGGAGCCAGCTCTTTCGCGAGGGCTTTGGTAAAACCAATCACTCCGGCTTTGGAAGCGGCATAGTTTGCCTGCCCGGGAACACCCAAGGCGTTCACAGAGGTCAGGTTGATCACGCTTCCGCTCTTCTTTTTTCTCATGACATTGACCGCCGCCGATGTGACCAGATACGTACCCGTGAGGTTAATATCTATGATCATCTGCCATTGCTCCGGCTTCATGCGGATAAAAAGTCCGTCTTTGGTGGTGCCGGCGTTGTTGACCAGAATGTCCACTCCGCCGAATTTTTCCACCGTTTTGTTTATGAGGTTGTCTGCTGATTCCTTTTTGGAAACATCGCAGACCACGCTCAGGGTTTCCACGCCTTTTGCGGCAATTTCTTTTGCAGTAGCTTCCGCAGTGACCGGGTCTATATCGGTAATGACCACTTTGCTACCCGCATCCGCGAAAGCTTCCGCAATTCCCTTCCCGATTCCCCTTCCGGAGCCGGTGATGACAACAACCTTGCCTTTTAAATCTTCAAAATGGTTCATAGATCCTCCGGATTAATCTACTTGTATGACAGCTTTGCCGTCAATCTTGACTTCATCTTTCTGGTCTTTCACATAGAGTTTACACTCAATAAATTTCTTTCCGTTTTCTTCATATTTCTTTTTTACAGTTCCGCCAGCGGTGAGAATATCTCCGGGACGGGTTATGGCCTTGAAACCCACTCCAAAGCTTTTCACATTTTTTACGCCCGCAAAACTGGAAAGCATCTGCCCCAGAATACCCATAATCAACATGCCATGGACAATTGTTCCGCCCAATCCGGCTTCTTTTGCATAAGCATCCACGGTGTGGATCTGGTTAAAGTCCCCGGAAGCTCCGGCGTACCGTACCAACTGGACTTGCTGGATGGGAGGTTTCTGCAACGATGGAAGTTCATCGCCCTCGTTAATTTTATCGTATTTTAATTCCATATCATCCTCCGTATTTATTTGCCTATGATAATAGACATTTTCGCGACTGTGACAACCTCATTGTCGCGTTTATATGTGGTCTTAAATGTCACCATATCCATTTTTGTGCTTGCTCGCATAGATTCAATGGAAACGGTTCCGGATATTTTATCCCCGGGATAAATGGGGGCGAAATACTCATATTCTTCTTTCGCATGAAGCAGTTTCTTGATATCAATACCCACCATTATCATTTTATCCCAGATTTCCGGATATCCCCAGAAATTCATGACCGTCGCAAATGTCAGCGGAGCCGGAACATCCTTGTATCCTTTTTCCTGGGCGTATTTAGCGTCAAAAAACAGAGGATTGTCATCTCCAATCGCAAGAGCAAGTTCCTTTATCTTGCCTCTTTCCACTTCAAAAACATAGGGATCAAATTCTTTTCCCTGGTATGAAACATCTAACATACTTTCTCCTTTACTAAAAATTTTTTTACTACTCTGCTCATAAGCCAATTTCTTTTGCAATGAGTACTTTCATGATTTCATTGGCACCGGCGTATATGGATTGTACGCGGGCGTCCACAAAATCTTTCGCAATGGGGTACTCTTTCATATACCCAAACCCTCCGTATAACTGGAGGCAACGGTCCACAGATCGCTGGAGCATTTCTGTTGTCCAGTATTTTGCCATGGATACTTCCTTTGTAATTTTATCCTTTTTAATATGTCGCAAAATTAGCTTTTCCATGAAAGCCTTCCCAATTTCAATTTCCGTGGCCACTTCCGCCAGCACAAACTGGGTGTTCTGCATTTTGGATAAAGTGCTTCCAAACATCTTTCTTGTCTTTACATATTCTATGGTATCCTCCAGGGCCTTTTGTGCGGCCTCCACCGCCGCAATGGATACCACCAGACGTTCCTGCTGGAGTTTCTGCATCAAATACAGGAACCCACGTCCGGCCTTGCCCAGCAGATTTTCCTGGGGGACCTTCACATCATCAAAAAATAATTCAGAAGTGTCTTGGGCACTCAGCCCGATTTTTTTGAGCTTCTTGCCTTTGACAAATCCTGGAGAATTAGATTCCACCAGCAACAGACTGACCCCTCTTTCCCTGGCTCCGGGGTTTGTTTTTGCCACCACAATGACCAGATCAGCCACCTGCCCGTTGGAGATAAATGTCTTGGAACCATTCAAAATATAATGATCCCCCTTCAAGATGGCGGTGGTTTTGATTTCCTTCAGGTCAGAACCGGCGTCTGGTTCTGTCATGGCAATGGCGGAAACAATCTTACCGGAGACCAGACAGGGCAGCCATTTTTTCTTCTGCTCTTCCGTGCCAAATTCCTGTATATAAGGAGCCACAATATCCGAATGCAAAGACAGCATCCAGCCGGAAATCCTGCTGCGTGCTAACTCCTGTATCAGAACCACGGAATACAGAAAATCCACCCCGGCTTCGCCATACTCTTCCTCCACTCCGGGACACACAAATCCATATTGCCCCGCTTTTTCCCAGACAGAATGCGGAACCATTCCTTCTTCTTCCCATTTTTCGTGGTGGGGCACCAGCTCTTTCTCCACAAACTTCCGGAATGAATCCCGGAATTCTTCATGTTCTTCCGTGAAAAAGGAATATTCATTGAAATGTTCGGCCATTTAATTCAAGGAAAAAAATAGACAAGTCCTGTCAAGATTTTTTCGCGTTGATATCCATCGACATGTTTTGGAGAGGGCACAGGATTATGGCACATACCTCCGGTGCCCTCCCCGTTCCCGCGTTCGCCCCATCGGCGTGTATTTTCTTCTTTACCGACAGAAACGCACTTCCAGCAGGGAACATGTCTCCAATAGAAAGGAATGCCCGGCCATGGGAAAAATGCTCCGCCCATATTGAGATTTCTGTCGCCTGGCGGGATCTGGATGCTTATGGTCACGTAAACAATGCGGTCTATTTTTCTTACTTTGAAATGATACGCATCCATTATTTTACCCTGCTCCCCGGATTCAGGAAAAACATGGAAGAAAAGGGAATCCTGCGTGGCATGATGGAAGGCAGGGGGAGCACCATGACTTTGGTAAACACTTCCTGCACATACAAACGCCAGGCTTTCCTCAACCAGAAATTGGTGGTGGGCATGAAGGTGACCGGTGTGCGAAGGAGCTTTGTGGATATGCAGTATACAATATATGACCGGGAAGAAGGTTTTCTGGTGGCGGAGGGCTCATCCGTTCATGCTGTGGTGGATGCAAAAACATTCCGGGCAAAGAAAATTTCTCCGGAATTTCTTGCAGACATGGAAACTCTGGAAGGACGGAAGCTGTCCAAACCGGAAAAAACTTGATCCAGTATCTCCGGCTTAAAAATTGCACTTTAAATTATTAATCAAGGATATATTATGAACGGTAAAGAAGCAAATATTGTTAATACCCCGCCTGTAAGAAAAGACATTTGCGGTGATCATCCGCCCCGGATGCCCATCACTCCTTACGATCATGCGATGAAAATGACTCTGGGACCGCTGGATTATCTGGCCAGACGATTCTGGAACCCTGTCCGGGACACGGAGTTAGGTGCAAGCATATCTGCCGCTGTGATGGATATGGTGGTACCGGCATACCGGATTGCCTTTAAATATTTATACAATCTGAAAGTGGAAGGAGCGGAAAATCTACCTGCTACGGGAGCACTTCTGGCCGCCAATCATTCCAGTTGGCTGGATGCACAGGTTCTGGCACCGTCCCTGCCCCGCCGGGCATATTTTATGGCAAAGGCGGAGCTACTGGGCATGCCCTTGTCCGGAATTTTCATGGAAATGGCGGGAGGAATCCCCATTGAGCGGCTGTGCGTGGATTCCGGTGGTTTAAAGAAAGCCATTGATCTTCTGAAAAAAGGAAACTATGTTGTGATTTTTCCCGAGGGCACCATTCCCGGCGAAGAAAATTTAACCCGCAAAGATGTGGAACCGGATACCGGTTTACTCCCCGGAAATGAAGGCATGATTATGCTGGCCATCA
The DNA here is from genome assembly GCA_020721865.1 of Leptospira biflexa. Classification (GTDB taxonomy): domain Bacteria; phylum Spirochaetota; class Leptospiria; order Turneriellales; family DYLW01; genus DYLW01. Next base: position 27,035 of record DYLW01000002.1, on the reverse strand, counting down.
AGACAAAAATGCCCATTGTCCCGGTGGGGATACGGGGAACCGGAGAGGCTCTTCCTCCCGAAGTATTCCCCCGTATGGAATGTATACCTTCCCCGGGGCCGCATAATGTTTCCGTGCACATAGGCAAGCCCATCAGTTTCACAGATTATTACGGAAAGAAATTGTCAGATGAGGAAAGCAAACAACTTCTGCAAAAAGTTATGGTGGAAATTGGGCAACTGGCGGGAAAACAAACCCGGCACAGCGTAAAGACAAACTCACTTTAAAGTCCCATTATTGTTTCCATCTCTTCCGGGGTGGAGACCACGCGACCGGCCTTCTGGATTTCCAGGGGCCGGAATCCCCAGTTAACGCCAATGGATTTCACACCGGCGGCGTTTGCTGTCATTATATCCGTAATGGTATCCCCAATGAAAAAGCCTTCTCCCGGCGATTGGTTCATTTTTTCCAGAATATGAAGCAGGGAGGATGGATCCGGTTTTATGGGAAATTCACTGGACGCCCCCCGGACACAGCTAAAAGGGATGTCCGGGAAGAAATGTTTCACCAGAATCTGGGTGAGGTCATCGGGTTTGTTGCTGAGGACGCCCAGCCGGATTCCGGAAATAGCCAGATTGCCCAGCATTTTTTCTATCCCGGGATAGGGCTTAGTGTGGGTTTTCATTTTTTGGGTATAGATACCCCGTGCCTGGCGGACAAAATCGGCCACTGTCTCTTTTTGCTGGAATTGTCTTTCCTGAGGCAGTGCCCGTATGAGAAGATTCGTGAGCCCATCGCCGATGAAAATTTTATAAGCATCATAGGAATGCACAGGAAGGCCATTGGCCAGTAAAACCTCATTGACGGAATCTGCAATATCCCTCAGGGTATCCAGCAGGGTTCCATCCAGATCAAAAATGGCGAACATAGGGAACTTTTTCAAAGGTGATATTCCCTGCAATGAAAAAAAAATTGACGGCTGGTCTCCATTTATTATGTCACATATAATCCATGGGGGTATTGTACCTTTATATAGTTATTATCCTGCGGCAGTTTGGGAACCGGTTGGCTGGCATCTTCGGCAGGAATAACCGTTACCCCATGCCGATTTTAAATTCCGCGATGGGAGGCATCTCCATTCCTGAATGGTCCCTTTTATGGATGTCCTTTGCTGCGGAAGATGAGGGACGCACAGAAGAACCCACAGACAGAAGGCGGCAAAAAGAGCGGGAAAAAGGCCGGGTTCCCAAGACCCAGGAAATACCCGCTGCCCTTGTGTTGATTGGCGGGCTTCTGGCCATTTTTTTCCTTTCCCAGTATGTTCTCTCCGGTTTATCCAAAATGATGAAAAAGTATCTGGGGAATTTTAATGCCATGCCGTCTCTGGACACGGATTCCCTGACCGGGCTTCTTATTTCCATTACCTATGACACGGCATTAATCATTGGTCCCATTTTCCTGGCCATAATATTTATGGCCGTTGTGGGGAATGTACTGCAGGTGGGATTTATGTTCAGCCTCAAGCCTTTGGAAATGGATTTTTCCCGGATCAAGTTCAGTTTTGATAATATGATCAAGCGGGTTTTTTTCTCCAAAAACATAGCCGTGAACCTGATCAAGACAATGCTTAAAGTTTTACTAATGAGTTGGATTGCGTATTTTATTATCCAGATGGATTTTTTGACCATCATAGAAACCGGAGATATCAGTGTAGCTGAGTCCCTGAAAATACTGGGTTTTCTGGGGTTCAAGCTGACCATGATCATTGCCATTATTCTGTTAATCATTTCCGTCCCGGATTATTTTTTCCAGAGATATGAATTCACAGAAAGCATTAAAATGACCAAACAGGAAGTTAAGGAAGAATTCCGCGAGTCAGAGGGAGATCCACAGGTGAAACAGCGTCAACGGCAGCTTGCCATGGAGCTAGTGCGGCGTTCCATGATGGCGGAAGTAAGAAAAGCCGATGTGGTTATCACAAACCCCACACATTTTGCGGTCGCACTGCGGTATGATCTCACGCGGGAAAACGCACCACGGGTGGTTGCAAAAGGGGAAGACCAGATTGCCCTTATTATCAGGAACATTGCAAAAAAAGAGGAGATTCCTGTTATAGAAAATAAGCCACTGGCAAGAGAATTGTACCGATTGGTGGATGTGGGCGACCTTGTTCCTGTGGAATTTTATGAGGCTCTTGCGGGTATATTTATCACTCTTTCCAAATATAAAACCAAGCTAAAAAACCTTTCGGCGGGTGTGAGCGATGCTTGAGAGAATTGGAAAACATACAGATGTGATGCTGGGGATTGCGGTCATTGTCGTGGTGGCTATGCTGGTCATTCCCATTCCAACTATTTTGTTAGATCTTCTCCTGGCTATCAGTATCATGATTGGTTTGGTTACTCTTCTAACTTCCATGACCAATAAGAAAAACTCCAGTTTTTCCGTATTCCCTTCTCTGCTCTTGATCAGCACAGTATTCCGTCTGGCCCTAAACGTAAGCTCCACCCGGCTGATCTTACTGGAAGGGCCGGCGTTTGACGGGCAGCTCATCCGGGCTTTTGGGGAATTTGTGATCCAGAGGCAGTACGTTGTGGGTTTCATCATCTTTTTAATCCTGGTGTTTGTCCAGATGATGGTTATCACCAAAGGTGCCACCCGGATTTCTGAGGTGGCTGCCCGGTTTGCCCTGGATTCCCTGCCGGGTAAACAGATGTCTGTGGACACGGATTTAAGTGCCGGCATCATCACGGAGGAAGAAGCCCGTGCCCGGAGAGAAGAAATCCGTCGCGAAGTGGATTTTTATGGGCAGATGGATGGTGCCACTAAATTCGTCCAGGGGGACGTACGCGTGGGTTTGATCATTACCGCCATCAATATTGTGGGTGGTCTGATCATTGGAATGGCCATTCGGGGAGAGCCTTTCATGGAAGCCCTGAAGACATACACCCTTCTGACGGTGGGAGATGGACTGGTGGCACAGATTCCTTCTCTGCTGATTACCACAGCCACCGGTCTGGTGGTTACCCGCTCCGGAGCCACCCAGGATTTGGGTGGAGATCTGGGATCCCAGCTTTTCCGTAATCCCAAAATTCTCTGGATGGTGGCCGGCACACTTGCTCTTTCTGCCATTATTCCCGGATTCCCCAAGCTATCGCTTTTCTTGATCGCCGGATTTCTGGGATTTTTAGCGTACACCATAGCTAAGAATGTCCAAGAGGAAGTGAAAGAACAAAAGGAAAAAGAGGAGATTGCGGATGCCTCCCGTCCGGTGGATTCCTTTCTGGACGAAATTGGGGTGGATGCGATCCGGCTGGAAATTGGGTATAACCTTCTTCCTCTGGTGGAAAAATCTACTGGGGGGACTCTTCTGGACCAGATCACCAACGTTCGGCAGAAATTTGCACGGGAAATGGGCATGGTAATTCCTCCGGTGCGCATAAGGGATAATCTGGATTTGGATGGAAATGAATATGCCATATTAATTGGCGGAATTGAACTGGTACGCACCCGGGTATATCCGGACCGGCTGGTGGCCCTCCGCACTCCCGGAGTGACCGATGGCATTGCAGGGGATGACTATGAAGAACCCACATTCCGTGTACCGGGAGTATTGATTTCTCCGGACATGAAAGCGGAAGCGGAAAAGAAAGGCTACCAGGTTATTGATGCCAAAAATATTATTATCACCCAGTTGACGGAAGTAGTCAAAAACAATGCATCCCAAATCATGGGGAGAGAAGAGGTTAAACGTCTTCTGGATAAAGTCAAAGAAAAGTATCCCGCCATTGTGGATGAAATCAACCAGAAAACGGATACGGCCACCGTCCAGTATGTTTTGCATGCTCTCTTAAAAGAAAATATTTCCATCCGGAATATGCCGCTAATTTTGGAATCCATAGCAAACCATGCCCAGCGTTATAAAGATCCGGATTTAATTTATGAGCTGGTGCGGAGGCCTCTGGGCAGACAGATTGTTTCTGCCTATCTGGATGATAAAAATATTCTGGATGTTATCCAGGTAGATCCTGCCATTGAAAATATGATGAGGGGTTCGGTGACCTATGATGAATCCGAAGGTAAAATCTTTGCCATGGATCCCGCAGACCGGATGAACATCCGGGATTCTCTGATAAAAGTTTACAACAAAATCCAGGCAAAGGAATATCTCCCCATTTTTCTGGTCTCATCAGAAATCCGCTCCGGTATTGTCATGATTCTGGAGCGGGAGATTCCATTGCGTACTTTTGTGGTTCTGGCCTATGAGGAGCTGCCCCCTAACATAAAAATAAATATTCTGGACGCCGTTGTTCTGGAAGAAACGGCCAAAGCAGAGAGGTAATATGAAGTATATTGACGTGGAAGGAAAATCCAAAAAAGAAGTGCTCCAGAAAATCAGAAAAACCTATGGAGAGGAGGCCTTTATCTGGAACGAATCGGAGAGAAAGGCCAAAGGCGTTGTGGCAAAGCTTACCAACAGAAAAGAGTTTGTATACCGCATTGCCGTTCCGGAGAAAAAAATCGGTTCCCGCAGCGAAAGCCTGCGCCAGCTTTCAGAAATGCTTCGCTTGAAATCAGAGGGGGCAGAGCTTTCCGGCCAGGCAATCCAGAAGAAAAACTCTTCTGATATGCCACGTCTTACCAAAACAATCTATCCCGCCCAATCCGCCAGCCAGGATACATCCATCATCCGGGAAATCCTCCCCCGGCCAGAGGAAAAATCAGTATACCCGGATTATAAATCTCTTCCTGTAAGAGAAGGCTTGCCACCGGAAAAAATCGAAGCCAAAGATCATACGGGACGGGAAAATATCCAAGTTCTGGAAAAGGACATCAAAGCCATTCTGGATTATCTGAAAGAAAATAAAGAGTCCGCAGTAAAAGAAGACACTGATTTCCAGGAAATTTTTGCCGTCCTCCGGGAACAGATGTTTACAGAAAGCTGGATTCTGGAATGTATGGAAGAAATAAAACGCCGGATTCCCCGGAATGAATGGAAGAACAGAAAAGTCCAGGAAAGAAATCTGGCAGAATTCCTGTCCTTGAGGATAAAGGTAGCTCCCTCCCTTCATTCCAAAAAAATTATTACTTTGATTGGTCCCACCGGATCAGGTAAAACCACAACCATAGCCAAGCTGGCCAAAAAACTCAAATTTGACAATGGTATGTCTGTTTTGCTGGTAACCATGGACAACTACCGGATTGCCGCCACAGAGCAGCTCAAAGTATACGGCAATATTATGGAAATTCCCGTCAAGATGGTAAAAAATAAAGGTGAGTTAGAGACGCTCATCAATGAATCCAGATACGACAGGATTGTGATTGATACTCCCGGTTTTTCTCCTGCCAATGAGGATTTAATGACCAGGCTTCTGGAAATCACCCGGGATCATTCCGGAAGTATGGACAAGCATCTGGTAATTCCCGCGAACATGAAAAAAGATGACATTGTAAAAAATATTGAAAGATTTTCCGTTTTCCATACAGATAAAATTATTATTTCCAAAATTGATGAAACATCCACCATTGGTTATATCCTGGAAGTGGCGGAAGAGTGGAATTATCCCATTTCCTTTGTTACCAATGGACAGCGGGTTCCGGAGGATATCATGGAAGCCCAGAAATCTGCTCTTTCAGAAATGATCGTATCCAAAATAAAATGGGAAAGGTAAAAAATTAATACAATGTTAAAAATTCATACCGATATCATAATGAGACAATAAATAACGGGAAGGAGCTTTGTTTGGATCAGGCATCGGGCTTAAGGCAAATATTTGGTAAAAATGAAGAAGGTTCTGGTGAAAAAATCCAACCCCGGGTTATAACCATCACCAGTGGCAAAGGGGGTGTGGGGAAATCCACGTTCAGCATTAATCTGGCCCTGGCTATTGCAAAAACCGGGAAAAAAGTTCTCCTTTTTGATGCAGATTTGGGCCTGGCCAATTTGAACGTTATGCTGGGGGTTATCCCCAAACATAATTTATACCATGTCATCAAAGGCCATAAAACTCTGAAAGAAATTATTCTGCATATTCCGGAAGGTCTGGATATCATTGCAGGGGCCTCCGGTTATTCCTCCTTGGCAGATCTGGAAGAAAAAGAAAGAGACAGACTCATTGAAGGATTCAGTACCATAGAGGGCTACCATTATGTTTTCATCGACACCGGTGCCGGGATTGGTGCCAATGTGGTGGCTTTTACCTATCCGGCGGATGAGGTGATAGTCATTACCACTCCGGAGCCCACCTCCATCACCGACGCTTATGGGATCATTAAATCCATTGTCATGGTGGAACCGGATAAAAGCATCAAACTGGTGGTGAACAGGGCTGCCTCTTCCCTGGAGGGCAGAAAAGTAGCAGAAAGAGTGATCAATATCAGTAACCAATTTCTCAACGTACAGATTGAAAATGGTGGATTTATTTATAATGACGACCTTGTATCCAGATCCATCCGGAACCAGAAGCCATTTTATATCCAATTCCCAAACAGCAAAGCATCCTCCTGTATCAATATTATTGCCGGGAAACTGTTTAAGGAAGAAGGTCTGGTGGCATCCGGCAGTGGACTGGGCGGATATTTCCGGAAAATCTTTGCCAAAACAGATAAAGTAAATGCTTGATGATATCCAAAATCCCGCTTTTATTAAATGGATCGGATTTTCCACCGGATTGGGCGTGCTCATTTCTTTTTTATTTTCGCTCATAGGCGGGGCTGGTTTTCCGGAGATATTATACCGCCCTCTTCTCTTTGGGATTCTTCTGGGGATTTTGAGTGCAGGTCTTTTTTTTGTTATTAAAAAATTTGTTCCTGAAGTGATCCAAGAATTTCAGAATTCATCCATCGGCGGCGATATTCCGGCGTCTGACATGGATGGGAGTGCGGAAAAATCGTATTCCCCTTTGGAAGAAAATGGAGAGGCTTCCTCCGGATTCACAGCAGAGGATATTCTTCCCAGAGGGAAAAACGAGGAAAACCTTTCACTTGACACCAGCTCTGATTATTCTGCTGTTGAGAAAGAAAACACATCGGCCAGGAAACGCAAAAAAGATAAAATTACCGATGATGAAATAATTGTACATGGAGTTTCCCTGAAAAACCAGCCGCAGTTGATGGCAGATGCAATCCGGGATTTAATGGATAAAGATGGATAAGAAAACCAGAATTATTATGCTTTACTTAAAAGGACTGGCCATGGGAGCAGCAGACATAATCCCCGGAGTTTCGGGAGGCACCATTGCCCTGATTGCCGGCATCTATGAAAAGCTGATTGAAGCCATATCCAGCGTTAAACTTTACCATGCCCTGGATGCAACCAAACTCCTGCTTTTCTTTTACAACCCCCGGATACGGGAAAGTGCATTGCATTCTTTGAAAGAAATCCACTGGGGATTTTTGATCCCGCTGATTCTGGGGATTCTTACATCTCTTCTGACCATGGCAAAATATATGCCCTGGATATTGAATAATTATCCCTATTACGCGTATTCCTTCTTCTTTGGGTTGATTCTCTTCTCCATACAGTTCCCGTACAGAACAATCCGGCACGGAGTCTGGGAATATATTTTAATACTATTTTTTGCCGCATTGATTTTCTGGCTCACCGGATTGCGATCCGTGGAGGGTAGCTATAATCTTTTATATGTTTTTATATGCGGAGCCGTGGCCATAACAGCCATGATTTTACCCGGAATCTCCGGCTCTTATATTCTGGTTCTTCTGGGAGAATACAAGCTGATGCTGGAAGCTCTGCACGCAATGGATTTTGCGGTGATAGCAGTATTTGTCCTGGGTATTGTAACCGGAATTCTGTCCATTATCCGTTTTTTAGATTACCTTCTCAAGAAGCACCATTCCCTTACCATGGCCTCCCTAACCGGAATTATGGTGGGAAGCTTGGGGAGCATTTGGCCATTGAAATTTATAAAGGGGCCACTTTCCCAGGTCTCTGGGATGTTGATTATTCATGGTGTCCTTCTGGCATTATTGGGAATTTTTATTATTGTCGTACTGGAAACCTTATCCAGAAAAATGGAAAAATGACGAAAATGAACGAGGATAGAGAATGTATTTTACATTGAATAACATTAAAAGAGCCAGGGTAAATTTCTTTTTTTTCTCCATTATATATGTTCTTTCATATATTCAGCTTGCCATTTATTATATATTCATGAAAGAAGCATCAGGATCGGCCATGATTTACCAGATTGGATTTTTAATTGGGGTTTATGGTTTTCTGGGGGGAGGGGCTGGCATCCACTATCTGATCATCCGGAATTATTCCCATGAAATGGGAAACCTGGAAACCCTGGGGATCACTCGTTTATCCTACCTTTTTCAATACTGGCTCAGTTATGCTTTGGTCTCTCTGGCAAGCTTTCTGCTGGGTATGATTATTTTTTTAATTGGGTTTTACGGATTCATGAATGTCCAGTATGCCGCATTGGGTCTGATACTGGCTAAGAGTTTTTTTAATCTATTTATATTTTACAATCTGTTCACATTTATCTTCCTGTTTCTGGCCAGCATAAAAGATCCTTTCCATCTGATAAAGGAAAAACCATGATCCGAATCAATGATATTCACATTAATTACGAGGCCGATGGAGAAATCCAGACATCGGCATTGCGCGGAGTATCCATAGACATTAACGATGGAGATTTTGTCGCTATTGTGGGACCATCGGGTAGCGGGAAAAGCAGTCTTCTTTCTGGAATTGCCGGTCTGGTTCCTGTTGTCTCCGGAGACATTTTTGTGGATAAATTCAGGATGTCCCGGGTGGCCAGATACAAAAAAGCCTGGGTGCGGGCAAATTACTTTGGGATAATTTTTCAATTCTCGGAATTGATCAACCGCTTCACTATTGAGGAAAACATACGGATTTCCTGGTTCGCTTCCGGCAAAGGACGCAGCAAAGAGGAATTGGATTATACTTACCGTCTGGAATACCTGGTGGAGACCTTGGATCTGCACTCCATCCTCCACAAAATGCCCGGCAAGCTTTCCGGAGGAGAACTCCAAAAGGCTGCCATCGCCCGGGCGTTCATCCGCGACAATCCCATTATTCTGGCGGATGAGCCATCCGGAGATCTGGATCCGGAAAATGTGAAAAGACTGAAAACCCTTCTGCGAAAAGAAAACACCAATGGAAAAACCATCATTATGGTCACCCATGATCAGAATTTAGCCAATGAAGCAAAAACGATCTATCACTTGGCCGATGGCAGGATCACAGAAATAAAAGAACGGGATTAAGCATAAATCCGCATAGCTTTTCCATAGGGAAAAACGTATGCTCCCGTCTCATGAATCCAGCTATATTTTTAGAAACATAAGACGCCCCGATGCCTAATATCGTGGAAGAAAGCAATCCTTCCCCAAAAAATAAAAATATCTTTACCAATAAACAATGCCATTCTGGAGATCGCCTTGTTCACCAAATCCGGTCAGTTGCTGGTAAGCTCCGACGAGGAAAAGAAGACAGAGATAATGCAGGCGGATTTTTTTCCGGAGATAATCCAGGATCAACCCCGGATTGCCCAGGATTATTATTATTCCCAAAAATGGAAAAGATCGGTATTCTTTATTCTTATGCCCGTATTGGTGTTCCGGGAAATGGAAAGGTGCACTGGCCGCCACCATTGGTTTTGACTCCGTGTTTCCATCTCCCAATAATGCTTCCGGCCCACAGGATGACACCCATCCGGATACAGAAATAATGGTGACAGACAGGAACGGAATCCTACTTTTTTCCAGCCATCGCCAGAGCCTAATGATAGGATCTTACTGACATCTTTTTCTCCCGGAATAAATCAAGCAGTTCATTACTTGCCTGGGGCGTCTTGCCAATATCCCTAATCACAATCTTCTCGTTTTTGGATGCCAGATATTTGATCACTGTTGCGGTTTTTGCCTCCGTTACAATCCCAAATACATAAACAGTTCCATTCTGGTATGCATACGCTGGAGTGGTGTATTTCGCGGGCTTTTTAATGCTACCTTTGGCCTTTCCAGGAGACGCATCCGGCGTACGTGGTGACACTGGCGACTTTTTGTTCATTGTCTGGGCAATGACCATGGAACTTACCAATATAAGAACCATAATCCTGATTATTTGTTTGAGCATAAGCTCACCTTTTACATTTTACTTCTTACGCAGTCAAGCAACCTTCCATTTTGAAAAGACCAGAGATCATGCGTATTTTTTCTTAGGGTCACAAATCCCCTCGTTTTATCCTTGACGGCACATTGTCAAATTCAACTATGCAAAAAATTAGCTGGAGAATATTATGGCACACAAGAAAGGTGGCGGATCATCAAAAAACGGAAGAGATTCTAATGCCCAGAGACTGGGGATTAAAGCATACGGAGACCAGGTGGTTACTGCCGGATCCATTCTCATTCGCCAGCGTGGGACAAAATTTTTCCCCGGAAATAATGTAATGCGGGGAAAAGATGATAGTCTTTTTTCCACGGTTACTGGCCGTGTTAAGTTTGAATGGGTCACAAAAACCCGCCGTAAAATCTCTGTATATCCTGAGTAGTGCGCCATCGGTTCATTGACGAAACTCCTCTCCATGTAAAAGCCGGAAACGGCGGTGCAGGTTGCGTTTCTTTTCGGCATGAAAAATACATGGAGTTTGGTGGACCGGACGGTGGCGACGGAGGAAAAGGTGGGAATGTTTACATCCTGCCGTCCCAGGGTGTGAACACCCTGAGTCATATACGCGGTAATAAAATTTATCGTGCACAGAATGGACAGCCGGGCCTGGGACGCCAGAAATCCGGGAAAGACGGAAGAGATATTCATATAAAAGTACCGCTGGGGACACAGATTCTGGATGCGGACACAAACGAAGTTATTCATGATTTACTAACAGAAGAACCTTACCTCCTGGCCGAAGGAGCTCGGGGGGGAAGAGGAAACACCTTTTTCAAGTCATCCACCCACCAAACTCCGCGTTTTGCCCAGCCAGGAGAGGAAACGGTCGAATCCTATTACATATTATCCCTAAAGCTAATAGCGGATGCCGGCTTGGTGGGACTGCCCAATGCCGGTAAATCCACCTTGCTGAAAGCTCTCACAGAAGCCAACCCCAAAACATCGGATTATCCCTTTACCACCCTGGAGCCGAATCTGGGGGTGCTGAATGTTTCCTTTGCACGGCAGATTATCATAGCGGATATTCCCGGCATTATAGAAGGGGCATCCAAAGGCCATGGTTTGGGGCTGAGCTTCCTGAAACACATTGAGCGGGTGAAGGTGATCATCTATGTGCTGGATATCAACGCGGCCGATGTGGAAGCGGAGCTCAAGCTGTTAAAACACGAGCTGTCCCAGTATAATCCCAGACTTCTGGAGCGTCCATCCATTGTCGTTTTTAACAAGATTGATAAAATGGATGATGAAGGCTTTACATCGGATTGGATTTCTTCCTACCAGAAAGGCTCATCCCTCCTGGACGGCTCAGAAGTGGTGGGTATTTCCGCTCTGAAAAATATGGGAATAAAAAATCTTGTTGATAAATTGGAGGCCATTACAAGTCTTTGACATGGTTCCGGATTTTCTGAAAATCCCCTCTGAAGCGGAAATTAAAGCAAGAGGAATTCTGCCCAGCGGAAAACTGGAACAAATTTTATATACATTAATTCTAAAAATGTCCACTGTTGATTATGCCCGGAATTTCCGCTTATACTCTTACGATAATATGGTTCCGGAATTAGCGGATGTTTCCAAATTTGACATATACCGTGCTTTGCAAAAACTGGAACAGAGGGGTCTTATCCGGCATCTATTTGTGGTGATCTACGATTTGAACAGAAACCAGCTTAATGTGGTTCCGTACTACGCATCCCGAAAAGAGGACGAATCCTGGGATGAATTGATTGATGCTCTGGTTCATCTGAGCGTAATTTCTCTGGAGCAGTATATTTCCACTCTGCCCGATGTGGGCGTAATGGATATCCGGATAATTCTGGAAAGCGATTCAGAAGGCAGATTCAACCCTGCTACTACGAATAAGCTTTTTGTGAATGTTTTGTCCATAATCTCTGCAGATAAATTCCAGGTTCCCATTGACTATAATTATCTGGAAAAGCTAAAAGAGCTCATTCTCATCCGTTTAGCGGAAAAGAATTCTGTTCTGCATTTTCCCGGCTATGGGATGATTCCCCTGAAAGGAAAAGATTTTATTACCATCTTTGAAACCGCATGCACGTTTATGGAAGAAACCCTGCCACAGAAAATTACTGTGGGAAAATCCATGGAAAGATGTTTGAAGAAGATTGATCTGGAATCCCGTTTATACTATGAAAATCCATCGGCCCCAACCACTACGGATTTTTGCGTGAAAAAAACAGAATGTATGGAAAACACCCTCCGCCAGATGGAAAATCCAGGAAAAGAATTAACTCCGGGAATGCTTCCCCTCTTAATTATACGGAGGGTGGCAGACACCGTCGGAGAAATGTACAAGGAGAAAAAAAATAAGGAAGACCAGGCCCGGTATCTGGGAATCAAGACAGAATTATTGAATCCAGAAAAAATCGGGATGGGATCCATCGCTTTTTTCCAGCATTCGGATATTGTCGCTTTTCCGGAGGTGGTATGGCAGAATCTGACCCGGGATAACGATCTGGTTTATGGAAAATGGGAATTTCCGGAAGGCACCATTCATGCCCTGAGTAAAAAGGATAAAAACCATTTCCGCAAGGCAGTGCATGATATACTCATGGTTCCTGCTCATTTAAAGTGGCAGATATTGATTCTGAAGGTACTGATTGAGGAATCAGAGGAGGAGCTGAACGGACTGTTTCATGATAAAAACTTTGTCCGGGATTATGGAAAACTCCTGCGATCCGTATACATTCCGTATATACCCTGGTATTATAAAATTTTCCTGATGCTGGGGCTGAATTGGTTCCAGGATAAAGCGTTCCCCATGGCCAAAGAAAAGCTGATGATGGGACAGAAAGCCCTTGGGCAGAAAAACCAAAGTAAAGTGGATGAATATAAAAAGAAACAGGAAAGACTGCAACTGGAACGGAGGGCAAAGCTGGATTTGCTGGGGAAAAGAGATATGATCATCAATCGGCTGGACGATATTATCTTAAATCAAAAATATTTCCCCACACAGAAAGAACTCCAGAGTTCATTTCCAGATTTACCTTCTGCTGAATTTGAGAGGGTGATCCGTTTGAATAATTTTCAGACACTGAAATATAAACCGCAAATGGAGAATGGTGATAGCACGCTGATCCTCCATCCTTACGATACGGAATGGCTTCGCAACATAGCCCACTTTAAAAAAATTATTGAAACAATATTTGAAAAAGAGATTAACCAGAAAGAAAATCCGGCGGATGTGCGGGAAAGGCTTTTGGCCATAAAAAAATTTATCGCAAAATCCAGTGGAAAATTTAACCTTACTCCCAAAGAAGTAACGGACCCGTACGAGGCCTTAGAGAATGAAATCCAGAAAAACGAATCCCGTAAACTGAAAGATTTATCAAAATATCTGTAGTACCGCTTTGACCAATGGGCGTTCTGCCACTTTTTAATCTGATTTTAGCCTTTTCAGATTATCCCAATTATCTTTCGTGGCGTATGCTCTACTGGGGTTTATATCCCTTCAAAGATTATTTTTCCCTGCTTAATGTTATTGGTTATGTCTCTTTCCGTATGGTTTTTGCGGCACTCACTTCATTGTTGTTGGCGTATTTCCTGGGGCCTTGGTTCATCCGTTTTTTGAAAAAAATTAACCTGAAGGAAGAAATCAGGGACGACGGCCCCAAATCGCATTTTTCCAAAGCCGGAACACCCACCATGGGTGGTCTCTTTATCATGGCCATCACCAGTGTATCTTTTATCCTTTGGGGAAATTTATCCCATCTCCCCGGCGTCCTGGTATGGACCATCGGGTTGGTATTGTCCTTTCTGGGTTTTATGGATGATTATACAAAAACCATCAAGAAAGATAAAAAAGGGGTGCGTCCCAGAGTGAAGTTGCTTTTCCAGTTTCTGGCCGCAACACTGTTTTCATTGGGAATATATTTTTTGGGTATGGGTGATCATACCACCCAATTGTACCTGCCATTTTTAAAAGACCCGCTGCTGGATATGGGAATTTTTTCTATTTTTTTATGGGTTCTGGTGGTGGTGTCCACCTCTAATGCGGTGAATCTGACCGATGGGTTGGATGGATTGGCCATTGGTTTGTCCATAGTAGTGACCACTACTCTGGGGATCATTGCCTATCTCTCCGGTGTGAAGCAGATTGCCACACACCTGCTCATTCCCTATATTCCGGAAGTGAATGAGCTGAGTGTTTATCTATCTGCTCTCACGGGGGCAGGGATTGGTTTTTTATGGTATAATTCCCATCCGGCGGAAATGTTCATGGGAGACACAGGAAGCCTTGCTCTGGGGGGAATCATTGGTATGTCCGCCGTCCTGATCAAGAGGGAGTTCCTTCTATTAATTCTGGGTGGAATTTTTGTTTTTGAGGCTTTGAGTGTGATTATACAGGTGGCCTATTTTAAATCCACCCAAAAAAGATTTTTCCGAATGGCTCCAATACACCATCATTTTGAGCTGAAAGGGTGGCATGAGAATAAAGTGGTAATAAGATTTTGGATCATGGGGATTCTTCTCGCACTGATCTCCATATCCTCATTAAAAATTATTTGAAGATACGGATAACGGAAATAATTATGAAAAAAAATTGGGCATATCTGATACTGGAAGATGGATCCTATTATCGGGGAACCCTTCTGGGGTCGTTTCCTTCGGGCATGGCTTCCGTTATGATGGGGGAAGTGGTGTTCAATACATCCATGTCCGGGTATCAGGAAATCATTACAGATCCATCCTATAAAGGTCAGATTGTCATCTTCACATATCCCTCCATCGGCAATTATGGGGTCAACGTTGCCGATAATGAATCTGATCACCCCTATCTTTCCGGAATTATTATGCGGGACTATTGCGAATATCCCTCCAATTTTCAATCCCAAAAAACCCTGGACGAATTTCTGCAGGATTATTCCATTCCCGGACTGAGCGGGATTGATACCCGTGCGGTGGTCCGTAAAATCCGGGATCTGGGTTCCATGATGGGTGGTCTCTTTCCGGAGAAATATGCCGTTGATAAAAAACCCCGGGAGTTTGAAAAATGGCTGGCGGCAAAGGTGAACTTATTAAAAAATGCCCCCTCCATGGAAGGGGCAAATCTAACATCCGGTTTTGATGGGAGCCACAACCGGGTTTTTTTGGATGAGTATTCCAAACAAAAAGAATCCTATTATGCAAAAGTGGGAGTTTTGGATTTTGGGATTAAGAAAAGTATTCTGCGTTATCTGATGGATGAGGGCCTGTTTCCGGTGGTTTTTCCCGGCGATGTTCCCATGGAGAAGTGGTTTAATTACAATCCGGAAGAGATTGACGGGTTTTTCTTTTCCAATGGACCGGGTGATCCTGCCGCTGTTACCGATGGAATTGACAATATCAAAAAAATACTGGATACAAAAAAACCCGTGTTTGGAATTTGCTTGGGACACCAGATGCTCACCCATGCTCTGGGGTCAAAAACATATAAAATGAAATTCGGGCATCATGGCGGAAACCAGCCGGTGAAACTCCAGGAATCCGGTAATGTAATCATCACAGCCCAGAACCATGGCTTTGCTGCGGATACCGGTGGCCTGCCTAATCCGGACATCAGCCGGGACTTCAATCCCAATGACCAGACATCGGAAGGGTTTCTGGATTCCCAAAATAATATCCTGAGTGTTCAATACCATCCGGAAGCAAGCCCCGGCCCCCATGATGCCCTGGGAATTTTTGGTCAGTTCAGAAAGATGGTGGAAAAATATAAAGAAAACCGCTAAACCGGATTCTAATAATTCAGGATGCTTTTCATCTCCTGGTAAATTTCTGCTTTGTTGTCGCTGAAGTCCGTTCCGGAGCCTGCCGGTATAACAATAATCTGGATCTTTTTTCCGGCCACCGAGTACAGAAGCTGGAGCTGGTTTTCTTTCTGGTAGAAACTCTTCACCAGAGTGGAAATCTTCTCCTTTTCATTGGGGGTGAAATAATATATATTTATATGGTCATAGCCCGAACGGAATATCCAGGCAATTTCCTGCATCCAATGGTTTTCTGAAACACACTGCATTTTCTTTTCCCGGGATGAAAGAGAATCCAGAAGTCCGGCCGGGTACATCACCTGCAACAGGTTATCAATCAGAATTCCGGAAGACACCGAATGCACCGTGCAGGTGCGGGAACAGAAATAAGAGAATAGGAGTCCTGTTTTGTCCTGGTGTATATCAGAAAAAAGCCGGTACAAATTCCGATGGATGGGCCGGGGATTAAAAATACCTTTGTCCGGATACACGGGACGGAAAATCTCTACCAGTTTTTTTTCCCGGATTCGTTTGAATAAAAGTGTGGCTTCTTCAAAATCCCTAAACTGTGTAAAAAGGGAGGCAGTAAAGCTGGCAAACCCATGAAAATAATTTACCGTACTCCTCAGGAATTCATTTACCCTGCGGGACTTGGGATCATGAAAGTTTTTTTGTGCCAGCAGCTCCAGAGTTGCAAACATACCTTCTTTATTTAAAAAACTATCAGAAAAAATATTTACGTTTTTCTGCGTCAGAATGGAAGAAAAATTGATCTGTATAAATTGTTCCACTTTTTCATAGGATGTTACGGATGTAGAGGAACCCCTTTGCAGAATCCCGCCACTATATTCGGGATATTTGAGGCATTTATCCGGAGACTTCCGGGAGCGGGAAGGAAAAATCTGAAATAATGAGGGAAGTGCGTAGTTTTTTTCCCGTATCTGGTTATAAATAATTTCATTTCTTTCATCGGAGGAAAAAACAAATAAAGCATTGGTTTCCTCGTAAAAATAATCCGGATTTTCGGTGCCAAAATATAGAATGATGGTATCATATCTGGTCTTCAAAACCCGGTAGAGAACGCCCCACTGTTTTTTTGTGATCCACCATGCTGAGGAAAACGTCACATTAATCAATGTAATAGTTTCATTGAAAATAACCTTCCGTTTCTCAATAATATCATCAATCTTTTGCGGATCATCCTTTTGCTTCTGCACCAAAGCCGGGGGTGGGCTTTTCCCTAAGGCGGAAAAAATTCCTGCCCCACCTTTTGATATGTCCAGAAGGGCAACCCTTTTCCCGGAATTACTGAAAAACTGGGATAATGAAAAGGCAAGATGGACAGCATCCGGGCTTTCTTCCGGCGATGATATCCCATAAATATCAGGGAAAATCATCCATTTATCAATAACAGTATATCCCAGATGATCACAGAATTTGAGATAGGATTGCATCGCTTTGGGGTTTTTTAAAAAAAAATCAATGATGGCAGATGTTTCAATATAGGCGATCTCATGGTACATTGTGGACTGGTATTCCACCTGCGGTTGTTTAACAAAAGGCATGATGCCCAGTACCAAACGCCCCGGAGTAATAATTGTGTTCTCTTCGTTTTTTATGGTTCCGGAAATTAATATTCCTGTAAAATTCTGATCCGCTGGAAGATCACTTATCTTACCGGTTTTCCAACCCATTGTCCGGAATTCTTCATATTCATTCCGGGAAAGACCAGTAAATACCGGCGGTAGTACCAGTTCAAACATTAGATATACCCCGCAGTAGTTTTATCAACCCACCCCGGTCAACCAATTCAATGGGCCTGGATTCACAGTACATCTGGGCGGTTTTGGTAAATTGACTGGCAACCAGAAAGAACCCCTTGGAAGCACCCTTGGACTTCATGTCCTCATGCATCTGGCGAACCATCCTCTCCGGAACGGGATCAGTGAGGCGGTATAAATAGACCAATTGGTTCATTCTTTTTGTACTTCTACCTTTGCTTTCCAGGGTTTCCGTGGCCAGTGCATGGATGGCAGAATCGTTCACCATATTTATATCAATAATGGTGAGCTCCAGGGCTTCTATTATTTGTCTGGCAATGGCCTCAAATTTTCCGGGGGATGCAATCATAAAATCCTTGATACTGTCATCTGTCCGGAATTCTTCATAGTCCTTAAGCTTTTGGGCAACATCCTTGTATTTGGGATTGATATCCATGATCCGCTCCCAGTTGCTGATGGCAGTGTGGAAATCCCGCATATTCTCTGCGGCAATGGAAAGAAAATACCGGAGTTTTAATTCCACTTCTGAGGACTTGGTGGCAAAACCCAGACCCCGCTCAAACTCCACTTTACTTTTCTGGTACATGTCTCTTTCCAGAAAACACATTCCCCTGGCCAGATAACCACTGGCACGGATGGAATCATCCTTGATGGCAATTTCCAGCTCTTTCAATGCGGACTCATAGTCTTTCTGGCTTTTAAGGGTTAAGCCCATATAATAGTGTGCCTTAAAGTTTTTGGGATCCAGGGTCAATCCATCTCCCAGGTCCTTTCTGGCATCGTTGATATTTCCTGTGTTGTATTCAATGATACCCAGTTGTATCAGGGCATTTGCATTTTTAGGATCAATTTTGACCGATTGTTTATAGTATGGAAGGGCTTTGTCAAACATACCGGCATCATCAAAAAGTTTCCCCACTTTATAAAAATGATCCCCATTCGTTGGGTCCAGCTTTGTCAGGATCAGGTATTCTTTTTTGGCTTCTTCCAGATTTTTATTCGCCATATAGATACCCGCGAGGCGTGAGCGGATGGTTTCTTCTTTGAGGCGGGATGTAAACTTGCCGATTTTAATCACCTGTTTGTACTCCAGAACGGCCTGCTGCAGATTATTCTGCTTATAGTATGCCTCTGCCAAAAGATAGTGAATGAAGGGATCCCGGTCATTTTGTTCCAGAAGACTCTGGAGTTTTTTTATGGCAGGGGCCAATTGGCCTTTCTGCACCATTTCTGCGAGTTCTTCAATCTTTTTGGGTTTTACATAAGTTTTGAAAATATAATAAACAAATATGCCGCCAATCCCAACAATACCGCCTAATAGAATAAAAACCGAAATATCTTCCATCTTATTTATTATCGCTTATTCAGGTTTGGTGAATAATGCTTTTTCCCTCTCTTCTCGTAGTTTGCGGTTTTCTTTTTCCAGCGTTTCAATCTTGTTCAACGCAGAAATGAGCTCATCCCGGCTTAATTCGGAAACCGCTTCTTTTGCCTGGAACTCCCTTTTGGCCTCCATCAGCTCATCCCGCTTTAGTTCATTCAAAAGCTCATTGGCCTTTTCCGTTTCCCTTGCGTTCATCAGCTCCCGGCGGGAAAATTCCACAATCTGTTCATACATGGTAATCATTTCCTCCAGTGTGGAGATTTCCCTGTCATTCAAACGCAACACCGTCTCATAACCCTTCAGGGTTGCATTCAAAGTCAGGATTTCTTTCTGGAGTTCTTCTATTTTTTTGTCCGGATTATCCATTTTTGCCTCCGTGATTTTATCTTATTTTTTTTTTCTCTATAGTCAAGGATAATTTATTTTAATGCCGGATAATAATCAGCCTTCCCCCCGTGCATTGGGTGCTAATCCCCTTGGAAGTGGACTGGTCATAGACAATGGTATCGGCGGAGGGATTTTTTGCCCGGGCTACCATAAGATAAGTTTTCTTGTAATGAGGTGAAATATATCCATAAAAAAATGGAATTCCGCCTTGGGATTTAACCTTTATGCTGGCACGGAGATCCGGCTGGCACCTATTTGCAAACAATGGGATGGGCTTATCATAATCACCATAAAGACGGACATCAAATTTCTGTGGTTGGAAAAAATGATATGGAATGCCGGATGCGTCCTGCAAGATAATGGGGCTTTTTGCCAGAATAAAATTCCGGATATCATCAAAAGATGGAAGAAACATCAAGTACGAAGCCGCTTTCAACATGGTAATATCAAACGGATTTTCCTGCAGAAATTTTACCAGTACCGTGTTCTGCGAAAAATAACGGTCATCAATATTGGCCTGGATATAATAAATAGTTTTCATTTTATTATTATGATCTTCCACAACCATTTTCATGCCTTTCCATTTCTGGACGGCATGGGTGGGAAAAAATTCCACGGATATTATTTTATATCCCAGTCTTTTTGCCATGATGGCTATGATTCCCGTGGTTCCGTTGTACGGATGGTGGGCTATTTTTTTTTCCATCTTCAGCGTATGGAAAAAGTTTTGCCCCAGGATTTCGTTCATGGAGGACAATATCAGCCTCAGGCCAATGGTATCTTTTTTTCGGGAGAGGGCAACCGGATTCGGTATCTCACCGGGCGATTCCAGTCCCATCAGAATATATTTTTCTGCGTCCGGAAAAAAGGTCAGGGCGTTCATGGCGTCCGGCCCGCCAAAAGGGTAAAAAACGGTATGGATTTTTTCCGGTATCTCTTTTTTACTCCAGGATGGGATGTTATCCAGACTTGCCTTGCGAATCTGTGACCATCCATTGTGCAGCCTTCTGGAATAATCCAGATAGGGCGAAGTTATCATTCTGGGGTATAAAATGGACTGGGGCGGAACCCCTATGCCGGAAATATAGGAAATGCTTTCATCCAGCGGTATTTCCGGGACGGAGTGGATTCCGCCCGTTATGAAAAAAGTCGCCATGGCAACAACAAAATACTTCATATTATCATTCTCTGAAATAAAGATACAGGGAAAACCATTTTAAAACATAAATTAAAAACGATACTGAACTGCCTTGAAAAGCTTTTCTTTAACCACAAGACTCTGCTCATAGGTATAGATTTTTCCCAGACGACGGTTATAATCATTAAAGAGATTGATAGTGAGAAAAGTTTTCCGAATTTTACCATTGGCTTCGGTAATTACATCAATCACTGGTTTTAATAGATCTCTGGTTACATCCCGGATAATACAGATTTCACCCAGGTTGGTTACTGCGTACTGCCCCGGTGCATAGAAGGAGGCATCCCCAATGGAAGCTTTGGCAATGGTGCGGACAAACCGGGACAGGAGATCATATTCGAACCGGGTGTCCGCATAGGAAAACATGGTGGATAATGCACCAATAAATCCCAGTCCTTTGCGGTATGGCTTGGCGGAAAATAAATTCTCAAAAACGCTGGCCATCGCAATAATCCGTGGAGTCATGGGCAGCCGGGAATACGGCAACGTGGTGGGAAATCCGTTTTCGTCAAAATTCTCATGGTGGAATAAAACCCCCTGCCTCACGCCGTCCGATACGGGAATTTCCTTGAGCAGTTCATACCCTTTGTGTGGATGGGCGGTCAGAGGGTGCCATTGCTCCTCTGTGAGCCTTTTGGGGGAGAACAGCAGACCGGGGTCGCTGAATGCATGACCGATGTCATGAAACCAGGCAGCCTCTGTGTAATCATTGATTTCCTGGGGTGGAAGATCATTGACCAGAGAATGGAACATGGTAAGAATCACTGTGTTTACCGTGTGGTTGTAAACCCAGTCCGATGGATCATCCATTTCATCAAATAAATTCAAGCGATATGGTTCCATTAAATGCAGCGACATATCTGTTTTGAGGGTGGCGTTCAGGTTTTTAATATATTGGAAAGCATCCAAGGATACTGCGTTATTGTTCTTTGTTTCCAGAAAAAAATCGCGAATAAAGGATAATGTATCGTCATGAAATTTTTTTTCCACCAGAGGAGGGTTCTCATTGACCTTTTCCGTGATCAGATAATATTTATCATTCCGGGTTTTCAATTCCGCAATCAGCGTATCCTGAATTTTGGTATTTTTAGGGAAAAGTATCTCCAGCGATGTCGCAGAAATCAGGTTTCCATCCAGGACTTCCTTTTCTTTAATTTTTGCAATAGTGACTTCCTTTTTTTCAAAACCGTGCAATGTTACCTCTTTCCACTATTATCGGGCAGTATCCCAGTTAGTGTAATATCATCCTGCAAAGAAAAATCCTGTCTCCGGTTGGATTTTTCTGGAAATACCGGGGAAGCGGCGGTTTTCCATCGACCAGAATGGGATTAAAAAATTCGATGGTAAGAAATATTTCGCAGCGGATGAAATCCATCAAGAGGATAAATAATTGGGCAAGCCAAAGGTCAAGACTTTTCCTGTCCACTTCTGGGAAAATGGATACTCCGCGGTTTGAATAGATTTGACGCGTCATTATGGAAAAAAAATTAACCCTATGGATGAAATTCTGGAAAGAAGAGTGGGATGTGCCACTCTAACTCTGAAAGACGTGGACAATAAAGAACGGGTTGTTTCTGGCTGGGTGTTTCGGTATCGGGATCAGGGCGGGGTGATTTTTGTGGACCTCCGTGACCGCTCCGGTATCCTCCAGATTGTGTTTGATAAATCTGCGGATGCTTCGCTTCTGGAAAAAGCCGATGGCCTGCGCGGTGAAGATGTGGTGCTCATCCGGGGTAAACTGCGTGCCCGGGCAAAGGAAGCCATCAATGAAAAAATTCCCACCGGAACCATTGAAATGGTGGCAGAAGATTTGACCGTATTGTCCAAAAGCAAACCATCCCCCATTCCTCTGGATGATTACGATGAAGAACCCGGAGAAGAACAGCGGCTCAAGTACCGGTATCTGGACTTGCGGCGGACTCCCATGCAGGAAGCGGTACGTGCTCGTCATGAATTATACAATTATGTAAGAAATTTTTTCAATGAAAATGGCTTCTGGGAAGTGGAAACCCCCATCCTGAATAAATCCACTCCGGAAGGAGCACGGGACTTTCTGGTTCCCTCCCGCCTGAATCCGGGGGACTTTTACGCCCTCCCACAATCTCCCCAGATATTCAAGCAGATTCTGATGGTGGGACAGGTGGAACGCTATTATCAGATTGCCCGCTGTTTCCGGGATGAGGATCTCCGGAAAGACCGCCAGCCGGAGTTCACCCAGATTGACGTGGAAATGAGCTTTATCAACCAGAATATGATCATGGATGTCACGCAAAAGATGATTCTGGGCTCCATGAAAAACGTATTTGACATTCATATTGATGAAAATGTTTCCCGCATGACATACCGGGATGCGGTGGAAACCTATGGAATTGACCGTCCGGATACCCGGTTTGGCATCCACCTCATCGAACTGGGCGAATGGGGAAAAACCACCGAATTTAAAGTATTCCAGGAAGCCGCACAGAACAAACACCGGATCAAAGCCATCTGCGTTCCCGGTGGCGGCCAGCTTTCCCGCAAAGACATTGATGAATTAACAAACTGGGTTATGGGCGACTATAAAGCAAAAGGACTGGCCTGGATCAAACACACAGAAAATGGACTGGAAAGCAGTGTGGGAAAATATTTTCCGGATGCATCCAAGGCCGAACTGATAAAATTGACCGGCTCCAAACCCGGAGATATTATCTTTTTTGCGGCTGACCGGGAAGAAATTGTTTTTGCCACCCTCTCCGCTCTTCGTCTGCGTCTGGCAGAACGTTTCAAACTGATTCCGGAAGGCAAGTGGAACGCACTCTGGGTGATTGACTTCCCTCTCTTTGAATGGGATGACACGGAAAAACGCTTCAACAGCCAGCACCACCCTTTTACTTCTCCCATTCCGGAGCATAAAGACCTGGTGAAAAAAATCGGGTCCCGCCATGTGGATGAAATCACTCCGGAAGAAAAAGAACAGATTCATAATGTTAAAACCAACGCCTATGACTTTGTCCTGAATGGCGTGGAACTGGGCGGTGGCAGCATCAGGATTCATGATACCGAGCTCCAATCTGCCATCTTCAACCTCCTTGGGATTGGCAAAGAAGAGGCAAAAGCCCGGTTCGGCTTCCTGCTGGAAGCTCTCCAGTTTGGTGCCCCACCTCACGGCGGACTGGCCTTTGGAGTGGACAGGATGCTCATGCTGGCTTTGAAAAGAAGTTCCATCCGGGATGTGATTGCATTCCCCAAAACCCAGAAAGGCCAGTGTCTGATGAGCCAGGCTCCTTCGTATGCGGATGAAAAACAACTGCGGGAGCTTTACGTCCGTTCCATAGCGAAAAAATAACCCATCGCCGTCGGACGCAGCCGATGGCACTGCAACAAAAATGGACGTCCCTGCGAATGTGATATAACGTTCCGCGGGGAAGCAAAATTTTTATGGGGGGGGGTTCTCTCCCTCTCCCGATGGAGAAAGAATGTCCATGATGGGGTTTTTCTTATTGACATCTTTGACTTTGTGGCCAATGGCTTCTGGCTCCGGCTCTGCTTTTTCCAGAATGATTTCTTTGGGACCGTCATCTTCATAGGCCGTGGCATGGACTCCGGCTTTTTCCCCTGGGGAGAAATAAACTCCCCAAGTCATCACAGTTAAACGGGAAATAAAATAAACCACAGAAAAAAAGATAATCCAGAATAAAAACTCACCATAGACAAGGACACCATCGTTCCTCAGATGTTTTTCAAACAATCCCTCCAGATAATAGTATCCTATGACAGAATATACCACCATAAAAAAAAGGACAAAAAACCATCTGCGGATTCTGCCCAGAATGATTCCCCCGGATAACGCCATGGAGGATATCCGGCTAAGCGGCCAAACCGGTAAAGCATTATTTGGAATCCAAATTTTCTCCCCGGCATTTCCCGGCCAGAACACCGGGATTACGCCATGGCGTAACGGGAGCGTTTGCGTCCGGCCACATCCAGAATACGCTTGCGTAAACGGATGCTACGGGGAGTGATTTCTATGATTTCATCGCTCTGGATGGTATCCATGGCCAATTCAATATTTAACGGAAGGGGTGGTATTAAACGGATGGCCTCATCGGTGCCGGATGCCCGCACATTGGTCATCTTCTTTTCCTTCATGGGATTCACATCCAGATCATTTTCCCGGGAATGCAGACCCACAATCATGCCGGCGTATACCGGAGTTTGCGGCCCAATGAATAAATCCCCCCTTTCCTGGAGGTTGAACAAACCATAGGAATTTGCCATCCCGCTTTCCATGCTCACTAAGGCTCCGCGTTTGCGTTCGGAAATATCTCCGGCATAGGGACGGTACTCCAGAAAAATCCCGGACAGGGAGCCTTCCCCGCGGGTTTCTGTGAGAAAAAAATTCCGGAATCCAATAAACCCGCGTGTGGGTATTTCATATTTAATCCGAACAAAAGTCTCGGAGAGGTTTTCCATGAAAGCCAGTATTCCCTTTCGCTGGTTCAGCTCCCGGATGATGGCCCCGGAATAGGCCTCCGGTAAATCCATGGTAATTTCTTCAAAGGGTTCATAGGTTTTGCCGGAAATCTGTTTGTTGATCACCTTGGGTTTGGATACCCCAAATTCATAATTCTCCCGTCGCATGTTCTCCATTAAAATGGCCAGTTGCAGCTCTCCCCTTCCTTTTACGGTAAAGGAATCCCCATGGTCTTCCATCTCCAGGGAAATATTGCTTTTGAGTTCCCTTTCCATCCTGTCCCGCAGATTCCGGGAAGTGACGTATTTCCCTTCTTTGCCGGCAAACGGGGAGTCATTTACAAGAAGGGTGACAGACACCGTGGGTGGATCAATGGCAATCCGCTCCAGTGCTACCGGATTTTCCGGGTTGCAAAGAGTATCCCCAATGGTCATAATATCAATGCCGGCTATGGCAATCACATCGCCACTCTGGGCATAATCGGTCTCGATGCGTTTGAGCCCCAGAAAGGTGAATAGCTTGGTGATGCGATACCGGATGAGCTTCACAGGAGCGACGTTTTCCGTGACGCCCTCAGTAGCGATTTTTTCCTGAGCAATGAGGACCACCTCGTCCCCTCTTTTGACGGAGCCGGAATGAATCTTGCCGATGCATATTCTCCCCAGATAGTCATTATAATCCAATGTGGTGACCTGAAACTGGAATGGGCCATCCGGATTTTTTGTCGCGTCCGGAATCTTCTCTAAAACCATATCCAGAAGTGGAGAAATATTTTCCCGTGCGTCTCCCCAAGAGCGGAGGGCAAACCCTTCCTTGGCACTCGCATAGACAATGGGAAAATCCAACTGGTCATCGTTCGCACCCAGTTCAATAAAAAGTTCCAGCACTCCGTCAATGACCTTGTCCACCTGGGCTTTATCCACCATCGGACGGTCAATTTTATTGACCACCAGAATAATATCCAGTTTCAGTTCCATAGCTTTTTTGAGAACAAACCGGGTCTGGGGCATGGCACCTTCAATGGCGTCCACCAGCAGAAGTGCCCCGTCCGCCATCCTCAGTACCCGTTCCACCTCCCCGCCAAAATCGGAGTGGCCGGGGGTGTCGATGATATTGATCTTGTAATCTTTGTATAATACCGCTGTGTTTTTAGATAAGATGGTGATGCCTCTCTCCCGTTCAATGTCATTGGAGTCCATGACCCGTTCGGTTTTTTCCTTTTCATCCAGAGTGGAACAGAAATCCAGAATTTTATCCACCATGGTGGTTTTGCCATGGTCCACGTGGGCAATGATGGCAACATTTTTTATTTTCATAATCCTAATTTGTTTTTTGAGACATCCCAACAATGATAAAATGATTTTTTTATGGGAACATTAGCCTGCACCCAGTTGTGTTACGCCTCAATCCCCCGGGCTAATAGTTATAAAACCCGCATAATGGCGATGACAATAGCCAGCAAAGAAAAGCCCAGCCCAATGAGCCACTGTAGCATGGAAAATCGCTTATCCATATACCTCTGCATATCCTCAAAACGTTTATCCATCGATTCAAAGCGTTTGTCTATCGCTTCAAAGCGTTTATCGATGGCATCAAAACGCTTATCCATATATCGATATATATCCTCAAAGCGTTTATCAACACTCTGTTGTATGAAAATCAGCATCTCCCTCTGGTGGGAGAGTTCCTCCTCAACACGGATAATGCGCTCATGTAAAACAAAAAATTTATCATCCAGGGATGACCCCATTCCCTCCATGCCGGATTTCTTTTTTGACGGTTTGGAAGTCCTTGCAGGAGTGGTTGGTTTTTTTGCGATTACAGGCATACAGGATGCAATAAAAAATCAGATAAATAGTCAAGAAAAAAAGAGTATGTACCGTGACGTCACCGGCCTAATTCAAATCTGAAGTGCAACAAAAAAAAATAGATGACATCATAGGGACC
>DYLW01000019.1 GCA_020721865.1 Leptospira biflexa | reverse complement strand
CCTGGGGCTGGAGCAGGTCCCAAGGGTTTGGCTGTTCGCCAATTAAAGCGGCACGCGAGCTGGGTTCAGAACGTCGTGAGACAGTTCGGTCCGTATCCACCATGGGCGTTGGAAATTTGAGAGGGCCTGTCCTTAGTACGAGAGGACCGGGATGGACAAACCTCTGGTGTACCGGTTGTAGTGCCAACTGCACTGCCGGGTAGCTATGTTTGGAAGGGATAACCGCTGAAGGCATATAAGCGGGAAGCCTGCCTCAAGATAAGATTTCCCATCGATGGGCAACCATCGACTAAAGACCCCTGGAAGATTACCAGGTTGATAGGCTACAGGTATAAGAGTAGTAATATTCTGAGCCGAGTAGTACTAATCGGTCGTGAGGCTTGACCATATTATGTTTTCAGTAATAAAAAGTGTAAAATTTGAATCAAAAATGTCGATTTCTAACGCAATAATATCTGCCCGCTGGTTATAGAGCAGAGGAGACACCCGTTCCCATCCCGAACACGGAAGTTAAGCTCTGCATCGCTGATGGTACTTGGTGGTTCGCTGCCTGGGAGAGTAGGACGCCGGCGGGCTTTTATTTTATATAGTTTTAAAATAGGCCAGAATTTTCTTTCTAATTTCTTTGTTTTCTTTGGAATTATTGTTCCATTTATCCGGAGGGTGGTTTTGTTCTATGGCGTTTACCCACTGGTACGGAATGCGGAGGTCATCTTTTTCTATGTTGGAACAGGAAACACAAATGTTGCCATGAGCCAGCGAATAATAGCTTTTATCTGTCATGATGGCACCGCAACGGGAGCAGATTCCGGAGAGATCCAGCAAACCTTCATTGTTCAGGTACTCCAGATAAAACATATTTTTCATGGAATCCGGGATGGTGTGGTGTTCCAGATAAAAATCCATGATTATTTCCAGCAGTTTAAACAAACTCTCATAATGGTTTTCCCGGTAAAAAAAGCGGGTGGGGCCCAGTAGATCGTTTATATCTTCCAGGTGGTTGTATCCATCGGCTCCCGTGAGGCAGCTTTTCAGAAGTAATGATTCCCTGGGGATGATGATTTCTTTATTAGTGGAAAGAAAGGTAAAATCCCACAGTGTGCAGGGATAGTAAAAGAGAGCACTTCTTTTTTTTGATTTCAGAATTCCGGGAATTTTAAAATGGGCAATTTTTCCGTTTTCCAGCAAAGATTTAAGAATCAGGGAATGGTCGGAAGTGGGAAGGCGGTCATATATGAACGCTTTCATGGGAGAAAACGTCCTTATCATTAATTGAATATATCATTGTTGTATTTTTAATCAAATCCCATCAATTTTCTTCCGGGGAATCATTTTCAATTCGGATTACCGCCCGGTCAATGGTCTGTCCTTTGTATTTGTCCACGCTCAGAAAAATATTCCCATATTTAATTTTCTTGTCTTTTACTGGTTCTCCCTTGAACTCATGCAGGAGATATCCGGCCAGAGTGTTAAATTTTTCTTCCGGCAGGTTCAGAGCCAGGTGGTCATTCAGATCGGTCAGGTTAATGGAGGCATCCACCAGATATTCTCTCAATCCGATTTCTTTGATGGGGTTTTTATCTTCATCGTACTCATCCTTGATATCCCCCACAATTTCTTCTATGATATCTTCCAGGGTCACCAGGCCGGATATATCTCCATATTCATTGACCGTGAGCACCAGGTGGGTACGATTCATTCGCATTTCCCGCATCAGGGAGAGTAGTTTCTGGGATTCCGGTGCCACCGTGATTTTGCGGATATGTTCTGTAAGTTTAAACTTTTTTATTTTGTGAAATAAAACCGGTATAAGGTCTTTTACATGCAGAATTCCCACGTATTCCTTTTTGCCATCTTTTTCTTCGTAAACCGGAATCCGGGAGTGTCCGCTTTTCCGGACAAGGGATTCAATATCGGCCAATGTGGCGTTAATGGAAAGGGATACTATTTTATTGAAGGGAATTTTTATGGAATCTGCGTCAGAATTTTTCAGATTGATGATATCCAGAATCATCTGCATCTGCTCATTGCTGATTTCTATTTTTTCTTTTTTTAAGAAAGATACAAGCTTGTCCCTTAGGGATTTTTTACCGGGCAGTATGCTCATAGATTGCTTGTTTTGTTTAGGAGAGAAATGGTCATGGGGAGATTCAGAAATGCAAGAATCTCATTTTCCGCTACGTTCATCCTTTCGCTCTCCTGTGGAGACGATTCGTGATCCATTCCGAGTCCATGCAGAATTCCATGCACAGCCAGTAAAGTCAATTCATCGACCAAGGAATGATGGTTTTCCTCTGCTTGTTTATGGGCGATGGAATCACATAAGTATATTTCCGCATCCGGAAGTTTATTTTTCCGGCTGATTGCATCGTTATCATAAATAAATGTAAGAACATCAGTGGGATAATTTTTTTTCCTGTATGCTTTATTCATTCTGTGGATATTTTCCTCATTATCCAGAATTAACTGGAATCGGAGATTGGGGTTATCCATGGTCAGCCCCGGTATCATTTTCTGATAAGGAAATTTTTCCATTTTTTTTAACCTGGAATGGAAGGTCTTAATTTCCGGGCATTTTTCGCGGAGGTGATTTTCTGAATGATGAATAAAATTAATTTTTAGTTTCATTGCCTGCTTTTGAAAAATATTGTCTTGCGGAACCCATGTTTTCATGAATCT
Organism: Leptospira biflexa; assembly: GCA_020721865.1. GTDB lineage: Bacteria > Spirochaetota > Leptospiria > Turneriellales > DYLW01 > DYLW01. Next base: position 43,791 of record DYLW01000019.1, on the reverse strand, counting down.
CAAAATGGTCAATCAGATTGGTAAGGACCAGTAATTCATGGACAAATTCAGAGGGAGAGACCAGAAGAAGTTTTCCTCCGTTCTGTTCCACTGTTTTCTGGATGGTGAGGATCATGGCAATACCGGTGCTGTTTATATAGCGGAGTTTTTCAATATTCATAATGCAGTTATAAACTTCATCTTCAAAAATATTCTGGATCTCTTTATTCAGAGAGGTTATATTTTCCGAACGTATTTTACCGGAAAGCGTGATAATAGAAACCTTTTTCTGAGAAATCAGCTCAATGCTGCATTCTATGGTTATTTCATCATCATTTTTTCCCTGCACGGCACTAATATTTTTTTCAATTCTGATACTACAAGCATAAATTTATATTATTATATTTTTTGTCGGATTTATGGAAAAGATGGGCGGGTAAAAAAGTTTGACACAAAGATTCGCAGGAATACGCATGCTTATGGACATTCTGCTGGACGCTAAAATAAAAAAATCGGCGGAAATTATACGGCACGCAAAGCGGGTAACGGCTTTTACCGGAGCGGGGATCTCCGTGGAAAGCGGGATTCCTCCTTTTCGGGGGGCAGGTGGATTATGGAGTAAATACAACCCGGAATTTTTGGACATAAATTTTTTTTACACCCGTCCAGCCCAATCCTGGAAGCTCATTAAAGAGATATTTTATGATTTTTTTGGGCAGGCCCGCCCGAACGCAGCCCATGAAGTACTGGCATGGATGGAGGAAAAGGGTTTTCTGCACGCTGTGATTACGCAGAATATTGACAATCTCCACCAGGAAGCAGGCAGCCGGGTGGTACATGAGTATCATGGGACATCTGCCACTCTGGTTTGCCTGGAATGCGGGCAGAAGACCGTGGCCAGAGATTTGCGGTTTGATCCCATGCCGCCGATGTGTCCGCACTGCGGAAAAGGGGTTCTCAAACCGGATTTTGTTTTCTTTGGGGAGGGCATTCCGGAGCCTGCTCAGAGCAATTCTATGCGGGAGGCTCATGAGTCCTCCGTTTTTCTGGTGATTGGCACCACCGGAGAGATCATGCCGGCCTCCATGATTCCCCAATATGCCAAACGCCGGGGAGCGACCATCATCGAGGTGAACTTGGAGCCTTCCCAGTATACATTGGGCACCACGGATATTTTTTTACGCGGAAAAGCCACCGAAATATTATCCGCTTTGCGGCAGGAATTAAGTGCGGATTCCGTTTAATTGGAGTAGCTTTTCCGGTTCCACATCCCGGCCAATGAATTCCCGGAAAAGTGCATTCATATTGCGGGAAGACCCTTTTTCCAGAATGGCTGTCTTGAAATCTTTCCCTATGTTCCGGTGGAAGATCCCATTATCTGCAAAGTATAGATACGCATCCGCTGCATAAACCTCCGCCCATTTGTAGCTGTAATACCCGGCGGCGTATCCACCTCCAAAAATGTGTCCAAACTGATTCTGGGATTTTTCATATTCTGCCGGAGGGATGATTCTTGTTTTTTTGCGGATTTTATCCAAAAGTTCCTGGATTTCCGAGCCCTGGTGCAGCTTGATATGGAGATTCATATCGAATGTGGCAAATTCCATCTGCCGTAACAGCAGCATGGCGGATTGAAAATTTCTGTTTTTTTGTATTTTTTCCATTTCTGCATCCGGCAGTTTTTCTCCTGTCTGGTAGTGGCGGGCGAACATTTCCAGAACCTTTTTATCATAGGCAAAATTCTCCAGAAACTGCGAGGGAAATTCCACCACATCCCAGGCAACCCCGTTTACACCGCTATTGAAGCATTCCGTTGTTTTGCTGAACAGATGGTGGATGGCATGACCCATTTCATGGAATAATGTGACCACATCGCCGTGTTTCAGAAGTGATGGAATCTCTCCCTTGGCCTCTGGGAAATTTCCCACAATATATGCCACTGGAAATCTCTGTTTATTCTGTCCGTCCAGGCAATGGGAAACCCAGTTATCCATCCATGCTCCGGATCTTTTCTGGGGGCGGGTTTCCAGATCCATATAAATACGGGCAAAAACACGGGAGTTATCTGTCAGATCATAAACCTGCACATTGGGGTGCCAGACATTGGTCTGGGCTTTCCGGAAGCTGATTCCGAACAGCTTTTCCAGAAACTCCATCATCCCATTGACCACTTTTTCTTTTTCAAAATATGGCTTGATGGCGTTTTCATCCAACCCCAGCATTTCTTTCATATACAGGTTGGAATAATAGGCCAGATCATAAATTTTTATGTCCTTTTTCCCTTTTTCTGCCGCGAATTTTTTTAATTCCTGGGTTTCTTCCTTTGCTTGTTTTCGGGATCTGCTAACCAGATCATCCAGAAATTTTACCACTTCCTTGGGTGACCCTGCCATTTTCCGTTCGATGGAATATTCCGCATAGTTTTTGAATCCCAGCAAGGTTGCTTTTTCATGCCGAATTTTCAGAATTTTATCTATTATTTTTGCATTTTGGGGAGCCCGGGTGGTATATGCTTTATGCAGTATTTTTCTTATCTCCGGATTGGGCCCATAGGTCATATAAGCAGTGTAGCTGGGTGCCTGCAGGGTGAATTTATAAACAGTTTTTGTTTTCTCTTCCCCTTTTTTGTTTTTTTTCTTGACCTCCATTTTTGCAGACAACCGTTCATGCTCCGGCATACCTTCCACATCTTTTTCGTTTTCAATGATGTATTCAAATTTGGCTGTGGCATCTATCAGATTCTGGTTAAAATCCTTGGTGAGGTCGCTGAGCTTTAAATTGAATTCTTTTATCTTCTTTTTGGTTTTTTTATCCGCACCAATTCCCTCCAGTTCATACTCGCGGATTTCCCTCCGGAGAAGCTCTTTCTGTTCGTCGGTCAATATATCCTTTGTGGATATTTCTTTCAGAGCCGAATAAATTCGTTCGTCCTGGGAAATTTCTGTGGAATATTCTGTCAAAATGGGAATAATTTCTGCATAGATTTTTTGACTGTCAGCGGAGTTGTTTACAGAGTTTTCCACCATAACCGGCCAAGTAACCCTCTGGAGCTCTTCAGCCATATCCTGAAAGGGTTTCATAAAATTTGAAAAGGTTTTTTCCGGCATTTTCAGAAGAGTTTCCAGATTGTTCTTATTCCATTCAATCTGATCTTTCACTTTTTGTGTTATTTTATCCAAGGGCTTTGCGGGGTATTCGGGAAACATGGTTTCTGCTGGTGTCATACAGACATAATACTAAAAGAATCCGAATGATTCCACTTTTTCTCTGGCGATATTTTTCTAATGAGATATTTTAAAAATTGATTGACGGACAAAATACAAAGAAATTATCGCTTATTATACATGCGAAAAAATATCCAGAAAGTCAGCATTGCGTTGCTTCTCCTGCCCATGTTCGTTTATGGGTTTGATTTTACCCATCCGTCCGATGTGGTAAAACGAATGAAAGACGCCTTCGCAAAAGTGGACTCCTATTCAGCTAATTTTACCATAGTATCCAAAGATCCCAAGGGCACAAAGACTTCCAAAGGCATGGCGTATTTCAAGAAACATGGAAAGATCCATTTTGCCTTTTCCCAACCAAGTGGAGATAAAATAATATCCAATGGGAAAAAAATGTGGGTATACATCCAGAGCCTGAACGCCGTGGGTGTGCAGAATCTGGATTATCAAAAAGATGGGAAAAGTATTTATTCTGCAACGTCCTATACCGGGCTGATCAATATTTTCAACCGCTATCACTATCGGTTTGATACACCCCACCAGCCGGTGGATACGGAAAAGGGAAGGTATTATATTCTGGCTCTCAAGGAAAAAGTGGCATCCGGAGGGTTTACAGATATGAAGGTTTATGTGGATGCTGGTACTTATCTGATCCATCGTATAGAAGCCCGGAGTGCCGGGGGTAGATCCTTGGTGCTGGAGCTGTCTAATATTGACCTCTCCACAGATATTCCGGATAATCATTTCATTTTCCGGGTGGAAGGAAACATTAAAGTGGTGGAAAATCCATTGACAAATTTTTAAAGGAAAAACGGGAACAATTGACTATGAAAGGTACCGCCGGCGATTTACTCAGAGAAGCAAGAGAAAGCAAGAATATCAGTGTCACCCAGGCCGCCAATGAGACCAATATAACCGGACGTCATCTGCGGGCATTGGAAGAAAATAATTTTGGGATGTTCCCCGGAGAAACCTATGTTGTGGGCTTTCTGCGGAAATATTCAGATTATCTGGGCTTGGAATCCTCCAAGGTCATCCAGCTATACAAGGGGTCCCTTCTGGTGGAAAAAGAGCCGCCCATTGCAGAACTGACTCGCCCCACCATTACCCGGGGAGATCATTTCAGAAAGCTGGCTCTTCCGGCCATTCTGGTGCTCTTGGTTCTGGGGTTAGTCCTGACCATTTATAATTCCTTTTCTTCCGGCAGTACGGATGATCCAGATGCAAAAAATTCCAGCTATAATGAAATCCTGAAAAAATCGGACCGGGTTCCGGATGTGGAGACAGATAATATCCATTTCCGCAATGGATACACCACGGCCATCGTTACCAGGGATAAGGGCGTTAATTTTTCCATTGAAAATTCAGAAATTTATCTGGTGCTGAAGGAATTGAATTATGTGGCTGCCGATACAGGAAAATCCACGGCGTCCTTTGAATATTATCCGGGGAAAAAAATGATTCGCATATCGGAAGGGGATAATATCCAGATATCAGAGCCCAACCAGCCCCGGGCTTTTTATCTCAAAATGGGGGGAGCCACTCCGAACAACGCAAAAATAATCATCGCCCTGAACAATGAAGTAATGGAACCCACAGAGGATAATCCGGAAGGACAGACGCCGGTGGAGGAGGATTCCAGAGTAACAAATCCATCTAACTTTATTATTGCTATGAACGCAGAATTTACAGCAAACAATTTTGTGGAATTTTATGTGGATGGCAAACCCAGAAAAAAAGGGGTGCTTCCTGCCGGATCCAACCTGAGATATGAAGCCAATGAGAGTATCCAGATGAAGATTGGTGATGCTGGCGGGGTCAAAATGACCATCAACAATGAGATTTTTAATCTGGGGAAAAAGGGGCAGACCGTCACCAAAATTGTCCGTAAGGTAAAAGATCCCATCGAACAGACCCGCTATAAAATCATCCTGAAAGATTTATAATTTGTCCACCCTCACCGGTAACCGTATATTCATCCAGACTTTTGGATGTCCCAAGAATGAGGTGGATTCCCGCACTCTGAGAGCGGAGTTAGTCCGTATGGGGTATGTGACTGTCCCCACGGCGGAGAAGGCGGATCTGATCATTCTGAATACCTGTTCTTTTATCAACGACGCCAGAAGGGAGAGCATCGACGGCATTTTTGAGGCAATCCAGGTAAAAAATAATTCTGATGAGGAGAAAAAAATCTGTGTCATTGGATGTCTGCCGTCTTTGTATGAGAAGGAATTGAAAGCGGAGATTCCGGAGATGGACTTTTCCTGGGGGGCAGACCGCTTCCAGGAATGTGCCCACGCCATAGCGGATACATTCCCCCACTCCGGTTCTCTCCAAAGTCGGGGGGAATCACGGAAAGAAGTCCGCACCCATCCTTATGAATATCTGAGGGTAAGCCGTGGGTGTTCCCGTTCCTGTGCATTCTGCTCCATCCCCCGAATCCGGGGGAAATATTCGGAATACCAGCTTTCTCATATTAAAGAACAGATGGAGCATATCCGGGAAGCGGGCGGTACTCCCCCGGAAGTGATATTGGTGGCACAGGATATGACCTCCACTCGTCCGGAATTTATGCGGGAAACCCTGGAATATCTTTCCGGAATCAAAGAAATCCACTGGATACGCGTGATGTATTTTTTTCCGGACCGCCGGATATTTCCGCTCATGGATTTATGGAAGGATTTCCCCAAGCTGGTATCTTATATGGACATCCCTTTCCAGCATATTTCATCGGCCATACTGGAAAAAATGAACCGTCCGGGCGATGTGGGTCTGTTCCGGGAAATTCTATCCCATGCTCACAGCCTTCGGGAAGATATTGAAATCCGCACGTCTTTTATTTTGGGATTTCCTGATGAAACAGATAAGGATGTGGAGACAATCATCCGTTTTCTGGCCGAACAACCCCGCATACAGAAGGTGGCCCTTTTCCCGTATTCCCATGAAGAGAATTCTCCATCCCATAGTCTGAATAAAGATAATATATCCGCATCCAAAAAAGCTAACCGGGTGAATAGGGTGCGGGAGGCGTTCCTGGAGTCCAGAAAGGGATACCGGGAAAGTCTCATCGGTAAAACAGAAAAAATGATCATTGACCGTGTTGGGAAAAAGGAAATTATAGCCCGGAGAAGCCAGGATGCTCCGGAAGTGGATGAATTAGTTTTTATTGATACCAATAAGTCAATAAAAAATTCAGTGGGGGATATTGTGGATGTACAACTGGAATATCCAATGGAGTATGACTGGACGGGGAGCATCATCCGTGAGTGAAAGAAAAATAACCATACCAAATATTCTCACCTTTTTGCGTATTCTGGCCATACCATTCTTTTTATATTATTTGTTATTACCGGATGTAATTTCCCGTTTTATTGCTCTGGCTATTTTTGTGGGGGCATCCCTGACGGACTTTCTGGATGGGTTCCTGGCACGCCGCCTCAAAATGGAAACTAAACTGGGCAGGTTCCTGGACCCGCTGGCGGATAAATTTCTGGTCATTGCCACCCTGATTGCTTTTCTCTTTCTGGATGAACAGATTCCCATCTGGATGGTTTTGGTGATCATTGCCCGGGATTTTTTGATCACCTTCATGCGTTATCTGGCCATCCGCAAGGGTTATGAATTGAAGACCACCCGCTTGGCCAAGGCAAAGACCGCGTTCCAGATGCTTTCCATTGTTTTAATCTTAATGATTCTTGTGGTTCGCTCTTCCATACCGGATATAGAGCGGGTTTACATGCAGGGCATACTGGAAGGAAAAACCAAAACTGCCATTGCCACAGAACATCTGAAGGAGGCTTGGACATCCCTGAAAAGCCAAACCATCACGGAAACTTCGGATGGCAGAAAGGTCTTTGCCCGTTTTGTCCCCTATTTTCTGATGTATATTACGGCTGTGCTCACTCTTCTTTCCGGGGTGCGGTATATTTATTCCAATTATCAAATTTTTCTGCCTCCCTATACTTCCCGAAAGATTGCCCAGAAGAGAGATTCGGATAAGGAAAATGAATAAAAATCAATTTCTGTATGATTTTTTATCCACAGGTTTTTTTACGGGATACATAACCCCCGCACCCGGAACATGGGGGTCATTAGCCGCCTGGTTAATGTATGTGATCATTTTTTTGGGTGGATGGATTTATCCTCTGGCGTTTCTGGTTTTTTTAACATCGGTAATTCTGTTGGGAATCTATATTTCCGGAACGATGGAGGAATTTTTGGGAGAAACGGATCCATCCTGCATTGTCATTGATGAATGGGCGGGAATCTGGCTTGCCCTGTTCGCCATTCCCCAGAATATTTTGGCCTTTATTCTGGCGTTTGTATTATTTCGCATTTTTGATATAGTGAAGCCATGGCCAGCAAATATATCCCAAAAATTACCGGGCGGATGGGGGATTATGACCGATGATATCATTGCCGGGGTGTATACCATTATCCTAATCCGGGCGATATTATAAATGATGGCAAAGAATTACCAGGATATCTATTTAATATACCAGAAAAAACTTTCCGGACTTTCCCGGAAGCTTCTGGATCTGGAAGACCAGAAATTCCACGTGCGGGAATCCATGGATATCCTGATGGAAGAATTGGTTTCCATGAAAAAGGATTTTTGGGAATGGGAAAATCGGAACCCAGAATTTTACCAGCGGCTTAAACGGTTTCTGGAGATAATGAGAGGCGAGCAAAAAAAATCCCGCTACTTAGCCGATGAATTTCATCGGTTTCATGCTGAAATTGACGATATGGTGAAATCCCTGGCCGAAGGTTTCCGTATAAAGGAATTATCTTTCTCGTCACCCTCGGTAGCAACCGAATCGGGCAATTTGGTGAAAACCATGAAAAAAACCGTCGCATTGGATAAATTTTTAATGATGAGAAACGGGACCATGCACTTTCTGGTGCCCTATTCACAGAAAATAACAGCAAGAAAAATAATATCCTATAAAACGGCAAAAATATTATATCAGAATAATTTATATCGTTTACAATCCCTTCCTGGAAGTTTGGATAATGATAAAAGACTCCGCACTGCCGTCTTGCTTATTGATAAAAATGGTAAAAAAAATGGATATCTGGGTGATGAAATTGAGAGGGTATTTTTTTATAACGCCCGCAAAATGAAGGAAAAGCTGGAAATCACCCGGTATGAAAAAAAATATCTGGAGTTTTTTATTTTCAAGGGGAACCGCTATTATCTGTATCCTCCGGATCTTCGATAATCCCATGACACAGTATGATTTTCATATTATTCTCCGGTACTTTTACCGCTATTCCACGGATATGCTGGTACTGTTTCAATCCGGTAAAATTATGGGCTACCTTCTGAAGAATGATGTGGAGGAAATTCTGAGCGATCTGTCCATATCCCAGGCCAGCATGGAGGAAATTCCGCATAAGCCATTTTCCGGGACCACGGAACTGATCCACCTTTTTGAAAAATACGCCGTGGAGGTGGAAGGAAAAAAGGTGGTTCCGTCTCTGAACAGCCGCATGGAATTCTCTTCGCTTTGGGAACTGGGCGATCTGATTAAATCTTTCGAGGCGGTACCATCGGTCAGAGAATGGAAGCCACCGCTGGCCAGCGAACGCATCCAATCCCGGATGGACACCGTCCAATCCCCCTCCCCGCAGGAAAGGATACTGGAAATTTCTGTGGATACCAGCTACAGAAACTGGAAAATAGAAAATAACCCCCACCAGACCGGAGTAACCAGCCCGGAAAAAAAAGCATTACGGAAGGAAAAAACCCCCGAACCGGCGGAAAGCACTCCGGAGGATTTTGAAAGAAATGTATCCATTTATACGCTGGAGGCTCTGCCTGTCCCCATGCTGGCGGTAACAAAAAAGGGAGATATTATCTTTCAAAATCAGGAGTGGAAAAATCTTTTTGATGTATTAAAAAGCCGGTATTCCATTCGCGGTCTTCTGGAAAAATCCAAAGATGAAATGGCCCGCATGGCCTATGAGGGGACATTTGACAGAGAAAGCATTGTTCCCGTTCTCACCATGAAAGAGCACATCATCAATTGTCGGCCCATAATCTCTGCAACCCTGGGGCGGTCTTATGGCTATCTGTTCTGGATGGAAAAAAGAACGCCGGCTTCCGGGAATGACCATCCTCCGGAGCAAAAAAACCCCCTGCCCATGGATTCCGGGAAAGAGGATAGTCCCCCCAAGGCAAAAAAATACCTGGGATTTACCCTGAACGAGATACTGGAAGAAGAGGAGAGGAAAGTGCTTTCTTGGGCATTTGAGGAAGCCTCCGGTAATTTTTCCAACGCCGCCATGCTTCTGGGTATTCCCCGCCAGACATTCACGTACCGCTATAATAAATATTTCCGGCCAGGGAAATAATGAACCATCCGGAGTCTTTTTTTGCACGGAAATTATTCCATTTTTTTTTCCTTCTGGTGCCGCTGCTGTATTTTCACGGCATCTGTCCCCGCTTTTCTTTCTGTGGGGGGATGGATGATCGGTATTTCTTTTCCGGACTTTTTGTTTTTGCATTTCTGCTCCATCTGGGATGGGAGCTGGGCAGAAAAAAATTTCATTTTTTGAACCAGTTATACCACCATACCGCTGGCTATTTCTTAAAATCCGGGGAGGAGGAAAAGCTTCCCGGCAGCCTGTGGCTTTTATTATCCATTGCTGTAACCATCGCCATTTTCCCGCCGGAAATTGCGGTTTTATCTCTGATTCCGGCATTGGCGGGGGATCCGGCGGCAGCGATCTCAGGTAAAGTTTTTCCCATTTACCGCTTTCCCTGGGGAAAATCAGTGGGGGGATTTCTGGGGGGAGTTGTGGTCTCTCTGGTTTTAGCCACATTGGTGGACTCGCCTTCTCGTATTTTTCCTCCTGGTTGGAAAGCCGGGATTTACACACTGGTTTTTCTGGTGGAAATCCTGCCGCTAAAATTGGATGATAATTTGTATCTGGCTTTACTGGCGGGAGGTTTTTTTTCTCTGGCCGATTTATTTCTTGACTGAGGAAAAGCATCCTCCAGAGGAATGTATGGAATTAGTTGATACCCATGAAATCACCTTAGAGCCGGTTTTATACCGGAAGCCGTCCTTTGATTTTCCCCTGGGAATATTCTCCCCTCTGGAAAGGGCTGTTCTGGAAAAGAAGGCAAAAGTTACCATCTGTCAACATCCGGAAAAAACATCCAGGCAAAAACACAGGGGGGAAAATTTTTATGTGGCCTATATTGCTTACAAAAAAGATTTTCTGGCGTTGAACCCCGGACCGCTTCCCCTAAATCTTTCCTCTTTGGAAATAACCGTGCGGGAGGACTGCTGGGTCACTCCGGAACCCATGACTCCGGCGGAAATCCTCCGGCGTTTTCCGGAAGAGATCCTCCATGATCTGCGTTTTCTGAATCGGGATGATTTTTTGAAGGATTTTCCTTTTTCCTGGAAGGGTAATCCCCGGGATATTTATATCCATCCATCGGCGGTGGTGGATTCTCCGGTGTTTATCAATGCGGAGGATGGTCCGGTGGTTCTGGACTCCGGAGTCCGGGTCAGTGCATTTTCTTATCTCAAAGGGCCTTTATACATCGGGCAGAAATCCCGCATTGATCATGTTACCCTGGAATCCTGTCGCATCGGGATTCAAAATCGGCTGGGTGGCGAGGTGGCGGACTCCTGGTTTGGCAATTTTTCCAACAAACACCATGAGGGATTTGTGGGGCACTCCATCATAGGGGATTGGGTGAATCTGGGTGCACTGACCACCACCTCCGATCTGAAAAATAATTATGGAAAGATCCGCTTGGAATACGATGGGCAGAAGCTGGATACCGGAGAAATTAAATTCGGGAGTATCATTGGAGATTTTGTGAAAACATCCATTGGGACTATGCTGAATACCGGCACCATAATTTCTCCCGGATCCCTGATAATGGGCGGCTCTTCTGAGCGTAAATATTACCCACCATTTTTCTGGGGGGCAGCATCTGGCGGGACATACCGGCTGGATAAATTTTTGGCAGATACGGAAAAAATCATGGCAAGGCGGGACCAGAGACTGCATCCGCTGGAGAGACAGGCTATAGAAAGCATCCACCCAGAAGGAGAAAGTAAGATTTGAAATGTTATCTTTGCGGAGGGGATCTCTCCCCTCAATATAAAAAATATTCTCCGGTGACGCGGAAGGATTACACCATTTTTGCCTGTAAAAAATGTGGCCTCTGGCAGTTGAATCCTCCACCCCGGGGTGACCTGGTGGATATCTATGAGGAAAATTATTTCCACCAGAGAACCGATCGTGGTTATGCTGACTATGAGAGCCCAAAAGTAAAAGCCAGCATTGAGAATACTCTGGGGAAAAACCTGCGGGATTTACGGTTTGAGGTTTGGGAGAAAGACCTTCTGGAATTGACGGGAAAACCACGTTCTCTGGACATTGGATGTGCTGCAGGATATTTTGTATCCCACCTGAAAGAGCGGGGATGGGCTGCCCGGGGAATTGAAATTTCTTCCGTGATGGCCACTGCCGCACGCAAAAACCATTTGGACGTGATCCATGGGGATTTTTTGAAAACCCCTCTGCAAACAGAATCCATTGATCTGGTGACCATGTGGGCTACAATTGAGCATTTGGAGGACCCCATGGCTTTTCTGGAAAAAATTCACGCCATTTTAAAAACTGGAGGCCACTTGATTCTTTCCACCTGTCATCTGGGATTTTTTGCAAAAATCCGGAAAGAAAAATGGCGGTATCTGAACGTGCCAGAACATATTTATTATTTCAAAAAATCCAATCTCCGGTCAATGGGGGAAAAGGCCGGATTTGTTTTGTCACGCTCCTTTACATACGGCTCCGGTTTCACAGCAAAGGATTCCGCCCCCTGGTATTATAAGTTTATTAAATACCTCTGCGACCGCTGTGCCCGCTGTTTTCACTCCGGGGATATGATTGTGATGGATTTTATCAAGAATTAAAGCCGGGCGGGGAGCAGCGATAGTGATCCCAGGTATTGGGCGGCATCCCGGATTTCCTCTCCGGTGGGATAGGTTTTTTCCCGGTCAGGATCTTTCACAAGCTGGATTTTTACGGCGTCCGGAAAATATTTCCCCAGAGCGGCAAAACTCCGTGACAGGGTCGTGTCAGAAAGTTTTACTTCAAAAAGATGCGTGATTTTATTTTCCATAAAAATCGCAAAATCCAACTCCTTTTTTTCTTTATTCCGCAGGTAGTATAATTGACCTTTGTATCCTTCCGTGTCCTGTATATGATCCAGCTCTTTGTGCAGAGACGCCGCGACAGCGTTTTCTAAGCGGGCAGAAGTGTCTCCCTCCACCGATCCGGTGTCATAGAAATAGTATTTGGGTTCCTTGAGAATGGCCCGTCCGATATTTCGGGAGAATGGACGCACGGAAAAGACAACATACATTTCCTCCAAAATTTCCAAATATCGTTTCACTGTTTTTGCGTCTTTCTCCAGATCCCGTGCGAGAGATGCATAGGAAACCGGATAACCCACCCGGTGACGCAGCATTTCCGTGAGAGTTTCCATGGCCAGAATATCGGCTGCCGTTCCCAGATCCAGTAAGTCCTGCCGCAGAATAATATCTTGGTGGGAAATTCTCCATCGGCGGTAGAAAGAGTCTGAATCTTCCAGAAATGGCTCAGGAAAACCACCCACCCGCAGTATCCGTTCCAATGCTTCCCTGGCCGGCATGAGGGAGGTGGCTTCTTTCACGTCAATGGGGTGGAGCCGGAAGGGAAAGAAACGACCAGCCAGGGAGTCACCCATTTTTCTGGAAATATTGAGACGTGCACTGCCGGTGACAATGATGGGAGGGATATTCTTATCCGCATCGTATATCCCCTTCAGGAAAGATTTCCATTTCCTCATTTTATGCAACTCATCAAAAATGATGAGTTCTTTTTTTCTGTCCCATGCCCGGTCTTTGAGGATTAACCGGTCCGATGGGATATCATAATTCAGATAGTCATAGTGCGGATAGAGCATTTTTGTGAGTGTTGTTTTTCCGCTTTGCCGGGGTCCAGAAAGAAGAATCATCTTTCTTTCCAGGGATTTACGGATATCCGTCATTTGTGCTCTGTTCATAGCAATAACTCCGCTATTAACCATAATGGAGTTAATTCCCGTTTAGTCAAGTCTTTTCGGCAGTTTTATTGATATTATATTTACTATTGTGGAGATATATCCTGAATAGTCGCGACTAATCGGGAATATTCTCCTGAAAAGTTGTTTTTTATGCTGACCCCCGTATGTCGGTTGTATCCAGTGTATCCTTTTTTAGTTAATTATGTCAGATATCTGCCGATTATATACCATGCAGATATTCGTGAACAGCCAGCCTCTGGATTATGATCTGGATAAACCAGCCACTCTGAATGAAATCATTGAAAATGTCCAAGAGTGGGCACAGAAAAGCAATATGTATATTCTGGATTACTCTGTGGTGTCCCGTGAAAATGTGCCAGCTCCACTAACTTCAAATGAGATAGATAAAATTGATATAGCTATTGGTAACAGTGATGATGTGATCCAGAAAAATATAATTGCCCTCAATGAATATATTGATAAAATGGGGGCTTTTCTTGCCAGTAATCCATTTCTGGAAAAATTAAGCGGGGAAAATTATCGGATTGTGAAAGAAGGTCTGGATTACATAAAAGAAGCTTTATCCCAGCTCCGGGAAAAAGTCCAGTCTGATGTTTCCCTGGGTAAAGCCATTGATGTGCTGGAAAAAGAACCCAATGATCTGGAAATTGGGGAGATTATTGCAGCACTCGCATCCGCACGGAACCATACCATGCTCTGGAAAAAACAGTATGAATATATTCGCTTGACAGAAGATGAGCTGGAGGAGAAAAAATCGGAATTTTTGGATAAAATCCCGGAATTTATTTCACAATTAGATACCATTGCCCAGGATTTAACCACCGGGGAAACTTCCAAGGCAGTTACGGAACTGGAAAAGTGGATGGTCCATATATCGGAAGGCCTGAATATCCTGACTGTCACCGGTTTTCACCTGGAAAAAGTGGGTAGCATGACGAGGCTTTTGAACAATCTGACCGATGCGTTATTTGATAATGATCTGGTCACCGCAGCAGATATTGTGGATTTTGATATTCGGGAAGATCTGGAACAAATTGCCGAATTGTCACAAAATTAAATAATACCATTTTCAATCAAAGTGTCAATCTGGTTGAAGAATATATCCAGTTGATCCTGCATTAAGTGAATAAATACCGGAGCTATTCCGGCAATTACAATAAAGCCAATCAGAATTTTTATGGGGAAACCCAGCATCAAGATATTCATCTGCGGTGCTGTTTTAGAGAGAAGCCCCAGTGTCAATGATACCATGAATAAAGTCCCCATTATCGGCAGAGCTATTTTCAGGGCAATGAGAAACATGGCCGATGTCAGTAGTATTAAGTATTCAATGACCCCATCCGCGTGAGCAGAAATTGTTTTTTGGATATACGGTGTTTTTTCAATGGAGTAAACCACTGCTTTGATTAAAAGAAGATGGGAGCCACTGATCAGAAACACATAAATGGCCATCATGTTTTTTATGGTTCCCATCAAGGGCAGGGATATCTGGGAAAGTGGGTCAAAAACCTCACTGATACCAAAACCCATCTGGACAGAAAAAAATTCACCTGCCATCTGGAATGCCCCAAAAAGTACCTGAAGACTGAATCCAATTAACAATCCAATAAATATCTGCTGGGCGATGAGGATAAAATACTGATTCTGTATTTTATCATAAAATTCTGGCGATGGAGTAAGAATGGGAAGAATCATGGAGGAAACCAGAAAGGAAAGGGCAACCCGGTAAAAAAAAGAAAAGCTCTGTCCACTGAACAGAGGAGCCACGCTCATCATGGCCAGTAACCGGGAGAAGTAGAGAGAAAATTCCTGAAAACGCAGAAAAAAATATTCCATAATTATCCGCTACATCTTTCCAATAACGGAAAATATTTCTCTTGTATAATCCACCAGAGTCTGTATCATCCAGGAGGCAAATAAGATGATGGAAACCAGAATGGCCACCAATTTGGGCACAAAGGTGAGGGTTTGCTCTTGTATGCTGGTGGTGGTCTGTATGATGGAAATCACCAGACCCACAACCATACCAATGATGAGCATGGGAGCGGATAATTTTATGGTTATCCAGATTGCTTCGCGGAAAAGTGTAACCACATCTGCTTCTGTCATATTCACCCGTAACTTTTCACCAGCTCATAGGTCATTAAAGTCCAGCCGTCCACCAGGACAAACAGGATAATTTTGAACGGCAGACTGATCATTACCGGAGGCAGCATAATCATACCCATGGACATCAGGGTACTGGCCACCACCATATCAATTACCAGGAAGGGGATAAAAATATAAATACCAATAATAAAAGCCTTCTTAATCTCTGTGAGCATAAAAGCAGGAATCAAGACATGCATGGGGACTTCATTGAAATTTTTGGGCCGCTTTTCCTTGCTGATTTTCAGAAAAAGGGCAATCTCCGGAATACCTTCCCGCCCGATTTGTTTGATCATGAATTTTTTCAATGGAGCACCCGCTTTCTGGAAGAATTCTGTAGTTTTCATTTTTCCTTCCAGATATGGGGACAGGGCATCCTTATTTATGGCGTCAAAGGTGGGAGCCATAATGAAAAAAGTTAAAAACAAAGCAAGGGATACCGTCACCTGGTTGGGGGGCATATTCTGGAGAGATAATGCCCTTTTTATAAAATCAAACACAATGACTATCTTTGTAAAAGAGGTCAGCATAAGAATGATGGCAGGTGCCATGCTTAACAGAGTCAGCAGTAATAGAATCTGCAAAGAGAGAGCCACTTCTTTGGGGCCTTTCGCCTGGGTTATATTAAAATCTATTTTGGGAATGGGGACTTCCTGTGCATAGATTGCAGCACCTGCCAGAAAAAGCCCCATTATCAGAAGCAACCGGATCGCAGACAAGAAATACTTTTTATTGTTCATTTTTCCCCTTGTCATTGCTGTAGGATGCATCTGTATAAAAGTCATTTTTCCCGTTGCGGAGAATATCTATGTGCCCCCGGACATTGTTTCTGGAATGATTGAGATTTCCATTGGAGAATGGGGATTCCATGGGGGGAGATGATGGTTTTTTTCCAGAAAAGCCATTGATTTTTTCTTTGATCAGATTTGTCAATTCCAGTAAAAAATCTGCCCGTGGAATTTTTCCCTCTTTCTCTATGTCCATTTTGATTTGTGAAATATAATCGTTGTCGTGTATTTCAGAAATCAACTGAACGCCGGCATCGCTCACTGCCAGAAAAAACATCCTGCCGGAAATCTGCACAATCTGGAGATTTCTTCCCGGCATCAGGGGATAAGAGTATAGAATTTTCACCACATCGGCCCCGGAAATCGCCAGACTCTGCCGGAATTTATAAATTCTGAATACTCCGTAAAAAATTCCAAGAAGAAATCCCAGAACAAGGAGAGTTTTGAAAAACTGGAAAAACCATGACGATTTTTCCTCTTCCATACCGGGACGCCCTTTCATCTCCTTTTCCAGAAGATCAGAAAAGTCGTCATCAGTGGTGGTTTTATTGGATTCTGTTTTTTCCGGCTCAGGGGATTTCTCTGTATCCGAAGCCACGGTTTCCGCCTCCGGGGGAGGTTGCGTTGTCGTTTGTTCGCTTTTCTGGTTCTTGGCCTTTCCTTCCTCGCTCCAGAGGAATCCGTTTGTGGCCATGGTAAAAACCAGAATAATACAGAAGGCGGAGGGTAGGAATTTCCATTTTGCTATTAGCCGGGAGGTTTTCATGGATATTTCAATATGTGACATAATCAGATTAGCGACGGGATGGCAAGTTTTTTTTCTTTACAGGCAGAATCTCCGGTGGAAAACAATAAACACGGAAATCGCCATGGAAGAGAAGAAAATTTCATACCGGGCAAAGACAGATACTGTCTGTCCCATTTGCGGAGAAAAGCATGTTAGAGAAGAAATGTTCTCCGGTGGAGGCAGATTGATTGCCGGAAAAGTGAACAAAGAGCTACGCATGATCTGGGCGGAAAATAAAAAATGGGGTAAAATATGTCCGCTTTTTTATACTCTGGATGTTTGTCCTTCCTGTTTTTATGCTGCCTATCCCAAAGACTTTACCAGTGTGGATCCGGATGAACAGACCGCTCTCCGGGCAACCATGGAACACAGAAAAGAATTAATATCCACCCTTTTTGGGCCCGTGGATTTTCACCAAGACCGGGATTTACTCACCGGAGTGGCTTCTTATGTCATGGCCGTGGATTGTTACCATTTGCGTAATCCCAAGCTGGGACCCACTCCCAAAAAAGCTGTTCTTTCTCTGCGTGCGGCCTGGCTTCTGGATGATTTGTTTGCAGTGGCTCCGTACCGTCCTTATGACAAAGTGAGTGCATTTTATAAAAAAGAAGCCGCTGCCAATTATATGAAAACCCTGGAGCTGATGCAGACCGGCGATGAGCCCATTGAAGAAATGGCAGGATATCTGGGGCCGGGAGCAGATAAAAACTGGGGATTTGACGGGGTGATTTTTTTGAATGCTTCTCTGACCCTTCATTACATAGATGAAATGGCAAATACGGTAAAAGGAAAAAGCGATATTCTGGAAAAGACAAAAAGATATTTAAGCAAACTCTATGGTTCCGGTAAAGCCAGTAAATCCAAACCAGGTATGATTGTGGATATGGCCAAAGATCTTTATGATGAAATCGGTGCAAGGATTGAGGAGTACCAGAAACAACTTTCCCTTGACTGAGTTCCTTATAACATGTATGATAACAGGACATTATCTGCTTTTTTACGCATTTTATATTTTTGGTCAGCCATAGCGTTTTCATCGGTCTATGGCGGACAGATTGACCGTGAATACCTTCCTTACTATGTCTCATCATCGGATCCCTGGTCCGGGTATCATCCATCGTCTCTGGCCATGCCCCTGTCCTATGGTTTTTCCGGGTTTATACTGGATGAGGATTTTTCACCTCCTTTTTGTGGGGGTGGGCTTTTCTGGTTGCCCACTCCTTACTCCAATGTGTATTTTTCCGGAGCGACTCTCCCCGGCGATATCCGGAAAGCCCGGATGATTCTGGCCAGAGAGGATTCCCCTTATCTTGCCTATGGGTTTGCAATGGGAGCGGATTTTATCAGGAAAACCTGGAACGGCGTTGCACTGGAACCCTCTCTCCGGGGGACAATTCCCATTCTAAGAAATAAGACAATGGGCGAAATAAAATTATCAACCATGCTGACTATTCCCCTGGCATGGACGGAGCAGAAAGAATCCGGAGAGTTTATCGCAGATAATCCGGCAAGGCTGGGTTTGGATTTACAGCTATTCCGGAGAAATGGATATTCCTTTGGTTTTATTCATGACCAGTTTTATTCATTTTCACAGAATTCCATGCCCTCGATGACAGGCGTTCAATGGGGATATTCCGGAAAGGGTAAGTTTATTCTGAAAAATTCTTTTCTGGTGAACCAGAAATATTCATACATTGGGAATTTACTCCTGAGGAAGGAATTTTCCTCTTTTTTTATGGAAGGAAATTACCACTACTATTACACAGGGGAAAGCTGGCACAACGCACAGATCACCTTTGGTTATTATTACAAAGACACCTCCCGCCCTTCCATTGAGATAAAGGAAAGCCCGGATGTTATTTCCCCCGATGGTAATGGCATCAAGGACACGGCAGATTTCCGTTTTCGGTTCCGGGATATGTCCAAAATCCGGGAATGGTATATTGGAATTTATGATAAGGATGATATGCTTGTCCGGAAATACCAGTCCGGAGAACCATGGGAGCAGGATACGAATGTCTGGGGATTCTGGAAAAATATTTTCCGGAGAAGCTCTGCCATTGGCATTCCGGAAATGGTCACCTGGGATGGGTATAAAAAAGCCGGGAGTAGAAAGGAAATATATGAAGCCTATGGAACCATCCTTGAAAATGACAAACGGCTTCACGTATCCCCGGACGCAGAATATCATTATGAGATATTCGCACGCGATATCTATGGCAACCAAACCACAATAAAAGGTTCTCCGCTTTTTATGCGTGCCTCCAGTAAATGGCCGGATCTGAAGACATCTTTCCATGGCACCGGTATTACCATAAAAATTAATGGGCCCGCCAAATCTGTCAGGGAAAGTTTCAAACTGGAGGCTGCAATCCATCGGCCGGATAAGACCATGATACTCCGGAAGGAATGGATGGTTTCCCCGGAGCAAAAATATGGGGATTTCACTTTTGATTTTACCGGAGTAAATCTATATGAGATTTCCTTTTATTCTGTTACTTCCTCCAATGCCGCTGGAAATTCAGAAAGCCGGATTTTTCCCATCAGGAATGAGGAATTCATCAGTTTTGAATATGCAAGACATAAAGAAGAGATAAATTCAGAATTATGGGGAAATATCATTCTGCAAAAAGAGTTTGTGGAAAATAAAATAATAACAAAAGTGGTACTGGCTGAAAAAATTCCGGAGAAGGGGAAAATCAAAAATCCTCTTCTGGAATGGGGATTGGCAGAGTTTATCAAAGAGGCCAATACTGATAAAAAAGAAAAAACAGTATCCATACCTCTCCGTATATCCTCTCTCCAATCCAGAAAAATCGGGGATGGGATTTTTTACCTGCTGGCTTTTTCCCAAACCGATGGATGGATGCCCCCCAAAAAAATCTGGGTGGATACCCATTCTTCCATGTTATCTCTTAGAGCAATACCAGATTATTCCATCCCGCAGGAAGAGTATATTCATCCCGGAATTAAATTTTCATGGAAAATTAAGGACTATTCTCCGGTGGAGAATGTCTCTCTTTCCATCTATCAGGAAGCGGATGAAAAAAACACCGGATTACGGGAACCGTTACTTATCCGGGAGTATAATTATACCGGTAAAATTCCGGATTCTGTGGTTTGGGATGGGATATCTGGATCAGGTTATCCGCCTGTATCCTTTGGCCGGTATTATGCAATATTAACAGTCAATGATGTATGGAATAATAAATCATACGTCCGCAGTAAAAGCATTTCCTATGGCCTTTCCATGAAAAAAACCCTGACCGGCTATGAAATAGTTATGGAATATCCATTTTTGGATTATGACACCGGAATCAAAAATGAACCCATGGCACACATGTATTATGTTTCATTAGTAAACGCTCTGAAAAAATATCATGCAGATAAAATCCAGATTTCCTGTCATACCGCCAGTACAGGCGATGAGCTGGAAAATCTGGAAAGAAGCGAGAAAAATGCTTTTGCATTGAAAAGGGCTCTGGTCAATTCCGGCATTACCACGGAAAAGATCAGTTTTACCGGCAAGGGTGAAATTGAACCGGAACTGCCGGAGGAGAACCCTTATTATACCAGATTCAACGAGCGGATTGTTGTCCGTTTCATCCGGAAAAATCCTTAATTTCAAATTTTGCCCAGATTGCGTCAATGTCATAGTATTCACGTTTTTCTTTCAGAAAAAGATGTACAATGACATTCCCGTAATCCATCAATGTCCACCCGCTTTCGATGTCATTATCCAGCGGAAAAGCTGGCCGGATGTTTTCCGTTTTCAATTCATCATAGACGGCATCCATCGTGGTTTTCAGGTGAATGGGACTTAACGAAGTGGCAATCACGATGTAGTCTGCAATGCTGGATTGTTCAGCAGGATAATATACGCGTATATTTTCTGCCTTTTTGGAATCCAAAACGGATATAATTGTATTTATTGTTTTTATCATTCAGTTTAGCTCTAATTCTTTATAATCATTCCCTATGACAATGATCATATCCGTAAAATATGACCGATTCACGGAATAATAAACGCGGGGTATATTCAAAAGCCGGGATACCGATTGTACATAATAATAATTTGCATTCACATCCACCAGAATACTGTTTTGATAGTCATGTTCATCGGCGTTGGAAAATTCCAGCACTTTCAATCCTTTTCTATCCGCCAGGGAGCGTACTTTTCTGGCCAGATTTGGTACCATGGTGCCGTTTTTGATTTCAATCCGGGGCTCTCTGTCCAGAAATGGATTGGACGGGGAATTCAGATCTTCCATTAATTTTTTCAGATATAAAGCTGTGGAGTCTACGTCAATGATAAAAATATCCTTTTCCCTCTTGAGTGGAATTTCAATAAAAATGGGGCTCCAGGAATTATCCGTAAATAAATGTTTGGCCAGAGAGTATAATTCCTTTTGAGAAAGATCTGTTTTGATTCCTTCTGTGAGCATACTAAAAACTCCTTCATCGGAAAGAATTTTCCATTTGCTTTCTTTGTTCTGCCAGAAATTCAGTGCCAGACTGTAATAACGGAAGAGTGTCAATGCCGGAGAGAACTCGTTATTCCCATCATTGGTCAGGTATTGCTGAACAATTTCTCCGTCCATGATAAATTCTCCGGTGGGTATTTTCTCATCTTTGATCAAATCCACCCCGGATAGAAAAAAAGGAACACCTTCTGCGATGTCCAGAGCCTTAACAGTACTCTTCATATCATATTCAATCTGGTATTTGGGGGAAATATTCAGGAGGCGGGATATTTCTTTTTTAACAGATCCCTTCTCATTGTTAAACATTTTTTCCTGGAGGGATGTCTCTTGATTGGAAAATCTGGTCTGCGGATAGAATGATATCACCCCGATTCTTTTTGTTTGCGGATTGATTAATACAAAGGAGACATGATTCAGATCTTTCCGTGATTCTCCAAAACCGTATACCAGTATGGAAAAACTTTCATTACGGGAAAAATAGATATCTGTCTGGGACCGATGCAGAAATACAAATGCCTGGTATCCAATGAATGCAAATATCCCGATAAATCCTGTCAAAAACAATGCAGCTCTGGTTATGTTTTTCCAGTAATAGTTCTTTTTTATTGTGGAGTGGTAGAGGCTCATTTTTTTATTACAGTATTATAATAGTTAATTGTATCGGGGTGAACCGGTAAACCGTTTTTTATCAGATACAGGACGGATTTCTGAATTTTTTTTAAGGCAATTACATGAAGGGGGCGGATTATTTCTATGGCCACTTTTTTATTTTTCATAGATCCCAGATAATCTGCGGCAAAAACAATTTCTGCTGCCGTATCCATATCAGGATGGCCGGTGGTATGGTATTCAATGGCCTGACGAATCTGGGCATTATCAATTTTGAATTTTTTATTGATAAAAATATACCCGGATTTGGAATGCAGAATCCTTTCCGGCAGATCATACCAGCTTTTATCTGCATTGACCGATTTGAATAATTTATGATGGCAGTCCGTTTTGCATTCCTTGGTGATATCATGGGCAAGGGCCGCCAGAAAAGTGTTCTGGGTGGCTTTGGAATTTTCCTTGAGATATACCCGGCTTAACAGCATGGCATATTTCGTTGTCAGAAAAATATGATTTCTCCGGTATTCAGATACGTTTTTTTCCAGATAACGTATTATTTTCTCCGCTGTGTTTTCCACTCCCAGAAGACGGGATTTTTCTTTCATTTCCTGCGATGTGGGAGCAAAGTATTCTTTCATTTTTTTTCCGGAGAACCCTGCTTCTGGCCTGTCAAGGATAAATTTATGGTAAATACAGCACCACGGTCTGAATTCTTCACGGAAAGCCTTCCGTGCATTTTATTTTCTATAATAGTTTTGGACATGTAAAGCCCAATGCCTGTGCCTGAATGTTCCCCTTTTGTGGTAAAATAGGGATCAAATATTTTTTGAATTATCTTTTCCGGAACTCCACCGGCGTCATCTTCAATATGAATGGTGCATTCATTATTCTCAGCCAGAATCTGAACAAATACTTTGCCTGCATCTGTCGCAATTTCCCTCCGGCCAAGGATGGCATCCTTTGCGTTGATTAATATATTCATAATCACCTGTTTAAATTCATTGGCATAGCCCAAGGTATACGCATCTTTCCCCTGGATCAGGAAAGAAGAGTCAAAAACATCATCATTTCCCATTTTAAGATATTCCTCGTTTTGGGAAGAGCGTATATAAATGCCGATGGAATTTGCCGTAAACTGAGGAAGTATCAGGCGGATAATTTCCATGACTGCGGAATGCACACTGAAAATTTCCTTGCTCCGGTCTATTTTGAAAAAATCCCGAAAGTTATCGATGGTATTGGACATGAAATCAATGTACTTCATGGACTTGGAGACCATGGAATCAATATATGCGGAATCCACCTCCTGAAATTCATAGCTTTCTTTCAAGTCCTGAATTATTAGTGCGATGATATTCAATGGCTGCCGCCATTGGTGGGCAATCATGGCTATCATCTCTCCCATGGCTGCGAGTTTGGACTGCTGGATCAGCAACTGCTCCTGCTGCTTCTGTTTCTGCTCAGATTCAATTTGTATGGTAATATCCCGGATCACCCCAATAGATTTTAAGGAACCATCCAGAAAAATATTCGTAACAGATAAATCAATGGGGAACGTGGATTTATCCTTCCGTGCAGCCATCAGCACCAGAGACAGGTTGGATATATCCATATTCTCCACAACGGAATCTGATAACAGTTTGGATCTTTCATCCAGATAACGGGAATTCAGTAAAAGCTGGTCAAAGTGAAGCCGGGAAAGTTCCGATGCATTATATCCAAACATATCCTCTGTACTGCGGTTCCAGTGTGAAAGAAGTCCGTTTTCATCCATCAGGATGATGGAGTCATTGACCCGATCCATGATCATCCGCAGACGGTCTTCACTTTCTATGATTTGTTCCGTCATCTTCTTCTTTTCTGTGATATCAATAACGGCCACAACAATATGCTCCATTCCATGACTGGACTGGATTGAGGATGCTGAAATGGTCACCCACTTAACGCTGTGGTCTTTGGGGTCCAGACGAATGTCTGTATTGATATTATCTATATTTCCGGTTACTATCTGTTTAAAAATGATCGTGTCTCTTTCCAGGTCATCCGGATGCAGAATGGTCTGAAAGTTGTGACCAATAAGTTCCTCTTTTCTGTATTGGAGCAGGGACAGTATTTGCGGATTTGCTTCCACAATCTTTTCATTGGGGTCAAGGATAATAATGCCGATGGGGGAATGCTCAAATATATGATGGAACTGGATTTCGCTTTTATTTCTTTTTTGAATTTCACGAGCAACTTTTTTTTCCAGTGTCTGGGTGAGGGCCACCAGTTCCGTTTCCAAGTGCTTACGCTCTGTAATGTCCACGATGGTTCCGATGATCCCCGCACTTTTTTTATTTTCATCAAAAAAAACAGAGCGGTACAGGATCACATTCCGGATTTTTCCATCGCCACGGGGAAGGGTGGTTTCATATTCCTGGGTGACCCCTTCCCGGAAAAGCTGCTCATCGGCCTGGGAGAGCAATTTGGCATATTCCGGAGGCCAGACTTCAAAAACCGTCCGCCCAAAGATTTCCTCTCTTTTCAGATTTAAAAATTTCTCCAGAGCATCATTCAGTCCCATGTACTTGCCACTGGAGTCTTTGTAAAAAACCGGATTGGGGATTGTGTTGATCAGGGTTTGCAGAAAATGAACCAGATATTGCATCTGGTCATTGGTTTCTGAATTCTGAAGGTTCTCCAGCTCCAGATTTTTTTCCTTCTCCATGATCTGGATATGATATTGTATTTTTCCCAGCAAATAATCCCGAGTCAAATTAAAGGGCATGCAGTCAAAATTGCCGGGCAGTACCTTAATCCCCTCCGGCAATCCGGTTTCTGTGATTCCGGAAACCAGAACGGGCACGGAAAGCATCTTTTCCTCGTGAATAATTTGTTGCCAGTTCATTTCTGTGAGCGGTTTATCCACGGATTGGATAATGATGGCGATATGAATTCTTCCCTTTTCCAGAAATTCCGGAAGGTTATCCGGATGCGGGACAATATCCACGCGTAACGATTCGATGGGCTTTAACCATTCCTGAATTTCTCCTTTAAGAAGAGATGACCCACCCAACAGGAGTGCATTAAACCCCATTCGTCAAAAATTCGTTCGGATATGCTATGTAAACTTATTAAATAAGCCCGGATTCTCCGCTATCTGGTACGGTATTTTTACGGGAACTGCTGGTTTCCGTAAAACGCCTGCCCCAGGGAAATACCGCCATCGTTTACGGGAACGTTGCGGTTTGTGTATACGGTAAATCCGGCAGCCCGCAGCAGGGCGATGGATTTTTCTATCAAATAGTGATTTTGGAAAACCCCGCCGGAAAGAGCCACCCGCCGCAGACCGGAGCTTTGTGCGGCCTGAAGGATGAGGTGGGCCAACGTGTTGTGAAACTTCCGGGAAATATAGGATGTACTCCGGATTTCCAGATCTGCCATGATCTCTTCTATCATTTTATGAAAGCGGATTCTCCCCGGTGTGGATGGGCTCTCTGGCTCCAGGATTTGCAGGGAATAAAGAGATTCATCGGTGGGGTTTTCACTGCCGGTTATGGCATATTCCAGAGACATGGATGCCTCTCCTTCATGGGATATACTTCCATTAAATCCACAGAGGGCAGAAACCGCATCAAAGAGGCGTCCCATACTGGTGGTTCGCGGCGTGCGGAGATTTTTCTCCAGCATGGTATAAAATATCTTCTTCTCCGATGGCGTCAGGATTGTCTTATTATAAATTCTTTCCCAGCGGGTGGTCATGGCCTCCCAGGAATCATAGTCTGAGCTCATCTGGCGGAATATCCCAAACAGCACCCTCCAAGGCTCTTTCACCGCTTTTTCCGATCCCGGCAGAAAGAATGGCTCCAGGGACATAATTCTTTCATAGCCGTCAGAATCGGCCAGTAAAAACTCCGATCCCCAGATATCCCCGTCATCTCCATAGCCGGTTCCATCCCATGCCACCCCCAGGATTTTTTCTTCCCGGGTGTCCAGGCGGTGTTCTGCGATGACGGAAAGGATATGTGCATAATGATGCTGTACGGAAAAATGCGGGATGTTGCGTTCCCTTGCATAGCGGATGGCAAATTCTGTGGAAATATATCCGGGGTGTTTATCGCTCACCACCGCTTCCGGTGTGATCTCCAGCAGGGATTCCAGATCGGCCATTATGCGGGTAAACGCTGAATATGTCTTTTCATTTTCCAGATCGCCAATGTGCTGGGACAAAAATATATTCTCTTTCCGGGACAGAGCCACCGTATTTTTCAGATGAGCCCCCGTGGCCAGAATGCAGTGCTCCACCTGCGGATTGCGGATGGGGAGCGGAGCATACCCCCGTGCCCTCCGCAGAAGAGAAATTTCTCCGGACACAATTTTTGCCACGGAGTCATCCACTGCCCGTTCAATGGGACGATTATGGGATAGAAAATAATCGGCAATGGATCCCAGCTCCCGCAAGGCCTCCTCATTGTCAATGCAAATGGGTTCATTGGAAAGATTGCCGGAAGTGGCAACCACCGGGAAATCCGCCGTGGTCATAAGAAGATGGTGCAGGGGAGTGTACGGAAGCATTATGCCCAGGCGTGGATTACCAAACGCCACGGAGGGGGCAATCCCGCTTTTCTGTGTCCGCTTTCTTTCCAGCAGGACGATGGGGGCAGAAGCGGAGAAAAGAAGCTCTTCTTCCAGAGGGGAAAGTGACACTTCCGACCGTGCGGATTCCAGCGACGGGAACATGGCAGCAAACGGTTTTCTTTCCCTGTGTTTCCTCTCCCTCAGTGTCCGGACAGACTCCTCATTCCGGGCATCCACCAGAAGCTGGTATCCGCCCAGCCCCTTGAGTGCGATAATTTTTCCATCCCGCAACAATTCTGCCGTTTTGCGGATAACCCCTGCGTCGCCCGGTTCTTCTATGGTCAGGCAAGTCCCGGCGGAATCCGTCAGGTTGAGGGTGGGGCCACAGCGGGCACAGGCATTGGGCTGGGCGTGGAATCTCCGGTTTTCCGGAGTGTGGTATTCTTTTTCGCAATCCGGACAGAAGGTGAATTCTGCCATGGTGGTTTTGGGACGGTCATACGGCAGGCCCCGGATGATGGAAAAACGCGGGCCACAATTGGTGCAGTTGGTGAACGGATAAAAATACCGCCTGCCTGCGGAATCCAAAATGTCCTTCCGACATTCCGGACAGGTGGCCAGATCGGGCAGGATTAAAACAGTGGCTTTTTCTTCCTCCCGGCTCTGAATAATTTTAAAATCCGGAAAACTCTCCCCGTCCTCCAGAGGAACAGATTCATATTCATAGATAATGGCAAAGGGTGGTTTTTTTTTCTGTAAATCCCTTTCAAAGTTCTGCATATTTTCCGGGCTTCCTTCTGCGTGCACCTCCACGCCATGGGAGGAATTATTCACCCACCCCCGGATTTTATTTTCCTGTGCCAGCCGGTACACAAAGGGACGGAAGCCCACACCCTGCACCACGCCACGGATCAGTATTTTTTTCCTCATTGGTTTTGCCCTTTATGTTTATTGGTGATATTCCGGGACCCGCCGTGGCGGGCAAGATATTTTCCGGTCGATGGGCATATCCAACGGAGATTACTCTACGTTTATAATATTTTAATTCAGTATTGCGACCTTCCATTACCGTTGCCATCGTTGCGTTTGCCCGCATGGGAGCGAGCGTAAGGGAATAAAAACTTCTCCCTTCTGAGAAGAGCACTTTAACGGCGTTGAATTAAGATAATGATTTCCATTATCAATTATGGGAAATAATAAGCCTTTTTTTCTTTACAGGATAAGCGGTCTTCCCCGGATTGAATCAGAACAAAAATTCAGGAGAAGCATAATGAGCGTTCAAACCGTATTATTGATTATAATATTTGCAGTTATATTTTTTGCTGCATGGAGCATGGCCATTGCCGTGGCTATGAAATACTGGAAGCTTGCCCACCAGGGGCAGCCGGATGAAATAAAAACCCCGATGGGTGAGAGAATAAAAAATGTGGTGATTTATGTGCTCTTACAAAAGAAGTTGATGAAAAAACCAGCACGTGGAATATTCCACATATTTGTCATCGGTGGTTTTGCCGTTTATGGTCTGCATACCGGTAGCCAATTCATTGGCGGTTTTATGGGGGATTTTCATTTTTATATCCCGGCTTTACTGGGCACTGGCTTTGAGCATTTTTATGACTTCTTTCTGGATTTATTTTCCATATTGGTTCTCTCCGGGCTTGGTTTTTTTGCGACCCGCCGATGGCTTTTGAAAGCCCCGGAACTGGACCGCCCATCCCCCCAGAGTGTGGTGGTGATCACCATGATTTCTCTTTTGATGCTTTTTACCCTGTTTGGTGAGCCTGCTAAAATGATTATGGGGGATTTTGCCGCAGCCAGCCCCATCCGTATCACCCTCGCAGGAATGTATCAGGATATGGGTGTGGATCCTGTTTCCGCAAAGACCATCTACTACATTGGATGGTGGGGACATATTTTAACCGTATTTGCCTTTATGGTTTATGTGCCGGGCTCCAAACATGCCCACCTCATCTGGGCTCCTTTCAATTTCTGGTTCAAAAAAAATAAACCCAATGGGGAAATTCCGTTTCTGGATACGGAAAACTCCACCGTCTGGGGTGCCACCAATGTGCAGGACTTTACCTGGAAAAATCTGCTGGATTCCTTATCCTGCATTGAGTGTGGCCGTTGTACTCTGGTATGTCCGGCTAATCGGACTGGCAAGGTTCTGGACCCCAAAAAAATAATGAATGACATGAAACACGCCCTCATGGAGCAGATGCCCAAAGTTGTGGATGCCAGAAAAGCCGGAATGAGTGCGGAAGATATCATGGCCATTGACGGTGTCCGGGTTATTGATAATTATATTTCCCAGGAAGCTCTCTGGGGATGCACCACCTGTTTTGCCTGTGCGGATGCCTGTCCTGTGGGTAACAATCAGCCGGAAGCTATTCTCCAGATGAGAAGAGCCCTCGTCCTGAATGAAGGAAATCTTCCCTCAGAACTCCAAGGTGCTTTGACAAACATTGAAAACCAATCCAATCCATGGGGCGTTGGTTCCCACAAAAGAGAGGAATGGGCAGAAGGTCTGAATGTTAAAACCATGGCCAAATGGAAAGAATCCGGAGAAAAACCGGATATACTCTATTGGGTGGGTTGTGCCGGAGCCTTTGATGACCGCTCCATAAAAATTGCCCGCTCCTTTACTAATGTGCTCCAAAAGGCCGGGGTTAAATTTGGAATTCTGGGAACAGAAGAAAGCTGTACAGGGGATTCTGCACGGCGTGCGGGAAATGAATACCTGTATCAAACGCTCGCCCAGACCAATATTGATGTCATGAATGGCTATGAAGTGAAAAAAATTGTGGCTACCTGTCCCCACTGCTATAACACTATCAAAAATGAATACCCGCAATTAGGTGGGAATTTTGAGGTCATCCACCATGCGGATTATATGCAGCAACTCATCAGTGAAGGCAAGATCAAACTGGATCCCCAGAAAGCAAAAGATCTGGGAACCCTCACATATCACGATTCCTGCTATCTGGGAAGATACAATGACATCTATTCCGCACCCCGGGAAATCATCCAGAGTGCCACCGGAAATCTGGTTGTGGAACCTGCTGACCACCATTCCAATGGATTGTGTTGTGGTGCGGGTGGTGCACAGATGTGGATGGAAGAGCAGGAAAGCCATGGTTCACGTATTTTTGAAATGCGCACCGAACAGCTTGTCTGCACTGCCGCGAATACCATCGCCACTGCCTGTCCTTTCTGTATGACCATGGTTAGCGATGGAGTCAAGGGTATGGAGAAAGAGGAAAGCGTAAAAACACTTGACATTGCGGAGATTGTGGAAAGAGCGATTGTTTAATATGAGCAACATTCACCCAACTGCGTTAGTGGATCCGGCTGCCAAAATACATCCGGATGCAGAAATTGGCCCGTTTTGTATCATCGGGCCAAAGGTCTCCATCGGTGCCGGAACCCGGCTTCATTCCAATGTAAAGGTCAGTGGTTTCGTGGAGATTGGCGAAAAAAATGAAATCTTCAACGGCACCGCCATAGGGGAAGTGGCACAGGATTTTTCTATTACCCCGGGTGGGGATTACCGTCTCCGGATTGGCAACAATAATATTATCCGGGAAAATGTGACCATGCACCTTTCCACAAAAGAGGGTAAATATACCACCGTGGGAAATAATAATTTTTTCATGGTGGGGAGCCATGTGGCTCATGATGTGGTTGTGGGGAATCATGCCATTATCATCAATGAGGTGGCCCTTGCTGGCCATACGGTGGTGGAAAACAATGCGTATATTGGCGGGATTTCCGGCATTGTGCAGTTTGTCCGGATTGGGGCCTATGCCGCTCTGGGGGCGAACAGTAAAATCTCCATGGATTTACCTCCGTATTTCCTGGCCAATGGGAATCCTGCCCGCGTCCATGGGATCAACATGGTGGGCTTGAAGCGTGCCGGCTTTACCGTAGAAACCAGAAAGTACATTAAAGAAGTGTACAGAAACCTGTATCTCTCCCATCTTCCGTTAAAAGTTGCCATCGAGAAATCAGAAGCTTTGCTGCAAACCTTGGATAAAAACAGCCAAGAATATGAGAAAATATACCATCTGGTGGATTTTATCAAAAACAGTAAAAAAGGCATTGCACACCATGCCGGTAGTCGGGTGGAAGAAAAAGAGCTTTAAGTTTTTGTCATAAGATTCCAGAAAGCTTCTCCGCCATAATGGGTTTCCAGTCCATAAGCCTCGGAGATGCTTTCCGCGATATCAGAAAACGTTTTTCTCACACCCATGTTCTTTTTTTCTGCATTTTTGAACGTTTTATTATAAATCAGCAGAGGAGAATACTCTCTGGTATGGGCAATTTCCTGAAGTAAATCACAGCCGTGCACCCCGGTAATAAAAACCCAGTCAAAGTCATTTATATTGCGTAGGATTTTTGGGATCTGGGAATCCATTTTTTCCAGCATTTTCACATAGTCGTACAGATTATGGTTATAATAATGGCACAAGTCCATATTCATTAGATTGGCCACAAAGACAGCCTTGCCGTCAGGATCCGTGGCCGCATCCCGGATTGCATCGCTCAAAAAGTTCACCAGCTCAACCGGATCAGATACCTGGTAGTCCTCCGCAAATCCGGCATAGTTATATATTTTTCCAACATTCCCATAGGCATAGACCGGAATTCTTTTGTGTTCCAGAGTCTGGAAAACCGTACGCTGGTCCAGGATCTCAAAGAAAACATCCTTTCTTTTTTCCGGTACCAGCCGAAAGGATTCGGACTCTCCTTCAATGCTATGCAAAACTCCTTGTGCTATATTATGGGCAGAAATATTTTCTCTGATAAATTCCAGTATTTCTTTTTCCTTGCGGTTTGTTTTTGCTATGTCATTGACGTGGATGGCCAGTTCCAGAGTAGACTCATTTTTTTCCGTGAAAAGAAGCGGCAGGCGGGGTTCTTTTACGTTGAGTTTTCCCAGGTTTTTAATTACCTCCGCCAATGAAGTAACATGCAGAATCTGGAGCTCCGTGCCCAGGAATTCCCGGAAAGTATCAGAAATCGATTGGGGTATTTCTTCCTCAAATATACTAAAAGGTTTCTGCAGATTTATTCCTGCCAGCTCCAGAAATCCGGAGGCAATATCCTTGCCTTCCGTGCGGGAACGGATTTTTCCGTAGTACGCCCAAGGCAGGTTTGGTTTATCCGCACCCTTTATGTAGGTAATGTTTCCCAGCCCCAGTTGGGACAAATTGGGTATGCGGATGCCACCTACCTCATCCGCAAAATGCCCCAACGTATTCACATGAAAATTTTCATGATACCGAAAGCTATCAGGTTGGGGACCGCAACCCAGAGTATTTGCCACCAGAATGATAATTTTCTGGAAAATCATCAGTACTTACGGTAAACACCCACCAGTTTTCCCATGATCTGTGACTGATCCCGGGAAGTCAGCAGGATTGGTTTGTAATTGTCATTCTCTGGCTGGAGAATGATGGCATTTTCTGTCCGGCGAAATGTCTTCAAGGTTGCTTCTGTGTCAATGAGTGCGGCCACAATGTCTCCATTCTGGATTTCATTGTCAACATCATCCACTCTTTTTATTATGGAGATATCTCCGTCCATTATTCCCGCTTTTACCATACTGTCACCTTTTACACGCAGAGCGAAAAATGTCCCGCTTTGGGGCATAAAGCTTTTTGGCATGGGGATGGATGTTTCAATATTCTCTTCTGCGAGGATGGGCACACCGGCAGCGATGGTACCAATCAGCGGTACAAAGATGACATCCTCCATATTTTCCAGGCTCTGCCCTTGCACCTCTTTTCCGTGTGGATTAATTACCAGCTCCATTCCACGGGCGGATCCGGGAAACAGCCGCAGATATCCTTTTTTTGCTATGGATCGGATGTGGTCATGCCCGGCCTTGGGGGAAATCCCAAAGTATTCGGATATTTGCCGAACGGTGGGTGGAAAGCCAACCACGCTGATATGGTGGGTGATAAAATCCAGGACAATGGACTGTTTTTCTGTCAGAGATAATTTTCCCAGTTCTTCATCCACTCTACGGCTTTTCTGGCGAAATGCTCCCAGATCTCCTTCTCCGGGTTTGAAAGGGAATGATCCTTCCAGTATTTTTAGGGGTTCATTTCCTTTTTTCTTTTTTTCAATTTGTTCTGCTTCTTCTTTTTTTCTGGTGTGCTTTCTCTTTTCTTCCATTTTGTTGCCTCTATTTTTTTATTTTGTTTAAGTAGTAAAATCATTATAGCAAATATCCGGGCACTGCCCGGCCAGCCCTTGTAGTACTCATATAAATGCTTTTAATATGTAAAGTAAAAAACATTTTCGCTCTAATAATAAATGACGGTACATATAAAAAATCCAATCTGGATCATGCGTGGGAATAGTATTTTGTCTTTGAATCGGTTTGAAAGGATTTTTTTTAATATATTCATTTTTACATCGCTTATTGGTGGAATATTTCTGGGGACTCTTATGGTATCTCTGGAAAATAAGGCAGATTTGGAAAAACTGGCATCCTTCCAGCCCACCTTGCCCACACGGTTAATTGATACAAAAGGCCGCCTCATATCCGAATTATTCCAGCATAAAAGAACCCTGATTACCCTGGAAGAAATTCCCAATCCCGTAATTGCTGCATTTCTGGCGGTGGAAGATACAAATTTTTATAACCATTTTGGTATAGATTTTGTTGGAATCCTGCGGGCAGCATGGGCAAACATCAAAGCGGGATCCATCGTTCAGGGGGGGTCCACCCTGACCCAGCAGTTGGTGAAAGGCCTGTATACGGAAGGGGAGAAAACATTTTTACGGAAATTTTATGAGGCCATTCTGGCTCTTCAGGTGGAAAATGAATTTTCCAAGAATGAGATTCTGGAAATCTATTTCAATCAAATTTATCTGGGGCATGGAACCTATGGTATCTCCACGGCGGCAGAGTTTTATTTTGACAAATCTCTGGGGGATTTGAATTTAGTGGAAGGATCCATTTTAGCCGCCCTGCCCAAGGCACCTCATACATACAGCCCTTTCCGTAGTCCCCATGAGGCAATGGCAAAAAATAGGATAATTCTCAATCGGCTTGCGGAGCTGGGGTATCTGGAGCGAAGTGAAGTGGAACAACTCCACAGGAAATTCTGGGAAAAATACTGGGAAAAAATAGTTCTTACGCCCACCACCGCCACCAGTTTTGGGGAGAAAATAAACAAGGCACCTCATTTTTCTGAGTATATCCGCCAGGAGGCCGAGGGACTTTTTGGAGAGAAAAATATTTATTCCAAGGGTTACCAGATATACACTACCCTGGATCTGGATCAGCAGGAAATCGCAGACCGGTTGTTAAAAGAAACCGTGATGAAGCAGGACGCCTTGGCCCAGAGCAGCAACTTTGTGAGTGGAGGAACCCGCAGCCTGGGGGGTCACGTGAGGATGGATCCCGGCAAGACAATCCAGATTGGGAAAGAAGAAACATTTGAAGATGAATTCAGAAAAGCCTTCAAAAAAGAGCTGAGTGAAGGTTTTGAGGTATTGGGGTTGATCCTGCCTGTCAAACCACACAATGAAGTATCCGTGGCATTTCTGGAGAAAACCCGGGATTTTCAGGCCGAGCTCAAGGTGGAAGGAGCATTTCTGGCCATGGAACCGCAAACTGGTCGATTAACCGCCATGGTGGGCGGACGGGAGTTCAACGCTCATAACCAGTTCAACCGTGCCACCCAGGCCAGACGCCAGCCGGGAAGTGCCTTTAAGCCATTTATCTATGGCGGTGCCTTGGAAGCCCGGGCCATACACTATGCCATGGGTTTTGTGGATTCTCCGGTGGTAAATGTCCGCACCGATGGGTCTGTATGGGCTCCAGGGAATTACAATGATGTCTATACCGGCTACGTCCATGCTTATAACGCACTGGCACAATCCTTAAATCTTGTCTCTGTTCAGATATATGATCTGGTGGGGCCGGACGTGATCATTGATTTTGCTTCCCGACTGATAAATATCCCGCCATCCCGGTTCCAGCCGGACCCAACCCTGGCTTTGGGAACCTCAGAGCTGACACCCCAGGAAATGCTGTTGGGTTATACCATACTCATTCATAAGGGACGGGAAATTATTCCCCACGGGATTATTTATATCACTGACCGGGATGGAAATGTCATCTATAATTCAGAGGAACAGGTTTTCCAGATTCTCAGCTACAAACGAAAGAGCGGAAAAGATCAGATTATTGAGGAGAGTATTTCCTTTATAATGCGGAAAATGATGACAAATGTGGTGGACTTCGGGACGGCCAGTGCACTCCGGCAATATTATCAGGGTCCTGCAGCCGGGAAGACAGGAACAACACAGGGCTGGCATGATGCATGGTTTTGCGGAAGCACCACGGATTTGGCTGCGGTCGTCTGGATTGGGCTGGATAACTGGAAAATGTCGCTGGGGGTGGACCAGACCGGAGGTTGGATTGCTGCACCATTCTGGGGAAAATTTATGGGAGAGGTTTACACCCGGAGGGGGTATACTCCGGATCCTTTCTCTGAAGTCCTTCCTAAGGGAGTTCTTCAGGGTGCCGTGAGTGCCATCAATGGCCGATGGCTGAATCCAAAATGTAATCCTCCGGAGCCGGCCGTGGGCACACTGATACCGGAGCCTATCAAACTGGGGAACCAGTGGAAAAAGGTGGGGGGCCCCACCTCTGACTGTGCCGGAGTAAAGACCAGAAGTTTTCTGGATATAATGCAGGAACAGAATAAAATATCGGACAATGAACTGGGCAAGAAAAAAGGATATAACAGACTGTACCGTGGCGATTAACCTTTTCCATCTGTATCCACTCATCCGGCCCATCCTTTTTTCCATGGCTGCGGAGAAAGCCCATGAAAGAGCATTACACTTTCTGGAAAAATCGTCGCTTCATCCGTCCATACCGGATTATCCCCGGCTCCGTGTTTCCTTGTTTGGGCATACTCTGGCCAATCCATTTGCTATGGCAGGGGGTTTTGATAAAGATGGACGTGTGTTTGATAAGCTCTTCCATTATGGTTTTTCTCTGGTGGAGACGGGCACCCTCACTCCGCTTGCCCAGCCTGGCAATGCAGGAATACGCATGTTCCGCCTCAAAAAAGAAAAATCCCTGATCAACAGAATGGGCTTTAATAATGCCGGGATTGATGCCTTTTTGGAAAATTACCGAAAAAAAGCACCCCTTATTCCGAACTTGCGGTTTCTGGGTGTGAGCATAGGGAAGAATAAAAATACCCCCAATGAAGAAGCTGTTCGGGATTATGCTGTCCAGATTGAAAAATTAAATGAAGCAGATGCCTCTTTCCGGAAAATTCTTTACTACGCGATAAATATTTCCTCCCCCAACACCCCCGGATTGCGGGAGCTGCAGGATGACAAGGCCATCCGGGGTTTTCTGGAATCCTTGAAAAAGATTTCCCATCGGCCACTTATGGTAAAATTTGCCCCGGATTTTGACTCTGTCTCCCGTTTTCAGAAAACCATGGAAAGCTCGCTGGAGGCCGGCATTGACGGTATTATTCTGACCAACACCACCACCGATGCCGACATGCACGATGCGTTCCGCAGGAAATATTCCATCCCTTTTGAGGGGGGAGGCATCTCCGGGCAGCTTTTGAAGGATAAATCTTCGTTTTATCTGAAGACGGCCAGAAAGATTGTTCCTGCCCATATTCCATTAATTGCATCCGGAGGAATATCCGATAACAATACAGTATGGGAAAGATTCGTATCCGGAGCGGGATTGGTCCAGATTTATACGGGGTTCATCTATTCCGGTCCGCTTCTCATTGCCAATCTCAGCCAGGGACTTCAGGACTTTCTGGAGAAAAATCATTATGAATCACTGGAAAAGTGGCGGCAATCCCTTCCGGAAAATTAAGAAAATCCGGATACTCCTGGTCTTAGTGCCGATTTTTATTTCTCCTGTTTTTGCAGTCAACTCCGGTTACTGGATTGATGAGCAGAATATCCACCATCGTACGGATACATATAAACAGGGTTTGGATAAAAAGGGTTTTCCAGCCATAAAAACGGAGATGGACAAAGACTGCCGCAGTAAAAAAAGCAATTCTTATTATACTTGTTATAATCTGGCCGTTTATCTTGTGGAGAGGGGGCGGAAAGAGGAAGCAAAAAAATATCTGAAAATGGCCTTCCAGAAAAATAACAATTTTTATGAACCCGTGAATATGTATTTTTATTATTTTCCGGAGTCTGTGCAGGACATTCTGGCTCTATCTGGGGATAAAAAATACTATTATTATATTCTGGCACGTAAGGCAGCCACTAAAAAAAATATTCCCTTATCACGGAAATATCTTTATCTGGCCGGAAAAGCCGGAATGACAAACGCTTCTTTGGTGTACTCAGACTCTGCGTTTAAACTGGCTCTGGCCACACCGGAGTTTTCTTCTTTTGTCCGTGAAAATTTTGTGGAAAAAAAACAATCGGAGATCACGCTTTTGTCTTACCTCTACCTGAAAAAGAGCCCTCTCTTTGGGGTTATTGATGAGGAATACACATTGCAGAAGCATAAATTATCCCCCAATCCGGATAAAGTTTTATATTATTATTACCGGGCACGGGGCCATGCGTATTCCGGCAATTCGGCGGGAGTCCGCATGGAGCTGGATCGTATGTTTGCCAAATTAGATGAGAAAAAATCGGATAAGCAGCATATTCTGAGTATCAAAAGATATATGCTTTTATTCATCGACCAGAGTGAACCATTTGTCCACCTGAAGGATTCCCGTTTTCAGGATTTTCTGGAGGACAAGAAGGATGAATATGATATTAAAAATGATTAAAATATGCCACCCTCTTCCGGTGCTGCCGGTTTTCCTGGGAATAGCATTATCTCTCCCCAGTGCGGTGATCTTGCCTTCCCAGGAAAAAGCCGGAATTGAGGAAGGACAGGAATTTTCCGGGGTTGAGGATTCCCTGTTCTTTCTTCGCTATGGAAACTTGGATAAAAGAATCCGATGGGTTGGCGAAAAACAACGGGTAATGTCCTGGGAAGAAATCAGAAGCTGGGGTTATTCGGCTGGGATTTCTGTATCCGCTCCATCTTCGGTTAGCCCAAACCCTTTTGGGTTGTTTTTTAATGCCCCTGGTCTGGGATTCAGCCTGTACACCAGCAATCCGGAAATAAAAACCGGCTGGATTCTAACTCTGGATTTGGCGGTGTTCCGGGAGCGACTTCCCTATAAGACTAAGGAGGAAAAAATCTCCAGCTCGTATTCCTATCTGGAACGGCAAACTTCGATGGAAATATGGATTAATAACGTTTTCTATAAAAAGATGGAAATGGGATATGGGGCAAGGGAAGAAAGCCCCATCCGGCTACAGATTCCTTATATCCAGTCGCCGGATGGCAGGGTGGACGTAGATATCCGGTTGCGGAATTTTCCTGGGAACTTCGCCATTCTGTATTCAGCACGGGTTCACAGAGAGCTCAGCCCTCCGCTTCCGTTTTAACCTTTTTTACTTTTTTGAAAACAACATGCTTACCGTTATAATAGCCACACTCCGGGCAAACCACATGAGGCTTGGTATATGCCCCGCAATGAGGGCATGGTCTCAGCTCTGGCCGGGTTAAGGCATGGTGAGCTCTTCGGTTTCCTTGTCTGGAAGGAGATGTTCTTCTTTTTGGTACTGCCATTATTCCAGAAATGAAATTGCAGACGCTCCGTCAAACCATTTCCCGGATAATATGGTTTAAAATTTTTCTTTTCCTGTGATAGGAACCGGGGTGGATGATGAGACGGGCAGAGCTTTCGATTATTTTTTCATCTTCCACCAAGCCGTTGGCCACCAGGGTTTTTCCGGTGGATACCAAGTCCACAATGACATCGGAAATACCCATAATGGGGGCAATCTCAATCGATCCATAGAGCTTAATAATCTGGATATTATAACCTTTCTGATAAAAAAAACGCGTGGTCAGATTGGGGTATTTTGTGGCCACTTTTATTTTCCGTTTGTTTTTCCATTCCAGAGAATTCTGCGGATGGGCCACGGAAAGATGGCATTCTCCAAAAGGGAGAGAGGCGGCCGTGTAAACAGAAAAGGAATTTTCCAGCAGGACATCATATCCCAGAAATCCCAGATCGGCGGCTCCGGTCTCCACGTAAGTGCCCACATCCTGGGAGCGGATAATCAGAAAATCAATATTATTTTCCGGATCATGAAAAATCAATTCTCTGCTATCCGGAAATTTTGATAGGGATGTAATTTTTCTCTGGAATAAATACTCCAGAGATTCATCGCTCATCCGCCCTTTGGGGAGGGCAATTTTTAAAGAAGACTTATGGATCATGTTTCATGAAAATAAGATAACGGTACTCAAGGGATTTCTTCCTATAAATGCTTTGAGGATAATCCTTGATTATTTTATTACATAATTCCAAGGCTCCTTTCCTGTCCCCGGAGTAATACAAATTCCGCATCTGGTGGTAAAGAGCCGCTTCCTGGGACTGTAGCTCGTTGTCTTTTAAGTATTCACCCCACTTTTGATAATACCGGATGGCTGCCTTGAAATCTCCGGCGACTTCAAAGGCATAAGCAGTATAGAATGTGAAAAAACTCCCCGGACCA
Source organism: Leptospira biflexa (assembly GCA_020721865.1). GTDB lineage: Bacteria > Spirochaetota > Leptospiria > Turneriellales > DYLW01 > DYLW01. The sequence continues at coordinate 4,510 of DYLW01000019.1, read as the reverse complement.
TCATTATCGTAATGATCTGCGAATCGCTGGAGATACGGGGCCATTGCCTTTCCGGGATTCCCGTCATTTTTTTCCCGTGCGGCCAGTGCAGCCAGAATGCAGGAGTAATAGCTTTCCCTTGTGGGGTAAAAGTAATGACATAATTGCGAGGCTTCGGATTCAATGTCCTTCATCTTTGCATTCTTCAATGCGGGGATGGATATCAAGCGGGCCTGGTCATAATCCTTCATCATGGAATAAACCTTTATATTATGATTCTCCACCATCATACTATGGAAAAAAATGAATGCCAGAACCAGAACAAAAAAGGAAATAATCCCAATCAATCCCCAGCGGACAGTCTGCCTGTTTGCGTGGATCCAATGCCGGGTGGCCAGCAAGCCTTGTTCAATTAAATTTCTTTCCACTTCCACAACATCGGTATGGGATTTTTTTTCCAATGCCTCTGCCTGTCTTCTGGTTGATTTTCTATCGCTTTTTCTATCCATTTTTGTTGCCATAGGTTTTTCTTTGCATCCAGATTCCGCTCCGGGATTGGAGTGACAAGGAGAATTTAAAACCTTACAGAAAATATGGCCGATCTTTATTCCAGATAACAAACCGCGATTGTTCGGCTGGGGGAATCCGATTCTGTGCCACCTTCACAAAATATTTTTCCTGATACCGTTTGCTCAAGTGAGTGAGAATTATTTTTTCGTTTTCCATGGCCGGGAGCCTCTCTATGATTTCCTCCAGGTGGGTGTGTCCCCATTGGCGGGCTCTTTCTACGGTTCTTTTTTCATCAATATATGTGGTTTCAAAGATGAGGACTTTTGCTCTTGCCACGTCCGGATTTTTGTCCAGAAATTCAATGGATGTATCCCCGGAAAAAGCCAGGATGGGGATGTCCACAATGGTAAAAATGGGCTCATTCTTTTCTTTGAGCTTTTTTATCTGGTGGCCGGCCAGATTCTGGTACTGTTGTTTTAATTTCTGACTTTTCTTGTATATGATATAACCCAGAGACGGAATCCGGTGGTAGCTTTCCACCGCCCGCAGGAAATAGTTTTCCTGGATGGGCACAATCTCATTGGGGGATAAAGGGATGATGGATCCTGCTCCGCTGAAGCCCTCGATCTTTTTCCAGAGATCATTGATTTTTTTTAAAGGTTTTGCTATCTTTGCGGGCACATAGGCTTCCCCCGGAGGCAGGTTTTTTAATGCTCTCTGGCTGAAATAATAGGCGATTCCGGATGAGTGATCCAGATGGCCATGGGAAAGAAAAACCCTGGGGACATCAATCAATTCTTCCGAACCACGACCAAAGTCAAATGCCATTTTAAAATGAGGCAGGATGAAGCTGGTTTCAATGCCACCCACACTGTATCCGGTGATTTTGATTTCTTTATGAACAAAATCCATCGGCAGCTTAATTTTTCACTACCTTAAAATCACGGGTGAGCCGTGGATGGTGAAAATGCACCACCACTTTACAGCCAATGTATGAAGAATAAATTTTTGTTTCTTCTATGACCTCATAACGGATATCTTCTTTTTTGAGTCTTTCTTCCAGTCTGGAGATTTGCTCTCTTGTGTGAGATCTGAACCAATAATCCGGTGGAAACAGGTTGCTTTCAAAATTATCCAGAAGCGGGAAATTTGTGGTAACATTTTCTGGTACTTTTGTGTTCTTTTCCGCTAATTCAAGATTTTCAAAACTATCCCCGTAGATACTTTTTCCGGAGATTTTTATGAACCATTTATAAAGGGAACGGGCTCGGGCAGCAAGACAGGCTTTATCGTAAAGGGATTCTTTTGCTTTGAGGACGGCCTTGATTTTTTCATCCTGAAAGAGTTTGTCCATTTCTGGATTCTCGGTGTCCTGGGTTATGACCGGAAAATTATACTCCTGGATCTGGGATATCCGGCACAACTCTTCCGGTTTAAACAGGGAGGCCAGTTTGGCAGGATTTTCATTTAACTCTTCAATTTGATTTACATCCAGAATGTCAGAAACGGGCAGGGGGAGCTGGGAATTCCTCTGCAGAAAAGCCAGAGTATAATTAAAAAATATCCCGTTTTCCACAATCTGATACGTGGATTCATCCAGATAGCCTTCGCTTTTAAAATCACTGGGATTCAGATAGGCAATCCGGGGCGGAGTCTGAGAACAACTATTCAAGACAAATAATACCAAAAAAATAAATAAAGGCTTGCGGGTTAACCTACCGGTGAAAACGTTCATAGATGTCCAGAAATACCCTTGCCTGCGTCCGGTAAACGAAAATATAAAAGGGGAGTGGCCGCCCAGCGGGATTCCCATACAAATTATACTTGCCGGACTAATGAAGCCATGCAGTCTGTCAAACGGAGCGGATATGAAACCATCGGATCAAAATAAAAACAGCGAAATGATTGATACCATACAACTAATTGTTTTTTCCGTGGGCAAAGAGGAGTATGGCCTGGAGATTGAGAAAGTGCAGGAAGTCATCCGCATGAAACAGATAAAAAAACTTCCCCGTGCCCCCAAATTCATTCTGGGAGTCATGAACCTGCGTGGAAATATTATCCCCATTGTTGGTTTAAGGGAAAAATTCAATTTGGAGTCGCTCGATTATAATGAATTTACCCGCATTATCGTAGTGAATCATAATGAAAAATGGATTGGTATGGTCGTGGATGAAGTCAACCGCGTGGTTAATGTACCCCTGGATAATATTGAGGGAAATCCGGACGTTGTCCTGTCCAACACAAAAGCCCTGGTGCGCGGTGTGGCCAAACTGGATGAATCTGTTATCATAATGGTGGAACTGGATTACCTGCTCTATACGCTGGATGAAATTAATCTCGCCTTTGCTGAAACCGAAACCGGTGAAATTCACACAGAATACTGATATCAATATTTCCATTTTTCGCAGAGCTTTTCTTCTTGCGGGATCATCCATTGGCGTAAGCTCTCCCAATCCTTCCGTGGGTGCAATTATCATAGACCGTAAGTCCGGGGAAATTATAGGGGAGGGTGCCACCCGGGAGCCGGGGAGAGAGCATGCGGAAATAGTAGCCATTGATTCCGTAAAAAAGCGATTTCCGGATGATTTTGCTGGCCGATTAGCAGATTCGGTTTTATATGTGACCCTGGAGCCCTGTGCCCATTTTGGAAGAACTCCCCCATGCTCACTGGCAATTCTCCAGAATAATATTCCTGAAATTAATATTGCACTGAAAGATCCCAGTGAAAAGGTGAATGGTAGATCCATTGACGCTCTGGCAAGGGCGGGCAGAAAAGTGACCGTGCTGGATGCGGGATTTCTGATGGAATATTTTGCGGAAGAGGTGGCTTTTACTTTGGGACCTTTTCTTTGCGTGGAGACATTGAAAAGACCTATGATCATATTAAAATGGGCAGAAACCGCATCCGGTTTTTTGGCTCCCGGATCAGGTTCCAGTGGCCATATAAGCAATGAGGACAGCCGGACTTTGACCCACCGGATGCGGAGATTGAGCGGGACAACTCTTGCCTTTCCGGGAAGTGTTCGGTTTGACTGGCCAAAGCTGAATTTTAGGGATCACCTCCGGGATATTCGTATCCGGGGAGAAACGGATAGCTTTTTCCAGTCTTTGCAGGATGGGTATCTCACGAATCAGGTTTTCTTCCCGTCCGTTCACCAGCAAACAACCCGATTGTTTCTGCTTCCGCGTGTGGACTCCTCATGGAATCAAGATTCCATGGAAAACTGGATTATCCAGCAAAAAAACATGGCGGAGGAGTACGGGCGGCCACTTTTTGCTTACCTTGAAAAGGATTCCCAAGCCCATGATTTTTACACGGGATTAATGAACGCATATTCCCTGGATTATCAGCGTGCCGGGTCACTGGAGGAATTATTGAAAATTCTGCCCAGTATGGAGATTTCTTCTCTGCTGATAGAAGCCGGTTCTCGGGGAGTGTCCACTATTCTGGAAAAGAATATGGCGGATATGGCCATGGTTTTTACTTCTCCAAGAGATGCTTTTCCTGATGGGATAACCATTTCAGCACCAGCAAGGAGAAAACTTGGGGAGATGATTCCTCTTTCCCGGTACTCGTTGGGGGAGAATAATCCAGACACATTGCGATTGTATTTATCCGGCGATCATTTTATATAGGGTCTGGTGACAGACACTTATGGGAAAGTGACTGTCACCATGGCTTTCTCATAGATTCTATATTTGTATATGTCCCTATAATACCCATCCCGCCGCCCGGTATTCGCTTTAGCGTGCATTTATAGAATGATAGGAAAAGCCTGATATATTGGGAGGTGAATTCTGCTTTCCGTTTACAACCGCTGATAGAGCGGAAATTATGCTTTAGGAGACATAATGCGGTCTGGTGACAGTCACCTATGGAAAAGTGACTGTCACCAGATACTTTTTATAATTCCATCCATATATTTATCTCCGCGAAGGGATTCCCACCCCCATAATCAAGAGAAAAACGCAATCTCCGTAAAAATTTTCACTTTTTTTTGTAAATTTTATTCTAACC
>DYLW01000018.1:46734-48140 GCA_020721865.1 Leptospira biflexa | reverse complement strand
CGCTTGCCCCATACGTATTACCGCGGCTGCTGGCACGTAATTAGCCGGGGCTTCAGAATGGTACCGTCATCACATGGCCTCGCCGACCATGCTAATTCTTCCCATTTTAATGAGGTTTACAATCCGAAGACATTCATCCCTCACGCGGCGTCGCTGCGTCAGGCTTTCGCCCATTGCGCAAGATTCTTAACTGCTGCCTCCCGTAGGAGTCTGGCCCGTGTCTCAGTGCCAATGTGGCCGATCATCCTCTCAGACCGGCTATCCGTCGTAGCCTTGGTGAGCCTTTACCTCACCAACAAGCTGATAGACCGCAAGCCCATCCTATAGCGAGTACTGCTACTCTTTACTCTTTCGAGACTATGGGGTATTAGCCCCGGTTTCCCGAGGTTGTCCCCCACTACAGGGCAGGTTCTTACGTGTTACTCACCCGTTCGCCACTCGTGTTTCTGCCGAAGCTTCATTTTCACCGTTCGACTTGCATGTTTAAGACGCGCCGCCAGCGTTAGTTCTGAGCCAGGATCAAACTCTCCATTATAGTTTTAATAGAGGTTTGTCTCTAATATTAATTTCCGAAATTTTTCGAAACTTTCAAAGTTTTTAACCGGAGCTGTCTGAATTTCAAAGTACAAGTACCGGTTGACCTCTGTCCTGCCGGTGAGAAGCGGTTTAGGAAACTCACTCATCCTGTCAAACAGTATTCAAAAAAAAGCTGGAAATAACCAAAAAAAAATGCGGTTTTATGGACTAATGCGACATAATACGGGGAAAATCATAATTTTATACTTAGATACATAGATTTTCGCTAATATAAGATTTAATTAAATTTATAAAAATATTTTTTATTTTTTAAATTTGCCGGAAAACTCGCCCATGCAAGCCGTGAAAAACATATTTTTATAGCAATATTTTGGGGCATTATCAATAATATAATTAAGCAAGGACATAAAAATATTAGAAAATTTTACAAAAGGTTACAATAGTACAATTTGAAATTATATTTTAAACTGAACAAAGAATACGAGATAGTAGGAATACTAAGATAAAAATTTAAAAAAATTAACAGAAAACGGGAGCCCAGTTTCAAGGGGGGGGTTCCGTTTACAGAGTGGGCAAGAGGATTCCGGACGACCATAACCCATCCGCGTTTGGTTTCTCCGGGACGCAGGATGCGGTATCCCATGCTTTTGTGGTTGAAACTATTTGCGGTGGCAGTCACTGGCTCCAAGGCGATGGATTTTCTATCCGGCGGGATAAATACCTGCCAATAAGGGAACAAGGAGGAAGAGGAGATCCGGATAGCTGTATTTCCCCCGGAAAGGGTAACCGGTGCATCCGCAGGAAAAAAGGCCATATCCAGATCCAGCTTGCCGATTTTTTTCCCACCCCGGAAATCCCGTCTCCCGATG
>DYLW01000018.1:0-46634 GCA_020721865.1 Leptospira biflexa | reverse complement strand
GGTTGCAATGGAACCCCCCATTGCTCCGAATTCTATATTGGAAAAATTGTCTCTGGCTTGGCTGGCGGATACGGGGGCATCTTCCCAGAGTGCCCCTTCCCCGATCACTATATAACAGTATCCAAACTTCTCTATGGTGGATTTCACATCCGCAATCACTTTTTCTTTGTTCAGTCTGCGTTCCGGAATATAAATCGATGCGGGGCATCCCCTTCTTTTTTCTGGACGATGCCGGAATTTCCCAGAAATCCAGCATCTCTCCCTTCATAAATCCCTCAATCCCATAACGCATGCCGTATCAGGCTGGAATTGATCACGGAGGTGGGTCCTCCGCTCTGGCCGATGAGAACATTTCCTTTTATCATTTTATCTCCTTGAAACAAATCCCCTTTGTCCGTTCTATCCGGAATTATTCGGGTAGCGGAGGCCTCAGGGCAATAATTTTTTGCGGTTCGTATACCCCCATAACAGAAAGATAGGATGTCCACCGTTCCAGAGGTGGGGGATGGATGTCCGGTTCTGGATGAACCTTTTTCCGTCCAGTTCTCTCCAGAGACCCAGCTCTCCATAAGCATCCGTCCCTTCCATGGGAACCTCTTTAATAAATAAATCCAGCACCATTCTTTTGAGGTTTCCATAGGTGATTTTCCTGTCCGGAGGCTGGAAACGGGCATCCAGAAGAGGGGAGCGGGAAAAAGGCTCCACTGGATTCCCCTCCATCCCGCCGAGCGAAGGGTTTTGGGATCCTGGATTCTGCGGAGCATACCATTGCGGAGGGAAATGGCCGCTTTTTTCCAGAGAGACGCTTCCTGGTTCATCCCCCATCGTCCGGCCAAATCCGCTCCGGAGGAATGTTTTTTTCATGCCGCCATAAATCCCACACCAGAAGAGACGTTTCATCAATTTCAATGGGGATGATCATAAAGAACCCCGGTGTCCCGTGCGTCCTCCCGTGCACAAAGAGGATCGGAGTTCCGGATTTTGCGTCCCTGCCCATCGGCACCGGCCGGTGGGAAAAAAGTTCCAGGTTGGAGCCCATGGTAATAAACACCCCGCCCGCAGGAAAGGCGTTGTCCAGATCTTCCGGGCTGAAATCCGGCTTCTCTTTTTGTAAACGCTGGAATATGGACGCAGCTTTTTTCCGGTTCATTCCGGAAGGATAAAACCATACCAGACTGCCGATGTTTTATCATAGAAAACGACCAGCCCCGCCGGGGAATCCGGATTGGTGATGGATACGGGGTTGGTCATCCTGGGGGCAAACGTAGCATAGTAAAAAAAGGAATCCATTTCTGTGGAGCGGATGGAAAACCGCTGGTAAAAAATATCCTCCTCCGGATCCACCCATTGGGTTGCGGCGAGCTGGATTTTCTCTCTGGTCTGGTTTTCATTATTCCGGAGGGTGGTGGTCAAAATATCGGAATTTTCCGGCTCATACCGGCGGCTGGAATCCCAGACCGGATCATCCATCCAGTATAAATTCCCGCTTTACCGCCCAGACCGGAGTATTTTTCCAGCGGGCGGCCGTATTTCTGCCAATCCCGGGAAGGAGCATTTTTCCCATGCCGCACATTTTTCACGGAGATCATCCCGGAGAGCATGGAATAAGAATGGGTGACATAACGCAGGTGGTCGTAATGGGATGGCCGCGGCCAGCGGAAGTATACCATCTCTCCCCAGGGACTGATCCCCACAGTGAGCCGCCCGTTTCCCAGAGCACCCACAGTGTTGCTGCCGCCGCCCACGGTCTCGGAAAATAAATCGGCCACGATGAGCGGATCACCAATATCAGCAAAATCATTTTCTGTTTTCACACTAATTTACCTTTGTGGATAATATAAAATGGATTTATTCCCGCAAGGATTTTTTATCCATGCCGGGAAACTCAGGATTCCATTCCGGATTTCTCATGTGCATATTTTTTTTTATCGGGCAACATAAAAAAGGATTGATTCTTTCAATTTAAAATAAAAAGTGACATAATATGGTTGAGATGCTCATTCCTTTCGCTGGGGCGGTTTTTGTTACCCTGCTTCTGCGCCGGCTTGACAAATCCAATGTGAATCTCCGCAAGCTGCGCACATTGATAGACCGGGGTATTTCTGATATGGAAGAAATATCTGCCCGCAAAAAAGAAGAACTGAATGACGCTACCGTTAAGTTCGATTTTATCCGGATAGAAACAGATAAATATTTTTCCCACATTGGGGCACAGTTGGGGTCCGCCCGGGAATCTGCAGAGAACATTGAAAAAACCCGCCAGAATCTTCTGGGTATGGACGATGAGCTGTCCCGGATCGAAAAAAATACAGCTTCCGTAAAAGACCAGCTTAAATTTATTCATGAGAGTCTGGGGAAAATTGCCCAATACGAAAAAAAGATAAAAACCCTCTTCAAATCCGTGCAGAATCTGGATGAAGATGCGGCCAAGTCTCTCCAGTTTTTCCAGGAATCCCTGCAGGATCAGTCCCGGGTTATCCAATCCGAAATGGAAGAGAAAATATCTGCCCTGAGCGGAGAATTGGCTGGAGAGAAAAGCCGTCTTTCCCGTGAACTGCGTTCATACCAGGAAGAACTCAAAAAAGCAATTGATCAGGATTTTGAAAACCTTTCTAAAAGTCTTGAGGAAGATTCCATCCGCTGGACGGAAAGCGTGGACGATAAAATAAAAAGTCTTGGGTTCTCTCTGGACAAACTGGAGAGCCGCACCCGGGATATGGATGATTTGCTGGAAACCCGTCTTCCTGTTAAAATTAATGAAATTAAAGCAAGTATACATGAAAATCTCCAGGTAGAGCAAGATAAACTGGAAGACGTTCAGAATAAAATCGAGGACATGGAAAAACAGTTAAAATCCCGGTCAGAAGCGGTAATCCGGGAATTTGACCAGAAAAGAAATTCCATTTTTGAACGGCTCAAGGAAGACGCTTCCGCAATAAAAACGATGGTGGATCAACTGGATTTTGAGACCTCATCCAAAAAAGATAAAATTCTGCGGGAAGCCAGAGAGGAAATTTCCCGTGTCCATGAAGTCATCCAGAACTTTGAAGTGGTATACTCCGGACAGAAGGAAAATCTGCATAAAGATCTCCGGGCCATGGAAAAAACTTTTGAGGAAACTCTGGAAAAATATATGGAGTTTTTCCATAAAAAAATGGAAGAAAAAAAGGCGGAAATCAGCGAAGAAAAATCCAAGGAAATGACTTCCTTCCGGGATGAGATGGGTCGCATTCTGGACAACATGGAAATGGAGCTCCAGGAAAAAACTCTTTCTTTATCTGCACAGATCAATGAGACAGAAGGCAGAATAATCTCCCTCAGGGAAACCAGTGAAAATGACTTTGACCGCCAGATTTCTGGCTTTTACCAGAAACTGGGTGACTGGGAAAAAAATATGGAAAACTCCCGCAAACATATCACAGACACATGGGAAGAGGCCTTCAACCGGTTCTCCAGAGATGTGGTCCAGATCCAGAATGAAATTAAATACACCATGGAACAAAAGTCGTCCGATGTGGAAACCCAGATAGAAAATATCAAGGGGATTATCCATAAATTCTCCATGGAGACGGATAAAAAGTACAAAACTATGATCAATTCTTTTGAGGAAACCATACAAGAAAAGACGGCATCCTTTGAAGAATTCAGCTCTGACTGGCTGGAAAAAACTTCCATTGAAATGGAAAGAATGGTGGATAAATTTCAGGATCATCTGAAACAACGAGAAGATACCTTTGAGCGGAATACCCAGGATGTTGCGGAAAAAATTCAGACATTTAAAAACCAGCTTCAGGAAAAAGAGGAAAAACTGAAGGAAACCTTGGATTCCTTAAAAAGAAATGTCCAGAGCCAGCTGGGAGATATTCTGTCCAGTTATTCTGAAGAAGTGAAAACCATCGCCCGGCAAAAAACAGAGGAAATAAAAGACTCTATGGCACAGGAACATGAATATACCCTGAACCTTCTCCGGGAAGAAAGCAATTCTCTTCTGGACCAAATACAGAACAACCGCCGAGACGCTGTGGAATTCTTCAAAGACTTTGAAAAAAATCAGAAAAATATTTTGGAATCTCTTTATAAGGAAACCCGTTCCACATCCGGAGAGCTGGACGATCTGAAAACCCTGTTAGAGGATCTGAAATCCCGGAATAACCTGGTGGATGACTCCCGTAAAAATGTCCGCTATCTGGAAGAATTGCTCGCAGCAATGGATGATAAAATTTCACAACTGGCGGAAAAGAAAGTCCTCATTGATCAGATATTCCAGGGCATGGATGAGATACGGGATCTTAACACAAAAATGGACGCAGAGTTCAGAAAGATGGCCCAGAAAAGAGAAAAAATTGACCAGATGGATGAACAAATCCGCCTGGTATTCCAGATGCAAAATGAAATAGAAGAGAAAGCTTCCTTTGTGGCGGACACCCGTGCCCGCTTGGTGGAAATTGAATCATCCCGGGAACACCTCTTTGAATACCGGGATAAAATGGATGACATGATGGAAGACTTTGTTTCCGAACAGAAAATTATTGAGAAAGTTTTTTCCACCATCCGCACCCAGGAAGAGAATATGGAAAAAATTTCCGTTGGCATAGAAGAGGTAAATTCTTTCCTGCAAAAACTGTCCGGACGCTCAGATTCCCTCAAGGAATCCATTGTCAAGCTGGAAGGAAATATGGCGGAATTCAAATCCTATGAAAAAGAAATAAGAGAGACAAAAGATAAATTCATGGAGATTGAAGATTTAATTGCAGATATTGATGAAAGAAAAAGTGCCATACTTCTCCTGCGGAAGGATTTTGAAGATCTTCACTATTCCATGCAGAGCAGCGTTCTGAATATACGCCAGATTGAAAACGATGCGGAAGTGAAAGTCAAGCAGCTTTCTGATTTTATGAATTCGGTTTCTCCCACCGCGTCCGCCGGTAAAACTCCCAAGGGGGTGGGGGATAAAAAAGAGATTATTCTACGCCTTTCCAGAGGAGGCTGGTCTCCGGAAGAAATAGCGGATAAAATTGATATAAACCTGCAAACCATTGAGACCATCCTCTCTTCTTATAATCAGGATGGACAATAATTTATCCATAGATAATCTCCCGGTTTTTAACGAAGACCAGAAGCAGCGGCTCAAACGCTCCGGAATCAAAACCTGGGTGGATTTGATTTATTATTTTCCACGTTCCTATATTGACCGCTCCCATATTCTGGATTTTTCCCGAATGACGCGTGGGGATATGGTCACCTTCATTGGAAAAATTTCCCGGGTGGAAACTGCTTACGGCAAGCGACGGAGAGTTCTGGCCACAGTGGAATACCATGGCTGGGTGATCCATCTGGTATTTTTCTCCTCCATATACTACTATCAAAAACTTCTGAAAGAAGACCATTACGCTGCTTTTTCCGGTAAAATTGATATATTCAATGGAAGGGTTTCCATGGTACATCCAGTGGTGGAACTCTTTGATGCAGAAGCGGATAACCAGCTCATTCACACGGGAAAAATCATACCCATATACCGGCTCACAGATTCCATGAAGAAGACGGGGATTTCCAACTATTCTCTCCGGGAAGCGAACCATTTTATTATTCATAATTATTTGGGGAGAATCAAAGACAATGCTCCGGAGCATCTGACCAGGGAGTTCCATCTGCTGCCCCTTTTGGATGCTTTGCGGTTGATTCACTATCCGGAGACCATGGAAGACGCACAGAATGCCAGAGAACGTCACGCGTTTGATGAGATTTCCCGCCTTGTTACCTGGCTCATATCCAGAAAAAACCAAAGGAAGAAAACCCCCCGGAAAAATTATTTTGAAAAAATGACATGGAGAGATGAGCTGAAAAAAAGCCTCCCGTTTAAACCCACGGGGGACCAGGAACGGGCTATAGGAACCATAGAAAAACTCATGAAAGAAAACCACCCTTACAATGTACTTTTGCAGGGCGATGTGGGCAGTGGAAAAACTCTGGTTGCCCTCTTTGTGGCCTTAACCTATATGGAGAACGGGCACCAGGTGGCTCTTCTGGCTCCCACAGAAATTCTGGCCCGGCAACATTACCAGACCATCCTGTCCTTTACTTCCATCTTTCCGTTGTTATCCGTGGATTTTCTGACTGGGAAAGAAAAAACATCGGACAAAGAGGCAAAAGCAGACAGAATATCACGGGGAGATAATCTTCTCATTATTGGCACACATGCCATTCTGCAGAAAAATATTGAATTCCATAACTTGGGTCTGGTCATCATTGATGAGCAGCACCGCTTTGGCGTGGACCAGAGGGAGGCACTCATCAAAAAAGGGACATCCCCGGATATCATTTCCATGAGTGCCACTCCCATTCCCCGTAGTCTCACTTTGGCACTCTATGGAGACCTGGAGACAATCCAGATCACAGAAAAGCCCGCCAACCGGGGTAAAGTGGAAACCAAACTTTTTGAGGAATCCCAATTGCCTTCGCTCTATAAGGGGGTAAAAAAATATGTGGATCGTGGCAGGCAGGCATATATCATCTACCCCATCATCGAGGATTCAGATAAGGTGAGCTGGGCATCTATCCAAAAAGATTATTACGGCCTGGAAAATGATGTATTCCCCGGATATCGCTTGGGGCTTCTGCATGGCCGATTAAACCCCATGGAGAAAGAAAATGCCATGCAGAAATTCAAAGACGGTGATATCCAGATCCTCATCTCCACAACGGTCATAGAAGTGGGGATAGATGTGCCCAACGCCACCGTCATGCTCATCCGGAATGCGGAAAAATTCGGGCTGGCCCAGCTCCACCAGCTCCGGGGAAGAGTGGGACGGGGGGAACATGAATCGTTCTGTATTCTTGTGCGTTCCGGCCAGACCACCCCGGAGGGAGTGCAAAGACTGGAAGCCATGCTCCAGAGCAACGATGGATTTTATCTTGCAAAAAAAGACTTGGAAATCCGGGGGACAGGAGATCTCATAAAAACGGAGAATATACGCCAGTCCGGTGCCTCCGAATTGCGGATCGCGGATATTCGTCGGGATGAGAGATTTATTGAGCCCATCTACCAATATATTGAAGCAAATTTTCCGGAAAAGGAATGGAAAAAAAACTGGATGAATCCCTCCGAATTTATCTTTACATAACGCTTCTGTGTCCCATACCGATCCATGGAAAACGGCCAAAAATTGAAACCCTTTTGCCTGCCGGATGCGGAAAACCGCGAGATATGCCTCAAGGACTTTTCCGGAAAATGGATTGTCCTCTATTTTTATCCCAAAGATAACACCTCCGGCTGTACACAGGAAGCCTTGGATTTCTCCCTCATGGAAAAGAAATTCGCAGAGAAAGAATGTGTTATCATTGGAATCAGCCCGGATCCTCCGGCATCCCACCAGAAATTCATCAAGAAGCACAGTCTCACCGTCCACCTGCTTTCCGATCCTGAGAAAAAAATTCTGGAAGAGTATGGCCTATGGCAGAAGAAAAAAATGTACGGGAAAGAGTATTACGGAGTTATCCGCACAACGTTTCTCGTGGACCCATCGGGCAACGTTGTTCATGTTTGGGATAAAGTAAAAGTTCCCGGTCACTCACAAGAGGTATTCCGGAAACTCATTTCTTTGCAGGAAAGTAATTAATTGGATTTTTTCTGGGTGAGATCCCCGTCCTGAATTTTTTTCTGCTCAATGGAATGCACCCGGTTCAGGGAATCATTGGTGTCCAGAATAAATTCCGGCGGAATCCGGGGATCAAAAACCGGATCCAAGTCATTTTCAAACACATAGAAATTAGGATTAAATTTATCCTCTTTCTTATATGTGTCTCCCTGGATGGAATAAATCTCATTGCGATTCAGCAACTGGAATACGTGGATTCCGTTTAATTTCCCTCTGCGGCACAGACTGATCACAGCCATATAGGATTCAATGCGTTTCTGCCGCATTCCAGGATCAATTTCCTTTTTGGCTTCAATCCATTTCTCAAGATTCAACGCTTCCTGTCTGACTCTCTTTGCCTCTCCCAGATATTCATAGCCCAACTGGAGGTTTTTCAGAATGTCTCTTTTATCGTAAGTGAAGTGGAATAATTTATTTTTTGCTTTTTTCTGTTTAATCTGCTCATCGGTCAGGAGCTGTTTTTCCCGGGCGGGCTGGATGTCCTCCACAAAGTCGTTCACAATTCCCGTGCCCTTGGAGTATACCATTTCAACATCCACCACTTTTTCCCCGGCTTTTTTCAGTATTTCCGATGTGCGGTCTATGTACATCAGACTCAATTCTTCATATAATTTTTCAACATCTTTCTGCACTTCCAGAAATCCCCGGTATGCTTCCAGATAATTTTGCTCAAAATAAAAGGATAACGCAGATGCATATTTTACCTTAATGATATCCCGTTGTTTGGTGAGTTCTTCATGCCCAAATTCCTGGGTACCAAAATTCCGCAATGGCACGTCCAGAGTCAGTAAATACTGGAGGTTTTCTATTCTCTTCTTTTTTGCTTTCTCAATGATGGATTCAGCAAAAAGATAGCCAGAGAATATCAGAGAAAGAATAATTAATGCTTTAAATGCTTTACTGATCATAATATGCTCCTATTAATATCCAATTGTATTATCGAACTATACGCCAATGTTACTTTAGGATAACCGGGTTTTTCACGGAAAAAATATCCAAAAAAGCAGCATAGCATACGATAATGTGGATAAGTGCCATGAAATTATCAAGGATTTTTTTAATTTCCATTTCCATCCTTTTGTACGGTTCCTGTACCAGTTATCATATCCGGGAGAACGCGGATATGGATAAAGTATCGGCGGAAATGATTCAGAAAAAAAAGGATTTATGGCAATATGTGGAAACTGCTCTCCGGAATCCGCCACCGGAAAAGGAACCCCGGCTTCATTGTTATATTCTGAGGAGCCTTGCAGAAATTCCGCATGAGAATTCCCGGGTAATTTTAAAAAGATATTTTTCGGATGCCGATGCGGAGAAACGGGGTATCGCAGTTTATTCCTATTATAATCACAGGAAGTATTACGACGAGGTCACTATTCGCGAGGATGTGCAGACGGCCATTGAGCAGAATCTTTCCATGTATTCCACATTAACTCCCCCGGAGAGAGAAATTCTTTTGAATATCAATTCCTATGATACCGTTTTCACCCTATGCCGTCATGCCTCTTCCGTGGAAGACCGGACCATCCGGGACGATATTTTAACGGGGCTCAAGGGACTGGATAAATCTGCCTGGGAAGATGACCGGGTGAACCTTGTCAGGAAATGCATAGAAGAAAGAATCCTGGAATCCTTTTCCGCTCCACAGACCGCAGAAACCATCCAAAGCCGGGAGCCGTTATGGGATCTCTTCCTGAGTGTATCCCCGGACACCAACCCCAATATCCTACTCTCCATGGCCAGAGACAAATCCAGTCCGATTTTGATGCGTAAGGAATGTCTGCTCAAACTGGCCGCGTATTCCACGGAAGCGGCAGTGGTTGCCTCTGAATACCGGAAACTGAAGAAAGAGGAAAAACCATTTGAGGATAATAATGATTCTGGCTATTCCCGTGCATTGGATGCCGCTCTGGCCCCCTTGGTAGCCGCAAGATTTGTCCCTCCATCCCGTAAAAAAAACGTTGCAGTGAAATCTCATGGAAACGCCTTGCTACCCGCATTTCCCGGAAGAAACCGTCCTCCTTCCATTAAATACCGGAATCAACTGAATGCGTTTTTTGCCCGCAGTGCCATCCCCTCTTCTGTACTGACCAAAATGGAAAATAATGCTATCGGACAGGACCCATCGGGCTTGCGGTATGCCACCTTTACGGTTTTATATCCGGGAAAATCCTACCATTCCATAAAAAATGCCCAAAGCAACGCGTTTCACCACCCGTATTTTTTCACAACCTTTATGTATCTGTTGCGGCAAAAATACCCGGCCAGAGATTTACAGGCGGCATATCTGGCCAATCTGTGGAATCTCCAACTCCGGGAAGCTAACGCACTGATCGCGTTGTATGAACGGCAGAGCCGCAGACTGATTCAGGCTGGTTTGTGATAGCGGATGATCAGTTTTTCCAAGGCCTCCATGATGATGACGGGAGCTTTGGCGAAATTTTCATTATTGATCCATACAGAATGATCAAACAGATGCTCCGCAATGTAACGGCTCCCTGTCTGGATGCCCAGGAAAATATAATTCTGACGGGAAAATTCACGGATATATTTTTTCATTAATTTCTGATCCTCATGGGCAATCTCATCCTCCATGTTTTTCAGTGCCCGGTGTCCACGGAAATCAGAAATAAAAACCGCAATCCGGGTCACCGCATCCGGGGAGAAATGTTCCGCCATCCGGGGTACCACTGCATGGTCTTCCACTGTGTCCCCTGACCAGGAATCCACAAGGGACTGGAAGACTTCCCGCTTGTAGTCAAGGGTGATTTCCGCACCGGAGGCTGTATATTCCACCACATCAATGGACTTTTTCCTGTTATCAAAATCGGAATAGCCCAGCACCTTGATGGGGATCTTGTGATCCCAGAGAATTTCCGCAGCGGACTGGAGAGCCACAATGGAGCCAATGGAATAATTATAATTAAAAAGCCGCCGCCCCTTATTCAGAAAAAAAATAATTTCCAAACCTTTGAGTTTGTCTTCCTCTTTATAAACTCGGGAGCGGTCAAAGATTTTGTCATTCCCCCGGTTATTCAGATACGCGATGTATTTTCTGGGCTCCACTCGGTTTCCCGTGGATTCCAAACGGCGGTCCACATGAATGCTGGAATCTAATGCGTTATCCAGATTCATTTTCAACTGCTCAATCGCTTTCCCAAATGTTTCATAAAAATCTTCAATTTCAAACCCCATATTATATTCCCATTTGGGTTTGTATTTTTCCAGAAACTGCTGGAATATTTCCTCTGTCCGGTATCCCCAAGCCCCTCCCCCGCCGATGGGTTCTCCCATTCCTTTGTTCCCCACGGTATCCTGCCCATACCAGGCATCCGGTCCTTCTTTTATTTTTCCGCCGGTTTCCGGAGTATCAATCCGGAGACCTTTTTTAAGCCTGGGGCCGGAAAGCCGGGGTTTGGCCTTTCCGGTGTGGGCATCCCGGAAATGCTTTTTCTGATCCCAGTCCATGGCAATGCGGTGGGAGCGGTTATTGAAATTTTTTTTTTTGCGTATCAGAGATTCCCGGATATCTTCCCAGGGGATATCGTGAAATAGAAAATTCCACAATTTTTCCGCCCATTGGCGGTCTTCCGGATCATTCAGCATACCCAGATAATAACTCTGGATTCCGGACAGGGTGAGGCTTTCCAGCTCCCGCCCCCGGTCAATCCAGTGGAAAATGTGGGAGATCCAGCGGATGATATTCTCTTCCCGGAATTTCAGAAAATCCATGGTCCGGCCGATTTTTTTTTCAGTGGAAGCGTCTGCCATTTTTCCATGGAACTGCACCATTTTATCCAGCAGAAAAATCTCTTTCTCTTCCGGGCTTATTCCAAAAAGAGCCTTCCAAACCAGATCCGCACTTTCGGCAATTTCCCGTTCACTTTCCGGAGTGGGAATCTGCATGGAAAAAAAGCGGTTGCGGAACGCCCGGCTGATGGTGGTTTCATTCCGGGATTTTCGGTTCCGCTTAATGGCTATCACACGGGTCTTTCCCTTTCTTTCCAAAAAAGCGGCTTCCCCTTCTCCCGGAGCATCCCCAGGCAGAAGCATTCGCCGGGCATGGTCCAGAAACATATTCAGCTTTTCAATGAGTTCACTGCCGGCGGCCTCAATATTGTCCAGAATAATCCAGTCTTCCTTTTTCACCCCTTGCGTAAACGGACCATCTATCCACTCCACGTCTTTCCCACCGGACGGCCGCAGTGCCCCCAGAATATCCGATGTGTGCATTCCTTTGGAGAGAAACAGCCACCGCACGTTCTGGTTTTCATGGCGGGCAAGCTCCATCACCAGCTCCCCAACGCGTGCGGCGTCCTCTCCTTCCAGCAATAGATTTTCTGAAAAATCCAGACTTTCCTTTATTCTTTCCATCAACCAGATGCGTTTTCTGGTGATGGGAAACGGATCTGTGCTCTCCGGCTGGATAGCATCCTTTTCTGGTTGCCCGGAATTTCCCGTCATGCCCATCCGGATCATGGATTGATCCAGCCAAACCTGGAAATCTTCGCCCGCACGGGAGTGGTATTCATCATAAATCTTTCTCAGACCAATATGGTTGAAGGAAAATTCCGCTGCGATTTTTTCCAATGCTATGAGGCGATCCTCCGCTTTCCGGAATATATCCACAAAAAAAGCAAAAAGGGTGTGGATAAAAACCACGCTTTCATCCGTCAGATCCGTTTCTGCGGCCAACCGATTCCAGAACATCTGCTGGGTACGAATGTTGAAATGGTAGTGTTCCAGATCATCCCGTGCAATATCATTTTTCCAAAGAGCCTTTTCCAGAGTGCGTCCCAATCGGACGGTTTTTGCAACAAGCTCCTCCGGAATGGACGGAAAGGATCCGTGGATGATCCGTGCTTCCTCTTCCAGCGGGTATGAGTCCATATAAATAATGGTAAAATATTTCTGTATGCTTTCCGGAAGGATTTTCCGCCCCTCAAACCCCCGCGAGGGATTCTGGGTGGCGATGAAGGAAAAACGGGGATGGGCAGAGAGCTGGCTTCCGTCTTTTTCCAGAAGATAGATTTTTCTTCTTTCAAAGACACTGATGAATCGTTTCAGAATTTCCACGGAAGCAAGGTTCATTTCATCGGCCACAAAAGCATATCCTTTTGTCATGGCCTCCGTGAGTGGGCCGTTGTTCCAGTGAAACCCGTCCGGCAGAATGCGATACGATCCAATTAAATCTTCCGGTAACGTATCCTGATTAAAACTGAAGCGGATGGTGGGGATATTCCGGAGTTTGTTAATATAATAAATGAATGCGTTTTTGCCAATGCCCGCGTCTCCCACCAGAAGGATGTTGCGGTTCTCATAAAGAGGGAACAGGATTTTCCGCAGGTTTTTCCGTGTGGTCTCCGTTAGCACCAAATCTTGCGGAAAAACCAGATATTCTTCCTGGGGAGATAATTTTTCCGGAAGAATTTCAAAATCGTCCAGATGATGGTTCATGAAAAGAGAGCTGGATTTTCACGGCTGGCCGTCAAGGAGTTTCCCCCCGGCTTTTGGGAGTGGGTTATATTCGGGATGCCGGCACCTTGGATTATGTCGCATTCGCCATGCAGTCACCCGGGGGGGTTCCCCATCCCATTATCATTGACGGAGCAGGAAACGAAAAAAGTCTGCAACCGTCATGATGTTGAAAAAGAAATTGGAATTTAATCCCGGCCCCATTAGCATAGAAGAAGCAATAGAAGAAATAAAGCATGGCCACATGCTCATTGTCACGGATTCGGAAGATCGGGAGAATGAGGGGGATCTGGTGATGGCCGGTGATGAATGTACGCCGGAGAAAATTAATTTCATGGCCAGTTATGGAAAGGGGCTCATCTGCGTTCCCCTTCCGGCATCCCGTGCAAAAGAGCTGGATCTGGCTCCCATGGTAAAAAATAATCAGGATGTCCGCCGAACTGCCTTCACTGTCTCTGTGGACGCAAAAGAAAATATTACCACCGGGATATCTGCATTTGACAGGAATGTGACCATTCAGTTGATGGCGTCTCATACCTCCACTCCTGAAGATTTTGTACGGCCAGGTCATGTGTTCCCTCTGGTTGCACGGGAAGGAGGAGTTCTGGTGAGGACCGGCCACACGGAGGCTTCTCTGGATTTGGTTAAGATGGCCGGGAAGAAACCCGTCGCGGTGATATGTGAAATCATGAAGGAAAACGGGGAGATGGCCCGTATGCCGGATCTCATAGAGTTCGCGAAAAAGCACCAGATTAAAATTGCCACTATCAAAGATTTAATTGAATACAGAAGACACCGCGAAACGATGGTGAAGCTGGAGGTAATCACTAAGCTTCCCACGGAGTTTGGAGAATTCCGCTCCTATGCTTTCACCAATTCCATTGATGATCATATCCATCTTGCCTTTGTCATGGGTGAAATAAATCCTAACGAACCCGTTCTGGTGAGAGTCCACTCCGAATGCCTCACCGGGGACACCTTCCATTCCCTGCGTTGCGATTGCGGGGTGCAGCTCCAGGCAGCCCTGAAAAAAATTGCAGAAGAAAAAAAAGGTGTTCTGGTGTACATGCGTCAGGAAGGCAGAGGCATTGGGCTGATCAATAAACTCAAGGCATATAATTTTCAGGATCAGGGCATGGATACGGTGGAAGCTAACGAGGCCCTGGGGTTTGACGCTGATTTGCGGGATTATGGAATTGGTGCCCAGATATTAAACCAAGTGGGTGTCCGCAAAATACGCCTGATGACCAATAACCCCCGGAAGCTGGTGGGCTTGGAGGGCTATGGTCTGGAAATCGTGGAGCGGGTTCCAATCATCGCAGAGAGGAACCCTCACAATGAAAAATATCTTTCCACAAAGGCCTGCAAGCTGGGTCATTATCTTTAATAGACAAAACCATCGGCCATAATTAATACGGCTTGATGGACTGGATGTCTTTGGAAGGAATGCGGACTGTTCCCCGGGTGGTGATGATGACAGAATACTCTCCCTGCATGGAATATTTTCCAATATAAACTCTGCCGTTTTTGTCAGTCACTTGGGTAAGAGCACCGTACTGTTTCCGCAGGTCATCGGTGGTCATCTGTTTTGCTTTTTCTGTGGAGCCTGTCCCTTTGGGGTTTTCGTTTTCCATGGAAATGGGGGCCACTTCACCCGGATTCTGGAATTTCTGATCCAGAGATGGGGGGATGGAAACGCCACGGGGATTTTCCTCTGACTGGATTTTTTCCAGAGTTTCCATGGTCAGAACGGGCAGGTCATCATATTCGCGAAGCACATTCATTTCTTCACCATTCATCGGTTCCGGCTTTTGCAGAATTCCGTTTTTTGCCTGGGTTTTTTTCTCCGCTGCTATGATTTGTTTATCTTTTTTTCCGGTACCTTTTTCTGTGGCCTCAAATTCCACTTCTCCATGATACACCTTTATTCCGGAATTGTCTCCGTCTTCAGAAACGGACAGGGCAAAAGATGTCCCCCGCACGGCGGCGATGGTATACCGGGTGCGGATTGCGTAGCCAGAGCCTTTGGTGAGGATTTTATTGAAAGTGCTTCCATTCTGCTGGTAGAAATTCTGCACTGGCTTTCCTTCCGATGTGACAGTCAATTCTTCAAGGGTTATTTTTGTGGATGGTTTAACCGCCAGAACGGCATCCTGAGAGAACTGAATGGAGACATAGGATTTGTCTCTGGTCTCCACGGTATCTCCCTTGCGGATTTTTTTCCCAACCATGGTGTTATTTCCATTGACCAGTACATCCCCTTTCAGCAGTGTGACAACACCGGCTCTGTCTTTTTTCTTTTCTGTACATCCACCCATCGTACCGATGGAAATGAACATGATGGCAATGACCATGGTTAAATTTTTTAGCTTCATATAATTCTCCCTTTATTCCATAAAATGGTTATCCGTAAAATCGGCAAGAATTTTTTACTTGAAGAAACTGCTGTATGGGCCACAGGTTTCCTGTGAGATCCCGGGCTACTCCCCCTCCGATGGGAAAAGATAGAAAAATTATTTCAAAAATCCCAAGATATCATTTTCCAAGGCTAAAGGCTTTGTTACTGGGGAATACCTTTTGATTTGCTTTGCATCGGAGGAAATTAAAAATATTGTATAATTCCATTTTATATTCCGGCCAAAAAATCCGCTATTGGAGTGACTCTGCCCGCATATTCCCGCATGGGAATGGTATTTCCTTTTGTATCATTGAATTCTAAATCGTAAAATGACATTATATCTCCTTTTTATATCCGGGAAATTTTCACCCACCGACCGTATGTCAAACAGTTTCTGCCTTTCCCCGGAATGTCAACGAAAAAAGGAAATGGATGGAGGAATAAACCCAGAATAATTACTAAATTTCATCTTGCGTCGCAAAACGTTCGGCAACTTCCGGAAAGAAAATTCTTGCCAAAGGTTTTATTAAATAAAATCCGGTACTATGGAATTTTTGGACGATGCAATCACAACTAATGACATCCATGATATTTTTCGTCTGGCCACTGTGCTGGGCTCCATGGAAATCCTGGAATTAAGAGAATCCATCAAAGATGACAACGACAAAGTATTGCTCCAGTCCAAACGCCCGTTAAAAACAAATCTTCTGGAAGCATTGGATGATAAATACAAGGGGAAAAAATTTAATTTTGTCATTGAATTAACAGAATCAATTCGATTGGCCTTGTTAAACACATTGCGAAAGGATATTGAAAAAAAACTGGGGATGTTTGATTATTCCTTTGCCGGTTACCTCTTTAAAAGGAGTAAACTGGATATGGCCAGAGTGGTCAAAAGGGCTCTGAGCAAAAATTATTTTGTAACCTACCTCATCTCCCTTCTTTATGGACAGAGAAAGATCTGGGAGCACCTGATGGAAGTTGCTTTGACATCGGTGGGTCTTCTGGCTTCCCTGGGGGACGACGATGTGGATTATTCGGATTATGGAGTCATGTTCCAGGCCGGCATGCTTCATGATTTTTCCATTTCCCAGATGGCAAATTGGGAGGAACTGGACTCTTTTGAGGGTACAATTACCGAGCATGACAAGGAGGGGGCAGCGAAAATTGCCACAAAAGATTTGCATCCCGCAGTCAAAGAAATCATAGAAAACCACAGCCATTTACGCGTTCGTTTTATGAATGAAAACGAGGCAAAGATAACCCGATGGTACCAGTCAAAAACAGATATTATGTCCACCATCCTGCATGTGGTGGAATATTTCACCTGGTTTAAAAGGGAAATGCCGGTTGGGGGGGAAGAGGAGAGTGTATCCGGTTCTGTGCTTTACCAAATGGGTTTGCTCACAGAAAAAGGGAATTTCCCTTATGGTTTGATGCGGTTTTTCAAGCTTTTCTATTCCAAATACGCAGAGGTCTTTGAATACGGGCAGGAAATAGGAAAAATTGAAAATGCCTGTGTGCACAAGCTATATGCTCTGGCATATCCCAAACCCAAAGCCACCCAGATTTTATGTAAAGACAACACGAGGGAATGCCCCAAGAGGATACACAGCCAGAGAATCAATATTGTAAAATCTGTGGATGAAGAAAACAACCGTTTTGGGAGTGAACTGAAAAAAGGATGGTATGATAAATGCTCCCTTTCTTCCACACTGCCACGTCCCCCGGAAAGCCTGTGATTTCTGATTTGTTACCCAAGCCTGCCCGGAGAATTCTTGTCGCATCCGGGATGATTATTTTTCTGATCAGTTGCTCATCCGCACAGAAGGGAGCCCCGGAAAATTCCTGCCGGTTGACCATGGATAAGGAAATTCCCACAGAATGCAAACCCAATGCACACCAAATTCAGATTTATACCTTCATCGACAATGCGGAAAAGGATGTCCCCATGGTCATCCGATGGAAAAAGAACTGCACGGCAGCCAGATCACAGAATGAGAATTATTATATGGAAAAATACCGGAAGAAAATGGCTCCCCAGTCTGTGCAGACCGAGTACAGAGAAGACGGGGGATGTGGCATCCTGGCATTGTATCCACTTCCGGATGCGAAACCAAAATAAGGAGAGGCTATGCCCGTAATAGAAAATTCAGAAGTCAATTTTTTTGGCAAAAAGATCGGGGGGAAGCAGCCATTTTTTCTGATTTCCGGACCCTGCGTGATAGAGAGCATGGAATTGCTGGAATCCACCGCAAAAGTGGTGGCAGACATTGGCCGGGAGCTGGATATTGTTGTATTTTTTAAATCCTCTTATGATAAAGCTAACCGCTCCAGTGCGGATTCTTTCCGGGGGCCGGGGATAGAAAAAGGTCTGGCCATGCTCCGGGAAATCGGCAAAAAATTTAATGTCCCCATCCTGACCGATGTGCATTCACCGGAAGAAGCGGAGATTGCCGGAGACTCCGTGGATATGATCCAGATACCCGCTTTTTTATCCCGGCAGACAGATCTGATTCTGGCCGCAGCCCGGACAGGGAAATGGGTGAACGTGAAAAAAGGGCAGTTTATGGCTCCCGGAGATACTATGCAGATTGTGGATAAATTCCGGTCAGTGGGTTCGGATAAAATCACCATCTGCGAAAGGGGTTATACATTTGGTTACAATAATCTGGTGGTGGATATGCGCTCACTGGAAATGATGCGGCGGGAGGGTATCCATGTGGTGATGGATGTAACCCATGCCACGCAGCTTCCCGGAGGCGGAAAAACATCCGGAGGGGAAAGAGAGATGGCGTTCCCCATCGCCCGTGCCGCCGCTGCCGTGGGGGTGGACGGTTTTTTCATGGAAGCCCACCCAAACCCGCCATCGGCCAAAAGCGACGCTACCAACCAGATGGAGCTCAGACTGCTTCCGGCCACCGTGCGGGAGTTGCTTGCCATTGACCGATTGGTGAAAAATGGATAGATTTTTTTCTTGTCATACACTACCGGAAATTTTTCCTGAGTTATGAGCAATCCCAAAAATGTTACCCGGGAGGAGGTGGAAAAAATCGCCCGCCTGTCCCGACTCCAGCTTTCCGGAGAGGAGCTGGATTCCATGACGCAGGAATTCAACCAGATACTCCAGTTTGTGAACCAGATAGAAAATGTTGACACAAAGGATGTGGAACCCATCGGCCATGTTCTGGGGCAGGAGAATGTCCGCCGGGAAGATGTTCCCGGAATATCCCTGGGGCAGGACGCCCTTGAGAGTATTGCTCCCGCATGGAAAGATTCATTTTTTGTGGTGCCACAGGTAATTGACCGCAATAATTGATTTATGATTATCCGTGCCCATGAAAAACCGGAATTCCATGAGTTTCTGTTTTCCAAACGTCGGGAACAGATTATTGATCCCGTGGTGTATAAATCCATTCTGGATTTTTATCTCCAGGCAGAGCCGGACCAGATCAACATTCTGGACTTTGGATGCGGAAATGGATATGTCTCTCTGCTTTTGGGAGAGTATGGGAAAAACTTTGAAAGCCTGCATATTTATTCCCTGGATTACCAGGAAGAACTGCTGGATACACTGTGGAAAAGAATCGTGCAGAAAGGATTGAAAAATACCACTCCGTTTCATTTGAATGAACAAAATAGGGTTTTTTATCCCAACTGGCTGCCTCCCATAGATATGGTATTTTTTTCCTTTTCCCTTTCCACGGCTTCCGGACCGGATGATATTCTCAAAACGACCCTCCCCATACTCCGTCCTGGCGGAAAGGTTTTTATTATGGACTGGGGGATTTCTGTCAATGATGAGGTGCTGGACGAGCTGTTTCCACGGGAAAACCGGCTCACCCCCATGATTCTGGAGCAGATTCTGGAAAGATCAGGTTATCATCTGGAGAGCGTGCAGGGTAAATACCAATTTCCCTCCCAGGATGGATATTTTTTTCTGGAAGGAACGCGTCCGCTAAAGTAAATGGCAAGGGAGCCCAAATGAAAATGACAAAACATACAATCATTTCCTTATTTGTATTTTCCCTTCTGGCCGGCCGATGTGCCTCAACCCCGGAAAACCCAAACCCGGACACGGCGGTGGCTCCCGTGCAGTCCAATGAAATCATCCCTTCCCGGTATAAAACTCTGTATATCCATAATATCCGCAGCCGGGCAGAAACCCCGTATATTCCGCAACGATTAAAAGAAAAACTCCGGATTGCCTACCTGGCCGATGGAAGGCTCCAGACAGATAACAAAAAGGAAGAATCTGATATCTGGCTTTACACCACCATCGAGCATTACCGGAAGACGCCCCTGCATTACGATCAGTTTGGGAAAGCCACCCAATACCGGATTGCCGTGGTGGCCACCATCCGTCTGATAAAAAATCCAAATATTCTGGAGTCTAAGGAAGAAGAACCTGTACTTCTGCCCACCACCACCATCCAGTCTTTTGCCACCTTTTCCCCTCTTCAGTTTGAGACAGAAATGGAAGCCATGGAGAGTCTTATGGATTCCCTGGGGCAGAGAATTGTCCTGACATCTTTTGAAGGATGGTACACAGATCTTAAAACGGAGGAAGAGCTGAATTATAAAGTCCACAAAAACCAGAAATCCATTTTGAAGAACTTCCAGGAAAGATCCGATGTGGTCATCCCCAAAGACATGCCCAAGGAAGAACGAGACAGACTGGAACGGGAATATGACCAGTATCAGTATAAGGACGATGAATAAAATCTATTTAAAAAATTTACGCACCAGCCATAACACAATGACCGCCACCAGAATCCAGAACGCTATTTTCAGCAGATAGGGCATCACCTTGAGAAGAAGAAATACAACAATGATAACCACAGCGACAATCGCGAGAATTTCTATCCAATTATATTTTCTACCAGCCATGGGGCAATGTCACGGAAGGAATTGATTTATCAATCTATTTTTGTGGGGGACGCGGGGCTAGTTCCAGAAAAGAATTTTGTATCCTGGAATGGATGGCCGATGTCATTATCGGATCCACTTTCAGAATCTCCCGATCATAAGTGAACAAGCCATTGGTTTCATCCTCCACATCGGCAATCTGGGTATACACAGTGGCGGAAAGGCCTTCTGATAGGGCGGGAATTATCTGGCTCTCATACAGCTTATTAAACGCAATTTGAAATGCTTCTCTGTCCTTGAATTTTCCATAGCCAAATGTTTCTTTATTTGTGTGGTGACCGCTCACCGGAAATGAATACCCCCCAAATTCGGAGAGCACAGTGGCCCGTTTTTTATCTTTATATTTTTTTCGCATTTTAAATTTTCTAAAATAAATATGGAGGCTTTTCATATCCCCACCTCCCTGGTCGTGCCATCCGCTGGCATGGTCCACTAATCGGGTGGGGTCTTTTGCCCGGACAAATTCCACTGCACGGTTAGCATCAAATTGTCCCCATCCTTCATTGTGGGGAACCCAGACCACCAGAGATGTCTGGTTATACAGATGGGAAATCAGGGAATCCAGATCTTTCCAGTATTCATCTCTTCCTTCCGGATTTTCTCTGGAAAAAAGGCTATAGTTTTTTTGGGAATCCGTGATGTTCATCCCCAGAATAAATGGATACAAAAGAATATTTCTAAATTTATACCGGGAACCACCATTGATCATGTCCTGCCATACCAGCATTCCAATCCTGTCGCAGTGATAATACCATCGGAGTGGTTCCATTTTGATATGTTTACGCAGCATATTAAATCCCATATTCTTCGCCTGAGTTATATCAAAGATTATGGCATCATCGGAAGGGGCGGTCATCATTCCGTCAGACCAGTACCCCTGGTCCAGAAGACCATTGTGAAAATACGGATGATTATTCAGAAACAGACGGGGAATCCCCTTTTTATCTTTTTCAAGTGAAATTTTTCTCATCCCAAAATAGCTGGTAACATGATCCTCTCTCATGGACAATTCCATGTCATATAAATGTGGATTTTCCGGTGACCACAATATGGGTTTATCTAATATAATAAAATTTCTGCTATTGGGCAGGATTTCTTTTTGTTGAAGCAAAATTCCCCCAGAGTATATTTTCAGGGAGATTTTTTCTGAATCTCCCGCAGTAATCGGATGAATATAAACTCCACTGTGGTCAATATCCGGGGTTATCCATATTTTTTGTATATAGACTTCCGGAAGGCTTTCCATCCACACCGTCTGCCAGATTCCAGATTGCGGAGTGTACCAGATACCACCCCTTTTCAGAGTCTGCTTTCCTCGGGCGATGAAGGAAGTATCCGATGGGTCTTTCACCTCAAGAGTAATTTCATTTTCCCCGGCATGGAGAATCCGGCTTATATCCAGGTGGAAAGGGAAATACCCTCCCCTGTGCTGGCCAACAAATGTTCCGTTCACAGATACCCGGCATTCATAATCCACGGCACCAAAATGCAGAAGCGTTGTATGATGAATAAAGGATTCATCAATATAGATTTTTCTTCTATAATAAAGCGTTTCATTGGGCATGAGGACACGGTGAACCCCGGACAATAAACTCTCCGGGGAAAAGGGAACCAGAATCTTCCCGGAATATCCGGAAAAGTTTTGCCCATCCGGATAGATAGCATAATCCCACTCCCCGTTTAAATTCAGATAGCTTTTCCTTTGCATTCCGGGGCGTGGATATTCCGGCAGAACGGATTCACGTTGAATATTTTTTCCCCATCTTGTGAGCAGGGAATAATCCATTTTCAGTGAGCTCCCTGGGGCGGTTGCAGGATTTTTCGCAATAATGGATATGCCAGCAATGTGATCACTGCTCCACCCAGATAGATCTCCGGATTGGGGACATGCTGAATTTCACCAAACTGGTTATTGAATGTGGCATCGCTGAATTTAATGATGTATGACCCCAGAAATGGCCCAATGGTCATGGGAATCAGTACAAAGAAAATCATCCGGACTCCCGCATAATGTCCCCGTTTTTCTTCAGGCAGGAAATCCCGCATTGAGGCATTTAATATGAGCATAACCGTCAGATAGGACGTCATAAAGAGAGTTCCAAAAATAGATACCAAGGCGAACTGTAAGGTGAGATCATTTTTCCATAATCGCCCAGAGCCATACATGGCCAGGAGGGACAAAGAAAAAACAATTGTTCCCATGATGAGAAACCAGCTCTTTCCGTATCTATCCACCGCCCTGCCCAGAAGAATACTGGCTATGGATGAGGATAATAAGACGATGGCCATGATTACGGCATAATTTTTTATTCCCAGAAAAAATTCTATGTATATCAACAGATATGGCATGAAGACCTGAAATGCCGTGCAAAAAACAGCCGTCGCGACCAGAATCAGATAGAGGTATTTATTCTCCCGGATAACAGAAAGACGGAATCCGTAAACAACATCAGCCAGATAGTGATCCTTTTTCTGTTTGGGATCCAAGCCTATTAATTTGTCCCTTATAATAAAAATTCCGGAAAAGCCCCCCAAGAGAACAAGTCCGCCTATGATAATAAAAAATTCTTCCCATTTGCCGGATCTGGTCAATGGATCAAAGACCCCAAAAACAATAAGCATGGACAGAAGTGGCAACGCATTCAGAAGCCCTTCCGCCCTGCCACGGTTTTCCGGAATGGTTACATCGGTTACCCAGGCATTGAAAGCGGCATCGTTAGCAGTGGAACCAAAGAATGTCATTACGCAGTCCATGATGACAACAACGGCAACGGTTACGGCCACCACATCCATTCCGGGGAACAGGGAAGAAATATTATCTTTGGAAATGAAGGCAAAACTGCCAATAACCAGCCCCCATATAATATATCCGGCAGAGATAAATATTTTTCGTTTCCTCAATCGGTCAGAGACAACTCCCATCCCAAGAGTGGTTATGGTGGCAGTGATTGCACTTGCCGCAACCATAATGGCGATGGCGTCCGGATGGTATGTGATTGTCTTATAGACAAATACATTAAAATACATATTTTCTATAACCCAGGCAATCTGGCCAAATAATCCAAAAATAAGAAGTGCTGACCAAAGTCTAAATCCTAACTGAGCATTTTCTTTATTCATCCATTTCTCCGTTTTCTTTATTTTGATTTAATAATGGAAATTGTGCCACGCGTATATTGGTACATCCATAAGGAACCAAAATCAGCTCGTTTTTTTTGCCAGGTTGCGGTATTTCCGGAATGGGACCGGCACTGTTCTGGAAAATTTTCCAGTTTTCCACGCTCCTTCCCGCAACCCGGATTTCCAGAGGAGGACTCTCCGGGTTATACGGCATTTCCGGGACGGGGCGGTGTATAATTTCCAGAATTTCTGGCTTCCCATTATGGATGATGGGAGCAATATTCCATGGACTCCGGGTTTTGTACTCGCGGTAATGAAAAGGCTTCTCTCCCCGGAGTGCAATGGAATACTCTTTCAGAAAAGAGGACAGAAGCAGAGGTCCTCTGCGTATGGATATACTTCCATCGGCATTGGGGAGAATGGTCAGGGGCATTTCCAGAAAGATTTCTATGATATCTCCCGGCAAAAAAATCTGTTTCAAATCCGCAACACCCGCTGTGTAAATCCCATGAATTTTTCCGTTAGATACTATTTTTGCCTCTGCCAGTGCTGGAATTCTGAAGCGTAAAGTAATTTCTTCATCCGGAGCTTCCAGTATTTCAAAATGAATTACATCATTAAACGGGTATTCTGTGGATTCTTTGATTTTGATCCTTTTGCCATTGGCCAGATTATGGGAAACCGTCACCGGCATATATAATAAAAATGCCAGACCGTTATCCATTCCATACGCCGCGTTTGATGCAAACTTGGGGAAGCCCTGGTGCATATTGGCCGCACAGCATCCATAGTTGGGGGCAAGGCCATAGATATTAGCCTCCGAATTAGTATCAAAAAATTGACGGGGTTTTTTATCTGCTGCAATCTGGTTCACCTGCTGGACATACTGGTGGGCACACATGTCCGGAGTAAAAGTGGCAGGCAGTGCATTATGGGCAATGAGCTCCAGCAAGTCCGCGGCGTCCGGGTCTCCGGTTATGCTTAAAATTTCTTCCAGAGAATACAGGGCTTCCACCACGGTGCATAATTCTGTTCCGTTCGATGGAGATGGTCCGCTGAGGTGTTCATCGGATGTCCATAAACCATGTGCCAACCCATGGTATTTCATAATACTTTGATAACCCTTCCGCCAGAGTGGGTAGAGGCTTTTATCTTCTGTGAACATCCCCACATAAACCGGATACTTGAGTGCCATGGCGATGTTCACGCCATGGGTCAACGATATCAGCCTGGGCCATTTGGATTCATTAAATTTTTTCACCTCTTCCGCGTTCATGGGTTTTTTGATTTTTCGTCTTTTTTTCATCCATGTATCGATGGGCTCCAGAATGGACTTCAGTGTTTTGAAAATGAATCGGTTTGCATAGGCTGTCATTGGTTCCTTGTAAGGAAAGTCATCAAAGTATCCAATCCAGTCATACATATACGCATTTAATTTTTCCACCAGCTCCAGAAGGTATTTCTTACCGGTTTGGCGGTATACCAGCTCCATGGCTTCACCGGCCTCCAGTGCCCTTGCGGATGCCCAGAACAAAGGAGGATGCTCATCAATGGTTCGGTGGAGGTACTGAAAATATGCATCCATAAAAGGGATAATTCTATCATCCCCGGTGGAATGGTAATAGGATGTGAATGCCTTCAAGACCACCATTCGGGGCCAGGAATCCAGATTCCACGCCGGCCCAAAAAAGCCGGTGGCGTCCTGGCTTCTCAGAATGGAATCTACCCATAATTTTATTTCATCCCTGATATCCGGTTTATCCACCAGCATCCCCAGAGGTATGATTCCATCCAGATAGTAGGGACCCCGTTCCCAGCTCTCCCCTGTTCCTCCCAGCCAAGCCGAGTTATGGGATAAATCCTGCCATAAATTCCGGATGTTTCCGCTTAATCCCCGTGCGGATATTTCTAATTGGCGGTGCATAAAACCCTCCATCTCCAATGAGGATAGGGGCAACTTTTGATAAACTCTGGAAATCATGAAAACCTTTTTATTATATGTCCTTATTTACGATAGATATTTCCTGTCAATAACAATGGAGTACCCTTGCTGGACCGGGGCATTGGATGGAGGGCGGGTCCGTAAATAACGCAGATTCTATTGTGCCCGTCTCCGGAAGAAAAAAACCCACTCCACAAGGACAAATATTACAAGGAAAGCCCCCAGAATTCGTGCAAAGCTGAGCGTGTATCTGTGGCTGTCCACATCATAATGGAGGAAATAATCCATCGCCCGGAGGAGGAATCCCTTTTCTGCTCTTTTCTCCTGGATGTCCCCCCTCATATCGTTAAGAGCTTTCCGGATTTCCCAGGGCGGAGGGGAGACAAGGATTCTCCGGAGTATATTCTTTTCGTTGTAGAGAAAGACGCCCGGAAGATAACTCCACTTGTCCTTCTGCCAGATGGGATAAAAACCCAGATACCGGGAAAAATGCTGGGGGTCCCGTGGAATTAGAAAAAAGAATTTCTCCATGATTCGTATGCGGTTATTTTTGATGCTATCCTTCTGGGCGGCCAGAATGGATTCCGCTCTCTGGTACAGAAAATCGGCGGTCTGGATTTCCTGCTCTCCGGTATTTTTTTCCGGATTGCCCAGAAGAATCAACCCCACGGCCACCGTAGAATAATCCACGCTTTCATAGCGGAAATAATCGGCCCAAAAATCATCCAGCCTTCCGACGCATTCCCGGGTAATGGGAATCAGGATGAGGTTTGTTTTTTCATTACCCAGCCGGGGTATCTGGTTTTTTATCCGGGGATTTTTTTCCGATGTAAAAAACCAGTCTTTCTGGATACGCAACGGGGCTCCGGTTTTTTCCAGAAAAAATGTATTTTGGGAAAATACCGGGGAAAACACCGGAAACGTGAAAAACAGGGCGATGAGGATGGATGGGAATTTTTTGTTAAACATCTATGTTAAAATACGAGCGGATAAAAAAACCCACGCCAAAGCTGAACGCGGCAACCGTGATGCTGATGGTGGCCATCTCAAAAAAACGACGGCGAAAATCCAGATCCCTGGCCACGGAAATATAGTAGTTGAACACAAAGATGATGAACAACGCCACGGCCAGTGTGATGATCAGAGAGACCAGATAGTGCTCCAGAAAAAAATACGGGGCAATTAACGCAAGGACAGTTAGAATATACGCCATCCCGGTATAGACCGCACTTTTTACGGGGGAACCCTCTCCCTCCGTTTTTTTGGAGAGGTATTCGGAAGCGGCCATGGAGAGGCTGGCGGCAATTCCGGTGATGGTGCCCACCATGGCAATCATCCGGTTATTCTGGAGGGCAAAGGAAAGCCCCGCCAGAGTGCCAGTCAATTCCACCAGAGCATCATTCAATCCCAAAACCACAGAGCCGGCATAATCCAGCCTTTCCTCCTGGATGAGGTTGATCAGCTCGCTTTCATGGGTTTCCTCATCGTCTATGATGCCTCCCACCTCTTCAATATGACCCATCAACGCGGCATATTCATCCTGGGCAGAGGATTCCCCTTTTTCCATCAGCTTAATCCCAAAGGTGAGTCCCAAAATGCGGGCAATCCAGTAATAGAAAAACACCCGTCGCCGGCAGGGTTTCACTTCTGTTTTGCTGTATTTTTTTAGAATGTCATAATGCTTTTTTTCATCCGCCGATATTCTTGCCAGAACAACGCGGTTTTTTTCATCTTTTGTGATTTGGGACAGCTTTTTATAGATGTGGTGTTCGGTTATTTCATTCCGCTGGAAATCCCTGAGTAAATCCAGCAACTCGTTATGACTCATGTTCCAATGGTAAAATATCTATTCATGCGGAACAGATTTTTTTACCTCGGGGCATCCCGTTTTGTCCATCCAGGGGGAACGTCCCCATTATGTCGCATAAAACCGGAATAATCCTTCAGCTTTTTTCCTTTTGGCCGATGATTACGCTATGAGAAATAATATTTTAGCAGGGAATTCCCCAATCGTCCGGGAAATGGATTCTTTGGAGGTTCCGGTTTCCATGGAAGGTGCGGATATTCGTTCTCTTCTGGCATTCATCCATAAACAAATAGAAATTTATGCTACCTTGATGGAGCTGGAAACCCGGAAAAGAAACGCCATTTTCCAGTTGAATGCCCGGATGCTGAAGGACGCAACCAGTCAGGAGGAAATCCGGCTTCAGGAATTACACGAAAACGAGTCCTTTCTGGATACCAGATTGGCCTTGCTTCAGGAGAAGTACCATATCTCCGGACGATTAACTCTCACCGGAATTTTGTCCGCACTACCGGACGCGGAGGCAGAAAACCTGCGGCGGCAGAGAGAGGATCTTCTAAATGTGCTAAATCGTCTTAAAAGTGCGAATAAAACAAATTCTCTTTTGTTAGAGGAAAACCGGGAATTTTTTCACCATCTGATGGAGAATCTTTCTCTTCAGAGCGATCCGGATTATGATAAAAAAGGTAATGAAAGTGTTTCCCGCAAATCCATTTTCATTAACGTAACGGGGTAATTATGGCATCCACATTTCTGGGGCTGGAAATCGCAAAGAGGGGTTTGGGAACCCACCAGGTGGCACTGCAAACCACGGGTCATAATATTTCCAATGCAGATAATAAAAACTATGCCCGCCAGAGGGTTTCCATGGAATCCATGGATCCTTTGTATAATCCTTCTTTAAACCGGGCACAGGGGCCGGGCATGCTGGGGCAGGGGTCGATGGTGCAGTCCGTGGAACGGGTGCGGGATCTTTTTCTGGATGAAAAGGTGAGAAGCTCAGAGCAGTCCAAGTCCTATTGGGAGGCTCGCCAGAAATATCTCCACCAGACAGAAGTGATTTTTAACGAGCCCTCCGAAGAATCCATGCGGGCACAGTTGGACAGATTCTGGCAAAGCTGGCAGGATTTGTCTCATTTCCCGGAAGAGCTTTCTTACAGGGAGACTGTCCGCAGCCGGGGAAAAGAGCTAACCTTCAGCATGAGGGAGACTTTTCATCGTTTGTTTGATTTACGCCAGAATGTGGATTTTGAGATTACGGTGGGGGTGGATTCCATGAATTCCATGGCCACGCAGATACGGGATTTGAATGAGCGGATTTTAAAATCCCGGAATATTGGGGATTCCCCCAATGATTTGATGGATCGGCGGGATGCTCTTCTGCAGCAGCTTGCCCAGTATGCGGATGTCACCATAGAAAATCAGGATTCGGATGAGCTCATTGTGTATCTGGGTGGAGAAATGCTGGTGCAGGGAGAAACTGTTCATCTCCTGAAGAGTGTGGGAGATGGAGCCAATGAGGGTCTCCACCGCGTGGTATGGGAGCATAATGGAAAGGATGCGTTGTTCCGCAATGGGAAAATGCAAGCTCTGCTGGAAATCCGCGATGATGTATTGAAAGAGAACATTGAAAAGCTGGATCTTCTGGCCATCAACATTTCGGACGTCACCAATGAAGTCCACCGGGACGGGTTTGGTCTGGGGAAAGAGACAAATGTGAATTTCTTTCACATTGAAAATCTCTCCCGGAATCTGAAAGGGAATTTTGATTTAAACGGGGACGGAAGTGATGACACCACCGCAGTTTTTAAAGTGGCCGGAAAAAACAAGATCAACGCAGATAGACCTTTGGGGATTTCCGGTACCATAACATTATATAAAAATGATATTTCCAATACCCCCATCCATATCAACTACCGGGCGGACGAAACTCTGGAGAACGTGATCCAGCGGATCAATTCATCGGAAAGCGGGGTGGTGGCGTATCTGAACCATGATGACAATCTGGTATTGAAAGCCCGGCTGTCCGAAAAAAATGATACCTGGCAGAAAAATTTAATGATACGCCATCTGGAAGACTCCGGAGAGCTGCTGGTGGGATACACGGGAATTCTGCAGAATTCCAGCACATCGGGGGCATTTGATTACCGCCGGGTGGATGAGATTAATCGTTTTCAGTCCAATATTGACCGGATTACCCTTACGCCGGTTTTTCACCCTGCGGGCTCCATGGATCTGAGCCGGGAAATACAGGATAATGTGTCCCTGATTGCCGCCGCCACGGGGAAAGACATTGGCGGAACCGGAGACAAAAATCAGGGTTATGGAGCTAAAGACGGAGAGAACGCTCTGCGTATTGCACAGGCTCTCCGCCATAAAAAAACCATGGTGGGTCGCTATGAAAACAGTGACCAGTTTTATAATTCACTGGTCGCCAAGCTGGGGATTGAGAGCCGCACATCCCAGGACCAGGTGGAAAACCAGACCATGGTCTTAAATAATTTTGAAAACCTGCGGCAGTCCGTGATGGGCGTGAATCTGGATGAGGAAATGGCAAATATGGTGCAGTTCCAGCATGGGTACAATGCGGCTGCAAAAGTTATCAACATGATGGATGAAATGCTGGATAGAATTATCAACCGATTATTTTAAACTCAGGGATGAGGAATTAAACAAGAGAACAAGGAGGGAAATATGATACGCGTAACCAACCAGATGGTGAATACCAATTTAATCCACACAATAAACCGGCAACGTTATGATATGCAGAAAACAGAAAGGGAGCTGGCCACCGGCAGCAAGGTGAATTTGCCCAGCGATAATCCTGTGGCCGCGACCAACCAGATGATGTTTAAAACCCGTTTGCGGGAGCTGGACCAGTATGAGAGAAATGTGCACGATGCCATGGACAGACTCAACCACATGGATGGCCAATTGGACAGGGTGGGAGAGATTTTCCAGCGCGTGCGGTATTTGTCCATCCAGGCCGCCAACGGCACGAACACCGGCTTTGAATTGAAAGAGGCCATTGCCAAGGAAATCAACCAGCATCTTTATGCCATGGTGGAAATTGCCAACGCCAAGGATTCCACCGGTAAAAACCTTTTTGGAGGAAGTGTCATTGAACGGGATGTTTTTCTCCCCGTATTCACCCACCTGCAGGAAAGAGGAATTGACCAGGGCAATGCTATGACCGGGGTGCAATACCAGGGGGATATCAATATCCAGACCAGAGAAATTGAGAGAAACGCAGAGATGGGAGTAACCATTCCGGGCAACCAGATATTCTGGGCTACCAATATGTCTGTCTCCTCGAATAAAGACTCATCGGCCTATGTGGCTCTGGGAGATTCTGCGTTTTCAATTAACGGAACGCGGATCGAGGTGAATGCGGGAGACACCATTAATGACATTATTGATAAAATCAATTCCGCACCGGTGGAGGTCCGGGCAGCCAAAGGCGGGATGGACGATATTATACTCACCGGAAAAACCCCCCACCAGATTTGGCTGGAGGATTTGGAAGGTGGCACCGTTCTTCAGGATCTGGGACTCATCGACGGGACAGACCCGGAGCCTCCCAATAATTATCATTCCAACGCGACTGTCACCGGGATGTCCGTCTTTGACATGCTCATCCAATTGCGGGATGATCTGATCAAAGGGGATAAAAACCTTGTGGGTGGCCGGGATCTGGAAGCCCTGGACAGCGGACTGGAAAACATTCTGCGTTACCGGGCGGAAATTGGGGCACGGGTGAATCGTCTGGAGCAGCATGAAAAACGGATCACCTGGGATTCCAGTTATACAAAAGAGCTGCTCTCAAAAAATGCCGATATTGACGTAGTGGAGACTGTAATGAATTTAAAATGGCTGGAAAACGTGCATAATTACGCTTTAAGTGTGGGTGCCAAACTGATAAAACCCACTCTGCTGGATTTTCTGAGGTAAACGATGAGTATGGTATCCAAAAATATGACGTCCCCCATTGTGATTGAAACCAAACCGTTTGGAAAGACCACTATCGATGAATCCGGGATTCTGGAATTTCCGGAAGGCATTTTTGCGTTTGAGGAATTCCATCGGTTTGTGATTCTTTCTGAAAGCGAAGAATCCACATTCCACTGGCTCCAGTCGCTGGATGATCCTTCCCTGGCGTTTGTGATTCTGGAAATAAAGTCACTGATTCCGGATTATGTCCCGGACATTCCCGGCTGGATCCTGGGGGGCATTGGGCTGGAAAAACTGGAAGATGCGGAAATTTGGGGAATTGTCACCATCCCACGCGGAAATCCCAATGATATGACCATCAACCTGCAGGGTCCCATTATCCTCAACCGGAAGAAGGGAAAGGGTGGGCAATTCATCTCCAATGATGACACCCATTCTGTCCGTACCCGGCTATTGGAATACATAGAGCAGAATTGATATGCTGGTATTAACAAGGAAAGTGAATGAATCCATTGTCATCGGTGACCAGACCGAAGTGATGGTGGTGGAAATCAAAGGTGACCAGGTAAAAATTGGTGTACGGGCTCCCCGGGATATTACGGTTTACCGCGGTGAGATTTACAAAGAAATCCAGAAGGAAAATATTGCCGCCGCACAGTCAGAAATTCCAGCCGATATTGGAGCTATGATTGCGAAGAAAAAGAAAAAATAAGGGATCCCATGTATTTTCAGGACATTATCAAAACATTAAATGAATTCTGGTCGCAAAAAGGATGCATCCTTGGTCAGCCCTATGATCTGGAAACCGGAGCGGGGACATTTAACCCCCACACCTTTCTGCGGGTGCTGGGGCCGGAGCCCTGGGCCGTGGCCTATGTGGAGCCATCCCGTCGCCCCACGGATGGACGCTTTGGGGACAATCCCAATCGGCTGCAACACTATTACCAGTACCAGGTGATCATCAAGCCCTCCCCGGATAAAGCACAGGAAATCTATCTGGAATCCCTGAAAGCCCTGGGGTTTAATTTAAAAGAGCATGACATCCGTTTTGTGGAGGATGACTGGGAGTCCCCCACTCTGGGGGCTGCCGGCCTGGGCTGGGAGGTCTGGCTGGATGGAATGGAAGTCACCCAATTCACGTATTTCCAGCAGTGCGGATCCCTTCCGCTCAAACCGGTTTCTCTGGAACTCACGTACGGGCTGGAGAGGCTGGCGATGTATCTTCAGAATAAAGACAATGTGTATGATTTAATGTGGAATGAACGCGTCCGCTACGGGGATGTTCACAAGCAAACCGAATTTGAATTTTCTCATTATAACTTCCATATTGCGGACACGGAAAAACTGTTCCGATGGTTTGATGATTATGAAAACGAGGCCCGGAGGATACTGGATTACAAAGACGCACAGATTGTCTTCCCGGCTTATGATTATCTCATCAAATGTTCCCATTCCTTCAATTTGCTGGACGCACGCGGAGCAATCTCCGTATCCGAAAGGGCGGGATACATCGCCCGCATCCGCCACCTGGCACAGAAAATTGCCCAGCGGTATGTGGAAATCCGGGAGAAAATGGAATTTCCGCTTCTGAAAAACCGGAATTAATTCCAGAAATAAAGATATCATGAAATTATCCATTCAGTGGGTTATGCCTCTCTTTCTTTTTGTGGCAATGGGTGTCTATCCCGCAAAAAGAAATATTCCTCCCCAGAGTTTTTCCGGGGGAATCCAAATGGGATTTTTCAATGGCTTTGGGCCGGGCATACATCTGGGTCTGTATCATCTGGACTCCTCCATTCCTATTGGATTTGACGGCGGATTATTGTGGACGTTCCAGACAAATCCCGGCAATGCAAATGATGCCCGCAAAATTTATATCAACGATAACCAGGGTGGAACCGTGGATGAGTCCGGTTATACCATCCGCTTATCCATGAATGTCAATTACCTGTTTTATACATACCGGTCGATGGATTTTCTTACCTATGCCGGACCCCGGTATTCCTTTTACCGTGCCCATTATATTTTCATTGGAGATAATGAGGATTTCTTTATCCGGACCACGCAGTTCGGGTTTGGGGCCGGAATCCATCCGATGGTAAAAGTTTCCAAAAGGTTATTTGTTTTTATGAATGCCGGAGTGGAGTATTTCTTCCCGTCCAGAATTGATGCCCATGGAGAATTTTATTACAACCCGGATTCAGAGGATGACAAACCACGCAAAAACACAACAACTGGAAAAGTCTATACATATAATGAAGCAGCCGACACCATACGGGCACCTTCCTGGGAAGCTCTGGCAACGGCGGGGGTGGAATATCGTTTCAATTGACTTGGGCGGATTCAACGTTTTTTTCCAGACACCGCTTCAGCTCGTTTTTATCCACCGGCTTGGCCAGAAAATCATCCATACCGCTTGCGAAACATCTGTCTTTGTCTTCATCGGAAACATAAGCCGTTAACGCCACAATGGGAGTTCTCTTGATGCCCATGGCATTCTCAATCTCCCGTATCTTGCGACTGGCTTCATAACCGTTCATGATGGGCATCTGGATATCCATCAAAACCGGTCATATAACCGGGGATTTTTTTGGAACTGTTCCACCGCCTCCAGGCCGTTGGAGGAGACATAAGTGATAAACCCAAAAGAGTGGAGCATGCGTTCCGTGAGAGACTGGTTTACTATATTATCTTCCACAATTAAGATATGCTTTTCTTCATTCTCCGGAATTTTTTTGGCCAATTCCCTTGATCCTGATGGAAGGGCTTTCCCGGC
Organism: Leptospira biflexa; assembly: GCA_020721865.1. Lineage (GTDB taxonomy): Bacteria > Spirochaetota > Leptospiria > Turneriellales > DYLW01 > DYLW01. The sequence continues at coordinate 12,584 of DYLW01000018.1, read as the reverse complement.
AGAATGCAAATCCGACGATCTTTTCAAAGGAAGGTAAACAGAAAAACGCGAGCCTTCCCCCGGTTTGCTCTCCACGCGTATTTTCCCATTCATTAATTTCAAAAGTGCCTGGGTGATGGAAAGACCAATGCCGGAGCCGCCGTATTTTTTGGTGGTGGACATATCCAACTGCATAAATTTTTCAAAGAGATCCTTCAGCCCTTCCTCCGGAATACCAATTCCGGTGTCTTCCACAATAAACTCGATGAAATCATATTCATCCCGGATGACTCCCTCCGGCAGGTCAATGGGTCCATCATATTTGTTCAGGGAAATCCGTACACTCCCGGTATCCGTGAATTTCACCGCATTATGGATCAGATTCATGAAAATCTGCCGGATGCGGTGTGAATCCCCAATGTATGTATGGTTGATCAGATGATCAATCATGATCTGGATTTCCACATTTTTCTGCTTAGCCATGTTCTCATAAATCCGGGCAGAAAAACGCAGCAGATCTTCCAGATTCAGATTCTGCTCCCGGATGATCATCCGGTTCAGTTCAATATTGGTCATATCTATGATGGAGTTAATGATATCCAGCAGGTTTTCTGCCGATTTCTGGATAATCTGGGAAAGCTCTGTTTGCTCATCGTCCAATCTTGTCATGTTCAGAAGTTCATTCCCCATCATGATTCCGTTTAAGGGGGTGCGCAGTTCATGACTCATATTGGCCATAAAACCTGCTCTTGTCTTCTGCTCTTTTTCTGCGGTTTTTTTTGCCTGCACCAGCTCTTTCTTGAACTCCACATCTTTTGTGATGTCCCGGTAAATAGAAACCACCTCTCCAGTGGCTAATTTGAATATATGGTTTTCCCGGTATCCACGGGAAAAATCGGAATGATAATATTTCACCGGAATTTCCCGGTTTTTTCCTGTCTGGTACACTTCTTCCAGCATTTCCAGAATTCCAAATTCCTTTGCCCCGGGAAAGACCTCCAGGATGGATTTGCCCAGCATGTCTTCTCTGGGCATATTCTCGATTTTTTCCACAAGGGGATTCAAATCCTCTATGATAAATTCTTCCCCTTCCCGCCGAAAAATAATCACCGCCCGGTCCACATTCTGGAACAGCTGCCGGTATCTCTCCTGGTACGGCGGGCCATCAGTGCATTTGCGTCCACCTTATCCAGAGAATGGGCCAAAAACAGTACTTTCCGTAAAAACAAACCCGTGATTAGGATAAATAACACATTCCCAGCGATGGTAATAAAGGGGGTTGTGTCGTGTTGTACCAGCAAAAAAGCCATACCCGCTGATCCAAGGGAAAGAAAAAAATAAAAGAGAATGGACTGAAACCGGTTCATTTATGGTACCTTTATGAAAACATCGATAAAGGTACAATTCTTTTCCCGTGACGGGGTTAAATTGGGCGAAAATAGTATCCCGGGAAAATATAAAAAAGAATTAAAAAAATCTTGACATATTGTAAAAATCACATTTCATCCCCTATGCCTTATGCCTGAAGTCGTAACCAAAAAAGCAGAAAAAAACCAGGAATTGCTCCATGCTCTGGAAACGAAAATGGAAGCTATGATCCAGAAGAAAATTCAGGATATGAATGTGGTCAAAAAAAGCCCGCGTTTGTCCAGTGGTAGCTCTCTGGAGGAAAAATTTTTACTGGTAAATGAACGCATTGTCCGGGTGGAAGAAGAACTCAAACACCAGAGGGATATTCTCATTGACCTGAAAAAGGATATGGACCGCCGATTTGAGGAAAACCAGAGATATATGGACAAACGTTTTGAACAGATGGATAAACGTTTTGAACAGATGGATAAACGTTTTGAGCAGATGGAAAAACGCTTTGTATTTATGCAATGGCTCATTATGGTTGGCTTTGTGACTTTGGGGACGCTTATTTCCGTTATTAAAATATTTGACTGAGGTCGTCCGGGGGTCGTAAATACCGGCAATGGATGTCCGGGTCCATGACCGGGAGAGTAGATAACCGGAGGGGAAATACCCCCGATTAAAAATTCTGCACTTCCCGGACGCTATTTGGCGGATAAACCTGACCGGGGATGGGTGGCATGGAATTATAGACCCAGTCCACGTGAATCCGTCCTAAGGACACTCCCCGATGGCGTTGAAAACCGGAGAATTTTCCCCGCACCAGGACATCCTCCATGCTCAGAGTGAGCCCAAAAACGGCCACATCCGAGCCGGGCTGCAACCGTTCGTAATGGTCAGAAAATACTCCCCTATGGAATACCAAGGTATCCGAATCCGCCGTTTGGCATTGTAGCGTTGGGATGATCCGGGGGTACCCGTCTTTTCCGATATAAGCGATAAATTTTAGGGCATCCAGTTTATTAAACATCCCCCGCGTCCACGGGTTCATGGGATTAATTTTATTCGGATTTTTCATTGATACACCGTTTTTGGAAAATTTTGTCAAAACCGATGAAACAACAATTTTGGTGACAGGCAACCCCCTTCTCTCTGTGGTTTCCAGTAAATCCATGTAATGAATAGTATGGATTCCAAAATAGGCATTGTACCGCCACATGGGAAGATTGTTGAAATATTCAAAATCGCTCCCTTCTTTTACGGAGTGAGTCCAATGGGCTTTCCCCGTCCAAAAGTTCTTATCCGGGGTCATGATAAAAAACCCGGCTTTTGGGTTTTGTTTCAGATTTTCCTTACTCTGTCCTTGGACAAACTGACCCCAAAATATCTGCTTTTCTGTTTTTGCCTGCAACGTGGTGATTAAAGTAACATGGGGCTTTCCCTCCGGATTAACTGTTGCTAAAAGCCCAATTTTGCTTTCCGGCTTAAACGCCTGCATATCATCAGCGGAAAAAGTATTCTTTGTTTTCATTTTTTCTCCAATATAAAAAGTTTATGTCCTTACGGTAGTGATACGACAGTAATTTACGGCTTTAATGGGGTTTTTCTTCTCCTCTTGGAAAATATCCCCAAAAGCTTTTTTTACAGAACCTGTCCAGAGGATTCTGTCCGGCCGGGATGAATCAGCCCTTGCCCTGGCTAAAAGGCCATCCATAAACAGATCGGTAAGCAAGCCTTCGTTTTTATATTCCCATTCCATTCCCAATCTTTCATATTTGTCATTGCAGAGGTTATTGAACGCACAGAGCTCCCATCGGTCAAAGTGTATGTCATTTTCTCTCAGGAATGCCGCTATGCCAGAAATATTCTCCGGGGTATCGGTTGAGTGGGGAATGATGGGAGTCCGAATCCAGAGCCGGGTCTGCGGATTTTTCCGGATATACGCATTGATAAATTTCAGGTTTTCCAGAATGGCTTCGTTGGAGGATCCGGTAAATTCCTTATGCTTCCGGGTATCAATTTCTTTTATATCAAAAAGGATCAAGTCCACATGAGGGAGTATGCTTTCCAGTTTACTTTTTCCATACATGCCGCAGGTGTCCAGAGTGACATGGATTCTCTCCGCCTGGAGCTTCTGGAATATCTCTACCACAAAACCAGACTGCAACACCGGTTCCCCGCCGGAAATAGTGACCCCGCCCATAGTTCCGGAATTTGTCTGGGTAAAGTATGCTTTATCTTTCAGAATTTCTGTGACCAGAGAGCCGGCGTCCCATTCCTGCCCAATAATTTCCAGAGCTCCGGTGGGGCAATCTTTTACCGCCGTTGCAAAATCTGTTTCCATATCCCGGTTTATGATTAATTTCCCGTCATGGAATTGAAATGCTCTCCCTGCGGAACCCGCCATACAGATCCGGCATCCAATGCAGTTATGCCCTCTCCATTGGATATCCGGTTTGGAGGATATGCTCTCCGGGTTATGACACCACTTGCATTGGAGACTGCATCCTTTCAGGAAGACCGATGTGCGGAGCCCCGGCCCGTCCTCCGTGGACATCCTCTGGATTTCCAGAACCATTCCCGTTTCACTCATCGGTATTTCCTTAAAAATTTTCGTGTGCAGTCCGGGCAATCAGCTCATTCTGCAATTCCCTGCCAATGGACGTAAAATAGGCATTGTATCCGGTGACCCTCACCAGAAGATGCCGGTAATCCTGAGGATTGATCTGGGCTTCTTTCAACATTTCCGCATCCACCATATTGATTTGCAGTGCAGTTCCTCCGTTCGCCACATAGCCTCTGAGGAAAGACTTGAATTTTTCTTTATGCTCTTTGTCTTTTATCAATGACGGATTAAAGGATATGGTGTGGCTGGCTCCATTGGGCAGGGAATTGAAATATTCTTTCCAATCTCCGGATTTCCCCTCCGATGCTTTTCCACCCAGGACTTTTCCCACAGAATTGGAATTGGATGTGGGTCCGTTCGTATCCATCCCGTTCACAGGACATATTGCATTGGATAAAAACTGACCCTTGGTTCTTCCTTCCGGACTCGCGGGCAGAATGAACCCATCGCCCACCCAATAATTCCAGCTCAGCATACCGGGCCGGAACTGGCGACCAGTGGATTTTGTTTTGTATTTCCATGTCTCTGATGTCCAGAGATCCATCACAAATTTCCCCATGGCGTCCGCCTCATCATTATCATTCCCGTATTTGGGAGCTTTGTATTTGGCCCGTGCCTGCAGGACTTCATGTCCCACCCAGTTATCCTTGAGGGCAGAGATCAGCTCATCCATTGTGCAGATTTTTTCAACATAGACCAGGTATTTAATGGCCAACAGGGAATCCACGGTGGTGGCATAGGTGACCGCTTCAATGGTGGTGAAACTGATCCGGGCACCTCCCTGCGTGATATCCTTTGCCTGTTCCGCACAGCCTTCCACCAGGCAGGACAGATACGGGGTGGGATGGAAACGGGCACGGATGGATTCTGACGTCTCATATACTTCCGTAATTTTCTGAACAATATACTGCGTTTGGCGGATGTACGCACGCTGGAAATCTTCCCATGTCCGGAATTGGGATGGATTCCCCGTTTGCGGGCCATCCTGCTTTATCTTATCTTTTTTTCCGGTGATGGGATCCGTGAACGGTAACATATCCCGACCATTGGTGAGGGCAAGCTCCACTGCCTTGAGTAAATTCAGATTGTTGTCCACCGTCCCGGAGCGGTCATTCCCCGCCATGGTGTTCTCCAAACATCCCACCGGTGCATAGTCCGCTGCGTTGTATTCATGGATCAGTGTTTCCAGTTTCCCGTTTCTGGATTCATTCATCATGCCGGCCATGGAACGTTCGTCAAAATTCAGCAAAAAGGGAGCCCCCTGGGAGGAGGAAATCATGTCGATGATTTTATCCAACAACTTGTCAGGTGAATTGCGGTGCAAACGCACATTGGGTTTGGGCTCCAGAATGGGAGACATTTCATCAATGACCTCCAATACCGCATAAGTGAAATCATTGGTCAGGTCTTCCCCATTGTTTCCCATTCCGGACAGAGTGATCAACTGCCCATAGCCGGCGGTAATCCCCTGGTTTCCACCCACCCGGATGAGGGCGTCATAGGCGGTATTCGCGTGGATCCAAAACGCTTTGAGAATTTCCTTCCCAAATTCCCGGTCCATTCCCTGATCGATGGATTTTTTCCAGAAAGGATACAGAATCTGATCAAAGCGACCAAAGGAGACTCCCGGTCCGGGATAGTTCTCATCGCTCATCACCAGCATGTGGGTGATCCAGAGGGCTTGGATGGCTTCCCAGAAATTCTGCGGGGCTTCCCAGAGGGCGGTTTTAAGATTACGGGACATTTCCTCCAGCTCTTTCCGGCGTATGGGATCAGCTTCTACGGAGGCAAGAAGACCACATTTTGTGGCGTATTTTTCCGACAACTCTTTGGGAATTTGTGCCGCCGTCATCATTGCCCGGAGCTGTCCGCCTTTGGGTCCCTTTTTATCCGCATCCGATAACGAAGCATGGTACTGCTCCAGCTCTGCGTGAATACCTTTCCATCCCATCCGGAGCACCTTGTCATAGCCCGGAATCAAGTGGCCGGAAGTGGCACCGGAATTTCCATAGCCATGATCATGGAACCATTTCATGGTTGCCCGTGCCCCGTTTTTTCCATAAATCAAATTGTCTCTGGCTTTGGCTTCCTCGCGGTTCCAGCAATGGGATGTCATCACATTAAAGCGGGCACCGGCAATTAAATCCCCCGGCAGTATTTCCAGCGGGAGATGGTGGAGCATTACTTCTTTCAGAAACCATGCCTTTCTCTCCGGCAGGGTCCATGACCAGAATTCCGGCTCCAAATATACTTTTTGGGACATCTGGTTAAAGGATGAGCGGAATGTCTGCAGAAAGGGATAGGTTTCCGGAACAATATAATAGGTCAATTCATCATACTGTGAATCCCATGGAGTGCCGGTGGTCCAGGATGTGAATTCATTATTCCATGACCGCTCCGTTCCGGAAAAATAATAATCCCGCAGCCACTGGATTCGCGGGCTCAGCCTTTTGGGTTTTTTAATGGAAAATTCCTGATGTTTGGAGATAACTCCTCCGTTTAATTTTTATATTTCATTTAACTTTATTTTTCTGTGCGAGTATTCTCTGCAGCTCTGCAGATCCATGGGTTAGGATCTTGGTCATAATTTTTCTGGCGTTTTTTTCATTTCTATTCTGTATGGCAAAGTACAATTCTTTGTGGCTGGCATACACTCCCGGTAAGAGCTTGCGATCAGAAAAAAACCGGGAGGAAAGTTCCCCATACACTGGCCGGAAGGAATTCATCAGCAGAGGATAAATAAAATTTCCGGATGCTTCGCATAACAGATGGTGGAAAGCAAAATCCAGATCGGTGATTGCTTCCAAGGAAACCACGTCCGGAGCGGATAAAATTCCCTCTTCTCTTTGCAGAATCTGCTCCATTTCCCGTAACTGTTCCAGAGTAATATGACGGGCAGCCAAAGCAGCGTTTTCCACCTCAAAGAGAAGGCGCAGATCCAGAATGCTTTTCTGGATATGTGGAGCCAGGGTATCCCCGTGATAATTCATCAGCGAATGGAGCAGGGATAAGGATCCCTCTTTTTTGAGATTATTCACAACCGCTCTGGATCTGGGTTTCAGAGTCACTAATCCCCGGACAGAAAGCTCCAGAAGACCTTCGTGCACCACCGGCCGGCTCACCTGCAATTGTGCAGCCAAGTCCCGTTCCGATGGCAAAAGCTCTCCGGAAGAAAATTCCCCGGAAAGAATGGCAGACTCAAATCTGTCCACAAATACATCCTTGAGGCTTTCTGAAACCAGCGGTTCCATTTTCGCGATCATAATCCCCCTTTGTGGTTCCGGCCATAAACCAACCGGTAACTGGTATTACCAGATTCTGGCAGTGTGTCAAGTAAAAAATGTAAAAATCAGGAATATATATGAAATTATTAAAAAAATCTTGACATATTGTAAAAATCACATTTCATCCCCTATGCCTGAAGTCGTAACCAAAAAAGCAGAAAAAAATCAGGAATTGCTCCATGCTCTGGAAACGAAAATGGAAGCTATGATCCAGAAGAAAATTCAGGATATGAATGTGGTCAAAAAAAGCCCGCGTTTGTCCAGTGGTAGCTCTCTGGAGGAAAAATTTTTACTGGTAAATGAACGCATTGTCCGGGTGGAAGAAGAACTCAAACACCAGAGGGATATTCTCATTGACCTGAAAAAGGATATGGACCGCCGATTTGAGGAAAACCAGAAATATATGGACAAACGTTTTGAGGAAAACCAGAAATATATGGACAAACGTTTTGAGTTTATAGAAAAACGCTTTGAGGCGGTGGATAAGCGATTTGAGCAGGTAGATAAACGCTTTGAAGATATGCAAATAAATATGGAAAAACGCTTTGAGCAGATGGAAAAACGCTTTGTGTTTATGCAATGGCTCATTATGGTTGGCTTTGTGACTTTGGGGACGCTTATTTCCGTTATTAAAATATTTGACTGAGGGCATCCACGGAAATCCGGCCCAAGGACACTCCCCAATAGCGTTGAAAACCGGAGAATTTTCCCCGCACAGAACGCCCTCCATAATCGGGGTTCATGGGGTTAATTTTATACGGATTTTCCCCGGACGCGAAGGATGAAAACCATCCGCCCCGGGGTAGCCACTATGATGATCCAGAACCAGACGGTTTTTGTGAATTTATCTGCCATCCCGGCTATTTAGGAAAGAACGCAATATTGTCATCTCTTTTTCCGGGTTTCCATAGGCGGGGCTTAAAATACCAGAGTTACATTCGCCAGATATGCATGTTGCATGCTCCGGTATGCGGACTCATAGGCCGTCCTGGGCTGGAATAGACCATAACCAAAGTATAACTGGACATCTGAACGGGCATTGAACGTCATGGAGAAATCAAACCCATGGCCCACCAGCCGCCCGCTTCCGGTGGCGGACGTATCGGAAATGACGCCGGCACTGATATGCTTCTGATATAAGGAATAGCGGGTGGAAAATGCCAGATTCCGGAGAGGGTAGAAAAAATACGCCGGCCGGAAGTCCAGCCCCGCCCGGTAAATCTGCAGATTGCCCAGAGACGGCTTGAGAGCCAGCCCCCCGGAATATACCCCAAAGGCATAAAATCCCGCGTCCTTCCCTGTGGCGTTCGCATTGATGGGATCTGTGGTGGATTCTTTATCCGCATCTCCGCTCCCCATGGCAAACTCAAACACCGCTTCCGGCTTAAAATAATTTGCCCCAAAGGGCAGGAGAATATTAATTTCCGATTGGATGGCATAGGCGGAAATTTTCACCGGATCTTTTCCGGAAATACTGGTGGTGACACCGGTGATTGGATTACTACTTTCATAATCAATATTGTACGTTTTGCCGCCCTGGTAATACACTTCAAAAAGATAGGAAAACATGGGCGTTCCCAAAAATCCGTCCAGACTCACCCCGGCATAGTAAGGATGGTATCCATAATTCTGTTCGCTTTTGGAATCTTCCTGAATCAGATCATAGGTATAGAGCCCAATGAGGGATAGCTGGGCGTCACCAGTGTGCGGTAGATCCAGTTGTCCTCCGGCCAGAATCCGTTGGCCCAGCCGTCCGATGTTTGCATCCTCCGGGCGGTCTTCCAGAATATCAAAGGAATTCTTTTCGCTGGAACATCCCTCTATGCTCAGCTTGCATAAATCTTTCCCGTAGGTACCGGAATATGCGGCCACCACCGTGATACTGGAATACGGAGACACAAAGGTGTACTGGAGACCATCCGCATAATTGGAAAGCACCAGGCCTCCCCCCAACCGGTAGTATTTCCGCCCGATGTCCAGATTATGGCTATTTGTCCGCAACCCGTATGTGAGCACTTCCAGCGTACCATAATATTCTTCCTGGGTTGCCGTGGTGGACGGATATTTGTAATATTTGGCACTGAATTTCCCCCGGATATTGGCTTCATGGCGTCCGTTGTAACGGTATTGAAAATACGGGCGGTAGTACCCCAGAAGCAGATTATTCTCCGTCACGTTGTCATAATAATCATTATGGCTCACCACCAGACCATAATCCATCTGGTGGGGATTGATGACTTCCGTGTCCTCCTCCGTGGGCTTGAGCCCGCCAATATTCATGGCATCTTCATTTTGATAGAACGATGTGTCTTCCTCTGAATTAACCGCCGTTGCTTTTTTGGGGGGATTTACCACGCCGGCATTGTCCAGATCATCCACCATTTTTTTTACGGTTTCCGCACGCATGGATATGCCTCCGAATACCGTAACGAGCATTGCAACGAACACCGTTAAGGGTAAACCCGCCCAAAATTTCATATACATCCTTTTCAAAAAATTACTCCCTCAAAGCCTCTCCAGCTTCATCACCCGCCCTTTTCTGGAGTCAAACCGGTTGATGTGCCGCAACCGCCGCATATCCCCCTGCATGGCTTTCCACTGACCCGGATTTCCCACAACTCCCCGGAAATGGGCAACTCCCTTTCTTTCCTCTCTGCCCATACCGGGATTTTCCATCCGCACCCGGGCGTCCATTTTGGCCTTGTCCAGAGGACGCTGCAAGCCCTCCTTGCCGTGGGAACGGGCTGCCGAACCTTGGGGTACTTTCGCAGCCAGACCCTGCCGGTTGATGACATCCGCTGCGGATTCAATGAGCTTTACCTCTGTTCCGGAATCGGGAAGATAGGATATCTGCTCCACGGTTCCCCGTACTCCCGCAACCGCTGTGGGGGTACGCACCCGGAAGTAATTCCGGCTTGTATCGTTTTTGGCCACATAGGCGGTGACTGTCCCAATCCGCAGATTCACATTGGTCTGGGTGCCGTACCCTCCGGTGGCAAATTTCTCCATCCCAATGAGAGTGGCCTTTCCAATGGCCATCCTGGTTCCGTTGATCATGGTGACAGTCACCTTTCCGTTATATCCTGTCTGGATGCGGGAGGTGTCCAGAACCGGCGTCCCGATATTGACATCTTTCCATGCTTCGGAGCCGTTCTGTATCTGGGCATTTCCGGAAACGAAGCTGATTTTCCCTATCGTTTTGGCATCCATCGTCGCCACAAAAAACAAAGACGCCAGTAAAACCAATAAACCATGCAAAATATTCTTTTTCATATAGTCTCCTTTAAATTTAAATTGGGTTTCATTTACCTTTGGGTTTCATAAGTTTATCTTTATCTGCATTGACAATTCTTTCCGGTATGTCCGGTGCCTCCGCTGGGACTTCCTCCACCCGTGGCCAGGTTTTCTTGGTGACTGTCACCTTTTCCGCGAGCTCAAAAACCCCCATAAGCTGGGCTCCGCTCAGTTTATCCCCGGACGATGAGGAGGAAGCCATAATCCCCAGAGCCACCATATCCCGGAACGCGTACCTCTCCAGTCCGGTGAGGGAATACATCATCCCCTTTTCATATTTCCCGTTTTTATGCAGAAACCGTGCCACCTCTCCACGGGTGATTTCCACATCCAGATCCGCTTCTGTCCGGATGGATTTATCCCGTGCTTTGATCCAGTCCAGCCGCTGGATGGGTTTGGGCATTTGAGCGAATTGCCCGGACTGCATCAGAAAAATATTGTACAGATCCTTCCGGGTGGCCTTTTTTTGGGCCAGAAGGGAGCGGAAAACCCCCATCTCACTCTCCTCATCCTGCTCCATTTCCGCGACAATCCGGTTTATGGTTTTTTCATTTTTGTCCGATTTTTTCTCTTCCGGTTTGGATTTTTCTGCGGACGGGGGAGGAGTGGCCTTCTTTTTGTCCGGTTCCGCGTAAGCAGAAACCCCGCATAAACCGGCCACCAGAACCCCGGCCAGAAGAAAACTCCCCATTTTTACCATATTCAGATTCTCCCTTTACGATCGCCCCGTTACGGAAGCGGAATCCCCAGCTCCGGTTTTTCTCCGGTCAGGATGTAACGGATGATCTTCCGTGCCGGCCCCATTTCATCCACCGTGGGGTAGTTAATCCGGTATAAATCCTGCGTGGGAAACTGCGGATTTTGGCATTTGGCCGCAAAATAAAACCGCTTATCCGGACCAATGGAGGGCGAATTAATGGAGCATTTTTCATAGTACACCGGATCAAAAATATCCAGCACCAGCGGAGTGCTCCCGAATTCCCCCAGAAGCTGCAACCGCCCGTTGTTGTTCAGGATCTGAAAATCCACCCCATATTTTTGCACATGAACATGCCGTACTTCAAGAGCAAAGGCACCGGGGGGATAATTCAAAACGGGAACGGGCAACGGGATCAATTTGGTGGGCATCTTTTTGCCACTAATGGAACACGTTGTTGTATTAACTGTTGAAACAATGCTTTTAGTTGCCGTATTATATGCCAGTTTCTGGAAAGTGATCCCTGCAGAAGCCGTTCTTCCCCCAAAATTCTGAAAAACTCCCAGATGGCCGTCGTCTGTCACCATAAAGCCCACGGCGATGGGGCGGGCACACTCAGACCCAGTATCATTTCCCAGAAGATAGAGTTTTACACCACTCCAGTCTATCGCCCCACTGCCATTTAGCGGAGCCACACAGATACCGTTTGCGTCATCATTTGCGGGCTTAATTCTCCTGCCAAAGATCAGAAAGGACTGCCCATCCTGCATGGTCACCCCGTGCATATCCCAGTAATCGTTATTCCCAGTGCCAATCTGGCACTCGTTTGTTTGGTATGTCCCCAAATCTTTCAGGTTCACATCCGCACTGCCGGCGGGATCTTTCAATCTGCCCAGGTTCTGGAATTTTCCATCGGACTGTAAAACCGCGTGGTGCACAAAGGAATCCACTCCCACATCAGAAACATAATAGAAATGGTTGCCCAGCATCACCGGATGATGCTCATCGGCCGTATTGGAACTCATGGAAGTGCCGTCCGTAAACTGGAACCCCACCGCCTCTTCCGGAAGATCCGTCTCCGGTAAACCCGCACTGCCGCAGGAAACGGCCACAGCCAGAATCCCTGTAAATAAAATCATCTTATACATGTTCATATCCCCTCCTTAACGTTGCGTTTCCATTCCGGACCCGCAAACCGTCTGCCATTCTGACATTGCAGATAATCCGACGGAAAGATAAAGCATTTTTCAACTTTTTTTCGATGGGTTTTACCCAAGGTGACGTCCATATTATGTCGCATCCCCGGTGTGACTGTCACATATTATGTCTCCTCCCCGGTGTGACTGTCACA